>SIAJ01000005.1 GCA_009691845.1 Gemmataceae bacterium
CCGGCAGTGGGAATCGGCGAAGAGTTCCGCGCGGATCGCGTCAATGGGAAGTGGCACGGCTCCGTACTGGCGAACGAAGGCCGAATCATTCACGGCAGTCTGGTTCTGGCGATCTGATTGTGTCGAGCGGATCTGAGCCAGGCTGGTCGTTTCTCAATTCTTGACGACCTGTGTCCAGCGGTCTTGATTGCCGAACGGGGAAACCCAAGATGACGGTTTCCCCCGATGCATCCGGCAAACCGCATGACTTCCGCCTCCCGCATCCGCTATCAGGTTCTTCTTCTCGCTTGTTTCCTGTCGGCGTTGACCTATCTGGATCGAGCCTGCTTCGGTGTGGCGGCTCCGACCATCGTCAAGGAATTCGGCCTGGACAGCGTGGCCGACCTGAAGTGGGCCATCACGGCCTTTGCCATCGCGTATGGGCTGTTTGAAGTACCGACCGGATGGTGGGGCGATCGGTTCGGGCCGCGAAAAGTGCTCATCCGCATCGTGCTTTGGTGGTCGTTCTTCACAGTGCTCACCGGGTTAGCCGGTTGGAAAGTTGCGGGGATCACGTTTGGCGGACTGACGTTCTTGATCGTGGTTCGTTTCATGTTCGGGGCGGGGGAGGCCGGGGCTTTCCCCAATATTGCTCGCGCATTGCAGAATTGGTTTCCGCCAGCAGAGAGAGCACGCGCACAGGGTTTAGTCTGGATGTCCGCCCGGCTGATGGGAGGCCTCACGCCGCTGCTTTGGACGTTTCTGGTGGCCGGCACTTCCATGACCGTGCCGCTGTTGACCTGGCGGCAAGCATTTCTCGTCTTCGGACTTCTGGGGCTGTTTTGGTGCCTGATCTTTGCCCGTCGATTCCGCGATCGGCCGGAACAGCATCCGCAAGTCAACGATCTGGAACGGGCTTACATACTCGCAGGACGACAGCCGAGTCCAAAGCACGCCCCAGTACCGTGGGCTTCTGTCTTCTTCCAGCGCAATCTGGTCTGCCTGTATGCGATGTACTTTTGCATAACCTATGGCTGGTACTTCAACATGACCTACCTGCCGGCCTGTCTGGAACGGCGTTACGGCGTGGATCCGTCCGACATTTTTGGCGCCGTCATGAAGGGCGGTCCGCTCTGGCTTGGTGCGTTTGGCTGTCTGCTAGGCGGCTTTCTGACCGATGCGCTTTTGAAGCGTGGATCCAGTCTGCGCTGGTCTCGACAATTGCCTGGATTCGTCGGCATCGTTCTGTGTTCGATTTGCTATTTCGTGGCCTCCGGAATGCCGAGTGCGTGGTCGTTCGCCCTGGCGATTTCGCTGGCCGCGTTTTTCAACGACTTCGTGATCGGCGGTGCCTGGGCGACATGTTCGGATGTTGGCGGCAAGCACACAGCCGTAGTCGCGGGGGTTCTGAACACGGCCGCGAGTGCGGGGGCAGCAATTGCCGGTTGGGTCAGTGGCGTGGTCCTGGATCGGGCCCTGAATGCGAAGGCTCGCCTGCTCGATTCGACCGTGGGCGAGTTGTCCGCTGATGATCGCACGGCTGCCCTCGTCGTGGGTTATGAAACGAATCTGTTGATCTTCGCCGCTATTACGGCGGTCGCCGCGATCGTATGGCTGGGTGCCAACGCGGAACGACGATTGCCGGAGCAATGCGGGGAGCCTGAAGCGTAAGCGAAGGCGGGACAGTAGAGATAGGGCGAGGTTGCCTTCGCTTACGCTTCAGGCTCCACGGCTGGCGGGAAGGTGCTCGGCGACCCGCAAACCACGTACTTTTTCGTTTGCCAAGAAGCGTTCCAGTCGCTCCAACCCCTCGCGAAGTCGCCCGGCATCCGTGGCGAAACTGAGACGAAAGAACCGCTCGCCCGATGGCCCGAACGGCGAGCCTGGATTGACGAGAACTCTGGTTTCTCTCAGCAGGCGCTGGGCAAAGTCACTTCCCTTTTCATCATTCGGCACCGGCACCCACAGGAAGAAGCCCGCTTGGGCCGTCCAGGGTTTCAGGCCCATTTTCTGGAGTCGTTCGCTCACATTCGCTCGGCGCGAAGCGAAATCTTCACGGACCGATTCCGAGGTCCGCATCGCCTGGAATGCCGCTTGTTGGCACAGCGTGGGAACGAACGGAGCGGTGAGTAACATCGCGGCAGCACATGGCCGCACGAGATGTCGATTGCCCGTCAGCCAGCCAACGCGTGCCGCGCTCAACCCGTGACTCTTGCTAAAGCTGCCGCACGTGAGAATGCGGGCGTTCGCGTTGGGTAGCGAGGCCAAACGCGTGCGGGCAGGCTCGGATCGCCAGCGATCGAACGAGGCATCCTGGAAGATCAGCACATCGTGCTTTCTCGCCCAGAACGCGATTTGTTCAATGTCCTCCGGAGCCAACACGCAGCCGGTCGGATTCGCGGGATCGGCCAAGACGAGCAGTTTCGCTCCTCGCATCACTTGGGCGAATCGGTCCATGGCGAAGCGGAGTTGCCCCTGGTCGGACCAGGTTGGCACCCAGCGGACCCGTGCTCGGCGATGCTTCAAGCCAATCGAGAAGATCGGCGAGGTCGGATCGAATAGGACGGCCGCGTCGCCGGGATTGACGAAGGCGTCGATGCACGAGGCGAATGCCCCCGTGGCTCCGTGCGTGATCAACACCTCGTCGTTCGGATCGTGCTCGACGCCGTGGTTCAACTGAAACTCAGCCGCCAGGTCGGATCGCAATTCGAGCAGGCCCCAAGGAGGGATGGGTCGCCGTTCATTCAAGCTACGACCCAAGCTCATTGAGATGTCGCACCGGGGCGAACCGAGTACGAAGTCGATGGAGTCCGGCGTGTGGATCGCCGGGAGGAGCGCGAAGTCTTCAAGTTCCGCGTACGGAACGGCAAGAGTGCGATCGCTGTAACGGGCAATCGCGTCGTCGGCTCCGCGAAGTTGCCGGCGAACGGACGGAATGAGTCGGGCCAAGCCGCTGCGTACGAGGAGCTTGCGCCAAAAGAACGAATGGATCACGCGGACGGCCTCCATGCCAGGGAGAAGAATTGTCCCACGAATCCCCCAATTGAGCAATAGGACCATGCTCGCCATAACGGGGCTCGAATCATAAACTTCCCGCTAACGCCACGAACCCTCCTGAAGGCTCTCGTCACCCATGACCGCACCGACTTACGACAAACTGATCGCTCCCACTGCTGGCACCCGTGCTGTCAATCAGAACGGCACCTGGAAGTTCCCGGACGACCCGATCGTCTGCATGTTGCGCGGCGACGGCATCGGGGCCGACGTGAATGGAGTACCGGGGATTTCCGCGGTGGCCATGAAGGTTCTCGATGCGGCCGTCACGAAGGCCTATGGCGGCAAAAAGAAGCTGGCGTGGTTTGACGTACACGCGGGTGACGCGGCCCGGAACCTCTACAAGCCGGACGTGAAAGACGAGCAGGTTGCCACTCTCAGCGAAGAAGAGCAGCGCAAGCTCTATCTGCCTGACGACACACTGAAGGCTTTCGAGTATTACGGCCTGGGACTGAAGGGGCCACTCACCACGCCCATCGGCGGCGGTTTCCGCTCCATCAACGTCTTCCTGCGTTTCAAGTTCGATCTGTATTCCTGCGTGCGGCCCGTGCGTTACTACAAGGGGGTCGATGCCCCGAACCGCAACGCGAACAAGGTGGACATGTGCATCTTCCGCGAGAACACCGAAGACGTGTATTGCGGCATCGAGTTCAAGAGCGGCAGCGATCGAGCCAAAAAGGTCGTCGCGTTCCTGCGTGAAATGGGTTACGGGCCAGACGTCCTCATGGACTCGGCCGGTATCGGCATCAAGCCGATTTCGCCCGAACGCAGCAAGCGGCTCATCAAGATGGCCATCCAGTTCGCCATCGACAAGAAACTGCCGAGCGTGACGCTGTGCCACAAGGGCAACATCATGAAGTTCACGGAAGGGGCGTTCAAGGACTGGGGCTATGAACTGGCGAAGGCCGAGTTCCGCGACAAGATCGTGACCGAAGATGAAGTCTACAAGGACTTCGGCGGCAAAGCCCCGGCGGGCAAGGTCGTCATCAAGGACCGCATTGCCGACAGCATGTTCCAGCAGATTCAGCTTCGCCCCGAGGATTACAGCGTGATTGCCACGCCGAACTTGAACGGCGATTACCTTTCGGATGCAGTTGCCGCTCTCACGGGCGGCATCGGTCTCGCGGCCGGTGCCAACATCGGCGATCGGGCCGCGATGTTCGAGGCCACGCATGGTACAGCCCCGAAGTACACTGGCAAGAACCTGGCCAACCCGGGTGCTGTGCTACTTTCAGGTGCGTTGCTTCTCGAGTATCTGCAGTGGTTCGAGGCAGCGGAGTTGGTGAACAAGGCCGTCGAGAAGACCTTTGCCGAAAGCGAAGAGATCGCCCATTCCGGCCCAGGCAAGAAGTTGCATGTGACTTACGACATCGCCCGCCAGTTCCCCGGCTACACCGACAAAGACGGGGCCACTAGCAGTGCATTCGCGGAACGGATTATTCACCATATTGGATAATCCACAATCGTAGTCGGCACACTTCGTGTGCCGACTATTTGCACATCTCAACACGAATGAATCCAAGAATTCCTCCGCCGCACTCAATCTGCCAGAATGATTTCGATTCGTGATGTGCTTTGCCACGATGCAAAATTGGGGTGTTACAGAATCGGCGACAGCAGCCGGCTGGCGTTCTCCGCCATCTTCGAGATATAGGGCCTTCTCGCAAAGACTGTGGGATCCAGACGAATCGATACTTCCAGGTCGCGAAGAAACTGCCTTTCCAGTTCGGCCTGAACGTCGGGGGATTCGATCAGGCAAGTCACCTCGAAGTTCAGGTGCAAGCTGCGATTGTCGAAGTTAGCCGTGCCAACCGAGGCCCACTCATCATCAATCAGCAATGTCTTCGCGTGAATGAAGCCGTTCGTGTACTGATACACCTTTCCGCCCGCACGCAGCAGTTCGGCCCAATAATATCTCGCAGCCAGGAGTGCCAGCCATTTGTCGGGGCGGAACGGGCAGAGCACACGGACATCGCGACCGAGATGGGCTGCCAGACAGAGAGCGTCGAGTATGCCCGCATCCGGAACGAAATATGGCGACGTCAGCCAGACTCGTTTTCGAGAGCGCATGATGGCCGCGAAATAAACTTCGCGGATCATCTTGCTGTCCTGGTCGGGACCAGACCACGCGACTTGCACGGTCGAAGGTCCCATTGGCGGCACGACTGGGAAGTACGCATCCGTCGTCAACTCTTCGTCAGCCGAGAAGTCCCAATCTTCCGTGAAGACACGCTGCAAGCCTGCGACGGCCGGTCCTTCGACGCGGATGAAGGTGTCCCGCCACGGTCCGAAGAACGGGTTCTTGCCAAGATATTCGTCGCCCAGGTTGAATCCGCCCGTGAAGCCGACCCGGCCATCAACGACCAGGATCTTCCGGTGATTACGAAGGTTGATCTGGAGTCGCCGACGCAAAGGATTCGACAAGGTACGAAAGGGACGTGCCTGACCGCTTGCACTGGTTAGGATGTCAACGACAGATCGTTTCAGACTCCAGGACCCGACCGCGTCGAACAAGAAACGAACTTCAACGCCGTTCCGTGCTCGCTCGGCCAATGCCTGCATGAATCGAATGCCGGACTCATCGCTTCGGACGATAAAAAATTGCAGGTGGACGTGGTGCTTCGCCTGCCGAATGGAGTCGAGCATCGCTTCGTAGGTCTCGGCTCCCGTGTCGTACACCGTCACCGCATTGCCGATGGTTGCGGGCTGAGCGCCGAGTCGGACGGCTAGCCCAGCCAGGCCCTCGTAGCCGACGTGATCCGAGCGTTCATCGACCCCGGCCCCTCGAGCGCGAAATTCCGCAGCGTGTCGGCGTTTCTTCCGAATGGGCGCATGGACGCTTTGATAGCCGAAGAGGACAAAGAGAAAGCAGCCGAGAAACGGGACGAACAGAACTAGCAGGCACCAGGCAAGCGCGGAAGTCGGCTCACGCTTGATGGCGAGAATCCAAGAAATGGTCGCGACGGCGAGTGCGATATTGATCAGAGCCAGTGAGCCAGTGATGCTCGGCCAGTGAAGCGCAGCGAAGAGGTTGGCGAACATCACGCTCGGCACTCAATCCTCCGGCATCCAGGCTGCCAGTTTTTCCTGAAGCATCTCGAACGGCACTTCGCCGCCGAGTTTGCGAACGTGCTCGCGAACCCGTTCGATCCGCAGTCGGGCGGGAGACACCACGGCACAACCCCGCGACGCTGCTTCCCTCAGCATCTTGGTCGGCCGCATGCCGGCCGTCAGATCGATCACAGCCATGCTGGACTTGAGATAGCCCGGATGAAGTGGCAGCGTTTGGCCATCGTCGAGCGGGTCTCTCGCACCGTCACGACCGACCACCAGAACGTCGTGGCTGGTGTTGTAAATCGCTTCCCACATGAGTTGTCGGCCGCCGAAGGATTGGCTCATCGACGCCGCGGCCCCCTTGTTCTTGCTGGCCCAGATGAGTGAGGCTCCGCGTGCTTTCAGTGCAAGCGCAGCCATTCGTGTTAACGGTCCACAACCGGCCAGCAAGACGGCACGGCCCTTCAGAGAACCATCGTTGCCGCGTTCTTTCATCGTTGCTTCGAGTGCGGCGGTCGCCGCGTTGCCAAGCGTGTTAAACGCCGACCAGCCCCCTTCTGCCGGGATCAGGCCGTCGGCAGCCAGCGTGGGAACACGTGACGAGTCGTCGTACATCGCGATCTCATGGAGCCCTTCAAAGGCATCCTCTTCAAGAAACACGCCCTGCATGCGAACCGCATCCGCGATTTGCTTGAAGTGCTTGCGATTCCCCATCTGCACCGGCAACACGCGGTTCGGCGATTCGAGATGAGCGAAGGCGGCGTTGAACAGGCCGGCCGTTACTCGAGCGATCTCCCCTTCGCCCACGACGCCGAAGAAGCGAGTCTTCTTGGTAATATCGCGACAACGATACACGTCGTTCACGTCGCTAATGGTCGGTTGGCCGGGATATGCCTCCATCCCCCGTTCGATTGCCGCAGAGATCCACGGAGAGCCGATCTTGCATCCGACCATCGCCAGAATCAATGCAGCCGGGCCGATCCCCATGACCACGGTCGGCACGGGTGGCTTGTTCAGCAGTTGAACGAGCGGCCAGGCCTCCTCGATCGTGCGTGCCATGCACGTGATTTTGATGACGTCGGGCTTCTTCGTTTGCAGTTGCTTGTAAATCGCGTCGATATCCTTCGGAGTCCCCTCCAGGTTCGTGTAGGAGATCACGCGTTGGCAGCCGGGGAACGGACGGACCTGATCGGCAACGTCCAACTCGAGTTCGACATAATCGGCCTTGGCCATGACGGCGGATCGCAACAGGATCAGTCGCTCGTCATCGGCACCGGCCCATTCGCCGCCATCTCGTGGCCTACGGCAAGAAAAAAGAATCGGCTTACGGCGAGCGGACACGAGTTCCGCGAGATTGGCGTCTTTGTCGAATTTGTCGAGCCGGACTTCGATGAGGTCGGCTCCCAGCATCGCCGCGTTCAACATGTCGGCCAGTGCAAGTCGCCGGGATTCCTGTACGATGCTGACACAAATCATGGGGGGGGCACCAGGATGATCGGACCGGAATGATTCCGGCATTGTACGAACGTGGACAATCAGACCGGAAGGCTTAGGGCTTCTTGCCGAAACAGTAGAGCGTCTTCTCGGAGCGAATGAAGAGCTTGCCATCGGCGATCGCTGGGCTGGCGTTAAACATCCCCGCCCGGCCGAGTTCATTCACGGCCAGTTTTTCGAACGATGGTTTGGCGGCCAACACGATCGTCTTGCCGGTCCGCGAAACGTAGTAAATTTTCCCATCCGCAAGGACCGAGGACGCGTACACTTGTTCGATCCGATCGATCTTCTCCTCGTAGACGATCTTCCCGGTCGTCAACTCGGCACAATAGGCGATGCCGTTGTTCTCGTGCATCCAATACATGTGCCCATTGTGTAAGGCCGGCGATGTCACGTTCGAGCCTTTCTTGATCGTCCAGACGCGATGAGTCTTGGTCACATCGCCACGCCCGCCGACTTTCACGGCCAGGCCACCTCCCGTTCGACCGCCAACGCAATAGACGATTCCCTCGGCGTGAATCAGGCTTGGCACCATGTACCAGCCGATGTCCGTGGCACACGACCAGAGTTGATCTCCCGAAATGGGATCAAAACCCAGTACCTTTCCCACCATGGCGAGTACCAGTTCCGTCTTGCCTTCAGCGGTTTCGACCAGAATCGGCGTATTCCAGGATTCCTTGATCCCCTTCGCTCGCCAGACTTCCTTGCCCGTTTTGGCATGGAAGGCGATCAAACTCTCGCTCTCGACGCTCGCGTTGACGATTACGAGATCCTTGAACCGGATCGGCGATGGGCAGGAACCCCAGCCGTTCAGCCCTTCACCGATGTCTGCCTGCCAAAGTTGCTTGCCGGCATGGTCGAAGGCGAACAGTCCCGTCTTTCCGAAGGAGACGTAGATTCGTTCGTTGTCCGCGATCGGCGTGCCGGATGCGTAGCCGTGTCCCTCGCGGATGGTGACCTGCTCAGGTAGTTTGGGTGGGACGTCCTTCTTGAACAGTACTTTTCCACTGTCTCGATCGAGGCAGACAAAGTGGAGCTTGAGGTCTTCCATGGTCCCGGCTCGTGAGCCAGGCTCGTTGAAGCCGGTATATGTGGTCAGATAGATCTTGTTGCCGACGACGATGGGACAGGAATTGCCGCCGCCTGGAAGATCGGTCTTCCAAACCATGTTTTCAGTGGTACTCCAAGTGGTCGGCAGGCCCTTCTCCGGACTGATGCCCTGGCCGGCCGGCCCACGAAACTGCGACCAGTCCGCCAGAGTCGGCGAAGTGATTAGAGCTGGAAGCAAGTAAGCTAATTGACGTAGATTCACTCAAGCCTCTTGAGTTGAAAGCGACTGGTAGAGCTAAAGTCTTCAGGTTTTCCAATGCGTCAGACGGCCCATGCCCTTGCCGGCGAGAAATCCGAGAACTGTTCCTACCCCCGAAAATATCGCCAGAAAGCCGATGCCCCACACATAGTGGTGAACCGTGTCCGTTGTTCCAAGATGAAGATCCAGAAAGCTCACCCGGTCTGAAGAATGTTCCCCAGTATACCCCGGTATCACCAATCGCTCGGTCGTTAGCAGCGCGAACGTGAAAATGATGCCTGCAATCGCGCCGATCGGTAGCAAAACGGCCGTGAACAGATCGTGTCGCAGGGTCGGGTGCTGCGAAGGTTGTGGCGATTCGGGCGGTGATTGATAAGAATCCATGCTCGAATCACTGCCAGCCTGGAGTGGGTTTTGAGAAATGTAGTATACATGGCGAATGTCGTGCCATGAAGGTCGAATGCGACATTTATAACTGGCGAGCCGACCGCCTTTCAAGGACGCTTCCCAACTGGTAGTCAATATTGACAAAATATCCTTAGCGAATTCCCTATCTCATCCAGCATGTCCACTGTGCTGGAAGTCAACGGCATTCAGAAGACCTACGGAGCCATCGAGGCTTTGCGAGGCATCTCTCTTCAGGTTGAAGAAGGAGAAATGTTCGGCCTGCTCGGCCCGAACGGTGCCGGCAAAACCACGCTCCTGAGTATCCTGGCCTGCCTACTCGATCCCACTTCGGGAAGTGCTCGTCTGTTCGGCAGGCCCCTCGATCGCAGGGACCACACGCTACGACCTCTGATCGGACTAGCGACGCAAGATTTGGCCCTGTACGAAGAACTCACCGCACGCGAGAACCTCGCTTTCTTCGGGAAACTTTATGGTCAACGAGGCAAAGAACTGCAAACCCGTGTGGATGAAATTCTCGAGTTCACGGCCCTCCGTGATCGGGCCGACGATCGGGTCGGAACGTTTTCAGGGGGTATGAAACGCCGGCTGAACCTCGGCGTGGCGGTCGTGCATCGACCGCGACTCCTGTTTCTCGATGAGCCGACCACCGGCGTCGATCCGCAATCGCGGCATCACCTGTTCGAGGAAATACGTTCCTTGAACGCATCCGGCACGACGGTGGTTTACACCAGCCACTACATGGAAGAGGTGCAATCGTTATGTCCCCGGATTGCGATTGTCGATCACGGCCGGGTGATTGCCTCCGATCAACGAGAAAACCTGTTGCGACTGCTCCCCGGCTCGCTGACAGTGCGAGTAAACGGTCCGACAGCGACGCTGGCCGAGCGATTGGGAAAATTGGAGGGAGTTAAGGTCGTATCCTCCGAGGGCGATGCGCTGAGGCTGTCATCGACTGATGTGAAGGCAACAACCCTGCGGCTCATCGCGATACTTCGCGAACTCGACATCGAACTACTTGATCTCGAATCGAGCGAGCCGAATTTGGAGCAAGTATTTCTGCATCTGACCAATGCGGCTGTCCGGGATACGTGAGAGTGGTTCCCCTTTTCATGGGGATAGACCTCTGGTCTGTCCGGGTTGGATCGGATGGTTCGAATGAGACAGACCAGAGGTCTCTTCCCACATGATGCGCCTTCGTCCATATTTCCCTCGCGATCTTCGCTCCAATTCGCCATAATACCTCCAGCGATCCCCTTTCGGATACTCGTGATGGCTGTCCGCACACTCTTCGTTGCACTGTTGTTCGCTTTCCCGGCCCTCGCGGAACTCAAGCCGCTCGAGAAGGGAAAGGTCTCCTTCAAGGCCGTTGACGACCAGAAGGACGTGGTCGAGCGTTATCGCCTGGAGCCGAGGGAGTTCGACTATCAACTCAAGCCGCAGCGCGATCTGGTGGTAAGCGGCATTGAGATTTATTCGTTGACCTTTCCTTCACCCGTGAAAACGAAATACGAGGAAAACAACACCGTCCACGCGGAGTATTTTTTACCCAAGGGGAAGGGACCATTCCCAGGCGTGATTATTCTCGACATTCTCGATGGGAGCCAGATTGTTTCACGAGGTATCGCGACCATACTCGCAACGCAAGGAATCGCGGGTCTTTGCGTACAAATGCCCTATTACGGTCCACGCCGACCGGCCGATGGCAAGGTGCGGCTACTCTCTCCGGATGTGACGCAAACGCTGGAAAGAATTCGCCAAACCGTGCTTGATAACCGCTGTGCGGTTGCGTGGCTGGCCTCGCGGCCGGAAATCGACTCCAAGAAACTCGGCATTCACGGCACAAGCCTGGGAAGTTTCATGGCGGCCCTTACCGCCGCGGCCGAACCGCGATTGAACAACGTATCCCTACTCCTCGGCGGGGGAGGGCTTGTCGATGCGTACTGGGATCATCCGCAAGCCAAGCAGTACCTGGGCGTGCTGGCGTACTTCGGCGGCGACAAGGCGGGCTTGAAGAAGGCCATCGCTCCAGCCGATCCGATCACCTACGCTGAAAACCTCAAGAAACGCAACCTGCTGATGATTGCCGCGAGCAACGACGATATCGTGCCGCCGAGTGCCGCCAGGGCTTTGTGGGAGGCGACGGGCAAGCAAAAAATCGTTTGGTTGAATGCGACACACGTGGGGGCCGTGTTCTATTTGTTCGACGCGACGGATCATATTGTGAAACACTTCAAGTAGCAGGAAGCCGTCTGGGGTTCGAGGCAACGGCTCGAACGGAATGCAATCGCCAGGTTCGTTCGAGCCATTGCCTCGAACCCTAAACAAAGTCATGTCCGACCACCTAGAATGAAGAGATGACGTCCCACGCAATCGCTCACGCCCACGCTACGCCTACGATTACCTTCTGGGGTGCAGCCCAAGTCGTCACCGGCTCCATGCATCTAGTGGAAGCCGGCTCGACCAAGGTCCTCCTCGACTGCGGCCTGTTTCAGGGTCGCAGAAGCGAATCGCACCAACGCAACGCCAGTTTTCCGTTTCAACCGAAGCAGATCAACGCGGTTCTCCTATCTCACGCCCATATCGACCATTGCGGCAACCTGCCGACGCTAATTCGCAACGGGTTTGACGGCCCGATCTTCTGCACGCCCGCCACGCGCGATCTACTAGCCGTGATGCTGGTCGATTCAGCGAAGATCCAGGAAGAAGATGCTGCCCACCTGAACATTCAACGGAAATACGCAGAGCCGTATGTCGAGCCTCTCTATTCGCGAGCCGATGTCGACACCTTACTGGGCCAAGTGACAGCAATCGGCTACGACCGATTCCGAGAACTCCGGCGTGGGATGCGTTTCAAGTTCCTGGAAGCCGGCCACGTGCTTGGCTCGGCCGTCGTCCATGTCCAGATCGATCGCGAGGGTGGCGATCCGCACACCCTCACGTTCACGGGTGACCTTGGTCGGCGCAGTCTGCCACTCTTGAAGCACACGGCCCCGATTCCCGCTGCGGACGTTTTGGTTTGCGAGAGCACCTACGGCAACCGCACCCACGAACCGATTGCGGAGACTTCGCGCAAGTTGATCGAAGCGATCAACCGCACGATCGCACGTGGCGGCAAGGTGCTCATCCCGGCCTTTAGCTTGGGCCGAACCCAACTCATCATTCACTTCATCCACCGTGGTATTCTGGATGGGACCATTCCGCATGTGCCCGTCTATGTCGATAGTCCACTTGCCGCGAACATCACGCGGGTCTACGAGGATCATCCCGAATGTCTGGATGCCGAGGGGCAGCAGATGCTGAAAGACGGCACCGGCATTCTTGGCGGGGATGTGGTGACTTACATCCGCGAATTCGAGGATTCGCTTCGGGTCAGTCGCCGACCGGACCCGTGCATCGTGATCGCGTCGAGCGGCATGTGCGATGCCGGTCGAATTCTGCACCACCTGAAAGAGCACGTCGACGACGAACGATGCACGGTAATCCTGGTCAGCTATCAGGCCAAGGGGACAACGGGCCGTCGCTTGCTGGAAGCCTCGCCAACGGTGAAGTTTCTCGGCAAGGAGTTCAACAAGTGGATCGAAGTCGTGCATCTCGATGGCTTCAGCGGCCACGCGGATCGCGAGGACTTTTTGACCTATCTATCACCGCTGGTGGGCAAGGTCGGCAAAGTCCGGCTCATCCATGGCGAACGCGAGCAGGCCGAGGCACTCGCTACATCGTTGCTCGAACTCGGTTTTGAGGACGTGTCCGTGCCGAGTCCGGGGGATGTAGTGGAGTTGGGGTGAGTCTCGCGTATTAACAGTAAAAAATGCGTCGTCTCTTCGTCCTGCTTGCGATCGTCCTGCTCGCCGCCTTGGTTCTTCAGGCGGGCTTGCTTGCGTTTGCGATGTACGTACTCATCGGCGTGCTCATTCTCAGCCGGTATCTGGCCAAGAAGTGGGTGGGGTCGTTGGATGCCACTCGCGAATGTGTGGCAACCGATCCGGTTGAAGTCGGGGCCACCGTCGAGATGAGAGTTCGGATCACGAACTCGGGGAACACGCGGGTCGCGTGGGTCTTGATCGAGGATCTGTTTCCCGAACAGTACCTGCGACAGAAACCACCGCGACTGCGGATTACCGGACGTCGGATGAAACTCTGCGCCATCCGTGGCGGAGGAGCAACGGTTCTCAAATATGTGCTCGAGTGCGATACCCGTGGCTACTACCAGCTTGGCCCGACGCTGCTCGAAACCGGCGATCTTTTCGGACTGCATCGTCGGCACCGAATCGTCGCTAAGCCATTTTTCTTGATGGTGTTGCCCAAGGTGCTCCCGTTGCCGAAGTACGACTTTGCTTCGCAACGGCCGATCGGCGAAGTGAACGTGGCCAGGCGACTCTACGAGGATCCCACTCGAAATGCAGGCGTTCGGCCCTATCAGGTCGGCGATCCGCTGCAACGGGTCCACTGGCGAGCCACGGCGCGAACGGGCGAGTTGCAGTGTCGCGTCTTCGATCCGACGACTCTCGCCGGCGCAAGCATTTTGGTGGACTTTCACAAGGACGGCTATTCTTCACGCGGCGAGCCCTTTCGTTCCGATCTGGTCGTGACGACAGCCTGCTCGATCGCCTATGCGGTCACAATGTTGAATCAGCAGATCGGACTGGCCAGCAACGGACGCGATGCCGCGGACCTATATCGTTATCACGTTCAATCTCAGCGTGGTACGGACGAAGAAGAAGCGGGTTACGAAACTCGTGATGCCGCGCGACGAGAAGGCGAAGCCGACGAGGAGAGCAGCCGGTTGCGCCCCATCGTGGTCGAAACGCGTCGGGGCATCGAACAATTCCAGCAAATTCGCGAGGCCTTGGCCCGTCTCGAATTCACCGATGGTCTCAGCTTCGCCCGATTGGTTCTTGAGGTCACGCCACGTTTGCCGAGAGATGCGACTGTTATCGCCATCCTGCCGGATGTAAAGGTGGAGACCTCGACGACGCTCGGCAGCCTGCGGCGGCAGGGTTTTGCGGTGTCCGTGATCCTGATTGGACTCGATGAAGAAGAACGGTTGGTCGCTCATGGCCGCCTGGTCGCGGAGGGTGTTCGCGACGTGCGTCATGTGAACAACGAAGACGAGCTGAGCCTGCTCGGCGATCAGGCACCCTCGAGTGGTATGAATCCCTACCAGTTGGCCGTGGCACTCGCGTAATATCATCTTCACTATGTCCGAAGAAGAATACATCGACGCGATCAGCAAGCACATCGTCCAGCACGTTGGCCCGGTGACCAACGTCCTTCACGAGGTGGCCCCGGACATCGTCCACGTGGACATCCTCGTGATCGGCCCACGTGAAGAGCGACCGTATTTCACGCTGCTCACTTGCGGAATGAGCGAACGTGCGATGAGGGTTCCGATCGAGGACCCCGATGACTTGGCGCTCGTACCGGAACTGCGATTTGCCGAGCTACTTCTTTGCCTGCCGACCGATTGGTCGCTTGATCCGACAACCTTTCGCGACGAGTCAAATTATTGGCCGATCCGTTGGCTGAAGCGATTGGCCCGTCTGCCGCATCAGCATGAGTCGTGGCTCGGGCTTGGCCACACGATCCCGAATGGCGATCCGCCGCAACCCTTCGCGTCCAACACGCAATTCTCGGGCTGGCTGGTCGATGAGCCAGTCCTGTTTCCAACCGAGTTTCAAAAGCTGCGCGTGGGTGAGAAGGTCATCAATTTTTACGGGATCGTGCCGCTATTCGAGGAAGAAATGACACTCAAACTCCGCAAGGGCAGTGGAGCCTTATCGCATGTTTTGGATGCGGGTCAAGTATCGGAGTTGATCGACGTACAGCGCAAGAACTTGGGCAGGCACGAGTAGCCGGATTAAACCGAATACATTCCGACTGCTCCATTTTCGCCGCCGACCAACAGTCGACCATCGGACGCCGACCAGGCCAGCTTCGAGATGGCTTCGTTGAACTCGATAGCGCACTGCAATTTTTTGGCTCCCTCCGGGTACCAGATTGCAAGCTTGCCATCGGGAGCAGCCGACGCGAGGAAGGGCCCGCGGTTTTGAAATGCGAGAGCGGAAATCGGCTTTTCGTGCAACTCGAACGTTAGCGGTTTTGATCCTGCCGGGCCCTTTCCCGAACAGTCCCATACGGTCACCGCCTCGCCACCGCCTGTCGCCAGGAAACGGCTCGTGGAATCCCACGAAAGTTCCCGCACTTTGTTGGGATAGCCGGCCATCTCCAGATCTTTGCCTGATTTCACATACCAGAAATGGACGGAGCAATCCTGGGCACCACCGGCCAGCATCTTACCGTCGGGCGACCAGGCGAGCGTGAGCAACGAGCCCTTCCATGGAAATTGATTCACCGGTTCATCCGCGTCCGGGCGAAGAAGCGATACTCCTCCGTATCCCGCGGCTGCGATCTCTTTTCCGCGTGGGGACCAATCAATTGCCGCGATCGTGCTCAATGAGTCCTTGTAAGCTCGGGCCCGGGAACCCTCGGAGTTCCATAAACGAAGCTTTTTACCGGCTGCCGAAACAAGAAATTCACCCTTCGGAGACCACGCCAGATGTTCCACCCACGTTGCACCGCCTTCGAGTTCCGACAGAATCTCGCCTGTTGCCGGGTTCCACAATCGAACTTTCCCGTCCTGCCCCGAGGTTGCCAATCGCTTGCCATCGGGACTCCAGGCGAGATCAGTCGTGCCAAAACCGTGACCTGAGAGTTGGAAATTGATCGTGCCGCTGGCAACGTCGAGTAGGAAAACCGGGCCGGCGACCGAAGCGACGGCAACCGTCGAGCCATTGGGGGACCAGCCGATCGCGATGACATGATCGTTAATGTTGTGAGTCCAGCGTAATGCGAGACGAGGCGGAGCGGTGAGTCGAGCCATGTGGATCCTGGGGTGAAGGCATCGCCCATCTTAGCGGGACGTTCGTCTCCCGCGAATCTAGTCGAGATGAGATGCTGAAAAAAGGATCGAAGAACCACCTGCGATCGTTCATCCGTCGATCGCCACAGGGAAAGTTCGGCGATCCTGGCGAGATCCGTTCCACGAAACCTTTTGCGGAATCAAGCGTGGCGTTGGAATGGTGTGTGATTCGGATGTGCAATCGCTGGGTGTTCGTCGCGGGATTGTTCAACAGCGCCCTCGAGACGCTCGTGCACAGGCTCGACTCGGAAACGAAATCGCGGTGGAACGGCCCATTCGACATTGCTGCCAGGGCCGTTCGCACCGCAAGTTTGTTTGCCACTCTGATCGCAGCGATCGCCATCACCAACCGCTTCGGCAAACCGATGAAGTGGTGGGAGCAAACTCGATCATTACCACTTATATTGCAGGCCCAGGCTAATGCCTTGCACCCACACGTTGGACGATTCGAATCTCGGTAGCGGACGGACACTGCTCGCCGGCGGTTGGGCTGGCCAGTCCGGCAAAAGGTTTTCGTCGATGACGCGGTCGATCAGATCGCCCGGTCGAACGACATTGTTAATGTACATCAGCGTGTAGCCTCCGGAGACCCGCAGCCGGGAGGTGATGTCGTAACCGATATTGATTCCGGCTTCCGGCAAGAACGCGAACTGATCCTTCCGCTGTTCGCCGATGTTGCTGCTGAGCGCCAGCATGCCTCCAACCTGATCCGGCGGTGCTCCACCGGCAAGCTGGGTGATTGAGCCATTGATACTCGCGTATTTCCGATTCATACCGGCGGCAATCTTCGCTCGCAATTCCACGTTCCAGGGACCGTATGCGTACTGGTAGATGGCACCAATCTGCAGGCCATAGAAATTGTTGCTGGTCTTGAAGGAATCCGTGAGTGACCGCGAGATGCCCGGAACCGGGCCCCCAGGCAATCCCGTCGAACTCTCGGTGATTTCGAGTTCCTCTTCCAAATTCAGGTAGCGGAAACCGGCAATCAAATCGAGGCTGTTGATCGGATCGGTCCACCAGTGTCGTCGAGCGTTTAATTCGCCGCCGTACAAATTGCTTCGAGTTAAAACATTAACCGTGCCGCTGAACACGCCAGCCCGCGAGACGAGCTCGGCATTCTCGCCTTGCGAGTTCATGCTGAAGAAGGGACGTGCGAGATCCGCATCGCCCACGGTTCCCGTGTCCGCCGTGAAGGTCGTTTCGTTCGAGCGAGTGAAGAATGCGTTGAGTTCAACCGCCCAGCAGGGTGAGAACCAATATCCGAGCGTCAGGCGGCCGCCATAGCGAGGGTTCGTCTCCATCGTCTCCCCACCGGACAAGACACTGACATCTCCGTTGCCAATAATTCCACTTGTGCCGAAAGGGCCTGTGGTGACAAGCGGTGGCACCGTGTAGCCGTTAACTTGCCACAAGAGCGCTTCCATGCCGACATACCAGTTCGTTTGGGTCTGGCAGCCTCCCATCGGGCATGCCGAGCCTCCACTGAGGACTGGGTCCATCATGGTGACTGGACCAGACGGGATCGGCGGGCCATAAATCGTGCCCGGAGGTACGCTCAGCATGGGGCCGGTAATAGCACCCGGGGGCAAAGGGCCAGCAGGGCCGCCCGGAAGCGGAGGAGTTCCAGGCAGAGGCAAGGGAGATGGCACGGAGGGCAGCTCCGCGACCGTTCCCTTGGGCATTGCCTTTGGAATCTCGAAGGCGGCCGCGGGCTCGACTCCAGGGGATTGGGCCCGGATGGTGATTGCCGCCGGGATTCCAAGTCGGGCTGCTGGGGCTCGATCCTGGGCTAGCAAAGAGCACGGCAATACCAGCGTGCAACCCAAGCCAAACAATGTGCGCTTCATCAACTCGCCCTCCGGGCAATGTTCGCGTACCAATCGCCTCGCGTGTCCTGCTCAGCCCTCGAAGGCGTGACTGCAGGGAGAATTCGATTCACCACGAGGCTTTTTTTCTTCGTCGCAGCAAGCTCGGCGAAGTACGGGAACTGCGAGATTGTGGTGGACCTGAACGATTATGGGGCTGCGCTTTTGTCTTGCCCAGCATAATCCGCGTGTCCGTCGCGCAAGACCTTCTGAATTCAACAATTCTTCCGGCGGGAGAGCAATCGTTGCACGATCGATGTTTATCAGGACGATCAGAACAATTGCCTCGGCACGGAAGCTCGGTGATCGGCTGCGGGGCACGAAGGAGTCCAATTATGTCCCGTCGTGGAATTCAATTCGGTGTGATGGCCCTGGCGCTGGCCATTGCCGCACCCTCAATCAGCTTGGCCTATTTCCCGCCTCAAATTGGGCTTACGAATCCGAACACTCCTCCCGAACCATTCGGCGTGCCCAGTCAAGGCGGACTCGGCGAGCCGGAACCGCCCGATCCAGGCCTGGGACCCACCGTCCAAACACCGGAGCCCGCTTCGATCGTAACCGCCCTCACCGGCTTGGCGATGGCAGGGGCGTTTGCGTTGCGGAGAAAACTGCGGGCTCATCAGGCGGCTTGAACCGAATTCGAAGAATCACCTGCTGGAAGGCTAGTACTTGGTCACAGCTAAAACTTCGGGGTGGAGCATGGGATAAATCGGCGATTCTGCCTGGCACAAGGAGGCGTGCCATACAGGAGATTCTTCTGGTGCGATTGATGGAGCAAGTGCGGGATGAGCTTCAACGGTCAAGAAGATCCGACAGTGGCTGGTCGGACGTGGCTACAGGGACACGCTTCATCGGTCCAAATGGGTGCAAGCTCTCTACCCTCCTTTTTACGGAACGGGCCCGGGCGGTTGTGAGCTGTTTCAACGAAGGAAACCTACCGAAGCTATGCCGTGCGGCGAAGCATTTGCGTCTGGAATGGAAGCACATCGCTGGACTCAGTTGCCGAATACCGATCGCGGAAGTTTTCCCACTGCGCGAGGGCAAACAAAGCCCAGAGTTCCTTGTAGCGATTCTCGACGCGATTCGTGTGTTCGTTCCAGAGCCGTTGAATCACTCTGCGGTCGAACATGTCAAGTGTTGGTGGCCAGGCGTCGATGACCACTTCACGGAAATACGATTGTAACTCGACGCGCATCCAGCGAGCCACGGGCATGGCAAACCCTTGCTTCCGTCGCCGGACGATGTTCTCGGGCAGCAGTTTTCCGCGAACAACCGCTTCGCGGAGTATGTGCTTCTGGACGCCTTTGCGGAATTTGAAATTACTGGGCAGCGAGTTCACATAGGTGACCAGGGCTGTATCGAGGAATGGCGAACGGACTTCGAGCGAATGCATCATGCTCGCCCGGTCCATCTTCACAAGAATGTCGTTCGGGAGATACGTCCGCTGGAAGAATTCGAGCGATCGGTCGATGGCGTTCGCAACTGAAATGAATGCTTCCTCGTCCGTCTGCAGTTCACGCAAGTCCGGCGTCAATTCTCGCAAGAGTTCCGGTGAAAACGGAGCCATCCAGCGGGCGGTCCGAATGGCCTCGGGCACGTGGGTGCCTCGCAGAAACCTGGCAACCTTGAACGAGAGCGGCAGGTACTTGTCGCTATCCGACAGCATTCTGGTTAGCGGCTGCACAAGGTTTCGATGCACGAAACCCGGTACCAACCTTTCGTACCACCTTGCGGCTTTCAGTGCCGCGAACGTGCCGTAGCCCGCGAAAACTTCATCCGCACCGTCGCCTCCCATCGCGACTTTCACATGCTCCGCCGCCAGTTCACAGAGGACGGCCGTCGGGTAGATCGACGGATCCGCGAAAGGTTCATCCAGACTCGCTGAGAGGATAGGCACCTGCCGCACAAACTCACTCGCGGTGAATGTCCGGGCGAAATGTTCGCTGCCGACGATCCGCGCAACTTCCGCGGCACGTTCTGTTTCGTCGAATGAAGCTTCTTCGAATCCAATCGAGAACGTCTGGAATGGACCGTAATTGGACCGAGCGATCAGACTCGCGATTGTTGACGAATCCAAGCCGCCCGACAACAGCACGCCAATGGGCACATCGGCCAGCATTCGTCGATCGACGGCTTGATGCAAGAGAGTTTGGACCCGCTCGCATGCCTCGGCGAAGGAAGGAATGCCTGGAACGCACTCGCCGATGGCGGGAATCGACCAATACTTTCACAGGCGTAACCCTTCCACCTCGCTTCCTGGCAGGCCATACGAAAAGGCACATCCCGGCCCGAGGTTCTCGATCCCTTCATAGATGCTGTGTTGTCCGGTGACGTAATCGTGCGTCAGTTAGCCGGCAAGTGCCTGTGGCGAAAGATGGAGCCGAGCCTGGATGTCCTGGCACTTGCGGAGGCTCTTGAGTTCCGACGCGAAGGCAAATGCAAGGTCGCCAAACGGAAGCCCGGTCGGGTAGAGTGGCTTCTTGCCAAAACGGTCGCGGGCTCCGAAGAGCATGCGGCGTTCGCGATCGTACAGGACGAAGGCGAACATGCCGTCGAGTTCGTGGACGCATTCATTGCAATATGTGGCATACGTATGAAGAATTGTTTCCGTGTCGGAGCGAGTCTGGTAGAGCAGTCCCCGGGCTTCAAATCGCTTCTTGAGTTCGAGATGATTGTAGATTTCGCCATTGAAGACGACGATGAGCCGCCCGTCGTGGCTCAGCATCGGCTGCTGGCCCCCCCTCGCGATCGAGGATCGAGAGACGCCTGTGCCCGAGCGAGACTGGGCCATCACGATATTGGCCATCGCCATCTGGCCCGCGATGCTCGAGAACCTGCCCCATGCGTGAGAACACGGCAGGTTCGAGCTTGCCGACCGCAGCGTAGATGCCACACATCGACGATCCTTCACGCAATATTGGCGTGGGAATAGCGCGCGAACCATCCATCGTCATAACCCGCACGAGCAAACTGGTCAATTGCAGAAAAAGTGAAACTCAAGTTTAGAGCGTAAGGTGTCCACGAATGTCTCCTTGAATGGGATTGCCGCCATACGTCCCAGGACGTTATTCTACCTGTGAACTGCGCTCTTTCGGTGCACTCTCTGGCCTGGATCACTTCATGTCAGCCCTCCTCCAAGGCGTCATCCCTCGACTTCCCGTGCTTGATCTGGGTCGCACGGTCGCGTTCTATTCGCGTGTGCTTGGGTTCCGGATCAGTCTCTTGTTTCCGGAGGAGGCACCGATTTTTTGCGTCCTGGATCGCGACTCGATCAGCCTCGGTTTCTTTACGACGGATCAGACGCGGATCGAGGTGGTAATTGGCACAGTCGAACTTTATCTGGCCGTTGAAGATGTGCAAGCACTGTTCGTGGAGATTCGCGACCAGGTGTTCATCGAATGGGGACCGGAGGTCTATGTCTACGGTCGCCGAGAGTTCGCGATTCGCGATCCCGATGGCTATCTGTTGATCTTCACGGAGCCAACCGATGATCTGCCGACGTGCCTGGAAGCATGACTCTTGGTGTTCCTGCGCTCACGCTTCAGGCTTCGCCCGAGGAGCCTGAAGCGTCAGCGAAGGCGCGTGAGTAACCCCCTGGTAGGCGTGTGCCTTTCCGATCCAGCCCTTGACCATCGTGCCTCGATCCTCCAGCTTGACGGTATCTCTCAGGGCCACACCATGTCCGCCACTATTCTGATCGTCGATGATGAGGAAGCGATTTCCTGGTCGCTGCGTAAAGCATTTGAACGGCAAGGGCATCGCGTGGGTGTAGCGGCCTCTGCGGAAGCGGCCTTCCCGCTTGCCAAGCAACTCAAGCCGGACGTTGTGATCCTTGATGTTCGGCTACCCGGAATGGACGGTCTGGACGCTCTCGGCCGGCTTCGCGAAATCACCAGCAATGCTCCCGTCATCGTCATCACGGCTCACGGCAATCTGTCGACAGCCGTGCGTGCAGTTGAAGGAGGGGCGTTCGACTATCTCTCGAAGCCGTTCGACTTGAACCAGGCCCTGGATACCGTCGCGCGAGCCCTGGGAAGCCGAGCACGACCCGTGGAAGAGCCGACGCCGACCTTAGAGCCAGATCCGGAAGAACTTGTAGGCCGAAGCCTGGCCATGCAAGCGGTGTTCAAGCGGATTGCACTGGTCGCCCCGACCGATGCCAGCGTGCTCATTACGGGAGAAAGCGGCACGGGCAAGGAACTGGTCGCGCGTGCAGTTCATCGACACTCGGCTCGCCGCGAACGTCCGTTCCTTCCCGTTCACGTGGCAGCCCTGAATCCGAACCTGGTGGAAAGCGAATTGTTCGGCCATGTAAAAGGCGCGTTTACGGGTGCGGGCCAACCGAAGCCCGGCTTACTCGCTCTCGCGGATGGGGGCACCGTGTTCCTCGACGAACTCGGCGACATTCCATTGCCAGTCCAGGCGAAGTTGCTTCGCGTTCTGGAGCATCAGGAAGTCATGCCGGTCGGTGGAACGGCTCCCGTGCGTATCAACGTGCGCGTACTCGCGGCCACACATGCCGACCTGATGAAGCAGGTGAATGCCGGACAATTTCGGCACGATTTGTACTTTCGGCTGAATGTGTTCGAGGTTCACCTTCCCACTCTTCGCGATCGTCCCGAGGACATCGCTCAATTGTGCGACCACTTTCTGAGGCATTTTGGAAACGGCAAAGCGCTCGCCACAACAACCGTGGATTACCTGCGTTCACGAACTTGGCCGGGAAACGTGCGTGAACTGCGGAACGCACTCGAGCACGCGGCCATCGTCGCCCGCACCGGACAACTGCTGCCGGAACATTTTCCGCCGCCCGCCACCCTCGGAGGGGCGGAAACTGTCGCCGAGCGAATTGGAACACTTGTCCGCGATTGGGTCCGCGAACGTTCGCAGGTAATCGAGCCGACGGAACTGTACGACGAAATGCTCAAGTGCGTGGAACCCGCATTGTTGGATGAAGTACTTCGTCAAACCAGCAACAACCGCGTGGTCGCCTCCCGGCGACTCGGCTTGGCCCGTGCGACCTTGCGAAAGCTCATCGCGAAATACCGCACGGCTGAAGAAGCTGGGGTGGATGAAGAGGAAGGCTAATGCAGCCAGATTTGTCGAACTTGGGGTAGCCACACTCGCCAGAGGGCGGGCAAAGCCTCCGCGTTCTGACGAACGCGGCTACTTTCAAAAACTGACCTTTACACTCCTACTACTTTCTGGCATGGGCTCGTTGACTTCTGGCATCGGCTCCAGATGATTTGCGCTGCCCTCGATCGGGGGGTTGAGGGCAGCGGCTTTTTCCGAGGGGAACAATCCAATGCGCCGTCTAGGTGCTCTACTGCTGGTCTTCGGTTTGGCCACGCCTGCGTGTTTCGCGGGGACTGGAGAAACCGAGCCTGCATCGAATTCCGTGCCTTGGTATCGACGGGTGTTCCTGGGAGAACGGAAAAAACCCGCCCCAGCCAATACCACGAAGGATCGTGCCTCTCCTGATGGACCGAAGGCTGCGCCGATCGCATCTTCGAGAGAATTGACCAAAAAACAGTGGGCAGAAGAGAATCGGATTTACTTGGAGCGACTCCAGGCGATCAGCCGGATTCGCCGAATCGCTTCCGATCAGGGCGATGAAGCCCTGTTGCAAAAGGCAGACGACCTGGAAGTCCAGGCCGAAGAGTTGTTCACATTGCGTACTGCAAGGTTGCCGAAGTTGGGAGAAGGTGGAGACGACCGGGCCGCGCTGGAACGCGGTCGGGACGAACGCCCAGCGTCGGCCGCGCGGCCCGCGCAACGCCGGCCATCCATGCGGGGGAGCGATCGATGAAACGGATTTTTGCACTCGGCTTGATCGGTGCCCTCCTGGGATCGATCGGCTGCACCACGACCGGTGCGAAAGAGAAGAGCTACACAGCCGATCAGGCACCACCGCTGGAAAAGACAGCCGTGAAAGAACGGGTGTCGATGACTCCGGCGATGCCGGACCTGATCAAGCGAGTGTCGGCCTCAGAGATCGATGAGGGTAATGCGGAAGAGCAAGCCCGCCGCCTGCAGAACGAGATGAGTCGAGAAAAATCAAGCGCGATGAAGTCGCCTCGATAATCAGAAAAAGAGAGCCCAGCGACGGCCGTCGCTGGGCTCTCTTTTTTCCTAGAAGTCGCCGCCACCTCCACCTCCACCAAAATCTCCGCCACCACCGAAGTCGCCACCTCCGCCGCCGCCGCCAGCGTCATAATCGCCGCCGGATTCAGCACCGTCATTCCAGTTTCCAGCACCTGTGTCATCAACGCCCTGGTCGCCGCTAGCAGACGATCCGCCATCGGCGGCATTGGCACTCGATGAGTGGCCTCCCATGAAATGATCGTACATCCACATGCCGGCAGCGGCACCAAAGAGGCCGCCCATCAGGCTTGGGAAAAAGCCGCCGCCCATGCCGCCACCACCGTAACCTCCGCCTCCATATCCGCCGCCACCACCGCCCGAGAAAGCTCGCACGAGTGCAGTAACCATCCAGATTCCCAGCATGATGCTCAGGCCGATGCAGATGATGCTTGTCCAGTTCCAGCCGCCGCCCTTGTCATCATTATTCTTGGTCGCTGCGCTAGTCTTGCTGCTCGCGGACATATCGGCCGAAGCCGGTGGAAGATTTTTTTCGAGATACTCAACCGCAGTGAAGAGGGCCTTGTCTCGGATCTGCGTTTGCTTCACAGCGTCTTTCTCTTTCGACGGTGCCGAATCGCGAAGAGCACCGACAAACGACTCTTCAAGGACTTCAACTTTTCGGCCATCGAAACCCTTACGGGTCATCTCGGCATCGGCCAGAACATGCACATGGCCGGGACTGCGACAGATTAACACGTAAATGCCATGTCCGTGATCCTCCTTCGCCAACATCCGTGAGTAGTCCGACCAATACCGGCGATGAGCCGATGCATCGTCTTTCGGCAACTTGTCGTACTTCGCCCGTTCCGATTCGGGCAACTTGGACATCGTGTGAATCGTGACTTCTCGCTCCGTCTTGGTATGCAGTCGCGAGAATTCATCCTTGGCGCGTTTGATGCCATCTTCGGAGAACAGCTTGGCTTCGTCGTGAACGATCAGGTGGCCATCTTTCAGAGGCACCTTGTCCGCAAACGCGGATCCCGTGAGGGTCAGCGCCCCCAAGATCGCTAAAAAAAACAGTTTCTTCATAAATGCCTTCATAGGGTGATCTCCAGCGAGTTACGGAACATCCCCCGCTTCTACTCATTATTCGCTACGCGGGTGTTATTCTTCAAGCAAATTCCAACTCGACTTACCTGTAGTATACCTACTGGTTTACGCAACGAGTTCGACGGCAGTTTGCGTCCAGTGGGGTTTGTGGGGACAGACCTCCGGTCTGTCCGACCCTCGCCGCTAGATGGCAGGAGGACAGACCAGAGGTCCGTCCCCACTTTCATCGGGACAGCTGAAACGGGGATTTCCATGGAGCGAATGCGAGCAACCACGATTTTGGCTCTGCGGCACAAGGGGCAGGCCGCCATCGGCGGAGATGGCCAAGTGACGCTTGGCAGCGTCGTCATGAAAAGCGACGCCCACAAGATTCGCAAGCTCTTCGATGGCAAAGTCCTCGTCGGCTTTGCCGGCGCATCCGCCGATGCGTTTGCCTTGCTCGAACGCTTCGAGGCGAAATTGCGCGACCACCAAGGCTCCGTTCCGAGAGCGGCCACCGAACTCGCCAAGGACTGGCGAACCGATCGGGCCCTCCGGCGACTCGAAGCCATGATGATTGCCCTCGACCGAACGGACTTGCTCCTCGTGAGTGGCACCGGCGACGTGATTCAACCTTCAGACGGCGTGCTCGCCATCGGTTCCGGCGGCTCGTATGCCCTTGCCGCCGCACGGGCACTGATGGCACACTCCACACTCAGTGCCGCGGAAATTGTGAAGACAGCTCTTGGTATCGCGGCAGATATATGCATCTACACGAACCGCAATATTGATGTCGTGGAGGTTTCGGCAATCTGAACTCGAAAACACGAGTTGACGGAGTCGCCAGGCCAATGGATAGACCAGTCGCGATTGTCTTTGGTGGGTTGACGGATCGGAGAACTCGTCAGCAGCGCAGGCGTTAATCGCTGAAATGCTGTTCACGCAATCCAAGAACACCTTTCCGAGTCGTGCCCAGTTCGTTCGCCTGCCAGAAGGTACCGCGTTCCACGTCGAGGCACGTGAGCCAACCTTCGCCGTAGGCCCAGGTGTCGATGCAGACTGCTTTTTCGAGAACGAGCGGCAGTCCTTCTCGCTGTTCTGTGTGGCCGCAAATCATCGTTTTTCCGGAGACGTGTGGCCTGTGAACATCAGGGGAGATTGCCTCCCAGTGCAATGAGTCGGTCGATTGTTCTGGCAGCGGGCGATCCGGGTGCAGGTTTGCGTGAACGAAGATGTGCGTTTCGGTTTCGAACGTTTCTGGCACGGTGTGGTCGAGAAAGTACCAGTGTTCGTACGGAACAAACTCGAGCGAAGTGCCCTGGCCCGGCCTCACATAAGACTCAAGTGCTTCGAGCCCGCCGAAGTTGGTCCAGAAACGAAAATCGTCGCTGCCTTCCTTGGCCCCGAGCATCATGATTTCATGATTTCCACGCATGAAAATTGCTCGACCGGTCTTCTTCAACTCGATCAGGCGATCGAGAACGCCCTTCGTGTCCGGCCCTCTATCAACGTAGTCCCCAAGGAAGACCAGCAGGTCTTCGTTGGTCGGTTGAACAAAACCCAGGAGGGTATCAAGAGCGGTCAGGCAGCCGTGAATATCGCCGATGGCCAGAGTGCGAGGCATGAAGGTAAACTTAGCACAAACGGACTCTCCATAGTAGCCCGCAAACTCCGTGTGCGGTGGTCGGCACACGGAGTGTGCCGAATACTTTGCCTACCGACCCGCCATGAAGAGTCTCAGTCCGCCTGTTTCGGGACGTCCGAACAGGCAGAGCGTCCTGATCCCGAACGTTCGCAGTACCTTCCGCATCAATTCCGCGTCGTCCTTGGTGCCGACTTCCATGATGGGCCGGCTTTCCTCGAATAGCCACCACGTCTCGCGTAGCTTCTGCACCTTGATCAGATCGGGACGCAAAGTGAGTTTGGTCACACCGAGTGGTTCGCCGTGAATCGGCCGGCCTTCGCTCAAGAACAGTGGAGTGCCAACCTCGCCGATGCGGGCCAGGTCGGTTGGTCTGGCATTCTGAATCACCTTGAAGGCCGCTCGGGCGAGCGACTCGTCCGCACCGAATCGCGCCAGTTCTTCGCTATTATGTGTAAGGATCCAGCCACGAGCGTCGCGCTTGGCTTCCAGCTTCTTGATATCAAACGGCGTTTTCGGTCCCGCGTAGATGTTGCCTGGCAGAAGCAGCCCGCTCCGATCGGCATCATTCAGCACACCCAAAGGCATCGGGTTGGACGCCGGGGATACTTTGTCAATCGACACGTGCCGTGGGTCGAGCATCGGGTAGAGCATCGTTGGTTGCGGGCTGCCGATCACGCCGACTTGATTGAAGCCGTACTTCCAGCAAATGGTTGCGGCCCGTTTGGCCGCTTCCGCGTCCTTGCCGAAATTGAAAAAACCTTTCTGGCCATCCGTCAGCATCCAGGCTCCGCTCACCGCTTCGGCCCTCAGCGTACGTGCGGACAACGGCACGATCACCAGTCGGGCGTTCGTCCCCTTCGGAGCCTTGCCATCCGACAGCCAATATTCAAAGGCCGGTTGTGCTCCGGGAACGTTTCCGAGTTGATTGACTCGGAGATCCTGGATGATGCGGGCTGCCTCCTGTGCGGTCGCTCGATCGTTGCCAAAATCTTTCAGAATCGCTTTTCGAGTGTGGACCTTCCAGCGTCCTTCGATGCTGCTGGCCAGAACTTCATCCGGACTGAACGAAACAATTTCTTCGTGAACGACCTTGATGACCGCCTCCCGTACTCTCGCCGCTTCTGCGGGGGACAGGGATTTTGCGGGAAGATCGCGAGCCGGGTCGCCGAGCGAGGTTGGGAGTTTTCGCGGCGGCTGGGCAAGGCTCGGCCCGGCCACGCAAACACCCAGAACGACCGCGAACATCAGGCTTTTCACGACGATTGCCTCCAGGCGTAACTATCCTTCCTCGTAGTCGGGTTTGCGGCTTCCGTAGTTGAACAAAAAAAGCAAGCCAGGCTGTGCTGCCCTGCTTCTGCTGTCAATTTCTCCGAAACGCGAAAGCCTTCTCGACTGCTCTCGTGAGGGACCGGACTAAGCCGACGCGTAAGCGAGAGCAGGAGGTGCATCCCTCGCTTACGCGTCGGGTTCGTATCAATTTGCACTGACAGCGGTAAATTACCCGACCAACATCGAGCAGCGGGTCGCGGTCATGGGCAACGTGACACGGTGTCGACGCCACGGACCAATACATTGACGTTGCTGATGTGGTGAATCTAAGGCTCCTTCGGCTCAAGAAAAACTTTCGGCCGGCAGCAACGTCGCGTTGAGGCATTTGTGCAA
The DNA here is from genome assembly GCA_009691845.1 of Gemmataceae bacterium. Taxonomy (GTDB): domain Bacteria; phylum Planctomycetota; class Planctomycetia; order Gemmatales; family Gemmataceae; genus SIAJ01. The sequence continues at coordinate 28,563 of SIAJ01000005.1, forward strand.
ACAACGCCAAGGAGCTGGATCACAACGCAAACGGGTCAAGTGACTTTTCCTACCGAATAGGGAGAACTGTGATGATGACATGCCGATGGCTCTTCACCGTGGCCGTGTTGGCGGTGGCATGGGCCAGCCCGATTCGGGCTGACGAACCCAGACCGCTGTCCGCCGACCAGTTCGACAATCTGCACAAACTGATCAAGCCCCAGACGGGCGAATCACGCTGGATGGAGATCGACTGGCATCCCAGCGTCTGGGAAGGACGGCAGAAGGCCGCGAAGCAGGGGAAGCCGCTGTTCATTTGGGCGGGGAGTGGTGGCGCGCCGGCGGCAGGCTGCTGAACTGCGGGACGCGGGGGCCGTGCGCCCTCTCAGTGGACCGATGAACGCATCAAACTCGTCAAGGAGAACTTCATCGCCGTCGCTGTACCGACCGATGTTAGCCGTGCCAAAGGACCGGAAGGAGAGTTCTTGCGAGCTGCCGGCATCGACAAGCACTGGGTCACTTCCAGCGGGTACATGAGTTGCGTATCGCCTAGCGGGAAGTGGTTAGGTCATGCACCTACCGGCAAGGTGTTGGAGGCATTCGAGAAGTTGCCGAAGGACGAACGCGAACCGAAGGCCATCAAGGTTCCCGACCTGAAGCCATCGGAAGCGGTGATCGCCATTCCCCCGGAAGGTGCTTTGGTTCTCCGAGTCCATGGGCGGTTTCTAGGCCGTGACGACAAGGAGAACTTGCGTCCCGTTAAGGGCGACGACTTTCCCCAACTTCGCGGCAAGGAGTCGTCGATTCGTAGCCACCAGTTCCTTTTCGAGCCGAACACGGAGTACATGTGGCTGACGAACGAGGAATGGCACTCCCTGGTGCCGGCCAAACCTGCCAAGGGGGACAGGCTGCCGGTGGCCTCCGCGATCAGCGAACGCCTGGCTCGCTTCCACCTGTCGCCACGCCGCGCTCTGACGAGCGAGGACGGCATCGTGGCCAAGAAAGACATCAAGGCAGCCAATCTTACGCTGGTGGTCGATGATGTGTCGCCTCAGCGAATCCGACTCCTGTTGGTCGGATTCGTTCACCACGGCAACGACTTCGACAATGCCAAGGCCACGTCGCCAAACGGTCTGCTCGGCTTCGGCTACGAAACACCGATTCACGGCATGTTGGAATACGACCGCAAAAAGGAAGCCTTCGTTCGCTTGGACATCGTTGCCCCCGGAGAAGTGTGGGGCCGCTGGGGAGATGCCAACGGGAAAAGTCTGACCATCGAGCGTCCGGGTCGGTCCCCCATCGGCTTTGCTTTCGAGTTGGCCAAGGGAGATACCCCAACGGACCGACTCCCGCCCGCTGGGCATGGTGGTCGAGCGGTGCGGGCAGGCTATTTCGCAGCTTCCAAGTAGTTCTGACGTCTGGCGAGGCTGACAAATCACTCCAAAACATGGTCGCCGGCATCGAAATCGACCGCCGGCGACGAAAGAAATTCGTGAAGCAAGATCAGGGTTTACGCCAGAGCCTCGCTCCGAAGATAAATGATTACGCCTTTACCAGAGTCGCCTCTTCTCCATGCTTGAGGGAGACGGAGGCAACCAACGGGCCTGACGTGCCGTCGGCATTCAGAATTCGGTAGTTGCCATTCAGGTTGTGCGTTGTCACGGCTGCCGCACCCGTGCCGCCAACGCCCTGGCCGGCCGAATACGCGAGCGGTTTGTACAGCACCAGGGCGTTACCGTACTCGCGCTGATACACTCGAAACGCAAGTTGATTGTTCGCTGGGTTGGCCGACATCGAAGGCAATCGCGTCGAACCAGTGGCGCGACCAGCTTGAAGCCGGTTCTTCGCCGCCCCAGGTCATCAGCATCGTTCGTTGCGGATCGGCGAGCAAGTAGTAGGCAGGAGCGGCCAAACGCGTGCGGTCGTCCGCGGACGAGCCGCCTTGAGAAAGCGTGTCAAGTATCCTCGTGTTCGAAGGATTTCCGGCCGCGAACTGCGGTCGTGGCCATGTCCTCGATCAATTTCGCGTTGCCGAACGGGGCCTTGCCGACCAAATTGTCCATGAAAATACCATCGACGATCGGATTGGCCGAAAGGAACTTGACCGCGCAATCCTTGCCCATGCGTTCGACGTCCGTCATGGTGAATCGGGTGAAGTGGCTCCGAGGCTGCTTGAGAAATCGTGCGTCAACCAATCCTCTTGAGAAAAGACGCGGCACGAAACGCAACTCGCGGGCGTTCGTCATTCGACCTACGAACGGTTCGACGTGCCGGGACGGGCCGAGTCCAATAAATTGATCCCATGACCGACTTGGCCTACCAGCGTTGCATTCACCCTTCGTGTGGCGCGACCGCGTCCCTGGATGACACATCGTTCCAATGTGCCGCCTGTGGCAGCCTGATGGATGTTGCCTACGACTGGGACAGGCTGCATCCGCCGAAGAATCTTCGCGAGTTCGAAGCCAAGTGGTCGCGTCGTTCGGAGCCGCTCGAGGTCAGCGGAGTTTGGCGATTCCGCGAGTTATTCCCATTCGCGCGCGACGAACAGATCATGACCATCGGCGAAGGGCAGACGCTCACGCAACGATCGGACTCCGTGGCAAAGTTCGCCGGAATGAATTCGGGCCGATTGTTCTTGCAGTACGAAGGCATGAATCCGAGCGGCAGTTTCAAAGATAACGGCATGACCGCCGCGTTCACGCACGCCCGCATGGTCGGGGCCCGCCGGGCCGCCTGTGCGAGTACCGGCAATACCAGCGCATCTCTTGCAATCTACTGTGCGGCCACGGACCTGATGCGTGCGGTCATCTTTATCGGCTCCGGAAAAATCTCATACGGCAAGCTGGCCCAGGCCCTCGATCATGGGGCACTGACGGTGCAGATTGCTGGGGATTTTGACGATGCCCTCGCCCGCGTTCAGCAGATCAGCAAAAAACTCGGCATCTATCTCGTCAACAGCGTGAACCCGTTCCGCCTCGAAGGTCAGAAGACGATCATGTATCGGATTCTGGAAGCCCTGCGGTGGGAAGTGCCCGATTGGATCGTAGTGCCCGGCGGGAATCTCGGCAACACGTCGGCCTTCGGCAAGGCCTTCATCGAGCTTGTGGACCTTGGGTTGATCCCGCACGCTCCGCGCTTGGCAGTCATCAATGCCGCGGGAGCGAATACGTTTTTCCAACTCTACGAACGGCAGGGCCTGCGCTGGAACGGCGGCCGGCTCGATCAGGGACGCGTGGACGCCTACATGCACGGGATGGATGCTGCAAATGCGAGAGCCAATACTTTGGCCAGCGCGATCGAGATCAATCGTCCTGTGAACCTGCCCAAGGCATTGCGGGCTGTTGATCGATGTGGCGGAGTCGTTCGCGAAGTGACGGATCAGGAAATCATGGACGCGAAAGCGAAAGTCGCGGCCGGGGGCCTCGGCTGCGAACCCGCTTCTGCCGCAAGTGTTGCCGGCGCGAAGAAACTCCGTGCCGAGGGCGTAATCGGTGCCGACGAGCGGATCGTCTGCATCCTGACGGGACACCAACTCAAGGATCCCACGGCCACGGTTGCTTATCATTCGGCCGATCCCAAGACATTCGAGGAAGTCCTCGGCACACGCGGCATCCGCCGTGCGAACTTCGCGAATCGGGCTGTACAGGTGCCGAACGATTTGGACGAGATTATCAAGGCGATTGAAGTGTACGCGTAATCAAACTCCCCTCTCCGCTTCGGGGCCGGGGGGAAAGGCAAAAACATGAAAACCCAACTCGCGATTCACGGAGCCTGCGGCCGAATGGGCCAGCGTCTCGTGGCCCTCGCACACGAAGACCACGACCTGAGCATCGTCGCCGCTGTTGATTACGCCAAGCATCCGAATCAAGGCAAAGACGCGGGCGACCTGGCTGGGGTGGGGGCGATCGGCCTAGGCATCACTGCGGCAATACCCCTGAATGTGCATCCGGATGTCGTGATCGACTTCTCGATTCCCGAAGCCACGATGGGCATCGTGAAGGTCTGCGAATCGCGAAAGATCCCGCTCGTAGTGGCGACGACCGGCCACACGGACGCCCAGCGACAGGAGATTGAAGCCGCCGCCCATGCGACTGCGATTCTCTTTTCGCCGAGCATGAGCCTGGTGGTCAATTTGCTCTTCAAACTGGTAAACGACACGGCCCTGGCCCTGAAGGGGAAGGGCTTCGACGTGGAAGTGGTCGAACGACATCACCGCTTCAAGAAGGATTCGCCGAGCGGCACGGCCATGCACTTCGCCCGCGTGTTGCAAAAGGCCATGGACATTCCAAACCTGATCCACGGACGCGAGGGAATCATCGGCGAACGGCCTGCGAACGAGATCGGCGTTCATGCCATCCGGGCCGGCGACAACGTGGGTGAACACACGATTATTTTCAGCACGCTTGGGGAGACGCTCGAACTGGTTCACAAGGGCTATAGCCGGGATAGTTACGCTCGCGGTGCTCTGGAGGCTGCGAAGTTCCTGGCGAACAAGCCGGCCGGGCGTTACTCGATGAACGACGTTCTTGGACTTTGACCCATGCTCAGCAACGTCCGCGTCGTTCTCGTGCAGCCGCACTATGCGGGCAATCTTGGCTCCGTGGCCCGGGCCATGGCCAACTTCGGGCTCAAGCATCTCGCCTTGGTCGCCCCCTATGCCGATCCGCTTTCGGAAGAGGCTCGACGATTGGCCACGCACGGGGAAGAGATTCTTTCGTCCGCTCGCATCCTGCCCACGCTCGAAGAGGCGGTTGCCGATTGCGGAGTGGTGCTCGGAACCACGGGCAACGTCGAAGGGATTTATCGCACCCAGAACTATGGGCGACCGGATGAAATGCTGTCGCGAATCAGCATGGCGATGGACCGTACTCCCTGTGCCCTCGTGTTCGGCCCGGAACCGAGCGGCCTGAGCAATGCGGAAGTGGCTCGCTGTCATGGCTTGATTCGCATTCTGACCGACTCTCAGACCCCGTCGCTAAATCTATCACACGCGGTTGCAATCTGTTTGCATGAATTGCGCATGACCTCCCTTCGAGCGCTGGAGGTTGCCGTCCATCCGACGCAGAAAATCGCGGAGTTTGACGAACAGGAACGGATGTTTGCAAACCTTCGCGATGCCCTGGAACGGGTTCATTTCATTTGGGGAACGAAAGCCGATTCCCTGATGCATGCGGTTCGGCATCTGATCGTCCGCGCTCAACCGTCGCCGAACGAGGTGCGGATTCTGCATGGCCTGGCCCGTCAGCTTCGCTGGGTGGCCGAGAACGGCGTCTCACACCCGGAGGACGATGGAGCCAATGACTGAAACTGCAGCGGTCGTACTGCTCTGGGGCCTGGCTGGCTTGCTCCTCGGCTGGACCTGGCTTCCCGCACTCATCAGCGGCCTGGGGGCTACACGCTATTCCAACGGCGGCTCGGAAGATTCGACTGCCCTCACGCCCGATCGCAGTGAGCCGGACTATCAGTTTTGGCTCTTGCGGATTACTGCCCTGGGTTACGAACCCCTCGGCACCGCTTGGATGAAGATCAATTATCACGGCCCAAACTGGCGTTACGAGACACAGGTGCAGGCGTTCTTCTCACGGACGAATCAAACGTACATCTTCATCCAGAAGCAACCAAAGCCGTTGGACGTGTGGTGGGTCGTTGTGTTTGCCACAAGCTGGAACAATGGTGGTTTGTTGCTGACCAGCAACGGTGCCGACGAACCGCCTGGCGACGGCGACTACATCGTGCAGGGAATGGAAAGCGACGATTTGCGGGCGGTGCAAGAATTGCACCTGGCACAACGAGATCGCCTTTTGAAGGAGGGCAGGCATACCGAACGCGACCAGAGTCTTGAGACGTTATTGACAGCTATGCGAGTGCATTCCGGACCGGCCGCCCGGTACCTCGGCATGAAACTGGGACAGTCGTATCTCGCCGCACACGGCATCATTCACATTTTTGTGTCGCTACCGGTGGTGTACTTGAGCGACTTCACACACTGGTCGCTCCCGCTAGTGAACCTGATTCTTGGCGGGTTACTTGCGCTGGGCGATCGCGGGGCGAAGGTGAGAGCGGGCAAGATGCTTCGGGACCAGATCGCCAGAATGACACGACGCTCCGCGTCCTGAAGACCGGTTGCCCGATGAGACTTATGCTCAAGGCCGTACCTAGAATTGTGGCGGTAGGCCTCCAGGCTTGCCGGAATGGTCTCTGCCAAGTGCCACGAAATAGATTGGCACAGGCCTGGAGGCCCATTCCCCCAGGAATTCCTTCACGACGCGGACGTCGTGCCACATTCCTGGCCCCGCTATCACGATGCGTCGCGTAGTCCCACGTTCAAATACCCGTACTGTCGCATCACGTCGCCCCAACGCCGTGTGATCTCCGCGAGTTCGTCGGCCGATGGTTGCCACTTGTTGCGCTCGTAGTCGGCGTGCTCCGCGAGATAGCGTTCCAGGTCGGGTTGGACCTTCTCAAAGTTGCCGAGATCGAGATTCACATAGATCTTCCGCATCTCATCCAGCGGATCGCGAACCAGGTCTTCATAGCGAAGTTCGTGGAACCGGTCGGACCGGATTAAGCCGCGTGTTTCGTCCAGTCGGCGATGGACTTGTAGGAAGGTTTCGTACACGCGATCTTCCAGCCCCTCGAAAGTCGGTTCGTGCAATCCCTGGGCACGATACATCTTTTTCCACAGATTCACCGTCGAAGAAAAGACGGCCACCGGATCGCGGACGATGTGGATGAAGCGGGCATCCGGAAACATTTCCAGGAGCGTCGGGATCCGGCACGTGTGCGGCGGGGACTTGAGAACCAGTCGTCGGGGATCGCGAAATGCGACTTCCTTCAGGAACTTCAGAAAAGCACGCTTCCAGTTCGCTTTCTGCCACTTCGGCAAGCCATCCAGGTTCAGGGCCTCCGCGTCCTGCCAGCCACGATTCGGGAACGCGATCGAGTTGTAAGGAGACGGCTGGCCCAGCAACGCCAGCGCGAATTCTTCCTCTTGTGGCCGACCCCAACCGACCGGCATGTTGTCCATCATCCGCTGCGATGGAAGTATCCAGTTGAAATATTTCCGAATGAAAGATTCCGAGATCAGAAAGTGTGCGGGATCGAAACACTGGTAGGTATTGGGAAACGAGTGCCGCGGGTCGAGAACGAGCAGTTCGTGCAAAAGCGTTGTTCCGCTACGCCAGTGGCCCAGAATGAAAATTGGCGGTTCTTGAATTGAACTGGTGCGAAGCCGTTGGCCGTAAAGGCCCTGCTGAGCATACCGAAGGATCGTGTGCCCCAGGGCAAACATGGTTCCCAGCGGCAAGAGATGAGCCTGCTTCCATCCAAAGGAGTAGCGGCCAAGCCAAAGCAAACGAAGCCAAGCGAACAAATCGCAGCCCAGCCAGATGTGGGGGGACCAGCCGTTGGTTTTGCCCTTCGCTTTAGCCGACTCCATGCACCGCTCCAATCCCTGAGCCGAAGTTCCAACTCATTCTTATACCATCCTTGCTACCAGAGTGAACATTGCGACCGCAGCGATACTCTCCGTCGCGTCGAATGATCACCGTAGGGCAAGCCTCTCGCTTGCCTTCAATCGGAGGCAAGCGTGACGCTTGCCCGACAACGGAACTCATCGGAGAGACCTTGAATGCATCAAGTCACGTTCATCCAGGGCGGGGGCATCGGCCACGATCAGGAGGCTTCCGTACGCCGTCTGCTGGCTGCGGCGGGGGTCGAGATCAATTGGCAGGTCTTTCCCGCCGGCTGGGAAGCGACGTCGCAGGCACTTCCCGTGGTGCCACCGGAGGCAATCCGCTCCATTCGTGAAACGGGGGTGGCTCTCAAGACGAAGCTGCTGCCTCCGCCTGCTGGGTCGATCGCCGGGGGTCCACCGGCCAACGCGAATGTGCTATTTCGCAAATCGCTCGGCATCTTCGCCGTCGTTCGGCCCATTCACAACCTACCGGGGTTACCGAGTCGCTTTCAGGATGTGAATTTCACGCTGGTTCGCGAGGTCACGGAAGATTTGTACGCGACGTCCGAACACGAGATCGTGCCCGGTGTCGTGCAAAGCTTCAAAATCGTGACCGAGGCCGCGTGCCTGCGCTTCTTCCGTTTCGCATTCAAACTGGCCGTGAAACAAGGCCGCAAGAGCGTCCATTGCATTCACAAGGCCAACATCTTGAAACTTGCCGACGGACTGGCACTGGACTGTTTCCGTGCCGTCGCGGCCGACTTCCCGCAAATTACCCCGAAGGACATGATCGTCGATAATGCCTGCATGCAGTTGGTCAGCAAGCCGAAGCAATTCGAGATGCTGGCCACGGGAAATTTGTATGGCGACCTGTTGAGCGACCTGGGGGCAGGTCTGTCCGGCGGAATTAGCAGCACGGCCGGAATCATGCATGCAGAAGGCCTTCGCGTCTATGAGGCAATATTCGGCGCCACGCGCGAAGCGGTCCGCACGGATCGTGCCAATCCACTCCCCTTGATATTGCCCGCATTGGAGATGCTGAAGGACCTTGGTGAACACGCGGTTGCGGGCCGAATCTTGGAATCGATCGGCCGCGTGCTGACCGAACGCAAAGTGCTGACGGCCAATTTGGGCGGAACGGCCACGACATCCGCGTTTACGGAAGCGTTGATTCGCTCGCTACCGTGATGCCAGACTCACCGCGAGGTAGACTTCCCGCAACGGCACACCATGTTCGCGGGCGATGCGGGCACAATCTTCGTACTCGGGCGTGAGGATCGAACTTTCCTCACGCCAGCCACGCTTGGCCTGTACGGGGCCCCACGCAGTCTGAACCACAACGCTTTGGCGGTTCAGCTTGCTCCGCGTTGCCGTGTGTTTCCGGATGCCGAATGTACCCGTTTCTCGGAACAGAATCGCCTCGATGCGTGCGACCGATTCCGTGGTGGCGATCACGGACAGAAGCACGCCTGGCCGATTTTTCTTCATCTGAATCGGCACGGTGAACACATCCAACGCACCGGCCGCGAACAGGGTTTCCATGCAGTAGCCGATCACTTCGCCGGGAACATCATCGAGGTTGGTTTCGAGAACGGTCACAACGTCGCTGGCGGCCGCGATCGAGTTTGAATGGCCCAGAAACACACGCAGGATGTTCGGCTGCTCCCATGGATCCCGCTTGCCGGCTCCACACCCAATTCGCTCGATGGTCATCGTGGGTTGTTCGGTAAACTCGTTCACCAGCGTCGCGAGAATCGCGGCACCCGTTGGCGTCACCAACTCGCCCGTCACAGGTGCTTTCGCGAGCGGCATGTTCTTGAGCAGCATCGCGGTGGCCGGTGCGGGAACGGGCATCAGGCCATGAGCACATTTCACGGTGCCGCTTCCCGGCGGAACCGAGCGACAGGTAATTCGTTCCAGGCCGAGGAGATCGATGGCGACTGCTGTCCCGGCAATGTCGGCGATGCTGTCGAGTGCGCCGACTTCGTGGAAATGGACTTTTTCGATTGGCATTCCGTGAACGGCGGCCTCCGCTTCGGCCAGCTTGCGAAAGATGGCCAGTGCCAGGTCGCGTTGCCGCGCGGTCATGGCACTCTTCGCGAAGATGGCCTCGACATCGGGCAGGAAACGGTACTCCTCCTGGTCCGGTGCGAGCACATTCACATAGGTGGCCGCGATGCCGTTGCGCTTGACCTTTTCGATCTCCAGCGTGATCGGCAGTCCGAACGATGCCAGCACGGACCGGATCGCTTCCGCGTCCACGCCGGCATCGATCAGGGCCGCGAGCGTCATGTCGCCGCTGATGCCGCTGAAACAATCGAAGTGCAAGATTCGCAAGATTGGCTCCGAGAAAGTAGCCCCTCGCTCCGCGAGAGGGCGGCAGGGCTGTCACTGAAGTAGAATCGATTCTTCCCAACCACGCTCGCTCTGCCTCCCACTGGCGGAGCGAGAGGGCTACATTTTCACACCACGTCGAACCACGACCGGCGAGCCTTCCGCCAATAAAGCCGACGCAGGCTTGGCTTTCAAGAACGGCTCAAACGCTTTCCCATAAAGTCGCCCGACATCTGCCACGAATTCCGGCGATTCACAGTGCCAGACCCGCCAGGGAAGATGCTCGACGGCGTACTCCATTGTCGAACCATCGCGTTGTGCGGCATAGCCCCAATAGTGTTCCGTAATGAATGTCTCTTCCGAATCCGGTGCCGGAGTGAAGGCGTCGCCGACCGCCGTGGCTCCGATTCGTTCCCAAGTCCCCGTGTTACGCCATTCGTATTTCAGTTCGCCCGGAACCCTCAACGAGTTCCGCATCGCATGGCGAACATAGTTCTCGTTGTAGACGGTCCGGGCCACAAACGCGATGGCCCTGCGTGGCACGATCTCCTTGACGAAGACGACGCCCTTGCGCCACTCGTCGCCCATTCGTCTGCGCACATAAAATCGCAGATTCACTTGGTCGAAGTTGCGATGAAACGGAATCGGCACACCAAGAACCTGTGTATTCAAGAAACGAAAGCCCACCACCGAGACGTACGCCTTTCCCTGCCACAGATCGATCTGCACGCCCGTCGGAAGGTGCGGCAAGAGCACGCCAAGATCAACTACGTAGTTGACCATCAGTAGATTTCGCCATTCGGCCGTGAGAAATCGGCGGGGTACGTCGGGCGTCATTTCGGCGCATCGCCGTCGGGTTGCTTCTCGAAGTCGAAAACAGGATCGGTCACTTTGTGATCTTCGCCCGTGATGGCACGAATCTTGCGCCGCAACTCTTGCGTCGAGGAAGAGATTTGCGGCGGTCCGCTCAGACTCCGGGCCACCCAGTAGCGCATGAGGTTCCAGCCGGCCAACATGAATGCGATGCCGACAATGAGCGGCATTTGCGAAACGTTCACCTTGTCGAGCAAGGCCTGCGACATCCAAATGTCGCGTGTCAGCAATGCCGTGCCGACGGCAATCCAGAAAGCCACCAGAGCCAGATTGAAGCCTCGTGTGTTCATAATCTAATTGTCGCTGAGTTTTCGAGAACTGCAAGATGGAGAATTGCATCTCGTCCTGAAACATGCGATGATGTCGCGTTCCAGAGTAATCCCAGGATTTTCAGAGCCGCGACCTCCATCAGGAGTCTCTCCCATGAACAAGTATCGTGTGGCCGTCATCGGCCGGACTGGCAAAGGCAACTATGGGCATGGCCTCGATACCGTGTGGGTGAACAACTCACGAGCCGAGATCGTGGCCGTCGCCGATGAAGATGAGAAAGGCCGGGAGAAGGCTGCCAAGATCACCCTCAAGGCCCCGGCCGCTTACGCCGATTACCGCGAGATGCTGAAGAAGGAGAAACCGCAGATTGTCTCAGTGGCCGACCGCTTTCTCGATTCGCACCGCGACATGGTCATCGCCTGTGCCGAGGCCGGGGCGAGCATGTTCCTGGAAAAACCGCTCTGCCGCACGCTCGCCGAGGCCGACGAAATGATTGCCGCCTGCGAGAAGCATCACGTCAAATTAGCCATCGCGCATCAGACTCGCCACAGCCCACGGGTGAAGGTCATCAAGCAACTCATCGCCGACGGAAAACTTGGCGAGATTCTCGAACTTCGCGGTCGTGGCAAGGAGGACCCCCGAGGCGGCGGGCAAGACCTGATGGTTCTCGGCACGCATTCGCTCGACATGATGCGTCACCTCGCCGGGGATGCACGCTGGTGTTTCGCTCGCATTTCGCAGGACGGGAAGAAGGCTCTGCCCGGCGACGTGCGGCAAGGCGGCGAAGGCATGGGCCCGATTCAAGGCGATCGCATCGCGGCCACCTACGGGTTCGACAACGGCGTGATCGGCACGTTCGGAACCTACAAGGCCAAGGAAGGAATGGGCAAACGCTACAGCCTGCAGATCTGCGGGTCGAAAGGAATCATCCAAATGCTCTTCGGCTCGCTGCCGGCCGTGTACTGGCTGGACGATCCCTCCTGGATGGCCGGCAACAGCAAAGCCACCTGGCAACCGATCACGAGTGGCGGCGTCGGCGTTCCCGAACCACTGAAAGATTCGAGCATGGACCTGTGCAATCGCCTGATCGTGGCCGACTTGATCGAATCCATCGAAAAGGATCGCCAGCCCCTCGGCAGCATCTACGACGGCCGCGCCGCGCTGGAAATGATTCTGGCGACCTACGAATCGCACAAGCTGGATCGGCCGGTGGAATTGCCGTTGAAGAATCGGCGGCATCCGTTGGGGTAGGGATTGGAGGTCACGAAGGCTGTTAAACAGAGCATACGATTTCGTTGTTCGCAACTAGCCGAGCGAGTCCCCCTCCAATGAAGATTCAAGTTCGCTGCCCCTCATGCTCGGCTGAGATGGCCGTACCGGAAGTCGCGGCCGGCAAGCGTGTGCGTTGCCTGAGGTGCAAGACGGTCGTCAAGGTGCCGGCGGCGACACCGAAGGCTGCGGCTACCGACTCGGATTACGATGTCGATGTCCTACCCGATCTTAGCGAAAAGAAGCCCCGCTCTCGAAGGGAGCGGAGCCAGTCGGACCGCGCTCGTGACGAGGATTACCGACCCAAGAAATTGAAATCGACCGACAAGAAGTCTAAGTCTCCTGCACTGCTCCTGATCCTCGTGGTTGTCTTTGGAATCGTTGCTGTTGGTGGTGGACTAAGTTGCTATTTTTTGTTTTGGGCAAAGTCCAAGTCTCTTCAGGAACCCCTTGCCAGCGGCAGCGGCACAACCAATCAGCCGACGCGGGATGAGGAGTTGTACAAAGCACTTTCCGGAACGCAGTGGGCATGGGGCCAGGGAGTCGAGTTCCAGACTGACATGAACGCGGTCAACGCGGACTGGAAGACGGCAGGTTTCACGATGCGCTGGGACCCCATCGATCGAAGAACGGTCGTGGTGAATCTTGAGCGAGGTCGTGGCAACAATCGGCTTGCGGTTCTCACCTTCTCGGATGATTTGAAACAGTTTAACGGCTACGAATTTGAACGGCTAAATCGGCTCAATATTGTCAATCGCAAGGGCGAGGCGGCCGGAGCCCCATGGATCGATTCGGCAAGGGCCGCGTCCGTGGCGGAACTCAAACGAGATTTGGCCAAGACAAAATGGAATTGGGGGGATGCTGAGCTCACGCTCGAAGCCAACGGGATCGTAAACCATCTCCCCTGGAATCGAGCCAACATGATCACATTCTGGGAAGCAATCGATAGGCGAACAGCAGTCTTGAAACTTGAGGTGGGTCGCGTGCACGATCGGTTCGCCGTTCTTCGTTTCTCGGAGGATCTGTCTCAGTTCACCGGGTACGATTTCGGCGGAGGGCGTATGCCACCCAAGCCACGCGTCCTCGCTCCCACGACATCCCCTTCACCAAAGATTCCCGGCACCAGTTCGCCCAGTAACCCAGCCCTTGCCGCGGCGAAGAAGAAAATGATCGGAAAATGGGTTGCGGACAAGAACCTGGCGCAGATGGAACTTACTGCGGACGGACGGTACAAGATTTGGGAGAGACTCACACCTCAGGCCGAATGGAAGGAGTCGACCTCTGATGACGAACCGATCGTATGGGACTTGATCGACGCGACCACGTTTCGAATATTCAACGTATCAAAGTCGGGAGAGAGATTTTCTCGTTCGACTCGCAAGATCACCAAGCTTACGGACACCGAGTTGGAACTGGCCAGCACCGTGAGGGACGATGACACGGACAGGTATTCTCGGGCGGAATAGTGGTCGATCCGATTCGGCCGGCCGCTTGGTCGTATAAACTTCTGCATGAGCACGAAGCTACCCCTCCTCCAGCAGATCTCCCAGCGCCGCATCGATCCGCCGGCACTCACGCCGAACATGCCGCTAGTGGAGGTGATTGACAACATCTTTCTCTCCTACAACGGCGGACGGCTGCGCGAGGGCTGCCAACTTTACGTGCGCAAGATGCTGGCGGAAAAGGCGACGGTTGGACTTGCCCTGAGCGGGGCGCTGACTCCCGCGGGTCTGGGCATGTCGTGCCTCGTGCCGCTCATCGAGGCCGGGTTCATCGACTGGATCGTTTCGACCGGGGCGAATCTGTATCACGACACGCATTTCGCGCTCGGCATGGAGTTGCACCAGTCGAGGCCGGGGCTCGACGATTACGCGCTGCGTGAAAACAAGGTGATTCGCATCTACGACATCGTCTTCGACTACGAGTGCCTGCTCGGCACGGACCGGTTCTATCGCCAGCTTTGCCGTGGCGAGGCGTTCCAAAAAACGATGGGGACCGCCGAGTTCCACTACCTGGCCGGCAAGTACCTCGCTGCACGCGAAGAGGAAACGGGCCTGAAAGGGAAATGTCTGCTCGCCTCCGCCTATCGCTGTGGCGTGCCGGTATTTACGTCCAGCCCCGGCGATAGCAGCATCGGCATGAACCTGGCTGCGTTGCAACTGGAAGGGAGCCGGCTTGCTATTGACCCGCTGTGCGACGTGCTGCAAACCGCAGCGATCGTCTACGCAGCGAAACGCGAGGAAGGTGCTAGCGGCATCCTCATCCTCGGCGGAGGTTCTCCGAAGAATTTCTGCCTGCAAACGGAACCGACGATTCAGGAGGTGCTTGGCCTCGAAGAAAGCGGGCACGACTTCTTCTTGCAGTTCACCGATGCTCGTCCGGATACGGGCGGCCTGAGCGGAGCCACGCCGGGCGAAGCCATGACCTGGGGCAAGGTCGATCCGGACAAACTCCCCGACTCGGTCACATGCTACGTCGATTCGACCGTGGCATTGCCGTTGCTCTCCGCATACGCGCTATCCCGGCACGAACCGCGTCCCCTCCGGCGGCTGATGGAGAAAATGCCCGCACTGATGAAGCAACTCACGGATAGCTATGGCAACCGGCGGAAACATGAGGAGGCGTGATGGTAGCCGCGTTCGTAAGAACGCTGGAACGCCATCGCCCGCGTTCTTACGAACGCGGCTACCTGCGAACCTCACTGAGTCTTGAACTGTCTTCGCCTTGGAACCAAATGGCGATTCGTGTAAAACACTTTTTTGTCACCCTCCCGCCTTGGCACTACGGAATTCATGGAACCCGGTCCTTTACGTGCCCGACTCGCCCTGATGATGTTCGGTCAGTACATGATCCTGGGGGCTTGGGCTGTTCCGCTGGCCTCTTATCTGCTCGAGCAGCCAACGCTTGGCGGCCTGGGGTTTACTCCCAATCAAACCTCCTGGATCTACAGCACCACCGCCATCGCGGCACTGCTCACCCCGTTCGTCATGGGCCTGCTTGCCGATCGACTCTTCGCCACGCAAAGGCTGCTGGGCTTTCTGAACATCATCGGGGCGGGGCTGCTCTTCTGGACGGCTCGCTATTGCTCGCAGCAGCAGATCGCCATTCGGGAAGCAGTTGATCCCGGAGCCGAGATCCAGAGCACGTTTACCATCCTGATGGCCCTCATGTTCGCCAACTCGATGGTGCTCATTCTTACGCTCTCGCTCTGTAATGTCACCGGCTTTCGCAATTTGCGCGAGCCGAAGAAATCGTACGGCCTGATTCGACTTTACGGGACCGTGGCCTGGATCCTCATCAATCTGGCCATCGATCTATTCGGCGAGCCGATGTCCGCTCAGCCACTCTTTGTCGCGGCCATTGCGTCGCTTTTGATGGGCATCTACTCGTTCACCTTGCCGCATACTCCGCCGTCCCGCATCGGCGGCAAGGGGATCAGCGAAGCGATCGGCCTGCCGGCCTTGAAGATGTTTCACAAACCGAGTTTCCGCGTGCTGATTTTTTGTGCTCTGTGCATGTCCACGATTCAGCAATTCTACGGCGTCTACGCCAATCCCTACTTGCGCGATCTCGGGGCGCCGAAACCGATGGCTTTGCAAACGATGGCCCAAGCCGCAGAGGTCGTTTGTCTGATTTTCTTCCCGGTTGTACTCGCGCGATACGGGTTCAAGATCACGCTCGGTATCGGCATCATGGGATGGATTGTCCGAAATCTGTTGTTCGCGACCGGTTGGCTACCATTGATTGCCGCGCTTGGTCTGCCTCTGCATGGTATGTGCTTCGCGTTTTTCTTCCTGGTGGCGAACGTGTACGTCGATCGCAATGCTCCGCTGCACTTGCGCGCCAGTGCCCAGGGTATTCTCACCTTCACGGCGGCGGGGGTCGGCACGCTAATCGGCAATTATTTAAGTGGCGAGGTCCTCGAATCGTGCGTCTCGAATGGCGTCATCAATTGGGCCTGGTTTTGGCTCGTGCCCGCCGCCGGGGCTTCAGTCGTGTTCGTCTACTTCGTGATGTTCTTTCAGGACGATCATCCTGTGGTGAATGCGAATACAAAGAACGATACGCTACTCTCGACCACCGCAATCGCGTAGGTTTTGTTCCCCTGCTCCGTTTCGGAGAGGTTTGGAGAGGCATACGCTTGCCGGCGCAAGACGCAGACCCCTTCCCCCTCGCCGAAACGGAGAGGGGAAGTAAGACAAAAAATTCAGGGCTTCGCATGGCACACTTCTTCAAGTACAAATCCGTCGATGACTTCCTGCCCGAGAACGCTCGGCTCGGCATCGACCTGCGTTTCTCGAACGATTTTGCAGTTTACGATCGGCCGGTCAGTATCGGCCACTTGAAAGTCGGCAATCGCTGGTGCATCCATCCGATGGAAGGTTGTGATGGCAATCCCGACGGCTCGCCAGGCAAATTAACATTTCGCCGATATCGCCGATTCGGCGCTGGTGGTGCGAAACTCATCTGGGGCGAAGCCTGTGCCGTCAACGAGGAAGCCCGGGCAAACCCGCGGCAGATCGTCCTCAATGAATCCACGCGAGATGCCTTCGCCCGCATAGTCGCCGATTGTCGGCAGGCCCACCGCGATGCAAACTCTGATGATTCCGATCTCGCTTTCGGCCTGCAACTCACCCATTCCGGGCGCTACTGCTATCGCCGGCCGGTGATTGCGACTCACGACCCACTGCTCGACCCGCGAACCAAAATCACGCCCGATTATCCGCTCATCAGCGATGACGAACTCAAGCGACTCGTGGACGACTACGTGACAACTGCGAAGCTGGCTTGTGCCGTCGGATTCGATTTCGTGGATGTGAAGCAATGCCATCGGTATCTGCTGAATGAACTACTCGGAGCCCGCAACCGACCCGGCCCATTTGGGGGCAGTTACGAAAATCGCACCCGCCTCACTCGCGATATTATTCAGGCCATTCGTGCTGCGGTGCCCGATGTCGTGCTGGCCTCCCGCATGAATGTGTTCGATGGCATCCCGTTCCACAAGGGCGAGAACGATTCGGGCCAGCCCGACTCCTGGACCGAACCGCTTGCGAATGGCTGGGGAATGAGTGAGCAGGACCCATTCACACCGGACCTTACGGAGCCGATTCGCTGGATCGGCGACATGCGAACGCTTGGCGTGTCGCTCGTGAATGTGACGATGGGCAACCCCTACGCCCAGCCGCATTTCGTTCGGCCGTTCGAGTATCCGCCTCCCGATGGCTACGAGTCCCCCGAGCATCCGCTCATCGGGGCCGATCGACACTTCAAGGCCACGGCCCAAATTCAACGTGCTTATCCTGATCTCGCCGTTGTTGGCACGGGCTACAGCTACTTCCAGGAATTTTTGCCACACGTTGGGGCTGGCAATCTTCTCGCTGGCCGCGTGTCCTTTGTCGGCATCGGCCGGGCTTCGCTCGCCCAACCCGATCTCGTGCGACAACTCCGCGACCACGGCCGTCTCGACCGCAAACGCGTCTGCCGAACCTTTAGCTATTGCACGGCCCTGATGCGTACGAAAGACCATCCGCTGGGTCAGTATCCCACCGGCTGCCCACCCTTCGACAAGGAAGCCTACGGCGAAGTGTGGAAGGAAGTGCAAGCCCTCAGCCTGCGCAACAAACCCGTTTAGCGGGTTTGTTGCGAGCGATACGACACCTGCCTACTCCGCACGGTCGCAAGTGGCACATCAGAGCCGCGCACGCACCGCAGCGGAGTAAGCGGTGGCGTGGCTCGCGTCCAAGGATCGCAACGCAATAACGCACGCGGTTGCAGAGTCGGAAAAGCACCTCGCAATCCGGCCATTGGAACTGGGCGAATCGCGAGAATCATCGGTTCAACGAGTTGCCTTCTGGCCACCGATCGCAATCGAATACGATGTCAGCGCAGACGACAACCGCGTCGTCGTTCCAGGTCTGTTTTTGGCAGGCTAAAAATGCTCTCGTCGCCTCAATGACAAAACAAGAACTCCCTCGAGTTTAGCAGCATCCACATCAAATCCTGAAGTCCCTCTTTCACGTCCTTTGCGGAACTGACCCAACCGGCGGCTTTGCTGATTTCTTCTTCCTTCGGGGATCGCGACACGGTCACCAGATAGAGTTCCTCGATCAACTCCTTCGTGTTGCGTTTGGCCTGGAGTCCCTTCTCGATGCGGCCGTTCGCGTCGGCGATCTTCTTGTTCAGGAAGTCGCCGTTCAGCAGGTGCAGGGCTTGGGCGATGTTGGGTTGACCGGTCCGTTCGCACTCGCAGACGATGCGTCTTTCCGGTCGGCCAAACACATCCATCAGGTACGAACGCACCTTGGGATCGGGTAGCTGAATCGCGCGCGTGCCGAGCGGCAGGCCCAGGTATTTCTCGCGTGTGCCCGTGACGAAATCGACCGCGTCTGCCATTTGCTCGGCCGTGAGTCGCTTCGTCGTATAGCGGCTGAAATGCGTGTTGGCGGTATCCGCTTCGTTACCGGAAACCACCGACGATGCCAGTTGCCAGGCCCGGCTATGGAGGATCGTGCGGAGCAAGTGCTTCAACTCGAACTTGTGTTCGACGAAATCCTTCGCGAGCGCATCGAGCAACTCCGGATTGGTCGATGGGTTCGTGGCCCGCATGTCGTCCATCGGCTCAACCAGGCCACGCCCCATGAGGTAGCCCCAGAAGCGATTGACGATGTTTCGAGCAAAGAACGGGTTGTCTTTTGTTGTCAGCCATTCCGCAAGTTTCTGTCGGCGATCGAACTCGTCGTCCATCTCAACTCCGTCGAACGGTCTAGGCTTCACGACTTTGCGGCTCCGCGGATTGGTTGCTTCGCCTGCGTTCCGCAAGAAAACCACTGATTCCGCCCCAAAAAGCCCGAATTCCTGGCTGCTCTTCGTGCCCAGCCGGGTGAAGAACGCGGCCAGGCCGTAGTAGTCGTCCTGGGTCCATTTTTCGAACGGATGATGGTGGCACTTCGCGCACTGAATGCGCACGCCCAGAAATACCTGGCTCGTGGTTTCGGACCAGTCGTCCGCGGCACGGCCAACGCGATAGTAATTCGCGGGCCCTTCCGTGAAGGTGCTCCCCTCGGCCGTGATAATATCGCGAACGAATTCATCCACCGGTTTGTTGTCTCTCAGGCTCGAACGGACCCAGTTGTGAAAACTCCACATGCCCTTGTCCGTCAGGGCGTCGCGATTGATGCGAAGCAGGTCCCCCCATTTGAGAGCCCAGAAGTCGACGAACTCAGGACGATTGAGCACCTGGTCGATGGCCTTCACTCGTTTGTCGGGAGCTTTGTCAGCCAGAAATGCCTTGCTCTCGTCGGGCGTGGGGAGCGTGCCGATGGTGTCCAGGAATAGCCGACGCAGGAAGGCACCGTCTTCCACGAGCGGCGATGGCGTGATGCCGAGGTCTTTCCAACGAGTGATGAGTTTGTCGTCGATGAAGTTCGTGCGAGCCAGCGTGGGGTAGTTCTCGATTTTCGCGAATGGCAGCGTGAACCGCGAAACACCCGCCTGGCCGCCAAAGCGAATCATCACGTAGGCTTCGCCCTTGGCCTTCGCGGTCACCAATCCATCCGCGTTTACCGATGCGACAGCTTCGTTCAGGGCATCGTACTGGGCCAATCCCGTGACATCTTCGATCTTGCCGTCACTCCAGGTCGCGGTGATTGCAAGCTGTTGCATCTCACCCGACACGACGACGCGAGCGGTCGGGAAGACGGTGATGGCGGTTACGATGGCCGGGTTCGCTTCGGGTTCCGGCGTGCCGTCCTCAAGCCAGCGGCGAATCGTTTCGTATTCGCGGCCAAGAGCCTTGATCCGCTCGCCGCCACCGTGTTCCATCACCCCCGCCGGCTTCAAGAGCAGAATGCTCCGCTCGGGATCGGAAGGAACGACGCGGCGCCCCTCGCTACTTTGCACGATTTGTGCATGATCGAAGTCCGGATCGAAGCCGAACAGGCTGAGGCGGAAACCACCCTTGCCGTGCTGCGAGCCGTGACAGCTACCCGCGTTGCACGTCGACTTGGTCAAGATCGGCTCGATTTCACGGGCGAAACTGACGGGCAGTTCGGCCTTGGCCTTGGTGACCGTCAGTGGAATGGTCTTCTTCGAGTTACCCGACGTGACCGTGAGCGTGGCCTTGCCATCGCCGACTGGCACAACCAGGCCATTGCGAATCTCGCCAATTTTTGCATCGTCGATGGTCAGCACGACTTCACGCGACAGGTCGCGAACGCGACCGTCGGCCCCAGGCCCCAGCACGATAACGCGTTGAATTGCTCGCGGACCATCGAGGGTGATGGCTTCCGGATAGACCTGCAAACCTTGCGCGATCACGGGAGAAAGCGGCAAGCAGGCACCGAGTATCGCGAGCAGGAGGCGTGTTTTCATGGCTATGACCGCCGGTGGGAGGCGACTGCGGGGTGGGAGGAGTTGCCAACCGCCCCGGAAGGATTCGTCCTTCAACCTAGACAATAATTTCTCGAGCCCAAAAGTGAACACGACTTTGGCAATTTTTTCCAAATATCTGCGTTCGGACTATTCAGGCTTCGGGGGCCAGCAACTCTACTTATCATGATCCTACAAGCACGAGTGCCAGTCAAGCAAATTGGTTCTTCTTGGCAAAGTTTGGGGATCGTTGAATGCTGACGTTTCGAGGACCTGGCGAGAAATCCGGCGGAAAAACGAGCCGGCGTGAGTTTTTGCGTCTGGGTGGACTCGGTCTTGCCGGCCTGACACTTGCCGATTTACTTCAGAACGATTCCCGGGCAGGCGAGCAGCATCGGCCCAAATCGATCATCTACGTTGTGCTCAACGGAGGCCCGTCGCACATCGACATGTGGGACCTGAAACCGGACGCGCCGGACGAATATCGCGGCCCCTTCAAGCCGATCGCGACGAAACT
This sequence comes from Gemmataceae bacterium, assembly GCA_009691845.1. Lineage (GTDB taxonomy): Bacteria > Planctomycetota > Planctomycetia > Gemmatales > Gemmataceae > SIAJ01. The sequence goes on from SIAJ01000005.1 coordinate 49,628, forward strand.
GCCAGGCGTCCAACTTTGCGAGCACATGCCTCTTCAAGCGGGCATGATGGATCGCCTGGCCCTGCTTCGCGGAATTCGCTCGGTCGAGAACGATCACTTTCTCAGCGAGGTCTACTCCGGCCTACCACGAACATCCGGTAACCGGCCGGCTTTCGGGTCGATCGTCAGCAGACTGGCCGAAGAACATTTGCCCTCGCCGATGCCCCCTTACATCAGCTTGAATCGGCCCTCGTCCGACCAGTTCGAATTTGAGAAGCCATACTACACGGGGCCTCAACACGGTCCCTTCCGACCGTTTGGCGATTCCCTTGCAGACCTTAAACCTGCCAAATCGCTCGATTTGCTGAACGATCGGCGTGCGTTGCTCTCCTCGTTCGACACATTGCGGCGTGATTTGGATCGTCCAGGAGCGGTTGCCGGGTTGGATAGGTTTCACGCCCGAGCGGTGGACATTATCACTTCGCCGAAAGTGCGTGAGGCATTCGATTTGTCGCGTGAGCCGGTCAAGGTTCGCGAAAGCTACGGCAAAGGTCAGTATCCACATCAAACGTACAAGAGCATCCTGTATCCCTGGCCGAGCGAGCAATTCCTACTCGCTCGTCGGCTGGTTGAGGCTGGTGCCCGCGTCGTGACGCTCCGTCCGGGCGATTGGGATCATCACAGCAGCGAGAATGGCGACATTTTCCTGGCGCTCAAGCTACTCATGCCCGCACTCGACCGGAGTCTCTTTGCACTTTGCTCGGATCTCGAGGCTCGCGGATTGGACAAGGATGTGCTGGTCGTAGTCCTTGGGGAATTTGGCCGCACGCCCAAGATCGGGCTACCGGGCCCGGGCCGCGAACACTGGGCGGATGCAGGCTGTGCCGTGCTCTTTGGCGGCGGATTGAAAATGGGTCAGGTGGTTGGCGAAACAGATTCGCGTGCGGAACGCTCGAAGTCCGGCTCGATCACTTTCCAAAATGTGATGTCAACGATTTACCAGGTCCTCGGCGTTGATCCGGGAGCAGTCCTCGCCGATTTCAACGGTCGGCCACAATTCGTTCTCGATGATCGACTGCCGATTGCGGAATTGATCGCCTGAACGAAAACAGCCGGTGCAAGCACCGGCTGCCTCATCTTTCATCAATGCGATAATCAGCTTGAAGGTGCCGCGAACAACTCGGGCTGGGCGGATGATGGTGCGGGTGGCGGTTCGACCGGAGGTAGCCCTGGCGGCAACTCGATCGGGGCGGCAACTACGATTGGTGCCGGTGCCGGCGCTGGCTTCTTTTTCGGTGCAGCCTTCTTTGCCACTGGCTTGGGAGCCGGCTTCGGTTTTTGCTTTGGCTTGACCTTCGCGATAGCCGTCTTCGCCTTCACGGTCTTGCGAACCGCCGCCGGTGCGACTTTTTTCGCGACCGCTTTTTTGGCGACCGCTTTTTTCACGGGCTTCTTCACAGGCTTCTTCGCTGCTTTCGCAGCTTTAGCGGCCGGCTTTGTTTTTTTAGGGGCCGGCTTGGCCTTCTTCTTCGCTGCCATCGACTGTCTCCCTGGTTAGTGTGAAGCCATTCCGATCCAGCCGGCGCTCAAACAGCGCATCAACTCAGGAATTGGGGCCGCACGGGTTTCCAATTTTGCGACGCGAGTCGCCAAATGTTTCCTGAACATCCGGCCGATCCGATTCGGATCACCGGATAATTTGGAGTAATTTACCCGATCCGCGATGTTATGGCGATTGCATTTTTCGGCTTTTCGGCTACCGTCCGCCTCTCCCAGGTGGGTCTCTCGCTACATTCGGGAAAGTCTTCGGCTCCGTCGCGTACCACATGTGTAGCCATAAAATCATGATATGCATGATGTTACAGAAAATCCAGATCGTGCCCGTGCCGGTCAGATGTGGGGCTGCATTCGATCTCACCCAATCAACCTCAATCCAATCGGCAGCGACTCGCCGAACATTTGGCCGCGGTCGCTGGCTTCCATTTGCACGAAGTGCTCGACCATGTTGGCCCACTGGGCGGGGATCTTGAGCGTACGCAGTTTCTCGACGACCTTCATGCGGATTGATTCATCGACGTCCAAAGCCCGTTGGCCGCTTTGACGAGCGAGGTTCGCCAGGCAGAAGGCCCAGCCGTTCTTCTCGCTATCATTGCCAGGCTCGAAATTGAGCAATTGCGTCAGCCATTCTTCGACCACGTTCGGATGCACGACAAGATTGAGTGGCCCATAGAAAAGTACCCGTGCGCCAATCCTGGTCAACGCCCAGAAGGCGTAAGTCGGGACCGGGGACTTTGCTACCTGCCGTATCAAGGCGTTCCCAAGAGTTTCCTTCGTTTTCACGTCGAGTCGTTCCAGGCTGGCGGCAGCCCGCCACATCTCGGCCAACTCGTTTGCACCCGGCTTCACGACGGCCTTGCCCTTGACCGGCAACAAGATCGGCCGCAGACGGTTCATGAGTGTGTTTTGGATTGCCGTGCTCAGGCCGCCGGCCACGCGTCGCCACATAATCCAGTAATCGGCCCCGCCCTCGGCTTGTTGCTGGCCCACACCACCGGCCCGAAACGGGACGGCCAGCATCTTCCACAACTGCTCGATGCGATAACGATCCAGCGAATCGCCGAAGCCGGGCCGCAAGGAATAACCTGCCAGATGATACCAGCGATTGAGATGCTGAGCCGATCGCGTTCGCCTTTCCGCCTCGGTTTCGAGAAGTGACCAAAGCCGGCGGCACAAACCCGTAGGCCACTCGTCCCGCGAACTGTCGAGAGCCTTTTCCAAAGACTTCGTGAGTTCGTTGGGAACCGCGTCCGCCTGGTAAGTCTCTCGAATCAGCACGGAGGCCTGCTGAAAAAGTTCCTCCGGGAAGACGTCGATGGCGCTCGGCCCATCGGCTGAAGAGCCCTCGTCGTCGCTCGAGTCGGTCACGATGTCGCGGACGTTGAATTCCAGCCGCCAGCGGTTGTCGCCATCTCGCGAGTTGCAATAAAGTTCAAGCGTGCCGATCTCCGTGCAGCGTGCGGACAGGGTGACGGGCACGCTCTTGGTTCCACTGCGCTTGCCGCCACGCAGAACGGTGTGCAGCGGAGGAAGTTGCAAAAGTTGATTCGCCGGGATGCTCAAGACATCGCCTGGCTTGTCCTTGCCGCGAACGGTCGAGGTAAACAGGGGGAACAAGACGGGCTGGCCCAGGGCAAGTTCGAGTTCCGGCTTCGGCAGCGTGACTTCCTGGCCTTCTTCCAATCGTCGTGGAACGACACACAGCACGGGCGAACCCGCCTCGCGATTTCCAGCAGCGACGGCGATGTAGTACGAGCGTGGAATGCCACCGCCGATGCGTTTGCCGCCGCTATGCCGAAGCCAGGCGAGATACGCCGCACCCCAGGCCACAGCCAAATCGAGCGAAGGATTGGCCAGAATCAGCGGACTCCAGTCGTTGCCGTACCACGGCTTCATGGCCTCGATCAGCCGATCGCGCAGCGATTGTGGCTGAAACACGCCACCGTTGAACAGGATCGCATCAGGTTTTTCATCTCCCTTTAACTGGCGTTGAAGAAATGCGGCCAGATGCCGGGTGACGGCCGGATCGCTCACATACGGCAGGCCCATCTCCTGCAGGCCGGTGCGGGCCGCCCGTGCCGGTTCCGCTTCGCGATTCACCAGCGGGAAGAAACCCTCCAGAATCGCCTGCTTCACATCAGCGGGGGTAATCTGCGAATGCAGCGAGCCGCCGATCACGGATCGGCCACGACCTTGCACCGTGACCGACACGCTCGCGGGTGGTTTGGGTCCGAGAAGTTGTTCCTTCGCCTGCCGGCACGATTGCACCAACATGCCGAACTGGGCGGCGTCCAGTTTCCCGGCGTGCGGCAAACGGCCCTCGACCTGCTTGGCGAGGGCCAAATCCATGTTGTCCCCACCAAGGAGCAGATGGTCTCCCACGGCTTCGCGGATGAAGGTGAGTTCGCCGGTTTCCTCGGCCGCACGAATCAGGCTGAAGTCGCTCGTGCCGCCGCCGACATCGACAACCAGGCAACGCATCCCCGGCGACATGCGCGTGACTTCGTGGGGATCGCTTAAACCCAGCCAGCAATAAAACGCGGCCTGTGGTTCTTCCAGGAGCGTGACGTTCTTCAGGCCCGCCTCCTTCGCGGCCTGCATCGTGAGATTGCGAGCGACATCGTCAAATGAGGCCGGCACGGTCAGAACGACCGTCTGATTTTCGAGATAATCTTCCTCGGTCCGATTCGGAGCGTGGTTCCAGCCTTGAACGAAGTGCCTGATGTAACGCGTCGAAACTTCGAGCGGCGAAAGCCGCGTGACATCGGGTGGGGCCGTCCAGGGCAGAAGCGGGGCCGTCCGATCGACGCCGGCATGGCACAGCCAGGACTTCGCGGAGGAGACCAGCCGACCCGGAACTTTCGCACCGTGATTGCGGGCGAACTCGCCGACCGCGTAGGTCGCATCCTTGTCCCAGGGCAACGCCACGGAGCCTGGCGGAAGATCGTGTTGGCCGGGAATGTAGAGGAACGACGGTAGCAGCGGTCGATCGCTGAGGGTTCCCGGGGCGATCAGTTGCGGCGTGGTAAAGGTCTTGAGGCCGAGGTTGCCGACACGCGGCTTGTTTTTTAGATCGATATACGCAAGGGCGCTGTTGGTGGTGCCCAAATCGATGCCAACGAGATAACGCATGTGCTTCCAGCGGGTAGCGGTCCGTGCCAGCTTCTGCGACGTGCAAGGCCATCAAGAATTCTATGGGATACTGGCAATTTTCAGAGCCGCGACCGTAAGGGAGCGGATAGCCCGCGAAGGGAGTCCGCGGCTTTACTGGCAATTTTCAGAGCCGCGACCGTAAGGGAGCGGATAGCCCGCGAGGGGAGTCCGATTTCGCATGAAACAAAAAACGCTCCCTTACGGTCGCGGCTCAGTTGTAACACCCGGATGGCTAAAGTGCGTTCGGCAATTCGATGCGAAATTGTGTACCGAGGCCGACCTTGCTTTCGACACTGAGCCGCCCGCCCAGACGGTCGACGTACTCCTTCACGATCGCCAAACCCAAGCCAGCATGAACGCCCGTCTCGGTTCGGGATGGATCGCCCCGGAAGAACCGCTCGAAGATCTTGTCCAGGATTTCCGGTGCCATGCCGATGCCCGTGTCGCGAACCTCCAGAAGTACGCCGCCATCGACCGTGCGCTCGGCGGAAACCTCGACCGCGCCACCTGGCTGGTTGTATTCGATCGCGTTGTGGATCAGGTTCATAACGACTTCGCGGAGTTTGTCCGGATCGGTGTGGATGGCGATGGGCTTCGGGACGTTCACGCGGAAGGTCAGCCCCTTGTTCTCGGCGAGCGGCTTGCCGATAGTCGCCACGCCGCTGACCAGTTTGCCTAATTCCACGCGTTCCGGCCTTAACACGTCCACGCCCGCATCTGACCAGGCGAGGAGCAATATGCGCTCGACGAGATGACTCATTTCCTTGGCGATGCCACGACAATCGTCGAGCGACTGGCGATATTGCTCGGCCGTTCGCACTTTTCGGCACGCCACTTCGAGCGTCGTCGTCAGAGCAGCTAGCGGTGTACGCAATTCGTGCGAGATGTCCGCGGACGCCCGCTTTTCCCGCTCGAACGCGGCCTGCAGTTGTTCCAGTGCCAGCGAAAGACGCTCGGCCACCGGGTTCACCTCCGAGGGCAGCGAACGAGGATCCATCGGCAAGTGAAAATCTTTCGGCGAGATCTGGCTGACCGCAAACGAGAGCCGTTTGAGTGGGGCCAAGCCCAGACCAACGAGAATCCAAACCCCAAACAACGTCGCGGCCACGGCACCAGCCACGGTCCAGGCGAGAGTCGAGCGAAGGGACCGCACGCTCGCTTCCGTATCAGCGTCAATGGCTTCCAGGCGTTCATCGCGGTCGCGGATGAGCGGCGCTAGACGCGGATTTTGGGAACTGTCTTCCCACGCACAATGCAGGAAGAAAGTCGGCGACGTGTAGCCTCCGGTGGGAGAAGGCGTCGGTGGGATTACCGGTCCTGACACGGATGCCGATCCGGGCCCGAATCGGCGGTCCGGAAAACGAGCTAGCGCTCCCATGCCGACCACGCCTCGGGACGGAGGAGGAGCATCTACCGATCGGGATGGTCGCGAGAACCAGAAGCTACCCTCACGAGAAAACTTCGTGACCGGAGCTTTCACGACGACTCGGCGAACAACCATCCCGTTCGGCAATTCGAGGAAATCGAACCGAGTAGTGCGTGCATCCGCATCGGGCTTCAAGCTGGTTTCGTCCATCCGGAGAACATGGCTAGCCAGCGATCGCGATCTCCAATGAGTGCCCAGATCGGTTGTCTCAACGAATTCGTAACCCGGGGCATTGGAGTCGCGGTACAGATAGTTTTCGTCCAGCTTCAACTCGGTCGATAGCCGAACGCTCAGTTCGAACGCAGCCGCTCCGTTAAGAGGCGGGTGCCCGATGGGCGTGATCGGCGCACTCAATGCGAATAACTGAGAGGATAGCCATATCTCCCTGGCTTTATCGCGATTCCAGTTCGATTGAACCTCACCAGCCAACTCGTCAGCCCGGTTGCGAAGTGCCTCATCTCGTCGGTCGCCGTAACGGACCTCAACCAGTTCGCGAGCGGTCCGTTGCCGTTCCCGGAGCGCGCCTTCGGCCGTGCGGTAGACGAAAAAGGAGACCAACCCCAGTGAAACAACCAGGAGTGCGAGAACGTTAAGAAGAAGTGTTCGGCGAAGGGATTTCATTTCTCCGGCCCGGTCGGGGGACTAGTCGTGTCTGCGTCTGCTCCGAGAAGCATGTACCCCTCGCCCCAGCGCGTCAGAATCAGTGGTGGCGAGAAGTCCTTATCGATCTTATTGCGTAAATAGCGAATATACACGTCCACCACGTTCGAAACACTTTCGTCGTGTTCGTCCCAGAGGTGCCCCCAGATCATCGACCGTGTTACCACTTTGCCGTGATGGAAGGCCAGGAATTCCAGAAGGGCGTATTCCTTCGGCGTCAGATGGATCGCCTTGCCGGCTCGCTTCACACTTCGTGCGGCCGTGTCAATCGAGAGATCGTGAATCTTGAGAATCGGATCCTTGACCTGATAGCCACGGCGAATCAGCGCCCGCAAACGGGCGAGCAACTCTTCCAATTCGAATGGCTTGGTTAAATAATCGTCGGCCCCCGAATCGAGTCCTTTGACCTTGTCGCCCAGGCCACCACGGGCCGTGAGGACGAGCACATGCGTGTCCTTGCCGGCCGACCGCCAGCCCTTCAACAGGGTCAAGCCGTCCTTTTTGGGAAGCATGAGGTCCAGGATGATCGCGTCGTAATTCGTGGTGCGAGCTTTATGGTCTGCCTCGTCGCCATCTTCGGCCAGATCGACGGCAAAGCCCTCTTCCTCCAAACCCTGGCGAAGGGAGCGAGCGAGGAGTCTGTTATCTTCAACGAGTAGAACACGCACGATAGAAGCCCTCTAGTGGGGAGGGAGGACATTAAAATCGTAACCGCCGCGCCATGAAAAGTTAATGAGAAGGGAATCGTTTCCTTCTGTTTTAACGCTTCATCCGGTCTGCGAACAGCTTGCGGAACTTGGCCAGCTTGGGCGAGACGACGTACTGGCAGTACGGTTGTTCCTCGTGGCCGCGAAAGTAGCCCTGGTGATAGTCTTCGGCCTTAAAGAAAGTCGTTAGGGGCGAGACCTCGGTCACGATCGGCGCCGAGAAAATCCCGGCCTGATTCAGCTCGGCGATCTTTGCTGCCGCGATTCGCTGTTGTTCCTCAGTCTGAACGAAAATGGCCGAGCGATACTGCGTGCCGGCGTCGTTCCCCTGACGATTGAGGGTCGTCGGGTCGTGGATGGCAAAAAAGACGTTCAAAACGTCCGCGAAGGAAGCAACGGCCGGGTCGAAGGAGACTTGCACCACTTCCGCGTGTCCCGTGGTTCCGGAGCAAACGTCGCGATAACTTGGGTCTGGGTTGCGGCCGCCGGTGTAGCCGGACTCGACTGTCGAGACGCCCTGCAATTGCTCAAAGACAGCTTCCAGGCACCAGAAGCAGCCGCCGGCGAGCGTGGCTTGTTCAGCTAACATCGAGATGCCTCGTAGGGTGGGTGGAGGCCTTGCGAAACCTACCACGCTTTTGCATGTCCACACCGAAAAGCACATAATTTCCGAGGCGGACTTTCGGCACACGGAGTGTGCCGACTACTTTGTATTTTACTCTTTCACGATCCTCGCATCCTGGGAAATCCGCCAGCGTTCTTTTTTGCCAGCGTGGCTCAATTCCACGCTGGCTTCGTAACCGTGACGTGTGACTTCCAGTTTTGGTTCGCTCAGTTCCTTGGCAAGCAGCAGCTTGAGCGCACTAAGGGGAGTCAAGAATTCCTTGTTCGACTTGCGATGCTCCTTTTGAGCGTAATAGATCGAATGCAAATACTCGCGCGCCGATTGCGCGGGATCAGGCAGCAACTTGGTCTGACCTGGCTGGTCCGTGCTGAATTGCAAAATGCCCCATTTTTCCGGACGATGCATGTCGATCACGCGTTGAGGCGACCAGACCCAGTTGTGCTCCGGACGCTTGGGAATCTTCACGTACTTGCCCTTCACGATCTCGACGTCCCATTCGACACGCGAGAAATTGATCCGCCATTGCTCGCCGTGCTTGGGTGGAAACTTGCCACTCGAGATCTCCTGTACGCCCTGCAACGGCCAGGCGATTTCCAGCGTCCAGCCTTGATCTTCATCGCTCGGGTCGTTGAGCGTGCCATCGATATGCACGGCTGTCTTGAGGCCAGTGATCTCCCAGGCGTTGATCGCTCTCCCACTGTCCTTGTAGGGCTTCGTTAGCAACAAATCCCATGTCGTGTTCAGTGCGTTCAGCTCCAATTCGGCATAGTCGTGGCTATCGCAATCGGGATCCAGGAACACCTCGAAATCGTTATCGTGGAAGATGACGGCGTCGTGATTCTTGAGCGTGCCCCAGATGTGTGGCTCCTTCAACTCGGCCGCGATGTAAAGCGTCTGATCGTCCCAGAGCATCTTCATGCGCGTGAGATAACGAGGCTTGGGTCTCCCCAATCCTTCGATATCTTCAAACGGCTCGCTCCAGGGCGCGTCGGCCCACGCTGCTTCGTCCAGCTTGCCATCAATCACGGGAGGGGCTTTTGCACGATAGCAGACATAGCCACGCGGCGCAGCGGATAGAAGCGGATCCAACTCCGACCGCAACAGTCCGGGGAGGAACAGAGGGGCCGCGACCGTGGCGAAAAGGATCAGGATCGCGATGTGAGTACGCATCACCAGAAAGCTCCCACGAAAAAGAGGATGCCAAGTACTACCGAATCGCCTTGATGTCCAAAACCTGCGAAGCGGCCAGGCCGTTGCCGAAGGTCTTGAAGTTCTTGAAGGTCCACACGACTTTTTTATCGCGCGTCACCTCGAACAGTTGCGGATTCTCCGGGCCTGCGTGACAGTTGCCGACGATGATGTTGCCATTCTCTTTCACTTGCAGCATCGTCACCCACGCCAGCTTGATGCCCGGCAACTCGTCCTGCTTCAGTTCCCAAACGGTCTTGCCTTCCGGCGTCACTTCAAGAACGCGATTGCCGTTGCCCGTGCCGATGAGCGTGTTGCCGCTCTTCAATCGAACCGCTCCATAGACTTCGTTGCCGTGTCCTTCCGGCCCATGTCCCGGCGAACGAGGCCGGCCACCCAGATCGAGAGCGTAGGTCCACACGACTTTGCCCTTCGCATCGTACTCGCGCAGCTTACCGTCCCCCTCGTGGCAGACGAGGTAGTTCCCGTTATCGAGTTTTCGAGCCATCCGGGTATCGCGATGGGCGTTTGGTTTCTCGACTGTGAGCGGAATCTCGACGACGACATTGCCCGCCTTGTCCACTTCGACGATCCGGGCATTTCCCGATTCCGCGATCATGGTCTTGCCATCGGCCAGTCGTTGAAACGCATGAATCTCGATGCCGCCCTTGTAGCCTTCTTTAGGCTTGGCTTCGTATTTCCAGACGATCTTCTTCTCGGGCGTCATTTCGACAACCGTCGTTCGCGAAGTCGGAAGGAGCACGTTGCCGTTCTCCAGCAACGCCAAATCATGAACCTCGGCCTTGTTGGCGACTTCCCACTCGACCTCGCCTTTCGCGTTAACGATGGCGACGCGTCCGTTATCGGCTGCGAGAACTCGATAAGCAGGTGGATCGGCCGCCAGAGCGACCGAAGCTGAAGCAAGAACGAAAGCAGTCAAGCGAAGGAAAGACATGCGGGCGAACTCCGTCGACGGAATTGTCGATTCGCCTTTTGTAGCAGGTTAGACAAGCTGTAGCTCAGGTTTTCAGCCGGCAGGAAACCTGAGCCACATCAGATTCTTACCTTTAAATTTCTCTGCAAGTTGCGGAGAAGTACCGCATCGTAGTCCGCACAGGGAGTGTGCCGACTACAATGCTTGCGGTTCAACCGCGTCAGGTCTGAGTGGCTGTTAAAATCGTACCCGGTATTCCAGCCGCCATTGGTCGCGGAACCACCAGTTGGCAGTGGTCGTGACACCGTAACTCGCGAACAGGTCCGACATGGCCAGTAACGAGCCTGCGTTGGTATCGTCAGCCAGGCTGAAACGCATGCCGTAGTAAGTGTCGAAGATCGTCATGCCACGTGCGCTTTGCATCAGCGGTTCGATCTTGCCGAGTTCGAAACTCTGCTTGCCGCTGAGCACCGACCAGCCGACGACCTCGGCGAGTGGCATCACCCGCACGTTGCCAAGTTCGAACAAATAACTCAGGCCCACTCCGTAGCGGAGCACATGCCCTGTGAAATCGCTACGCGGGTTGACTGGAATGCGATCGTGAACATCGACGTAGAGCGTCAGGTTTTCCGTCAGAGCTTCCTGCCACATAAGACCGGGCTGGACACCATAGTTCTCTGTTCCCAATCCCCGAATGCCCTCGCCGGACGGAAAAATGCCGGCGACCTGAAGACTCACGGCTCGGTGAGGGTCGAGAATGAAAGCCCATTTCAAGCCCGCGCTCACGTCGCCAATACCGGCTTCGTTCTTGTTGATGCTGGGATTCAGGCTACGAAAAGGCACGTTCGTCCAGACGGACACGTTGTAGGAAAGCATGGCCTCGGCATAGAAGCTCACATCGACGGCATCCACGCGCGACTCGGCCTCGACGGGCCCCTTGGCATTATCGTGCTCGCCAAAGTAGGTGAAAACGCCGTTCTTGGGCCAGAACAGTTCGGCACGATCCGGGTGGTTCATCCGGTACTGAGGATCGACGCGGAAGCGAAACACATCAACTGGGACGGCTTGATCGATGTGGCTAGGAGCACGAACCGCCTGGCTGCGGTGGAAGAACTCGAAGGCTTCCGGCTCCGGCTCATCGTAAAGGTCCAGCCCGATTCGGGTGGAAAATGGTGCGGATGGACCATGGTTACGAGGGGATTCTCCGGGAAGCTCACGCGGCTTTTTGGGGGAGAAAACGGCTGGAGTAGGCGTAGAGTCGCCTGGAATAATGAGTGTGGGAGCAGGGGCCTGAACGGGAATTACACCTTCGCTCGGGAGCGGAGGCGTGGCCTCTCGGCGAAGGGAAGGAGTTTTTTCTTGAGCCTCAACCCGTGCGGTTCCCACACAGAATAAGCCAACGATCACGGTTCCCGTGAGCCACAATGTCCAGGTTCGCATCACACCCTCCGTGGGATCGCCCAACTCGCGTAGAGAATACGCGGTCGAGGAACTCCGAGGCTCGTTCCGACTTCTATCGGTTCTCTGATTGTGCCGACTTTGATGAGACTGCGGGGAGAATGGGAAAGACGCCCATCCGAATGCCCGATCAAGGCAAACTGCAAAGAATGGGCAAGACAGTTAGATTCGTGTTACGTTCAAGCCTTGCCGCGATTCCGCTCAATGGCTAATTCATATAGTCAGCCTTCTGTTTTCGACGACACCCACCGCGATTAGCACACCCATGATACATGTCGAGAACCTCACCAAGTATTACGGCGATTACGCCGCCGTCCGCGATGTCTCGTTCGATGTCGAACGTGGGAAAGTCGTTGGCTTCCTCGGGCCGAACGGGGCCGGGAAATCCACGACCATGCGAATCCTCACGGGCTACCTGACGGCCACGTCGGGTCGGGCGTCGATCAACGGCAAGGATGTCTTCTGGGACCCCATCGCCGCCCGTCGATGCATCGGCTACCTGTCGGAAGGCTGCCCCCTCTACGGCGAAATGCGTGTCGAGGAGTACCTGCGTTTCCGCGGCGGGCTCAAGGGGCTGAGCGGTCGGGAAACCACTCGTCGACTCGCTTATGTCGTTGACCGCTGTTGGCTTCGCGACGTCCGCCGGCAACTCATCGGCACGCTTTCAAAGGGTTATCGCCAGCGTGTCGGCTTGGCGGATTCCCTGATTGCGAACCCGCCGGTGCTGGTTCTCGACGAGCCGACAGTCGGCCTCGACCCAACGCAAATCCGCGAAACCCGCAAGCTCATCAAGGAACTGGGCAACGAGCACACGGTGCTGCTCTCGACGCACATTCTGCCCGAAGTGGAGATGACTTGTGATTCGGTCATCCTCATCCATCAAGGAAAAGTTGCCGCCCAGGGCACTCTCGAAGATGTGCGTTCGAAATATCGCGGCAAGAGCCTGGAAGACGTGTTCGTGGAAATCACCGGCACAGTGGACTGAAATAGTAAGGAGTTCCGGGAGACTCGCGATTCGTGCCTTGTACTCCTCGCTCCTAACTCCTCACCATTCCTGAAGTGCCACGAACTGAGCAGAGATCAAGATGCGACCGACACTCAGCCTAATCCGACGCGAATTCACGGCATATTTCTTGTCGCCGATCGCTTACGTCGTACTCACTGTGTTCCTGCTCGGGACCGGGGGCCTCTATTTCCGGACCTTTGAAGCTCTAACCCAGAATGGTCCGCGTGGCATCGAATACCCGATGCAGGTCCTCCTGGGAAGTTCCAGCCAAACGATGGATATTCCGATCTTTTGGCTGGTGTTCCTGTTCGTACCTCCGCTCCTCACGATGCGATTGTTTGCGGAAGAACGCAGTTCGGGCACCATGGAAACGCTGATGACTGCTCCCATCCGGGATTGGCAGATCGTCCTGGCCAAGTTCGTGGCTTGTTTCGCTTTCTATTTGCTGATGTGGCTACCAACACTCGTATATCTGCCGACTTTCATGGACCTCAAAGCGACCTGGGATCTGACGGCCTGGACACTGTATTCGCTCGTGTACGCTGCGGGAGCGGCTACCGTTTTGATCGGCCTTTCGTTGATGCCATGTGGTTGGGTCGGGCGCGGCTTCTTGATCGCACTCGTTGGCGGGATCATCGCGAGTCTTGGTGGTTGCTTGCATTACAACCGCGACGCCAACCATCTTCTTTCGTTGGCAGCCGGCATCGACCCTTGGCCGGTATTGACCTCGTACATCGGCGTCGTTTCGGTGGGAGTGTTGTTTCTGAGTCTCGGCATGTTCGTGAGTAGCCTGGTAAAAGGGCAGATGATTGCCGCGATCATCTCGATCACGCTCGGCCTGCCACTCGTTTTGGTGATGGCGTTACTACCCGAACTGAATCCGAATGGCTGGTCGCACAAGGCAGTGTCGTTCGTTGCGGTCCCACACCACTTCACGGAAGATTTCACCCGCGGGGTGCTCGATACTCGGCATCTGGTCTTCTACTTCAGCGCGGGATTGTTGTTCTTGTTTCTGACAGTACGAAGCTTGGAATCGCAAAGACGATAGTCGACGGCACACTGTGAACGTGTGCCGCATTCAAGAAATGTGGCGGGCCTCCAGGCCTGCCGGAATGATGGCTGGCAAGTGCCACAGAATGATCTGGAACAGGCCTGGAGGCCCATTCCCACATAGCTTCCTGCACAACCTCGGACTGTGCGGGCGATTATTGAGAATTCGCAACGGGCAACGACCGAACTGGATTCGACGACATGAAAACCGACACACGACACAATCTTGGCCGGGGCGCTCGGGCTCGCTTGTTTGGGCGCATCATCGGCCTGACCTCGTTGTTCGCTGCACTTGCCGGCCACTTCCTCCTGTTTGCGATTACTCGGGAATTCGCACTCGGCAACATCCGAACCGCCTTGGTCGAGGCAGTCGGCACCGCGATGCTGGCGGCGCTGATGGTGGTCGTTGGCTTGGGCATCACGGCCGTCTGGTTCATGATCGAAATCGCCTCCTGGCTTGGTGGTTCGGGCCAACGCTCATTATCCGGTGCAAATTCCATACTCCAGGTCGCACTGGTCCTGGTCGTTTTTCTCGGCGTGAATGTTCTCGGCTTCAATTACTCCAAACGTTGCGACCTCACCCGCAATCAAGATTTCACGCTGCCGAAGCCCGTGGCTTCCGAAATGCAGCAACTCAAGGGCAAGACGACCATCGTCGTGCTTCAACAGCACAAGACGTTCGGCCAGCTTTCGCCCAAGCCCGATGTGTACGACTATGCCGCCGAGCGCAAAGTTGTCGATAAAGTCCACGATCTTGTCAATCAACTTCGACTATTTGGCCCGCAGTTTAACGTCATCGCACTGGATGTTGAAGAAGACGGGTACGATACGCGGCTCGATGCCGAGACTGCAAAGCGGCCCGGACTGAAGGAAGCGATCAACGCTGCCCCCGAAAACAGCATTTTCTTCTACCCAGACGATCGCGTGGTCGAAATTTCCGCGAGCGCGGCGGGAAATGCGGGGGCCAAAGGGAACCGAGTTTACACCCAGGCCATCAAGGATTCGGACAAGGTTTGCTCCTACGAAGGCAACATCCCTCGCCTGAGTTTCAACGAGTTCTACCAGCTCGATAAGAGTGCTTCCAAGGAAGCGAACCTCGGCCCCGAGGGCAAGCCACGTGGCAATCTGGTGCTGCGTCCCCAGGGCGTGGAGGCATTCGCTCGTCGGATCCTCGCGATACAGGAGAAGCGGCCACGGGTCGGGCTCCTCATTATTCACGAGGCCCTGTCAACGGACTTGAGCGAAGGTTGGCAGGAACAATACACGACTTATGGGCTGCGAAAGACGCTCGAAGACCACGGCTTCGAAGTCGTCGATGTGCTGCTCAAGCGTTGGCTGCCCAACGAGGAGCCGAAGCCGGCCGCTTACAACAAGGACGAAACCAAGTTCGAGCGTCTCGAAGCCGAGTTGGAGAGCATCGAGGAAGACTTGCGTGGCTTGCGGGAAGAGAGCGATTCGGGCAACGCGTTCTACTTGCTTTTCAAGGACGCGAGCCTCGATGACCTGAACCAAAAATTTCGCGCTCGCCTGCGACGCGAAGTCACCGAGGAATTCCGCCAACAGCAATTGCGGGCCGTTTCGGACGCCGTGAGTCGAATCAAGGAACGCCAGGCCGAGTTGGAGAAGGACCGCAAGGAGACCGAGGCCAAAGTCCAGGCGTTGATGAAGAACGAGCGTGCCTTCGAGGATCGCCGAGTGAGCGATGTGAAGGCCAAGCTAACGCGAATCGTGAGCGAATGCGATCTGCTCATTATTCCCCGGCACACGCTCATCAACACGACCGCCCGGCAATCGATCGATCCGTCGCTGTACAAGCTGGCTCCCACGCAGGTGGAAGTGCTGAAGGATTACTTGAAGCAGGGCAAACCGATCCTGGCTTGTGTCGGCCCGAACAATGAAGCCAACGCTCCGCTCGG
This sequence comes from Gemmataceae bacterium, assembly GCA_009691845.1. GTDB lineage: Bacteria > Planctomycetota > Planctomycetia > Gemmatales > Gemmataceae > SIAJ01. Next base: position 65,287 of record SIAJ01000005.1, read on the forward strand.
GTTTGAGCCGCTCGACGACTTTGAAAAGCTGCTTGCGGATCGGGGCATCGAACTGAGTCGCCAGACGATCCTGTTCGACGTGGAATCGAAAGGCTTCGCGGCCCGTGCGGCAGGCAACATGCTCGGCGGCGCTCCCTCGGAGATCCCGCCGGTGCTGTTTCCAGCGCCGCCTTCCGGGAAAACCGAAAATCCAATCGCTCGAGCGATGCGTGCGACTTCACGAAGTGCCGATCAGAAACTCGAATTGCGTTTGCGTCATCCGCGGCCCGTGTATCTTGCTCCCGGAGTGGGCGAACGGCTGGCGTTCGCTTCCGACTTCATGACCACCACGAATGCCGCGTGGAACGAAGAACAACCGTTCCCCGGAATGCGGCAGGTCGGCCCGCGTGAAGTGCTGCTCAGCCCGCCTCGCTATGAGGCCACGCCGTTCGATGATCCGAAGAAAAACACCCGCGACGAAGAACGCCGAGGGCCGTTCCCCGTGGCCATCGCCATCGAGTCGACGATGCCGGTCGAATGGTACGACGACGCCTACACGGACGCCCGCAAGGCCGCGAGCATTTCGACACGGCTGGACGGCGGCATCCTGGCCGCGTGTCTGTCGGCTCGTGCCGCTGTGGAGGCTGACAAGGAAACCAAAGAGATCAAGGCGCAAACGAAACGAGCCAGTGGCCGCATCGTGGTCATCGGCCAGGGCGGCCTGTTCAGCGGCAAGCAACTCAGCCCCGCTCACGAGCAACTGTTGCTGCACTCGTGCAACTGGCTCCTGAAACGAGACGACCGCCTGCCGAAAACCGAAGCCGAGTGGACTTATCCAAGAATCCAACGCGACGAACGCGAAAGTTTCTCGTGGAAGTACGGCCCATTCGTCGGCCTGCCGGCGTTGTTCTTGTACCTCGGATTGATCGTGTGGATCGTGCGGCGGGTGCGGTAGAATGAAATGAGTGTGCTATCGGCTCTCGGAGACTATCCGATGGAGTTTCGCTACCACATCGACCCTGATACGACGCTCCTTCACATCTATGGACACGGTGTGACGGAAGAGGAAGTTGAATACGTCCTTCGAAATCTAGTGGAGGACCGGCCGAGCACCGAGGATTCACGACAGGCCTTTGGCCAGACCTCTGCCGGACGGTTTTTACGAGTGATCTATGTTCCTGACCCGATTGGTGATGGTATATTCGTTATTACCTCCTAGGAGGTAAGCGGCAAACAGCTCAAGGCTTTCAAGCGGCGACGCCGCAAGAGGAAAAAATGAAAGAATCGCAATATCCGCCGGGATGGGATCTCGAACGCGTGAATCGAGTGATCGAACATTACGATTCGATGACCGACGAGGAAATGATCGCGGAAGACGAGGCAGGGGTGGAGGATGCGGGAGACCAAGCCGTGATCACGGTTCCGAGAAAGTTGCTCCCCGAAATCCGGAAGATGGTAGCAGAATACAAGAGCGCGTAAACTTAGCGCATTAGGAGTGTCGCCCACCGAGAATCGAACCGTTCAGGCACGTGAGTTTGATCGGATTTGCGGACGATTGCTTAGCAACTATTTCAAGCCTCCCCAAAGATGGCGGAACCGGTTGGTCTGTTTGAAAATGTGTGTCTCCCGGATCGAATTAGTCGAACCCCGGGAACAGCAACGCTAGATTCCATCATCACTGACACGCTACTCATGAACCTAAAATCCACCATAGCCCTTCTCGTTCTCGCCCTGGCGGCCGCGGCCCTCATCTGGAAGGGGCCGGACTTGGCTCCCAAGGTTGGCCTGGCTCCCAAGCCTCTGCCGGAGGCGAAAGGGAATACTGCGCTGACTTTGCAGAAACTCGTTCCGGGTGAGATCACGTCCATCAGCGTGCATGTCCCTGGTTCCACGCCCGTGAAATTCATGGCGGCCCAAGCTGGCAAGCCGCTCGAACTACCGGGCAACTGGCCTGCTCGGCGAAACGAAGTTGAAGAACTCGTCGCGGTCTTGAGCAGCCTGAACTCGCGGTTTCAGCCGGTGCCGTTGGGCAAGGACGAAGAGGGCAACGTGTTCCTGAAGGGATACGGCCTCGCCCCTTCGCAAAATCCCGTGGTTGTCGAGGTTCTCAGCAAGGGGGAGACCGTCTCGCTCGCGTTCGGCGAGGCACCGCTTGAACCGGGAGCCAATCCATTCACCCGTCCCGCCTTCGTGCGTGTCGGCAACGAAATGGAACTGCTCCGCCTCGGGCCCGATATCCTGCCGGTCCTGCGGCGATCGTCCGAGTTCTATCGCAAACGGCAACTCTTTCCGGATGCCACGCGTGTGAAAGTGGCCGACAGCTTGCGCTCGGCCCAGGAGGCTCTGCCACAATTTATTTTGGGCGATGCCGTCTCGGAAATCAGCATTCAGGGGCCACAAGGCAAGTACGTCCTCAAGCGCGTTGGCCCCAGCCCGAAGCCGCAGCCGCCCATCGACAAGCCCGCGGGCGATGCAGTCGTGCTGGCCAGCCACATCGCTGAAGCCTGGCAAATCACTGAGCCCGTTCAGGATCGCGCCGACCCGGCGAAGTTGAAGGCCATCCTTGCAACCATCCCCGATCTGTGGGTCGAGCAGTTCGTATTCGACCAGGAAACTGTCGGTGCGTTTTCAAGCGTGATCGGCGGCGTCGTCGAGAGCATCTTTCAGCCAGATGGACCATTCATGGACATTTCCGGACTGAGGACGCCTGCAAATCGGATCACCCTCACGCTCACCAACGGTGCGACGCGAACTCTGTTGCTCGGTCAAACCACGCGAATGAACGTGCGCACGGAACCCGCCCCGCCGCCGCCCTTCCCGATGGCCCCGCCGCAGCCACCGAAGATCATCGAGGAGAAATACTACTTCGCCAAGCTCGCCGACAACCCGCTCGTCTTCGAGGTGAAGGGGGACAAGCTGGCCGACGTTTTCCTGGAATCGAAGGCCGACCTGATGGCGAAGACCGATCCGCCAGGTCCCGCGTTCAGCCAACTCCGAGACCCGAGCCCGGCACGATTTGAGACGGATCAGGTCACGGACATCACGATCACGCGGGCCGGCCAAACTCTCGAACTGCACAAGACCAAGGGGGATCCAAAGGCCGAGTCCGAAGCGGGCCGCAAGGATCGCTGGGACTTGGTGGCTCCGTTCAAGAGTCTCGCCGAAGCGAAGCAAGTCTCGGACCTGCTCGATCCGCTCGAAAAACTCTCGGCCAAGGCCAACGAAGTGATTGATCGGCCAACCCTGCATCTGCTTACTGGTAGCCTCGGCATGGCCGACCTCGCCGCAGCCGGGCTGACCCCCGATCAGGCTACGGTCGTGAAACTCAAGTCCGACCCGAAGGCCGAGGTGCCCGATCGCACCATCACCATCGGCCGGCAGGACGTGGTCGGCAAGAAGATGATTGTCCTGGGTCCTGGCCCGAATCGGTTGAACATCATCGAAGATGCGGCATTCACCGCTGTTGCTCGTCCACCGCGTGCTTACCGAGCCCTCAAGCTGTTCGATCTCGGCGACGACCGCTTGGAAGCCATCGTGGTTCAAGGCGAGAAGAATCGCTTCCGTCTGCAAGAAAACGTCGGCACAACCTCAACGACGTTCGTTCTTACCGAACCAGTGAAGGCGGAGGCCGAGACCGAAAAGTCGCGCAGCTTGCTCAAGGATCTCGGCTCGCTGGAAGCGACGGAGTACGTCTACGATCCGCCGAGCGCGGCTGAGGCAATCGCGATTCGCACTTTGCTAGGCGGCTTTGGCGAAGAACTTCTGAAAGCCACGGAAGGTGCGTTCGGCATGGAAAAGCCGTCCGCAGTCGTGACGCTCAACTTTGCCGGCCCGAAGCCGATGGCACCGCGAACGTTGACGATCGGCAAAACTCGCGATGGCAAACCCGAAGCCTTCGCAAAACTCGATGGCTCACCCAGCGTATTCGCAATCAAGAAGGAAGTGGCCGACGCACTCACCGGTGGCTCGCTCGCGTTGTTGCCGTTGCAACTCTGGAACGGGTCCGGCGACGGCCTGAAGACCGTTCAGATCAAACGCGGAGCCGACCCGGAATACACGCTCAAGCAAGAAGCGAGCAAATGGAAGATCACGGCCCCGATCGATGCGGCTGCCGACGAGGGGGCTGTGTTGCCGATCGCGACCGTGCTTTCCGCGATGAAGGCCGACAAGTTCGCAGCCCACGCTGCCACCAATCTCGCGGAGTACGGGCTCGACAAGCCGGTCCTGACCGTGAAATTCACCTTGACCGAACGCAAGGTGAACAAGCCAGGTGACGAGCCGAAGGATGAAACCAAGGAACGGACCTTGCTCGTCGGCAAGCCGGAAAACGAAGGCAAAACCCGCTTCGCCAAACTTGCAGGCGACGGCGAGCCAGCCGTGTTCGTGATTGCCGATGCCGCGTTCAAGGACCTCGACAAGCCCGCTCTCGAATTGCTCAGCAAGAAGCTGCTCAGTGTGCCACCGACAACCGTGACACAACTGCAACTCACTGGGCCCGACGGCGTGCTGGTGTTAACGAAAGAAGGCAACGAGTGGAAACCGGTCGGGGCGACCTTCCCTGTGGATGTGCCCACGGTCGATAGTCTGTTGCGAATCATCTCGAACCTGAACGCCCTCAAGTTCGCGGACTATGGCGACGCCGTCGATTGGGCGAAATACGGCCTGGATGCGAATTCGAAGCCGCAAACGCTTGGCGTACTCGCCGGACCGTTGCCGCACAAGTTGGAACTCGGCAAGGTCGTTGAGGGAACGCCGAACGACCGCTATGTGCGTGTCGATGGCGGCAAAGGCGTGGCCGTTCTGCCCGTGACCGTGACCCGCGACTTGAGCAAGGGCAAGCTCGATCTCGTCGAGCGGACGATCTTCAAGTTCGACCCGATCGACCTGCAAGCGATCCGTCGCAGCATGGGCGGCCAGGAGTTCGAAGCCGTTCTGGAAGGCACGAACTGGGCCGTCACCAAGCCGTCAAAGATGGCGGCTGACGTGCAAGGTTTGGAGGAACTCTCAGATCGACTCGGAGCCCTGCGGGCCGATCGCGTTGTCGATGTGGAAGGCAAGGACCTCGCAAAGTACGGCCTCGATAAGCCCACGGCCATCGTGAAGCTCGAACTAATTGGCAAGGGTGCGAAGACGATCGAGAAGGCACTCAAGATCGGTTCGCCAGTCGATCCCGCGAAGCCCGAGGGAGAAAGATTCGCCCAAGCCGAGGGGGCGACAACCGTGATTGCGATTTCCGGCCTGATTGCCAAGAAACTGCTGGCGGAGCCGATCAAGTTCCGCGATCGAGCATTGGCTAACTTCGTGACCGCCGACAAGATCATCATCACGCGGAACGGCAAGGACGTGACTTTCCTGAAGACCGGCGGCAACTGGAAGCTGAAAGAGCCACTTGAAACCGATGCCGAGGACGAAGCACTTCGCGAACTGCACGACGGGTTGGCACGTTTGCGTGCCGAGGAGATCGTTGCCGAGAAGCCCGCGGATTTGAAGACGTACGGCCTCGACAATGGCGAACGCTGGAAACTCTTCAACGGCGAAAAGGAAGTGCTGAACCTGCTCGTTGGCTCACGCGAAAAGATTGGCGAGCCGGGCAAGGAGAAAACCGGCTTCCGAGCATACGGCAAGCTAGACAAAGGCGATTTGGTCGTTCTTCTCGATATGGCTCTGAGCGCAAAGCTGGGGGCGGAGTATCGCAAGCGGGTATTGTGGGAACAACTCGATGTTGCCCAGGCAACGAGCATCGAGTTCGAGACGCCGCAAGGCCCCGGTTCTTTCAGGTTGATGAAAGGTCCGATCGGCTGGATGGACCCGCTCAGTCTTGCGGACCGCATTAGCCAGGAAGCCGCGACCGAATTCCTCGATGTCTTCGCAGGACTGAAGGCCGAACGGTTCATCGAACACGCGGGCATGGACTTTGGCAAGCTCTATGGCCTGGACCCCGCGCAGAAGAAAGTCACGGTGACCACCCAGAGCGGTCAGAAACGCACGTTGCTGCTCGGTCGAACGGACGAATTGAAGCGAGTCTATGCTCGTCCAGAAGGCAAGGACCGCAAGGAAGTCGTGGTGTTAAGCGAGAAAGACACCATCACGATCAACCGCGATCGCAGCGGGTTCCTGGCGACTGGCAAGAAAGAGACGGAGCCGAAGAAGGAACTGCCGAAGAAGGAGTAATGCGGAGCCGCGACCGTAAGGGAGCGGTTCGCTTGACCGCTCCCTTATGGTCGCGGCTCTGATCGGAAAGCGAAAGCATGGCCGATCTCGCTTGAAGAGCCGCTACTTGCCGCGTTCGACGTCGCTCAGGGCACACGAAGTGTGCCTACTACTTTCGCAGCCGATCCCAGAGCAGAATCGCCGTCACCGTCTTCGCGTCCTGAATCGTGCCATCGAGAGCCATCTTCAGCGCGTCGTCCCATTTCACTGTCACCGGCTCAAGCTGTTCGTCGGCCTCGGGCTGGGCCGGTCCGGGCGTGAGATCCTCCGCGACGAACAGGTGCAGCTTTTCATCCAGCACACCGGGCGAGGCGTAAAAGAAATTCAGATAACGCCAGCGTTTTGCCTGATACCCGGTCTCCTCCAACAGTTCACGTTTCGCCGCGTCTTCGATCGGCTCGCCCGGTTCAAGCGTGCCGGCCGGGACTTCCCAGAGTGTTTCGTTAATCACGAAGCGAAAGTTCTTGAGCAGGCAAATGTGATCGCGATCGATGACGGGCAGAATGACCACAGCACCTGGATGCAGGATCATGTCGCGGCGAATGGTCTCGCCATTTGGGCCCGTCGATGTATCGACGGCAACCTTGATCTTGCGGCCATGATGGATGATCTCGCGGGGCATTCATTTTCCTCGATCGGATAGTTTCGGAGCCGCGACCGTAAGGGAGCGGGCAAGCCGATCGCTCCCTTACGGTCGCGGCTCCGAAATAAAATCAAATCTTCCACTTCGCTCGCGGTTCGCGTGAGACCAACTTGTTCGCCTCAGCGTCGTCGAACTGTTCTTTCACTGGGTCCCAGGTTAAGGGCTTGCGGAGACGGTAGCCGATGTTGGTCAGGTGGCACACGCTCGCCGAACGATGGCCCGTCTCGGCCGTGCAGATCGGTTGTTTTCGCGAACGGACGCACTCGACCCAGTTCTTCTTGTGATTGTCCGACGGGTAACAGTGCCATTCCTTCTCGCCGATCGGCGTCTTCAGAATCTCGATCGGGTCGCTTTCGATCTTGCCGCGTGAGGCCCGGATCGTTCCCTTTTCGCCGACGAACACGCAATCCGCCTCCCCGCCGTGAAACATCTCGACTCCGTTGGCATAAACGAATTTCAGGCCCGTTTCGCCCTTCTCGGGTGGGATAATCTTTACCGGGCCGGAATCGTCCATGCCGAGCGCCCATTGTGCGATGTCGAAATGATGAGCGCCCATGTCGGCCACGCCGCCGCCCGCGAATTCCTGATAGTTTCGCCAGGCCGGGAAGTGCCGGTGAATGCCCTTCGGGCACAACACTTCGTTGTAGCCTCGCTCAGGCGCTGGCCCGAGCCACATTTCCCAGTCGGTCCCTTCTGGAACGGCTTGAGTGGACAAATCGCACGGCTTGGCCGGCCCGCCGACACCGATGCGAACCGTCTTCACCTTGCCGATGCGGCCATTACGAACGAGTTCGACGGCCAATCGAAACCGATTGCTGAACTCGCTCCGTTGCTGGCTGCCGGTCTGGAAGATGGTTTTGTGCTTGGCGACCGTCTCGACGATCTTGCGACCCTCGGCAATGTTGTGCGTCAGCGGTTTTTCGCAATAGATGTCCTTGCCCGCTTGCGTGGCCAAGATGCACGGAATCGCGTGCCAGTGGTCCGGCGTGGCAATCACGACGGCGTCGATGTCCTTGCGTTCGATGATCTTGCGGAAGTCCGAATACGCATCGCAGCCCTTGTACTCGGCTTTCTTGTCGGCCCCGTATCGTTTCTCGACCATCTGCTTGGCGTCGTCGAGCCGTTCGCGAACCACGTCGCAAACTGCAACAACTTGCACTTCCTTCATGCCGAGGAACCCGCCCAGGTGCCCACGGCCCATCGTGCCAACGCCGATGAAGCCGAGCGTGAGCCGATCGTTCGCGGATGGCTTTTTCAGCTCCTCCGCGAGGAGCGATCCCGTTCCCAAAAGGAATGGGGTCGCGGAACCGGCCTGAAGAAATTGCCGGCGGGAGAGTCGCATGTTCATGGCAAGCCTCGTTGGTGTGGAAGGTATGTGGAGAAAGAGTAGGCAGAGGGGGAGCGGAACGCAATGGGCGGAGCCCGAAGCATGAGCGAGGAGATGTTTCGCCCATGCGGACGCGTCGGGCTTCTCGAGCGGGGCCTCAAGGTTCCTTAGAACAAAAAGTGCAAGAAAGGCTCTCTGTCGATAAACTGTCCCAACTGCCAACTGCCTCTTTTGCCAGGAACCACTTTCATGCGGATCACAATCTTTTCACTCTTGATCGCCGCCCTTCCCGCCGTCGCGGCCGACTGGCCACAGTTTCGCGGGCCGACCGGCGATGGCCACTACACCGGTACGAAGTTGCCGACTGAAATCGGCACGGACAAGAACGTCGTTTGGAAGACGCTGATTCCCGGCAAGGGCTGGTCGTCTCCGATTGTCTGGAAGGACAAGATCTACCTGACTTCGTCGCTCAAGGATACCAAGGGTGGACTTTCACTTCATGCGCTTGCCATCGACGCCACCAGCGGCAAGATCGAGTGGGACAAGCAAGTCTTTTCCCTGGAGGCAGGCAAGATTCCCAAGAGCCACGGGAAAAATAGCTATGCCAGTGCGACAGCGACAACGGACGGCGAACGGCTCTACGTTCATTTCGGCCCGATGGGGACCACCGCTCTCGACCTGAAGGGGGAAATTCTCTGGACCCGCACTGGCCTCTATTCGGAATCACAACATGGCAACGGCGGGTCGCCGATTTTGGTTGATGGACGCCTGATTTTTAGTTGCGACGCCGTCGACAAGCAATTCGTGACCGCGCTCAACACCACCGATGGCAAGACGGCCTGGGAAACCAAACGGAGCGTCGTCGGGGCACCGGCGTTTTCTTTCAGCACGCCTACCCTCGTCGAGATGGGCGGCAGCAAGCAGATCATCAGCGAAGGTAGCGATTTCGTGGCCGGCTACGACCCGAAATCGGGCAAAGAGTTGTGGAACTTCAAGTTCAAAGGCTATTCGATCATCCCGAAGCCGGTGGTCGGAAACGGCATGGTGTACATCTCGACCGGATACAACGCGGCGACCGTGCGGGCCGTGAAATTCGGGGCGAAGACAAACGAGGCGTGGTCGCTCACGAAAAATGCCCCGCACACGCCATCCATGATTTTGAACGGAAACGATCTGTTCATGGTTTCGGACAAGGCGATCATGTCGTGTGTCGATGCGACAACCGGCAAAGTCGTTTGGGAAGAACGCGTGAAGGGCACGGACCACTCGTCGTCTCCCATCCTGGCCGATGGCAAAATCTACCACACAAGCGAAGACGGCAAAGGAACGATCGTCGATGCAACTCGGAAGTTCAACGTGGTCAGCGAATTCGACCTGAAGGAGAAGACATTCGCCTCGTTCGCCGGCGTGGATGGCGCCCTGTATGTCCGCACGGAATCGCAGCTTTATCGGTTTGGGAAGAAGTAGCCCTCCTGAATCAGGAGTCTCCCGAGCCTGCACGTTGAGGAGAAAGAGACCGACGTAATCGCGACCGTCTCCGAGGCGGGAGGAACGGAGCCGTTTCACACGTTCAAGATTTCGGTGCAGTGAGTGGGCGTTTCGCGCAAAGGCAAGCGTCCTGCTCCGAGAAGTGCTTGATGAATTCTTCGGGAGTGACACTGTTTTCGGGCGTGCCATCCCGCCGGCCGATTTCTTTCATTCGGCTGGGGTCAGCATAGGTGGGTCAGTGGGTTTGCGATGGTCGGGTGGCACAAATAGCCAGATAACCTCGCCTCGAGGATTGAGAATCGGCCGGGGTTGGAATGCGGCTCCATTCATCGCATCCACCCTCTCACAAACCACTTTGGCGGAAACCGTCGTGAACTGATTTGCCGAAGCACGGTTATCCTTCGCCCTCGTCGTCAGAATCGTCTCCAATCGGTATCATAACTGTTTCGTAAACGAAACCGCAAGTGTCGGGAGAGGTATGTCTGAACGGTACATCTTTCAAATCGAAGCATTGACGAAGGTCTACGACCGCAAGGAAATTCTCAAGGATATCTGGCTGGCGTTCTATCCGGGTTCAAAGATCGGCGTCCTGGGTGCGAACGGCTCCGGCAAAAGCACGTTGATGCGCATCATGGCCTTGCAGGACACCGACTTCATCGGCACGGCTCGGGCTGAAGCGGGGATTTCGATCGGCTACGTTCCCCAAGAGCCAAAGCTGCACGAAGGGAAGACGGTTCTTGAGAACATCGAGGAGGCCGTCGCTCCGATTCGGGACTTGCTCAAACAGCAGGAACAGATCGGCGACGCGATGGCGACGGCATCTCCCGACGAGTTCGATGCCTTGACGGCGAAGATGGACCGGGTACAGACCCAGATCGACGCGACCAACGCTTACGAACTGGATCGCCAGCTTGAGATCGCCATGGATGCCATGCGGCTGCCACCTCCTGACGCTCTCGTCGATCGGCTGTCTGGTGGCGAACGTCGCCGCGTGGCCTTGTGCAAGATGATGCTCCAAAAGCCGGACTTGCTGCTGCTCGACGAACCAACCAATCACCTCGACGCTGAGTCGGTGTTCTGGCTCGAACGGCATTTGGAAGAATATCCCGGAACCGTGGTGGCCGTCACGCACGATCGCTACTTCCTCGATAACGTGGCCAAGTGGATCCTGGAGATCGAAAGCGGTCGTGGCTACCCTTACGAGGGGAACTACACGACCTTCCTGGAAAAGAAGCACTCGCGCTTGAAGCTTCAGGAAAAGACCGAGTCGGTTCGCCAGAAGACTTTGGCCCGTGAATTGGAATGGGTACGAACCTCCCCCAAGGGACGACTGGCCAAGAGCAAGGCCCGACTTCAGGCGTACGAAAAATTGGCTGCCCAGGAATACGAGGAACGAGACGACGACGTCCTGATGCAGATTCCGCCCGGCCCGCAACTGGGGAATCTCGTGGTGCGTGCCGAAAACATCTCGAAGGCCTACGGCGACAACTTGATCTTTGAAAACATGACCTTCGATCTGCCACGCGGCGGAATTGTTGGCGTCATCGGGCCGAACGGAGCCGGGAAAACAACCTTATTTCGCATGATTGTCGGGCAAGAAGCACCGGATGCGGGGATCTTGAAGGTCGGCGAGACGGTCAAGGTGGCTTACGTCGATCAGAGTCGCGATACCCTAAACCCCGACAGTTCGGTATTCGAGGAAATCACGGGTGGGACCGACCACATCATGCTCGGCAAACGGAAAGTTGCCAGTCGCGGTTATGTGTCCAGGTTCAATTTTCGCGGGCCCGACCAACAAAAGCGGGTGGGCGATTGTTCGGGTGGAGAACGCAACCGCGTGCATCTGGCCAAAGTGCTTCGCTCGGGTGGAAACTTGTTGCTACTCGACGAACCGACGAACGATCTCGACGTCGATACGCTGCGTTCACTGGAAGAAGCGATCAGCAGCTTCGGCGGCTGTGCCGTGGTCATCAGCCACGATCGCTGGTTCCTCGACCGAGTCGCGACACACATCCTCGCCTTTGAGAACGAGAGCAAGACGGTCTTCTTCGAAGGCAATTATCAGGCCTACGAGGAAAATCGGCGTGTCCGACTGGGGCACGATGCGGATCAGCCGCACCGGATGAAGTACAAGAAGTTGAAGCACTAAGAATGGTGGAGAATTTTTGCGACCAAATATCAGAGCCACGCACGCAGCGCAGCGGAGTACGTGGGCCTCGGCTTGCCGCTTACTCCGCTGCGCTGCGTGCGCGGCTCTGATCGACCCTACATTCCTGAGCGATTCCCTCTGATGATGCAACTCACCGACGTCACGAAGACCTACATTCAAGGTTCGCGGACCGTGAATGCCGTTCGTGGTGTCTCGATGACCGTGAGTGCCGGCGAGTTTCTTTCGATCATGGGACCATCGGGATCCGGTAAATCCACGTTGATGCATCTCCTGGGGGCACTCGACACGCCGACTTCTGGTGAGGTGTTTTTTCGCGGGGAGAGCATTCGCAAAATGTCGGATCGGCAGCGATCGCTGCTCCGCCGCAATCGTATCGGCTTCGTGTTTCAGTTCTTCAATCTCATACCGACCCTGCGGGGCGATGAGAATGTCGCACTCCCCTTGCTGTTGGCCGGTACTCGACGCTCGCTTGCATTGAAGCAAGCGATGGTCGCCCTGGAGCGAGTCGGCATCGCTCATCGGTCGCAGCATTTTCCGGAACAGATGTCCGGCGGCGAGATGCAACGAGTCGCCATTGCCAGGGCCCTGGTCACTGAGCCCGAGGCCATCATGTGCGACGAGCCGACCGGCAACCTCGACTCGAAAACGAGTGGCGAGATTCTGGAACTCCTGAGAACCTTGCCCGAACCTGGCAAGCGCGCATTGGTCATTGTGACGCACGACCGCAAGGCCGCCGAGTACGGAGACCGGCTGGTTCACATTCGGGACGGCCGAGTCGCGAACGAAGAAATGCTTCGCGAGCCGATCGGCGAATTGCTGACGGCTCGATAAATGCTCCCCCTCCTGCGATCCCTGACTTTCCGTTACCTGCTGCAAAAGTGGGATCGATCACTGCTCGTCGCGCTCAGCATCGCGCTCGGTGTTGCGACCTTGGTTTCCGCTCGGCTTTTGAATCAATGCACGGAAGAGGCTGTACTGGATACGACGGTGCCGGCCGATGTGGCCGACCTGTACGTGGACAACGGCGAGGCCGGCGTGCCGTTGGCGATTGCGGACGAACTGCGGCGGGCCAAGGTGCCCGGTGTCAATCGTGTGGAACCAGTTTCGAGCTTTTCGGTTCGGCTCCCAGAACTCGGAACCCGCACTGCGAGATTGCTGGGCGCCCAAATCTCGGGGTGGTCGAGTGCGGCTGCGACTTCTGCCGAGAAACTGCGAATCAAACTGACGATCCTCAATCTCTTTGTGGCGAAAGATCGGCCAATTCTCCTGAGTCGTCGACTATACGAAGAGCGGAAGGCGCTTGGCAAAACGGATGCGGACCCGGTCCTGATCCGTTACACGACCAGTACGCAGCAGTTCAATCTGCTCGGCGTCATCGACGTGGCCAAGGATTCGCCGGTTGCGCCCTACGCGGACTCGATGGTTGCTGTCGATATCGGCGACGCGTCCCGTCTGATGAATCCGCCAGGACCGGACGGCCGATTCGTTGGCCGGGTGACTCGCTTGGATTTGTTCCTGGAGAATTCAGCCGAGCTTGACGAGGTCAAGCATCGCGTCGCCGCGATCATGGGCGAGCGTGCTCAGGTTCTCACTCCGCAAGAGATTCGAAAGTCCACGACCGAATTGATCGGCGGGCTGAAACTCGTGCTGAATCTCTGCTCGGTCGGGGCACTCGTGGTGGGATTGTTCCTCGTTTACAATGCGCTCTCGGTGACTGTGGCCGAGCGCCGGCACGATATTGGCGTGATGCGCTCGCTGGGTGCCACGCGAACGCAAATCGCGCGACTGTTCACGATCGAGGCCATGATCCTCGGCCTGCTCGGCTCGCTTCCCGGCATACCGCTGGGGATTGGTTTGGCACGCATGACGATCTCGCTATTTGGCGAGGAATTGAAGTCGGTGTTTCAGGGCGAAGGATTGTTTCAACCGGTTCTGTCCTTGCAGACCGCGCTTGTTGCGATCGCGGCGGGCCTGGTGACGGCGCTGTTTGCCGCTCTGGTCCCGGCTCTTCAGGCGGCATCAGACGAGCCGGCCGATGCGGTTCGTCGGGCACCCAGCAAGCCGGCACGACTCGTTCGCTACTCCCATCGCTCCGCTTGTTTTGTGCTGGTGTTAGCGGGATTGACTACGGTTTTCCTTCGCGATCAGCTCCCCTCTCGAATCGGTTCGCTGGTGGGCATGACGCTGGTTCTCGTCGGCCTGTTTCTGGCCATGCCGATCTTTGTCCGCATCCTGGCCGCTTTGCTGCATCCGCTTTGCCGGTCGCTTCTGGGCGTGGAGGCTCGACTCGCTGCGGATAACTTGATTCGCTCGCCGGCCAGAACTGGCGTCGTGATCGGGGCCTTGGCGGCAGGCGTGTGTCTCATGACTTTGACGGCAGGCATTGGCAAAAGTAACAACGTGCCCATCCGCGAATGGCTCGACCAGGTGATCCGGGCGGATGCCTACGTTTTTCGTGGCAATTTGGCTTCGGCGAACAGTTCCATCAACCCGATGGAGTCGAGCGACCGCAGTGAACTCGCGAAGGTGCCGGGGGTCGATCGCGTGGTCGGCTTGCGCTTCTATCGGCCGAAGTACAGCCAGAAGGATATCGAGACCTACATCTTGATGATCGCAATCGATGCACACGACTATTACACGGGGATTCGCGCTCGCCAGCCGGAGGGATTGCCGAAGCTTGATCTATTCGATCGACTGCCGGAGGGGCATCACACGCTCGTCTCCGAGAACTTCGCGGCCAGATGGGGCGTCAAGGAAGGCGATACCATCACGGTGCCGAGTTTGCGTGGGCAAAAAATTGAGCTGAAGGTGATCGGTATCGGCCAGGACTATTCTTGGAACCAGGGCACCATCTTCGTCGACCGCACGATCTACAAGGAATTGTTCGACGACTCGCTTGTGGATGCCTATCACGTTTTCTTTGACTTGAAGGCGGATCACGACACAACCTATGAGGCGGTTCGCAAACATGCGGACAGCAAAGAGATTCTCGTGCAGAATCGCGAGTCCGTGTATGTCTATCTTGTCAGTGTGATCGATCGAATGATGTCGGTGGCCTATATGCAGCAATTAATCGTGGCCATTGTAGCCTCGCTCGGTGTCGTGACCGCACTTCTGATCTCCGTGCTGCAACGACGTAGAGAATTGGGATTGCTTCGGGCAGTCGGTGCAACGCAGGGGCAAATCCTCAAGACGGTCCTCGCCGAAGCCATGTTGATGGGCTTCCTGGGAACGATTCTTGGTTTCGCTCTCGGCCTGCCGCTAGAGTGGTACATGCTCGACGTGGTAATCCTTGAAGAAACCGGCTTCGTCTTCGAAATGTTGATCCCGTGGAAGCAAGCCTTGGGCATTGGTGCGATCTCGATTCTGATGGCGACACTGGCTGGACTTTGGCCCGCCATTCACGCCGTGCGCATGCCGATCACCGACGCAATCGCCTACGAATAGACGGAGCCTGAAGCGTCCGCGCTGGCGGATGTCGCGCCGTTCCTCCTGCACTACGCCGTCAATGGTAACGCCGATCGTCACCGGACGTAGGCGGAGCCGACATCCCGCTCGGAAAGCTCCCTTCCTGAACTTCCACGGCACCCATATCAACTCGCCCACCGCGCACGCGATAGAAGTTCAAGCCGCGTTGATCGCCACCGGGCAGGCCGGCCGAGCATTGGATCGTTGATGTTGATGAGGTTTCCCGCTCCCGAGATGGAGCCCGGAGAGTTCAAGGTGCCAATCAGGCAAAACGTAGCCGAGACCGGGGAGTTGCTCGATCCTACGAAGATCGGAACCGAGGATGCCATTTTCGATGGTCAGGTTCTTGATGTCCGCTTTGGCCCCAGACTCGACGTTGAACACGCGATTGAATCGCTCGACACCCATGCCGTCGACCGAAATGCCGAGATCGGTTCCGTCGACGGTCGTCCTGGCACCGGGTTCGAAAGTGAGAGGAGCATTGCCAGGACTTAGAAAGATAACTGCGCCCGTCAGTTCGGCATCGAAGCGAATCGTATCCGCCTTGCCCGTGCTGACATTCGCCAATTCAATGGCCGACCGAAAGCTGTCGGCCATAAACCTGTCCTGGATCGCTAGTGACTTCCGCTACGCCTTGGGCCTTGATCTCTTCCGCCAGGAGCGAATTCGATACGAGCAGTAGGCTCAGGCAGCAGATGATTAATCGACGCATGGAGAGTACCTTCGTTTAGGCAAAGTTCTCGCGATTCATTGCAAACGACGAACGGAGAGCCTGAGTCACGGATACATCGTGCTCACACTCTCCGCTCATGGGGCAGCAGTCACTCAGGACTTACCAGCGAAACTCGACACCTACTGAGTAACCGTAGCCGAAGAAGACCTCATCGCGGAAGTGGAAGGTCGGGGCCGGTGATCCGGACGGGCTCCGCACTCCCGTGATCGGGTCGGCGACGTAGGTCACATTCACGTTTCGATCGATCTGCTCCCCAGCCCGGGCAACGTTGGTCCAGCAAAAGGCGTTGGCGCCGCCGAAGATGCGAATGTTATTCGTGCATTGATAGCCGAGAGTCACGCCGAGTTCCGGCAAGAGCGATATTCGGCTGCGATTGAACGCTCCCATGTTGGTCGGCTGAGCGAGCAAGCCACCTGCCGAGGTGAGGGAGGTCCCATCCGGCGTCAACGAGGCGGACATGCCTGCGATCTCGACGTGTTGATTGGTCATGCCCAGGCCGACGGTCCCGCGAACCCCGAAGGTCATGGCACCGAGCATCCATTCGCCAACGAATCCGACCTGACCACCGTGGAACGTGTTGGTCGATTCAAAGCGATCGTCCGTCAGAATCTGAGTCCCGACCGGAACCGCACCCAGGATCGCAAGCGTGGTCGATCGCGATTGGATCTGCACGCGGTCGCGCAAATTCAAGTACCGATAACCCACGAGAGCATCGAGCCGACCGCCCAAGCCCATGCCAACGCCCTTGCGGTAGTTGGCTTCAAAGCCTCTTAACATGGTCTCGGCTTCCGTGCCGAGGCTTCCCGAGAGGAGCGGGCCGGCAATCGGATCCGTGAAGGCAATCAGTTGGGCATCTTCCGCGCCGATGGCCGAATTAAAGAAGGGGCGAAAGATTCCTTGACCGCCATCCGAGGCGATAAGCGTTTTTTCCGCGAGATTGGTGGTCGTGAAGAAACCAAGGTCCAGGCCGGCCTCGCCGTCCGGGAACCAGAATCCACCGCGTACGCGATAACCACTTACCCATGCCTGCTGAATGTTCTGATCGCCGGTCGTAACGTAGGTCAGAGCGTCGCTAACCGTTCCGGGCGAACCAGCCGGTGCAGTGCTCGCAAGGGGCGGAACCGCCATCCCCTTGAGCTTCCAGTTCATGTACTCGCCGGTGAGCCAAGCTTTCGGCACAGCTCCGTCCGCGTAGCCGTCCAGATACGGCGCATTCCCGACCATCGGGCCGCCGTTGATGTACGTGCCCGGCATCGGCATACCCGGATTCATGCCAGCCGGAGGCGAGCCAACTGCGGGCCCTGCCGGAATCGGCATGGGCATTGGGGCGGGACCTGTCGCAGGCGGGGCGTCCGCACCCACGGCAAACAGCTCGGCTGGTGACGAAAGCGGTCCGGAAGTCACTGGCCCAGGTTGAGCCGGAACCGAATAGCCCCGAGGAACGGGCGCGACGTAGTAGCGGGGCACATAGGTCGGATAGCCCGGGTTCGGAGCGACGCCGCGAGCCTGGAATGGTTCCTTCTGGGGAACGCCCAACGAAGCATTGAGTGCTGGGCCGGACTGGGCCTGGGCCGCCCCGGCGATGGCCATGCAGAACGTGGCAGTCGCCCAAATTTTGCGCCGTATCATGCGTCTTCCTCCCCAATCCGACACTTGGGAACGGTCGGCAGGGTGGTGCCGATCAATTCGCCGAGTCCGTGCAGGCGTTTGGTATGTGTCCTTGGGATCGTTAATCGGCTACGCTTTATCCGGATATGACCAACCTTACCTGTATCCGGAATGTTTCGGTTTTAACGCAGTGTTACAACAGCGACAGCCTCGCTGAATTACCCCGCTTGACGAAGTGGTCGCATCTGATGTGGAACAGATTGCCCAAAACGGGCAAAGTCATTTCAACCGATCACCCAGGGAGTTTCTTCACGGTCTCGACAAGGGCCGGGTGCTCTTTCACGGCCAACTCTTCCGCCTTCCTCGGGAGTTGCTGGGCCGCGGAGTACTCCGCTTCGATTGCCAGCAGTCGTTCCGTACTTTCTTGCCCGGAACTTTCTCTACTTCAGGTTCCCAGTCCCCTAGCCCAAGATCGGGATACATCTGCACCTTCCATGATCCGTGGGCTACCGGACATACCTGGCGGAAACCCTGGAAGACCCGGTGCCCCATGAAGAGGCTCTTCGGGGATACCAGGAGCGGATGGGAAATGGCGGTGTATCACTTGAGCCTTATCTGACAGAGATAAGGCTCAAGTACACGCACCTCCCATGAGTTCGGAGGACATCTACTTCCGAGTTTCGTATGCACAGCGAGTTCAAGATCATCTGCCGGATCGCCGTCGGGCGATTCCACTTCTCATTCGGCAGTTATTGGGGAAATGATGAAGATGGACAACGAAACGTGGAGAGGCGAATTTCCCATGACAAACCAGGAACTAGATACTGAACGAGCGAAGGTGCTCGCCGAGGTTCACGCCAGGCCGGGACCAAAGCCACTGAAGCCGATTCCACCAGAAGAGATGGCATGGGCGCTGGATGACTTGCCTCCCGCGGAGGAGAGACTTCGAGAGTACCAGGAGTTGATGGCGGCAGAGAATCGCCTGTCCATGGAAGGCGTCTTGAGTGAAATCGATCAGATGGCCGGAGATCCACGCTGAGTTCGGGCGATCTTTACTTCACCGTGAGTCCGTCAGAGAAGGCGATCGAGAGCCTACGTGAACTTGCAAAACGCGTGGCACTCCAGGGCCGAATCCTTGCAGTCCAGCAGGCGGCTCGAAAGGTCTACTCTTGGCTACAAGCCGATCCGGAAACGCTTGTAGAACCGTACCAAGACCACAATGCACTTCCGCTAACCGAGTACGGTGCCTTCGAAGGCCCACTGATTAGCCGATACGCGATTCCCCATGCTTCCAAGTAGGTTTTCATCACGATTCCGTTTCGAGTTGCACGCTGGGCCGATTTCTAGTTTGCACCACTACAATTCCCTCATTCCTCCCGCCTTTGTGAGTCCCGCTTTATGCGTTCCTTTCGCATGGTCTCCCTCCCTCTCCTCCTCCTTCCCACGCTGTTCATCCTCGCCGCCCCTGAGCCGCCAAAGTCTGGCTACAATCCGCCGCAGGCCAAGGCGTCGGACGATGCCGTGAAGGCCATTCCACGCTTTCAGTACGACAAGTCGCTCAAGCTCGAAGTCTGGGCGGCCGAGCCTTTGCTCGCGAATCCGGTTGCGTTCACCTTCGACGAGAAAGGCGTTTGCTACGTCGCCGAGACGTTTCGTATGCATCACGGCGTCACCGACACTCGTGGCCACATGAACTGGCTCGACGACGATCTCGCTTGCCGCACCGTGGCCGACCGCATTGCCAAGTACAAGAAGTGGGACCCGAAGAAATTCAGCGAGATCTACGAGAAGGACCGCGAACGCGTTCGACGTGTGGAGGACACAACCGGCTCGGGTAAGGCTGATCGCTCCACCGTTTTCAGCGACGACTTCGGGCGAGCGGAAGATGGCGTCGGCTCCGGCTTGTTGGCTCGCAAGGGCAACGTCTACTACGCCTGCATCCCCGATCTTTGGCTGTTGAAAGACACGAAGAACACCGGCACGGCCGACGTGAAGCAATCGCTCTCTACGGGCTATGGCGTCCACACCGGCTTCATCGGCCACGATCTGCACGGTCTAACCATCGGGCCCGATGGCCGGCTTTACTTCTCGCTCGGCGACCGTGGCCTGAACGTGAAGACGAAGGAAGGCAAGCATCTGTACTGCCCGGATAGCGGGGCGATCCTGCGTTGCGAACTCGACGGCAGCAATCTCGAGATCTTCGCGACCGGTCTTCGCAACCCACAAGAACTCGCGTTCGACGATTTTGGCAACCTGTTCACGGTCGACAACAACTCGGACTCCGGCGACCAGGCCCGCTTCGTTCACATCGTCGAAGGGGCCGACATCGGCTGGCGAATGGGCTATCAGTACGAATCCGCCATGCACGACGAAACCGTGAAGCAAGGCAACCGCGGCCCGTGGAACTACGAGCAAATCTGGAAACCCGACACTCAGGTCGCCTACACGATTCCGCCGCTCAAGAATTTTTCCAACGGTCCTTCCGGCTTCACGGCCTATCCGGGCGTCGGCTTGGCGGACAAGTACAAGGGGCACTTCTTCCTGGCAAACTTCAGCGGCAGCACGGGAAACTCCGGCATCTTCGCCTTCACCACGAGGCCGAAGGGTGCCAGCTTCGAGTTGGTCGGCGATCACAAGTTTATCTGGAACATCCTGGCCACCGACTGC
Organism: Gemmataceae bacterium; assembly: GCA_009691845.1. Classification (GTDB taxonomy): domain Bacteria; phylum Planctomycetota; class Planctomycetia; order Gemmatales; family Gemmataceae; genus SIAJ01. The sequence goes on from SIAJ01000005.1 coordinate 85,580, forward strand.
GAGTTCGGCCCCGATGGTGCCTTCTACATCAGCGACTGGGTCGACGGCTGGAACATCAACGGCAAGGGCCGCATCTACAAGGTGAGCGATGCGGAAGCGATGAAGAACCCAGCCGTCGCGGAGGCGAAGAAGTTGCTGGCGGAGGGGATGGAGAAGAAGAGTGTTGATGAGCTGATTAAGCTACTTGGACATTCGCATCGAGGGGTGCGGATGGAGGCACAATTTGCATTGATAGGTAAGGGGAAGCAAATCGCGGCTTCGCTCGTCCAAATGGAACGGACCAGCAATAATCGGATGGCGCGTTTGCATGCCATTTGGGCGATGGGTGCAATATTGCGAACGGAAAGGCCTGGAGTAGACTCTGTCTCCTTCGTGAGATTGGACGAACTCCGAAAGGAGCCTGATTCGGAACTTCGTTCGATTGCCGTGAGGGCACTGGGCGAGATAGCACCCACGAGTGCCAGGGGCTCGCTCAAGGACAAAGATGCACGGGTCAAAATGGCAGCAGCCCTGGCCCTCGCGCGTTCGGGTGGAGCGAACGATGTCGCGAGTGAAATCTCAGTTAGCGGTGCTGAGCCATGGGGCAAGGAAATCCGTAGTTCACTTCTTGAGATGATTCGTGAAAACAACGATGGAGACCCTTACCTCCGTCATGCAGGTGCCGAGGCGCTCGCGAAATGTGTTTCGACTCGGTATCTGTTAGAAGCCACAGAAGACAAATCCCCCGCCGTGCGGCTTGCCGTAACCATCGCCCTACGTCGCCAGAAAGCCCCCGAAGTTGCTGCGTTCTTGAACGACACCGACCCCAAAGTCGTCGCCGAAGCCGCACGTGCGATCAACGATGAACTCATCACCGCCGCGTTGCCGAAACTCGCCGCACTCATCACCAAGCCCGATCTGCAACGCGTGGTTGCCTATCGCGTGCTGAACGCTCACTTCCTGCTCGGCAAACGGGAGAATGCGGAGGCATTAGCTCAGTACGCGGCAAGGCCGGATGCGCCAGTGCCGTTGCGGGCTCTGGCCGTGAAGATGCTCGGCGAATGGGAAAAGCCGCCTCGTCGCGATTACATCACGGGTCTCACGCAATCGCTGCCGGCTCGCTCGAAGGACGAAGCTCGCATCGCGCTGACGGGCGTGATCGGCAAGGTGTTCGCCGGACCGGAAGCCGTTCGCAAAGCTGCCACCACGGCCGCTCCGAAACTAGGCATGACCGAGGTCAGCCCATTCTTGATCACGCTGGTCGGCAGCGAACGGGCCGGCTCGCAAAACCGCATCGACGCCTTGAACGCGCTTGTTTCGCTCAAGGATCCCAAGCTGAACGAGACGGCCCAGAAAGCGATCGGTTCGCAAGACCCGCAGGTTCGCAATGCGGGACGTGCTGTGCTGATCAAGAAGGAATCGGCCGCGATGTTGAAGGAGATTCAAACGGTTTTGGACGGCACGAACATCGTCGAGCAACAAGGTTCGCTGGCTATCCTCGCCGGCAACCCATCGGGCGATGCCGATGGGTTGATCGAAGCCTGGCTCGACAAACTCATTGCCAAGAATGCGAAGCCCGAACTCTCGCTTGAGATTCTTGAGGCCGCCACAGGCAGCAAATCGGAACGAATCAAACGTCGCCTGGCCGGTTACGAAGAATCTCGGCCCAAGGACGATCTCGGCAAGTATCGCGAAGCCCTGGTGGGCGGCGATGCGGAACGCGGTCGGGACATCTTCCTGAATAAGGCGTCCGTGCAGTGCCAGCGCTGCCACCAGATCGATGGCCAAGGGGGCGAAGTCGGCCCTCCCGCCAACGGTGCCGGCAAGCAGACACGCGACTACCTGCTCGAATCGCTGGTGCTGCCGAGCAAGGCCATCGCGAAGGGCTATGACACGATCCTGATCACGACGCTCGACAGCAAATCGATCAGCGGCGTTCTGAAGGGCGAGGACGAAAAGGAAGTGCGGCTCATGACCGCTGAAGGCAAGCTAGTGACGGTGAAGAAGAGCGACATCGACGATCGAAAAACAACCAAGTCCGCCATGCCGGACGACCTGCCGAGCAAACTGACGAAGCGAGAATTACGCGACCTCGTCGAGTTCCTGAGTGGGATGAAGGAGGAATGGAAGAAAAAGTAGAAGTTCACCCGCTGAGGTTCGAACTCCTACTCGGTTGCCTTGGCGCAAGCTCCAAATTAAGCACCTGGCACGCGATCAGGAGTAGACCTTCTGATCGCCTACTTTCCTGGTTGGGCGTGAAGGTAGAACGTGGCAGACTTGGGATGAGCGTTTTTCGCCCCGAGATGCACTTTATCGGGTGATTCTTTACCATCCAGCTTCAGGTCGAATTTCAATGCAGTTGCCTTGTCGCTCAATTGCATATCGAAGCCATCCTGGTCCCTGCCGGTTGTGAAGCTGAAAGTAAAGAGCGTTCCCTCGGCGTTCCAACTGCCATAGTCGAGGTTCGTCTTGGACTTGCCGCCCTTCTCGGCCGCGATCGGCTTCACGCTGGTCATTTTGCCGCCCACGATCCGAATGGTCCCGCTGAAAACGTGCGTGTCCTTTGAGCCGGTCGTGGTTCGGACGTGCCAGGTGCCGGCGTCGTGCCAGATGACAAATCGCGTTGAGGCCCCACTTTTGAAACCGTTCGGCCTGCCGATTGGGCTTGCCTCTTCAAACTTCGGCTCCTCCGCGACGGATCGGGAGGTGATGGCCACCACGGCTAACATGAACATCGCACAGCAGCTTCGCAGAATCATGGCTGCTCCTGTATGAGAGGGGAGTATGGGGTGAGGATGGACATTGTATGCGCAAAGCACGGCGAGCAAGAAAGCTCCTCGACTCGCGACCGTCACTTCAGCGGATTCGGCGTAATCACCACCTTATAGCTGCCAGACGCCTGGCCTGGCCATGGCGAGTGTGCCAGTCGTACGTAGAGCCGGCCGCTTCCTTTGGGGCTGCCGTTGTACTTTTCGCCGATCACAAAGATCTCACCCGAATTGCCGATTCGGCCCAACAGTGCCCCGGCCTGGTGCGTGCCGTTGTTATAACTTGCATGTCCTTTCGGCCCGCACCCGTAGCCGCCGCCGCGATAGAGACTCACTTGACCCGAAGCGACAATTTCGATCGGCGTGTCGCCACTGAGTTCGATGTCCGCATCCATCCACTCGGTATGGATTGCATCCAGAAACTTCGTGGAATCGATCTGCACGGTCGTTTCACCGCCGAAGGCGACCGAGCGTAGCGTTCGCAACTCGGCCAGTTCCAGCTTCACTTCGCCGAAGTAGGGAGTGTGGCCTTGAAGAGTCTTGGCCTCGATCTTGCCGCGAGCGGCGAAGTCGATGGCGACGATCTGATCGTACTGGCGGAACGTGAGCTTCTCCGGCAGCAGCTTGTCCTCCAGTTTCGCAACGAGTTCAGCCGCCCGCTTGGCCGTTTCCGCATCACTGCTTTTCGTGGCAAGCTTCAACGCGGGATAAGCCATCTCGCGAAATGCGAGCAACTCGCTCGAAGCAGTTTCCCGCTTCTTGAAATTGCTATCGCCGAGCCGTGCGACCAACTCGCCGATCTTGGCCCCGGCTCCTTCCGGATAACGAAAACCGAACTCGACCCTGCGAATTTTCGAAGCTGGGATGGTGAGCTTGCCGTACTTCGTGACGAGTTCGATGTTCGGCTGCGTGAATGTCATGCGCACCGTGCTGCCATCGGCGAGGCGCATCTCGACTGGCGGCCCGGAGAGTCTTGGGGAAGGCAAGGGGGCCTTGGGCGGATCGGCTGCCTGGACCAGAAGGCCCAAAGCAAGCACCACGCTAGAGGCGAAAAGCTCGACCCCTCCTCGCTTCGCTTCGGGCTACGCGAAATTTGTTCCTCGGGTGGAGCCCGAAGCGAAGCGAGGCAGAGAGGTGCCAACAATGCTTGAGCCAATCATTTTTTATCCTCCACTTTCGATCCTTCGCCTTTGATTTTCTTCGGTCGGGGAACGGGTGTGGTGGAGGAGCCTGCGTCCTCCGAGTTCGGATGGATTTTCACGGTGTAGCTTCCCGACGAAGCGTTGTTCCACGGACTACAGGCAATGCGCAAATAGAGTCGGCCAGCATCCGCGGGCGTCCCAGAGAATCGGGCACCGATCTGAAATGTCGTGCCGCGTTCGCCGATCCGTCCGACCAGCATGCCCGAAGGATTCCCATCTTGCGACGTCCCCTGGCGAGGCATCGCATCGGGCCCGACTTTGTAATTCCCACCCATCGGCCACAGATCGACTTGCCCGGCCGCGATGATTTCGAGCGCGGCGCCGTCGGCCAGATCCACCTCCGTATCGAGCCAAACGTCCTGAGTAGTGGCCGCGAATTTGGCTGCATCGATCACGAGTTCCGCTTCACCGCCATTGCCGCCGAGAAAGCGAATCGTGCGAACTTCGGAAACCTGAACGGCAACTTCGCCAAAGTAGGTCGTGCGGCCTTTCAGTGTCGGAGATTCGATTCGGCCGGTAAGGGCGAACTCGGTGGCATGAATCACGTCCTGATCGCGACCCTTCAACTTCTCGATGCCGACCTTCTCTTCCAGCTTGCGCACGATCGCGAGAACACGAGTGGAAGTGTCTGTTTGCGTGCCAGCCGCTGCTCGCCTGAGAGCGGGGTAGGCGATCGCTCCGTACCCTTTTAATTCCTTCGCCGCCCGCTCGCGTTCGTTCACGTCGCTCGCGGAGATTTTGCCGATGGCCGCGTCGATCTTCGCTTGCATGCCTTCCGGATAGCGAAAGCCAATCTCGATCCGGCGAATGTCGCCAATCGGAACATTCAACTTGCCATAGCGGGTCGTGATTTCCACTTCGGCCTGCGTGAGTTCCATGCGGACGGTGCTGCCATCCGCGAAGCGAACCTCAGCCGCACCCGGCACGCCAGGCACCTTGCGAACCGCAGGAGGATCGTCGGCCTGAATCGAGATGCCAACCAGAGCGAGTGCGATGATGGAAGGAACGACCCGATTCATTATCTACGCTCCCTTTCGGAAGCCAGTGAAATTAGTCTAACAAAAGAGAGGCCGTTCAGTCGCGGATAAACTGGACGGCTTGTTACGAATAGACTCGGCTTGCGGCAAACGCGGGGGGTGGTTATCCCTCCGTCATGACCCGTCGTTCCGTGCCACCGATCGTACTTGTGCCGCTACTAATCGTGGCGATTGTGGTTTCCTCGTCGGCGTGCGGCACGATGGCGAATTTCAACGGTGGAGTTGTCTTAATCGGCTTGCCGGATCCAAATCGCCCTCCTCTCCCTTATGGTGGAGTCTTGTGGGAGGCGGAGAAGGCAGTCAAATCGGACAGGTCCGTCGGCGAAAAGGTCTTGATCTTCCCACTTTGGCTCGTGGACGTGGGACTCTGCGTGGGACTGGATACGGTCACCTTGCCACTCGTCGCTTGGTTTCACGCCAAGCGAGTTTATCAGCGTGCCACCGGCACCGAACCGGAAAAGGCAACAATCAGTTCGCCCGTCCCGACTACGGAAGATGAATTCGGGATTGTGATTGTTTCACCGACCGCGATGGAGCGAATTTTGAATCCCAAGAATTGATCTCTCAATCCAGCCGGTACAAGCTCCCTTCCTGCTCTTCGTGCCGAATTTCGTCGACCACATCTTTCTTCTCCCAGCCCTTGTAGAGCCGATTGGCTCCATTGAAGACGACGCCCTGCTTGTTGCCGACGTTCTTGTACGCGTGAACCACGCCAGGCGGAACCACGAGGCCACACGCGGCTGATTCGCCGACGACCTTTACTTCCTTAAAGCCAAAAGTCGGCGATGCGGGACGTGCATCCCACAGGTACATCTTGAAATCCGACGGGCCGATGAAGCAGAAATAGTCGGACTGATCGATGTGCTCGTGCGGCCCGCGCGCGATGCCAGGCTCGGTCATCGACATGTAGGCCATCACGGGATGGTACTCTTGCGGCAACTCGTCGTGGCGAAAGAGTTCGCACAGCCAGCCGCGCTGATCGCGGTAGAACGAGAGCGGCTTCCAGATGATGCCGTCGATCGGCCCTTCGCGAAACGTCATGTCGAATCCTGCCTTGCTGTTTCCGTTTCAGACAGAATACGATCGTCGAGACTCGTCGTCTTCTGTCACTCATGCGCTGTATGCTTTCCGTTCGCAGTCCGAACCGGAATTTCATGGCCAGCAGCCTGCCACGTCCGAAACCCACGATCACGCGTTCCGAGTGGGGCTTGCTTCTCCTGCTGGCAGCGGTGCAATTCACGAACATCCTCGACTTCGTGATCATCATGCCGTTGGCTCCAATGGCCAAACTGAATTATGGCATCAACTCGGAGCAATTCGGGCACGTGGTCGCGGCTTACGGATTTGCCTCGTTCGTCGGCAGCATCCTGGCCGCGAAGTTCCTGGATCGTTTCGGCCGCAAGGCAGCACTGCTGGCCGTCTACGTTGGTTTCACGATTAGCACGTTGCTGTGCGGACTCGCTCCCACCTACGAGACGCTGGTGGCCGCACGCGCACTGGCTGGATTCTTCGGAGGAATCGTCGGGGCCTGCGTGATGGCCGTGGTGGGCGATGTCTTCGCGGACTATCGACGTGGCACGGCAATGGGCGCCGTCATGTCCGCCTTCGCGGTTGCATCGATTATTGGCCTACCGATTGGATTGTTTCTCGCGGAGAATTTCGGCTTCGGGGCTCCGTTCATCGCCCTGGCCGGCGTGAGTGCCTGCGTGTGGGTCGGGAATGTTCGCGTGATGCCGAACCTTCGAGAGCATTTGAGTCACGGGCATCCGCCGGCCACGCTTTGGCGGTTGGCGGTTGAGCCGAGTCATTTGCTCGCGTTTGCGTTCTCCGTTTCACTCATGCTCGGATCATTCACGGTGATTCCGTTTCTCGCGGATAGCCTGGTCGCCAATGCAGGGCAACGCTTCGAGAACATGAAATACATGTACATGATCGCGGGCGTCTTCACGCTGGTCAGCACGAACGTGGTGGGCCGGCTATCGGATCGCCTGGGCAAACGACTCATCTTTCGCATCCTTGCCGGGTCTGCGATCGGCATGGTGCTCATCATCACGAACTTGCCGCCGGTCTCGTTCTCGATCGCGACCTTGGCTTGCATCGGGTTCATGGTGGCAACTTCGGGCCGAATGGTGCCGGCCCAGGCGCTCCTGACCAGTTGTTCCACACCCGCGATGCGAGGCGGCTTTCTGAGCTTGAACAGTGCCGTGCAATCCGCGGCGATGGGACTGGCGAGCTTGATTGGCGGTGCGTTGATCGGCCAGTCGGAGGATGGGCGATTGCCGGGCTATCCGGTCGTCGGCATTGTTGCGGCCAGTTCGGCCCTGCTGAGTTTGGTGCTGGCCGGTTTCTTGCGAAAGGTGGATCTGGGGCCGGTGCAGGTGGCCCCTTCTTTCGTACCTGCTTCCCCCGATAATAAGACGTGACCGCTGGTCGCACCGCTCAACTTCATTCGCAGTTAATATGAACGCACTCTCCTCGATCGTTGAATCCCCCGAAGACGTTTACACGCTCGTCTCGCGTACCAAGGGGCCGGACGGTAAGCTCCCGCTGACGGACGAAATCCTTCGCCATTCGCCGAGCGGCTTTCTGTTCGGCTGGACGCAGAACGTCGGCATGGGGCTTCAGCCGGAATTATTGGGCAAGCAAGAGTTCTTGATTCTATCCACGCATGGCGGCTTGCGGGCGGATGATGGCTCGGCCATTGCGCTGGGGTATCACTCCGGCCACTGGGAAGTTGGGTTGCTCGTAAAAGCCGCGGCCGAGGAATTCAAGAAGCTTGGATCGATTGCTTTTGCCGGGGCCTGTACCGATCCGTGCGATGGCCGTACCCAAGGCACGATTGGTATGTTCGACAGCCTGCCGTATCGCAACGATGCAGCAACGATCTTTCGTCGATTGATGCGATCGCTGCCGACTCGAAGCGGCGTCCTCGGAATCGCGACCTGCGACAAAGGCCTGCCCGCGATGATGATGGCCCTGGCCGCGGAACATAATTTGCCGACGGTCCTGGTTCCCGGCGGAGTGATGCTTGCCAGCGATGGTTATGAAGACACGGCCAAGGTGCAAACGATTGGCGCCCGATACGCGGCCGGCGAAATCACGCTGGAAAAGGCGGCCGAGGAGGGTTGCCACTCGTGTGCCTCGCCTGGCGGCGGTTGCCAGTTCCTTGGCACGGCCGCGACCTCGCAGGTCGTGGCCGAGGCACTCGGCATGACCTTGCCACATGCGGCCCTGGCCCCGTCGGGTCAGCCCGTCTGGCTCGATATGGCCCGACGTTCGGCACGGGCATTGAGCCAATTGGCTCGACGCAAGCTGACGACGAAGCACATCCTGACCGATGGTTCGGTTCGAAACGCCATCACGGTTCATGCAGCCTTCGGGGGCAGCACGAACCTGCTACTGCATACGCCGGCCGTGGCCTTCCATGCGGGATTGCTCAGGCCAGGCGTGGATGAATGGGCCGACATCAACCGCAAGGTGCCACGGATCGTGGACGCCTTGCCGAACGGCCCGGTGGGGCATCCGACCATTCAAGTCTTCCTGGCCGGGGGCGTGCCGGAGGTCATGATTCACTTACGAAATGCGAACCTGCTCGATTTGAATTGCCTGACCGTGACCGGCGAGGCGCTTGGCAAGAATCTCGAATGGTGGGAGAAGAGCGAACGACGCCAACGGTTCCGCGATCTGCTCTTCAAGCAGGATGGCGTGAACCCGGACGATGTGATCATGAGTTTCGAGCGGGCGAAGTCGAAAGGACTCACCTCATCGATGACCTTCCCGCGTGGCAACCTGTGCCCCGATGGCTCCGTGATCAAATCGACTTCCATTGATCCGTCGGTCGTCGATGCGGATGGCATCTATCGCAAGACCGGCCCGGCGAAAGTGTTCGTCACGGAGAAGGCGGCTATCGCAGCCGTGAAGGGGCAAGGGCCGGTGAAAATCGAGCCAGGCGACATTGTCGTGTTGGTCGCCCGTGGGCCGATGGGTTCCGGAATGGAAGAGGAATATCAATTGACGAGTGCACTCAAGTATATCAGTTGGGGCAAACACGTGGCCGTCTTGACGGACGCAAGATTCAGCGGCGTTTCGACCGGTGCGTGTATCGGCCACGTTTCACCAGAAGCCCTGGCCGGCGGGCCTGTTGGCAAATTACGGGAAGGGGATCAAGTTCGCATCATGATCGACCGCACCCGTCTGATCGGCAGCGTCGATCTGGTCGGCGATGCAACCGGCATTCACGGCGATGGCTGGGGTATCAAGGAGTTAGCCAAGCGAAGCCCGCGGTCTGACTTAGCACCGGATCCGGACCTGCCGGCCGATACGAAGTTGTGGGCACTGCTTCAAAATGCGAGCGGCGGCGTCTGGGGCGGCTGCGTTTATGATCCGGAGGCGATTGCAGGGAAGCTATTGAATCAGTAGAGTCGGCTTGCTGAAAAAACGAGATTTGTGCAAACTAAGACGCTTGATCCTCGGCAAGGAGTGACCGCGGCAATGACCGGCATCGAATGGGAAGCATGCGACGATCCGTCGCGGATGGTGAAGGCTCTGCATCCTCGTGGTGTAAGCGATCGCAAGTGGCGATTGTTCCTCGCGGAGTTTTGGCGCTGGCAGGCCGGAAACCTGGCTTCTGCGGGAAACCAGGCCTCGGCGGACGAACTCTTCGCTCGCTCGGTCGATATGGAATACTGGGCCGAGGTAGGAAAATTGCCGAAAGGCCAGCGGCCTTCGCGTTCCCGCTCCGTTGTGTTCTTCAACAAGGATTCTTACGAGGCCGTGTGCCGAACTGTTGAAGCCCCGATCTGGATTGGTGGCCGATCTGACGCCACCACGCGGCAATGCGAAATTCTACGCGAATTGTTCGGCAATCCCTTTCGCCGGCCGGCGATGGACAGTCGCTGGTTCAGTTCGGACGTGGTTGGCGTGGCTCGTGGCATCTATGCCGAGCGGGCGTTCGAACGGATGCCGATTCTTGCCGATGCTTTGATGGATGCCGGCTGCGACGACGGGCGAATCATCGGGCACTGCCTGGGAAACATCGCACACGTTCGCGGCTGTTGGTTGCTGGACCTCGTGTTGAGCAAGAACTAAGGCGGGAGGAAAAATTCGACACTTCTCGCACAACGCGACAAGATTTCGCAGTCTTGACCCCGGAGGGGTCGCAGATATTAGCCGGTGGTCGAGCGCTAGCGAGACCACCGGAATGCAAACGATGCGGTCCGACCCCGGAGGGGTCGTAGAACGCCGATTCATAGGACGATTGACGTTTTGGGATTTGTGAGGTTCTGCGACCCCTCCGGGGTCGGTTGGTTGGAAATCGGCCCTTCCGGTGGTCGAGCCTAGGCTCGACCACCGGCTAATTTCTTTGACCCCTTCGGGGTCGATTCGGGCTGGCGTTGGTCGCATCCAGCGAGAAGTCTCAAAAATTCTCGCCGTTTTTCTCGCCGACATGTTCCCTTTTGCTCGTCTCGCGCTATCTCACTATTGGGTGTCGAAGGTTCCTTCCTTCCGTTGGACACCCCGGTCGGCAGGGGTCGGTTCGAGATTTTTGATCGAGTCGATTCCATTTTTTTCAGGATGCTCACCATGATCTCTCCTCGTTATTGCCTGATCTTCTGTCTCACATTCGGCAGTGGCGTGTTCGCACAGTCACCCGCGACTGGGCCGTGGGATGTGAAGGCACTTCAGACCGCTGAGGTCAAACCCCAATGGGGCGGAACGGTTGGCAAAGTTCGCGAGGTGTACTATCCCGGCGAGCCGTACCAGGGAAAACCGACGCGGGTGTTCGCTTACTACGGCAAGCCGGAAGGCGATGGGCCCTTCCCCGCGATGGTGCTCGTACATGGTGGCGGCGGCAAAGCATTCGAGAAGTGGGCCGAGCACTGGGCTGCTCGTGGCTACTGTGCGTTGGCGATGGATCTTGCGGGCAACGGGCCGAAGGGACGCCTGGCTGATGGCGGGCCGGACCAGGGGGATGAGTCCAAGTTTCGCGACTTCACGGACAAGGATATTCGCGACATGTGGACCTATCACGCGGTAGCGGCCGTGTTGCGTGGGCACACGCTGCTGGCCTCGCTCAAGGAAGTGGACAAGGACAAAATCGCGATGACTGGCATCAGTTGGGGCGGCTACCTCACCTGCATCGTGGCTGGTCTCGACGAACGCTTGAAGGCGGCCGTTCCGGTGTATGGGTGCGGGTTTCTCCACGAGAACAGTGCGTGGAAACCGAAGCTCGATGGTTTCACGGCCGAGCGTCGCGACCGCTGGGTGAACGCCTTCGACCCTTCGAAATACCTGCCTGGCGTGAAGTGTCCCATCCTGTTTCTGAATGGAACCAACGATTTTGCGTATCCGCTCGACAGTTATCAGAAGTGTTATCAACTCGTGAAATCGCCCCGAACGTTATCGGTTCAAGTGCGCTTGCCGCACGGGCACATCTGGACTTTCAAGGAGGTCGATACGTTTATCGACAGCCATCTGAGGAAGAGTGAGTCATTGGTGGAGCTTGGTCCCGTGACTCGAAGCGGCGACGCGGTTTCCGCGAAAATTACGGGTAAGAGCAAAATCAAGCTCGGCCAGCTTCACTATGCAGCCGACGCGGGGAGCTGGCAGAAACGTGATTGGAAGTCGATTGCTGGTGAGGTCCGTGATGGCTCGGTCAAGGCAACGCTGCCAGCAGATCGGCCGTTGGTTTATTTTCTCGAGGCCGTGGATGAGCGTGGCTTGAAAGTGAGTTCGGCCCACGAGGCCCTGCCGGCGGTTGAGAAAAAGAAGTAGAACTCGAAGGATCGACAACGATGTTCAAGCGTTGAACTTGTGGGGCCGGACATCCGGTCTGTCCCCACAAAACCATCGGGAAGAGGCGGCCTTTCTACATGGCGAGTCGGGCCGAGAATTCTCTTGCATCAAATCCAGGATCGATTAGACTTATTTCCACATCTCTCTGCAATTATCTTCTTTTTTGGGGAGGGTCTCATGCTTAGTTTGCGCAAGGGATTCACGCTAATCGAGTTACTCGTCGTTATCGCGATCATCGCGATCCTGATCGGCCTGTTGTTGCCAGCGGTTCAAAAAGTCCGCGAGGCCGCCAATCGAATGAAGTGTACGAACAACCTGAAGCAACTGGGCATCGCCGTCCATAGTTGTCACGACACGAACGGCTACTTGCCGCCTGCCTCCGCGCCCTCGGCCACGACCGCAATTACTCGTTCGGCACCGCCGTACAACGGCCCGGTCGGCTACACACTGTTCCACTGGTTGCTCCCGTTCATCGAGCAAGACAACATCTACAAGCTTCTGAATCCGACCTCGAGCTACGCAGGAATCGAATACGCGCGTGTCATCACCACTTATCTTTGTCCTTCGGATCCCTCCATCACGGGCGGCAAGTGCCGAACATCGTACGGCGGTGCAAACGGTTGGGGTGCCAGCAGCTATGGTGGGAACTACCAGGTGTTCGGAAGCCCGTTAGCGGGGCATACAGAAGGGGCCAGCATGATCCCGGCCTCGTTCCCGGACGGACAATCCAATACCGTTGTTTTTGCGGAGATGTATGGCACTTGCGGCTGGACCAACGACCTTACGTTCATGTATGGCAGCCTCTGGGCGGATTCCAACAGTGTTTGGCGCGCGATGTTCGGGACGAACACGAGCGGCAAGGATCCACCTGGTGCGGGCTATCCTCCCGCATTGAAGTTCCAGGTGCGACCCAACTGGGCGACTCAGTGCGATCCCGCTCGGCCGCAATCGGGGCATGCCTCGGGGATCAATGTCTGCCTGGGTGACGGCAGCGTTCGGCACATCACCGTTGGGGTTTCAGACACGATGTGGTCCCGGGCGGTGAACCCTCAGGACGGTCAGGTTTTAGATTGGTGAGCCACGCCTTACTGAAATCAGTCTCCCGCCCTGCCTATCCAGGTGGGGCTTTCCTCTCCCCACAATCACAAAACATCCCATGAAAGCGTTTTCTTTTTCCGTGCTCCTCGCGGTTGGGGTTGCCGTGGGCTGCGAAAAAGTCACCACTCCGCCGGCTCTCCCGGAGTTGCAACCGGTGAAAGGACAGATCCTGCGTGGCACTCAACCCGTTTCAGGGGGCTATTTGACGCTTCGGTCGGACACCAACCAGGACCTGATGGTGACAGCGAAAGTCGGCGAAGACGGGACGTTCGAAGCATTCACGACGGACACCAGCCACAAAGACAGTCAACGTGCCGTAGGTGTCCCGGTCGGGACGTACCGTGGGGAATATGGTCCACCGAGCACGGACCAAAGCATTCAGCCGATTCCGCTGAAAGCCCCAATCCACATCGTTGCTGGCCCCAACGAGTTGAAGATCGTGCTCCCAAAGAAGTAGTTTCGTTCCACATGGGGCAGATCTCTGGTCTGCAAGCAGTGCTCCGAATGGCAGCAAGTCAGACAGACCAGAGGTCTGCGCCCACAAATAGGCCTGAACAGCTGTCGAAAGGTGCCTGTCTTCGCGGTTGAATGCCAAGTTCCTGTTTGTCGCACATTCACTGCGATTCCGCTGTTCTATCGCTTCCCACAGTAACTATTTCGGTCGAAACTCAATGTCCGCTTGTAGGGGTCGTGCCAAATACCGGGATTATTCCCGGTATTTAGCGATTCATCGTGCCGACGGTTTGACTGACACCCTCCGCGATTCTACGGTTCCGGCATGATCGGCAACTGGACTCCCCAGAAGCCACGAGAGTGAAGTCCCGGCCTCCCCCGGCCGAGACCTTGCCCTGGTATGGTTCATCCGCATGTGCCACGTGAATTCGCAAGAATTCATGGGCTCCTCCTGTCCGACGGGTGATTCTTGCATCGTTGCGTGGAGCGAGCGATTCGCACCACGACCCGACGATAGGAGAAAGCGCATGTTCCGGGTCCTGCTAAAGAACACGGTTCGCTTTGTGAAAAAGGAAGATGGTCCGACGGCTGTCGAATATGCCGTGATGCTCGCGCTGATTGTTGTGGTGTGCATTGCAGCCATTACGACGCTTGGCTCGAATTCCAATGAAACGTTCGGTAACGTTTCGTTAAACACGGCCGGTAGCTGATCGATCTTCTTGCCTTTTCGAGCGAACCACCGACCGTGCTATGCAGCACGGCGCGACCCATGTCGCCAACAGGTGAGGTTCCGCTCCGATGATGACGCAGACTGAGGCCGACCCCCATACGACCCCGGCCAACCCCGTTCCACCTCAAGACGATCTCGGGCTCGATCGAGCCTTTTGGATGCAGATGGCGCGCATCCCATTCCTGGCAGTGGGCTGGGTCTTGCTCGCCGTCGTCAGCCATCTGATCTGGGCTGAAGTTGCTCCCGCTACCACGAATTATGGCCCCGTCGTCGTCATTTGCTTCGGCATGGTGCTCGCGGCCGTGATCGATGGCTGGGCCTTCAAAGTTCCGAATTGGCTTACCCTGTCGCTCGTCGTGAGCGGTTGGGGCCTCGGAATGTTGCACTCGTTCAATGTCCACCTTGAAGGCGGCGGCGGCGGGCTGGGGATCGCTTTGCTCTGCACGGCCATCGGTTTCGCCATGTTGTTCCCGCTTCTGGCCATTGCCGGCATGGGGCAGGGCGACGTGAAAATGCTCATGGGCTTCGGCGCGTGGATTGGTGCGTACTTCGGCGGACACGGGGATGCCGTGATGATCCTCGTTTGGGCTTTCTGCCTCGGTGTGATCGTGGGTGGCATCTTCGGTCTGGTGATCATGGTCGCTCGCCGCAAGTTCAGGAAGAACCTGAGCAACTTCCGCGAGATCGCCATGGACTTGAAAATCCTCGCCACGGTTGGGCCGAATGCTGCTGTGGAACGATCGCAATCCCGTCGTCCGGGTTGGGATCGACTACCGTACGGCATCCCGCTTTGTGTCGGCTTCCTGAGCTACCTGGCTTACCGCTACATGGAAGGCACCCTGCCGATTCCTGGCTGAATCAGCGACTAGTCGACGCGCGAGGGGCTACCCATCAGCCCGAGGTTCACGAGGCAGCGCAGATTCCGTGCGCGGCACAGATTCGGGACAACCGGTGTATTCGCTACACCCGGCAGTCTCGCTAGACAAGGAATAATTGAAGAGCCCGTCACGGGACAACCGAAAGAAACGGCATCCACGGTATATCCGGCAAAGGCAGAAGAGTGCTAAAGTTCGGTGAATAACGCAAGGTCCACGGAACCGAGGCTGCGGTTAAAATCGCAGGACCGCTGAGCCAGGCAGAGTGCCAAGTGGCCCCTCAGACCTCAGGGCGGGTAGTGCAGGATGGCGAGTCTCGTCCAGGCAGGAGATGCCTGGGGTACGTTTTGGAAGTCCAAGGAGGGCACGAGGCGTGCGCGGCACGTCCTCGAGAGGACCCACTGGCGCAGGCCGGTGCGGTGGAAACGGACCGGCGACACAACCTGGGATTGCAGCCATGAAACAGAAAACTCTGGCCATGCTTGGCGTGGCGGTGGGGTGTGGGTTGGTCGCCGCCGTGGCGGTTGCCAAACTCGGTGCGGGCGGCTCCAAGGGACCGGACACTACGAAGGTTCTGGTGGCCAAAAAGGATCTTCCGCTTCAAACGAAGCTGGATGAGACGGATCTAGAGAACCTTCTCACGTGGGCGGACATGCCAAAGAGTTTCGTGCCGCCCGATGCAGTGAAAGACATCGAGCAGGTCAAAGGCAAGAGCCTGACCCGCACATTGAAGATGGGAAACCCCTTGTCGATCACCGACATCGGGAAACCGGTCAACCTGGATTTGCCCGATGGGTGCGAGGCCATGACGGTCAAGTTGACCCAGGCGGGTGCGGTCAACGGGTTCGCCAAGCCCGGATCGCGCGTCGACATCATGTACATGGAAAAGACGACCGCCGGGAAGGCCCGCGCCGCCATTATCCTGAAGCACATGTTGGTCCTCGCAGTCAACATCATCAACGAGAACAACGAAAAGACGGGGCCGGCCATTCCGCAGGTCGAATCGGTCACGCTGGCGGTGAATAAGAATCAGGCCACGAGGTTGGTGTTCGCCCAGGAGAAAGGGACGATCACGCTGCTGTTGACGGGAACCAGTACGGAGGAAGCGGCCAAGAAGGTGAATGAAGGGGCGATCGGTTGGGTCACGGATCCATTCGATACGAGCGTTCCTCCGCCAAAGGCCGAGGTCGCCTCGACCCCCAGCCTGGACAAGATGGTTGTGGCAAAGAAAGAGGTCCCGCTGAACACCTTGATTAATGCCGACAACCTGGCCGAGTTCTTCACAACGGCAAATGTTGAACAAGCGCCGGAAGGTGTGATTCAGAATCCGGACGACCTGAGGGGCAGGTACTTCATTAAAGCCGTCGAGAAGGGCACGATCGTGTACAAGAGCCTGACTGGCAGCAAGCCTGTGGAAGTGGCTGCTCCGGTGGCCGTCCAGAAGTTCGAAAAGATGGTCCAGGTGAAAAAGGCCATCCCGTTGAACACCTTGATGCATGCCGACAACCTGGCCGAGTTCTTCGAGACCACGGACGTGAAACAAGCGCCGGAAGGTGTGATTCAGAATCCGGACGACCTGAGGGGCAGGTACTTCATTAAAGCCGTCGAGAAGGGCACGATCGTGTACAAGAGCCTGACTGACAGCAAGCCCGTGGAAGTAAAAGTCCCGGATAAGACTCCCGTGGCTGTGGAAAAGCCGAAGTATCCGCGCTACGAGCAGATCATTCAAACGGGCGGTATGACTCAGCGCGTGACCTGGATGGAAGTGAGCCCAAAGAACTGGAAGAGTTTTGACTCCGCAAAGGCGGCTGACGAATACAAGCCCGAGGCGGAAACCCCGAAGGGGGACGTGCCAAAGGTGGTGTCTGAATCGGAAGTGAGCCGCTAGCGGAGCGAGCGGACGACTTCCGAAGTTTCGATTGTTGACCGCACGGTGGACAGTCCAGGTCAAGCCCGACCCAGACCGCCTTGCCACAACTGCCCTAGACAGGAGAGGTGATAGGATGCACCCGATGAAATTAGCCCGATTGTGGGCCTTGGCGGGCCTCCTGGCAGTGGGCCTGGCAGTCCTGGCCGATCGACCAGCGGCTGCCCAGGACCCGAAGTCGGCCCCCATGGCGACTCCGGATCGAACCAACGCTGTGACCGTGACCATCGGTGGTCAGGTCCGCTTCCAGATGAAATCGAAGAAGCGGATCAAGGAAGCCTTCAACGAAAACGAACGCGTGGTGCGGGTCCTGGCGGATGCCACCGATCCGGCAACGCTGATCCTGATCGGACAAGCTGCTGGCACGAGCAGGCTGGAACTCACGGACATCGACGGGGCCAAGGAAAGTTACCTGATCGTCGTTCAGCGCGACGTGGAAATGCTGCGGAACCTGATCCGCAAGACGCTTCCCGAGTCGAAGATCGAGATCACCCCGATCGGAGACTCCGGGACCAACATTATCCTGTCCGGATATGTGACCAAGGAAGATGATCGCGAGTCGGCCCGACTCCTCGCCGAGGCCTTGGGACTTCGCGTTGCGGTGAACTCGGTTGGGGTTGGCGGCGGCGGTAACGTTCCGCACGTTCAACTTGATGTGACGTTGGCGAAAGTGGACCGCACGCGGGCGCGCAGCCGCGGGGCCAACTGGATCATCAACGGCGTTGATGCATCCGTCGGCAGTCTGCTAGGCGGCCTGACCGGCCTCCAGCCAGGGGCCGTAGCACCGGCGGCCATCGCCGGCGTCGGCGCGATTCCGACACCCGCCACGGTCAGCCCGGGCGGATTGACCAACATCGTGGCCGGGTACGCTCCGGCGCAGATTCAGCTCCTGCTGGCGGCACTCAAGACCGAAGGCCTGGCGAAGCTGGTGGCTGCTCCGACCATCGTGGCGCAGAGCGGTGAAAGAGCTACCCTGAAGGTTGGCGGATCTGTTCCGGTCATCGGCATACAGTCGGGTGTCGGTGGCCCGGGCGTCGAGTACAAGGAAATTGGTACAGATATCGTCTTTACTCCGATCGTGTACGGGAATGGAAAGATTCATCTCACGGTCGAGCCACGCGTACGGGCGGTGAACCGAGCGGGGGCTGCCCTGGTGACAACATTCGGTACGTCGCCTGCATTTGATGACATTTCGATGAAAACCCAGGTGATTGTGGAACCAGGCCAGACAATTGCAATCGGTGGCTTGATCCAGACGATTCAGTCCGCGAGTGTGGCGAAGATTCCGCACCTTGGCGACATCCCGTTCATCGGGGCGCTGTTCAGCTATGCGACCCAGGAGGAGCAAGAGACGGAACTGGTGATCCTGCTCACGCCGCGATTGGTGGACCCAGCCGATAGCAACCAAATGCCCAAGGCTTTGCCTGGCTCGGAAACTCGGAAGCCGGATGATTTCGAGTTTTATCTGGAAACGGTGCTGGAAGCCCCGCGTGGCCCACGGCAGATCTGGGATGGGCATCGCTACATCCCGGCCTGGAAGGCTGGCCCATCCGCCGCGATCTACCCTTGCCCGGGTGGAAGCTCCGTTGGTGCGACGACGACGGAAGGCTGCCCGGTTGGCAAGTCCGTCACGCCGGCTGGGGCTTCTGGCAAGACGGCACCCCCTTCCGCATTACCACCAGGGAAGTACGAACCATCGGCCGCCCGAGACATGGATCCGCCCTCGGCCCTGATCACTCCGGAACCCGGTCGAACAACGGTCGAGCTACCGCAGAAGTAGTGATGGAAGTGGGATGAATGATGAGTGACTACAACGAGTCCCGTTTGTGAATTCATCGTTCATCACTCATTATTCATCGCTTCGGAGAGGTGTGAGATGCATCGTATCGCCATTGTCGACCCGAACGAAGCCAGCCGCGAGTCCTTACGGACCATGCTGCTTGGGGTGGACTTTGTCTGGCTTGAGGCTGAGTGTGCACGATACGAGTACTTCTTTGACGTGATTCAGCAATCATCGCCCGATTTGGTCGTTGTTTCGCTGGACGGAGATAAGCCCAAATCGCTCGGGGTGGTGGGCCATCTGGCAGCCGCATACCCCGCGATGCCCATCATCACGGTAAGTTCGGACAGTCAGGCCCTGCTACAATCACTCTCACGCGGTGCCAAGCATTTTTTGACCAGTCCAGTCACCCTGGAGGATTTGGTCAGTGCGTTGCGACGATCGCTGAACGAAATACCGACCGCCGCGACCGACCGGGCCGGAGCGAGTACCCCAGTCGTCCCAAAAGCGGAGGCACAGATCATCAGCATTCTAGGCTCGCGCGGAGGCGTGGGCTGCACGAGTATTGCCGTGAATCTCGCGGCTACCCTGGCAAGTTGGCCTGAAAACGCGGTGGCGTTGATCGACCTCGATCTGGCAATGGGCGATGCCGACATCGCACTCGAACTTCCGGACAACGACAACATTAGCTTGGCAGACCTGGCACGGAACATCGAACGACTCGACATGAACTACCTGAAGCGGGCGCTGGTGAAGCACCCGGATACGGGCATCTCGATTTTGAGGCATCCCCTCGAAATTCACGAAATTGGCGGAATTGGCGAAGGTCACGTGGAACGCATTCTAAACTTGCTCAAGATCAGTTACACCCACCTGATCCTGGATTTGAGTAAAGCGTTACAGCCAACGGACTTAATGTCATTGAGGATGAGCAACCTGATTTTATTGGTGGCCCAACTGGAACTGAGCAGTCTCCGAAATGTGGTTCGGCTGATCCACAGCCTGAGCATGGAGGGGGACATGGGCGACAGAATTCGGGTCGTGATCAATCGGACCGGTTCGGAAATGACGGATGAAGGAATCACGGCGAAGAAGGCGGAGGAGGTCATTGGCAAGCCGATCTTCTGGCAGATGCCCAATGACGCCAAGGCGATGATCGGATCGAGAGTGGCGGGTCAGCCGCTGATCAAATTCGCTCCGAAATCGCGTGCTCATCAGAGCTTGATCGGACTGGCCCAGGCGATCACGGGGAAGTCCCCCGCCTCCGAGGGTCCCGCCAAGAAGCGGGGATGGTTTGGAGGATGAAACAGCGATGAACGCTGAACGATGAATTCTCTTGATTCATCATTCTTCGCTCATCACTCCCAAGACACGCAACATCGAGTGAAATTATGTCACGCCTCCAGCAAGGTTTATCGAAGTTGAACAGCATGAACGGGGCGAGCATGCGCGGTATGACGACCGCGGGGACTACAGCCGCCGGTACGAAGAATTTCGAGGAGCTGAAGAAGCAGATTCATTCGCGCCTGGTCGAACGCCTCGACTTCACGCGCGTGAAGGACCTGAACTCGGACGCCCTGCAGCGCGATATTCGTCGGGTGATCGAGCACCTGTGCGACACGGAAAATCCGCTTCTCAATCGCATGGAGCGCGAGAAGCTGATCGAGGAAGTTCTCGATGAAACCCTTGGGTTCGGCCCTCTGGAGCCGCTCCTGAAGGATCCGACGATCTCTGACATCTTGGTCAATGGGCCGAAGAAGGTCTACATCGAGCGCCGTGGCAAGCTCGAAAAGACCGACGTGGTCTTCCGCGACAACGATCATCTGTTGCAAATCATCGATCGTATCGTGTCCAAGGTCGGCCGACGCGTGGACGAGACCAGCCCGCTGTGCGACGCTCGTCTCCCGGACGGCTCGCGTGTGAATGCGGTCATTAACCCGATCGCTCTCGACGGAGCCAGCCTGAGCATTCGTCGCTTCGGTGCGACACCGTTGAAGCTGGACGACTTGTTGAATTACAAGGCGCTCAGCCCCGAAATGGCCATGCTTCTCGAGGCCTGCATCAAGGCCCGGCTGAACGTGGTCATCAGCGGCGGTACGGGATCGGGAAAAACGACCTTGTTGAACACAATGTCCTCGTTCATCCCGGCGGACGAGCGCATCGTGACGATCGAAGATGCAGCCGAGTTGCTGTTGCAGCAGGATCACGTGGTCCGGCTCGAAACGCGTCCGCCGAACATCGAAAACAAGGGCGCGATTACAACGCGCGACCTGGTTCGCAACGCTCTGCGAATGCGTCCGGAACGCATCATCATCGGCGAGTGTCGCGGTGGTGAAACGCTGGACATGCTCCAGGCCATGAATACCGGCCACAGTGGCTCGATGACGACGCTTCACGCCAACAGTGTTCGCGATGCCATGAGCCG
Source organism: Gemmataceae bacterium (assembly GCA_009691845.1). Lineage (GTDB taxonomy): Bacteria > Planctomycetota > Planctomycetia > Gemmatales > Gemmataceae > SIAJ01. Next base: position 106,649 of record SIAJ01000005.1, read on the forward strand.
GCTGGAAACGATGATCATGATGGCCGGCTTCGAGTTACCGATCAAGGCCATGCGGCAACAGATTGCCTCGGCCGTGGACCTGGTGATCCAGGTGAACCGCTTGCAAGGCGGGCCACGAAAGATCACGGGCATCACCGAAGTCATGAACATGGAGCAGGACGTAATCATCATGCAGGAGATCTTCCGGTTCCGGCAACTGGGGGTCGATCAAAACGGCCGGGCCTTCGGCCAATTCGAGGCAACCGGGGTTCGCCCAACGTTCGTGAACCGGTTGGAGACCAAGGGCGTGAAATTACCTTCGAACATGTTCACGGAACGTGTTCTCATGCGCGATTAAGCCCTGGTCCTCAGTCCGCAGTCGGCTGAGGATCGAAAACTGAGGACTGGAGACTTGCGACTGCGGATTCAACCCGAGTAAGCACCATGACCGCAATCTTGTTGGCTCTCTTTGTCTTCGTCGGAGTCACGGGCCTCGTAGGGGCAGTTTCGTTTCTCGTGTTCCGCGGCGGCAGCAGCGGGCGAAACTTGGAGCGGCTCGACGCGATCGTTGGTCGAAGTGTCAAGTCCAAGGACCTGTCCACGGACCTGATGATCAAGCAGGCGTTGCAGGACGTGGGCCGGCAGAATTTGCTCGAAAAATTGACACCTGAATTCTTCAAGGTGTCAAAAATGTTCGAGCAGGCCGACGTGCAGATGAGGCCAAGCGTTCTCTTCGGTGTCGCCATTGGTTTCGCGTTCATCGGTGGGATGATCAGCACGCTGTTGGTGAACGTGTACGTTGCTCCCGTGGGAGCCGGGCTGTTGTTCTCCTTGCCGTTCGTGTGGCTCTGGTGGAAGCGGAATGCTCGACTCAAGAAGTTCGCTGCGCAGTTGCCGGAAGCGATGGAGTTGGTTGCACGTGCTTTGCGTGCCGGCCACTCGCTGGCGGCCGGCTTGCATGTCGTGGCCGGGGAATCGCCGGAGCCGGTTTCCAGGGAGTTTGGCCGAGTGTACGAGGAGCAGAACCTGGGTGTTAGCCTGGAAGACGCTCTGGGTCACATGTGCGATCGGGTGCCCAACCTGGATCTGCGGTTTTTCGTGACCAGCGTGAACATTCAGCGACAAACGGGTGGCGATCTCGCGGAGATCCTGGATCGTATTGGCCACATCATCCGCGAGCGTTTCAAGATCTTGGGCCAGGTGAAGGCCCTGACGGCGGAAGGACGGCTCTCTGGCGTGGTACTGATTGCCATGCCGATCGGCCTGTTCCTGATGATGTTGCACATGAAGCCGGACTATGTGTCGGTCCTGTGGACCGATCCGATGGGTGTAAAAATGAGCATCGGAGCGATCATCCTGATGCTAATTGGTTCATACGCGATCAAGAAGATTGTCGATATTAAGGTTTAGGCGAGTCGAGCGTCTGCCGTTCTCAGTCCCCCGTCTGAGCATGGCCGAGGCGGATCACTGGGGACTGAAGGACGAAAGACTCCACACGAGAAACATCATGATCCCGCTCCTGGCCATTGAAATGTCCGATCTCGCTCCGTTCCTGGTGTTCGGAGCGATCGTCGCCGGTGCGTGGTTCCTCATGTCCGCCCTGTCCAAACGGACGAGCGTGGTGGAGGATCGCCTGTCCCGGCTGGGTCGCGGGCAATCGACCAGCAATGTGGACGTGGACAAGAACCTTCGGTTCCACGGGCTCAAGGATGCCATCGCCTCTTTGGGTGGAGCAATGGAGGGGCAGTCGGACCTGGAGAAGAACAACCTGAAGTTGAAGCTCACGAACGCGGGCTTCCGCTCGGACGGCGCTCCCATGATCTTTCAGGGCTTGCGCGTCCTGTCGATCGCGTTGTTCCTGCTGCCCAGCAGCGGCATCCTGTTCGTGATGGAAGGATTCACGCAGAAGGCGTTGATGTACGTGGTGATCCTGGGAGGCATCGGCTATTACCTCCCGCAGATCGTCCTGCATCTGCTGATGACCGGCCGCAAGAAGCAGGTGTTCCTCACCATGCCCGACGCCCTGGATTTGTTGGTCGTCTGTGTCGAGTCGGGTCTCGGTCTCGATGCGGCCTTGCGGAAAGTTACCGACGAAATGAAGAATCATGCGAAGATCATCTGCGAGGAATTTGCACTGTCGAACCTGCAATTGCAGATGGGGCGACCGCGACGGGACGTTCTGCACGATTTGGGAGTGCGAACCGGCGTCGATGATATGAAGGCCCTGGCGGCGATCTTGATTCAAGCGGATCGGTTCGGGTCGAGCATTGCCCAGGCCTTGCGGGTTCAGTCGGATTCCATGCGCGTGCGTCGCCGACAGATTGCCGAAGAAAAAGCGGCCAAGACGGCAGTCCAGCTCATTTTTCCGCTGGTGCTGTTTATCTTCCCGGCCATCTTCGTGGTGCTGGTTGGACCAGCAGCCATTCAGATTCAACGTGGGTTGTTGAAGGGCGGATGATCTCGGACAGGGGACAGGGAACAGGAATCAGAGACAGTTACCAGGCAGGAGTTGGCGGCAATGAGGTTGGGGTTTATGACCCCTGACCACGGACCCCTGACCCCTGAAAGCAATCTCCAAGGAGGGAGAACATGAACGGATTCAAAGTCAAAATGCTGTCCGTGGCCACGGTGGCCTGCGGATTCATGGCGGCCGGGTGTCAGTCGACCGACAAGCACGGTGATCCGTGCTGGCCGGATCGCTATGCCAATGAGGCCCGCCAGTTAACGGTGGCAGCGTTCCAGCCCCAGGTCGAAAATGGGCACATTCTCGATCACACGATCTGGAACCTCCATTTCGAGTATGGCAGTGACCAGATGAATGGTGCTGGCATGGATAAGTTGGACCAGCTAGCGCGCCGTCGACCCATGCCCGATGTCCATCTCTTCCTGCAAACGACGCGGGACATCGCGTACGACCCGGAAAAACCAGCCGACCACGCTGCCAAGCGGATCGACCTCGACAACAAGCGCGTCGCCGCTGTTCAGAAATATCTGAAGGCAACGCTCACGGGTCGCGAACTCACGTTTGACATCCAGATTCACGATCGGGCCTACCCGGGCATTGATGTGACTCCAGGCATTGGGCCGCGCGTCTATATTCCGACTCCGCAGGATCGTTCCCGAGGAGCCAATGTCCCGGCGACCCCGGTTTCTGGCAGCGGTGGTGCAGCCTCGGGTGGCCCAACCAACCCGCCCCCTTCCGGCGGCAGCGGATCATCCGGCCCGAAGATGTAGTCGATTGGCGTGTGTCGCGGAGTCTGTCCAACGTGTTGGTCACTGAGCGTTGAACAGGCCCCGCGATACTCGCAAAAACTGTGCTAGGCTTTCACAACGATTTGTTCGCCGGCACACTTGAACGTCCGCCATGAAAAGCTTATCCCCTCGATCCGTCTGGCGGCCGGCTGCCATTGCCGCCGCGGCAAGCCTGCTTCTTGCTCCCACGCCGGTGTTTGCCGGTCCATACTGGGAGGGATTCAAACGCTACTGGTTCGGGTTCATGGGCAACGCCGACGGCGTCGTCATCACTGCCCTCGTCGTCGGTCTCATTTCGCTCTTCATCATCACACGCGGAAAATGGGCCAAGTAAGCGTTCAATCTGGTCTGACAGGGAAAAGCCGTCTACTTGCAGGCCGAAGCGCAAGTTCCCGAGTTCCACCACCCATTGATTCAATTGGTAACGAGTGGATGATGAAATATACCAGCGCGTCTTGAGGCCCAAGGGGCCGGGATGCGTTCAGCGAAAAGACGGATTCCTGCCCTGCGGGCGAAGCCTGCGCTAATAAATCCTCCGTTCCAATTTCCTTCTTGGGTCGCCTCTTGTCCAGGTTGTGTTCTACACTTTGCCAGCGAAACTCCCGGGCTTGAGATACATGTTGATGAAACCTTCCGGCTCCGCGTTTGATCTCGATGCCACCTCCCCCGAGGCCCCCTCGCCACCGGAGACCTTGAAGGAGGCTGGGCTCACTTCAACATTTATCAACGACCTCATCTTGAAGGCCCTGTACTTGCGTGGCACCATGGTCGGCCGCGACCTGGGCCAGTTTTTTTGCCTGCCGTTCAAGATTATCCGCGAGCCCCTGAAGTTCCTCAAGGACGAAAAGAACATCGAGGTGATGGGGGGCGATCTCGTTGGCGAAGTCAGTTATCGCTTTTCGTTGACGGATCTCGGCCGACGCCGAGCGCAAGAGGCGATGAATATGTGTGCCTATTGCGGGCCGGCCCCGGTGCCGATCGAAGATTATGTCGAGCAAACCTACCGGCAAGCAGTCACGGGAATTCGCTGCACACCCGAAAGCCTGGCTGCTTCATTTTCCCACTTGGTCATTCGCGAAGAAATGTTCAACGCACTCGGCCCGGCCATCGTGTCTGGCCGAAGCGTATTCATTTATGGCCCTCCGGGGAACGGCAAAACGGCCATGGCTCGCTCGATCGGCGAGTTCATGAATCAGGCCGGTGGAGCCATCTATGTTCCGCATGCCTTCATGGCCGAAGGAAGCGTGATCACGGTCTTCGACCCTTCCTTGCACCAGGTTGCTGAGAATGTCGATCACGGCTTCGTCGATGCCGAGTCCAGCGTGAAGAGACTTCTCAATACGGGTGCCATCGATTCGCGATGGGTTCGAGTACGTCGCCCGGTCATCATCACGGGTGGTGAACTGACTCTCGAGATGATGGACCTGCGTTATAACGCGGAATCCAAGTTCTATCAGGCCCCGATTCACTTCAAGGCCAACGGCGGAGTTTTTCTCATCGACGACTTCGGCCGGCAGATTGTCAGCCCGAAGGAACTCCTCAATCGCTGGATCCTGCCGCTCGAAGATCGGCACGACTTCCTGACGGTTGCCAGCGGCAAAAAGTTCCAGGTCCCCTTCGAGCAACTGATTATCTTCAGCACGAACATCGATCCCAAGGACCTCGTGGACGATGCGTTCTTGCGGCGAATTCGCCACAAGGTTCAGGTCCACGCTCCCACTCGGGACGTGTACGAGAAGATCTTCCACAGTTATGCCCACAAGCTGGGAATGCAGCCAGATCCCGAGTCGATCGACTACCTGTACGAGCGCTATTACTCGCGCGGACGCAGCCCGCGAGCATCGGACTGTAGGGATTTGTTGGAAATCGTGCAGTCAATCTGTCGATACAGACGTTATCCCGTGCATCTGTCGCGCGACCTGATGGTCGAGGCCGCCGCCAGCTTTATCGCCGAGTTTAACTGATCGGCGGAGACTACCCAGGTTGCACACCCGGCACGGGAGGTTTCGGCCTCCCGTTTTCGCTTTGGCGAGGGCATAACCATGGCTGGTTGCTGGAAGTTCACTGTGGCTGGCGTGATTCTGTTCTCGGGTCTGGTTGGCTGCACGAGTACCAAGAGCAAGTCCAACCTTCCCGACGCTCCCCCGCCGCCACCCACCAGTAAGAATTCGATCTTCGTGCCCGAGCCGGCAAACGAGTCGGCGAGTAAAGATGGCCCACTCGCGTCTTCGACGATTATTCTCGTTGCAAACATGCGCGTCGAGGCGGTTGCAAAGGACCCCAACTGCCCCGCCGCCGGTCGCGAAGCGAACCTGAAGTCGGCCCGCGAGATGTACCAGGACGTGTTGGCCCGCGAGCCACGCAACGTCGAAGCATTGTTGGGCCTGGGCACGCTCTACCAGGTCTCAGGTGAACGCGATAAGCTCCGAGAAATCGAACAACGAGCCACCCGCTTGCACGCCAACAACGCGAAGGTCTGGGAATGGGCCGCGGTTCGGCAGGCCCAGGCGAAAAACTGGGATGCGGCATGTGCAAGTTACCAGCAGGCGGTGAAGCTCGATCCCGAGAATCGCCTGTATCGAATTCATCTGGGCTTCACGCTTGCGAGAAACGGACGCTATGCCGAAGGCTACGAGTGGCTGAGCCGTTCGATGAAGGAAGCGGAAGCTCGTTACAACCTTGCGAAGGCGATGATCCACAACGGCGACGAGGATCAGGCCAAGGTGGAACTGCGTCTCAGCCTGCGGGCAGACCCGAGTTTCAAGGCCGCCGGCGATCAGCTTGCCAGCCTGCAAACGGCACCGAGTACGCGGTCGGACATCCGCACGGTCAGCCATGAAGAACTTCGCTAGTCCGCGAAACCTGGTCGCTCTTAGCCCCCGGTAACGGGAACGGGTTGCCAACTCGATTGACGCACGATCGAGGCGAACAGGCTTATCGGATATTGCCGAATCGTGTCTTCGGAACGCCTGCCAATATCAAGACGGTTCTGGAGGGATTGAGTCGTGGCCATACGATACCGAATTGTCGAAGGAAAAGACACCGAAGGCTTGGAGCAGGACGTCAACGAGTGTCTCCGCGATGGCTGGGATTTGCAGGGCGGAGTGTGCGCAGTAAACTCCCAGGCCAACACCTATGCATGGTGGTTTTACCAGGCCCTCGTCCGCGACAACGCGGATCGTTCTCGTGACGAGGATGGTTGAGCGAACGGCCATCGGCCTTGTAGGTCGTGACCGGTTCGCATAGTGTACCTGTCAGTTCATCTTCGTGCTCTTCCCGCAGTATCGCAGGCGAGAAGCCTCACACATCGTTCGGCGGAGGCTCGATGTCTCACCCGGCCCAGTTAACGCTGGCATTCGACCAACCGGAAGGTGTGGTAGTGGCGGATGTCACGCCCCTCGACCGGCGCTTGATCACGGGTTCCGAGGCCGGTCCCTATGCGGATGCGACCTTCCTGGCCGACGAGTTATGGCACATTGCCGACACCACTTCTGATCCCATCGTCGTCAATCTTTCCGAGGTGGACTGGATCGATAGCGGGGCGTGTGCCGTGCTGATTCGGTTTTGGAAGGAACTTCGTGGCCGAGGGCGTGTGCTTACACTTGCAGTAACCGATACGGTTCGCGAAACGTTCATTATCACGGGCCTGGTGCGCTTGATTCCGTGCTTTTGCGATTTGGATTCGGCCATCAATGCGGCTCGGACCACCCAAACGCTCGTCGAGGCCGGCCTACGGTCAGGATGACCTTACTCGGATGTTCTTTCCCCCCAACTACGCCACTTCGCGTGCCCGATTCCGGGAGGCCGCCCAACGTCTCCGCTGGGACTTGCACGCCCAGAAGATTGAAGGCAAGGGACCGGACGGCGAAGAACTCACCATCGACGCGGCTATTTCGCCGATCGCCTCGGCCAAAAACGTCGTGGTGATCTCCAGCGGCTTACACGGCGTGGAAGGTCCGTTCGGCACGGCCGTGCAGCTTGCAGTCATGGACGAATGGCAACGCGGCAAGGGCCTGCCTTCGGACGTCCGCTGTGTCTTCCTCCACGGCTTGAATCCATACGGCTATGCCTGGGAACGGCGGGTCGATGCGAACAACGTCGATCCCAATCGCAACTTGTTGCTTCCAGGAGACAAGTTCGCGGGCAGCCCCAAAGGATACAGATCGTTCGATGGCTTGCTGAATCCGCAACGACCCCCGCTGCACTGGGACCGTTGGACGTTACGAGCCTGGTGGGCATGGCTGCGGCACGGCCTACCGGCCCTGAAGGAGGCCATGGTCGTCGGTCAGTATGAATTCCCGAAGGGCCTGTTCTTCGGCGGCAACGAACCGGGGGCGACTCATCGGGTTCTCGGCGAATGCTTGAGGCAATGGCTAGGAGAATGCCAATCGGCGATCCATCTCGACTTTCACTCGGGCCTTGGCCGGTGGGGATCGTACACACTGCTACTCGATGGCCATCCGCTCACGAAGAACCTGCAGGTTCAACTCGATCGCTGGTTCGGGGCCGGCAACTACGAGCAGGATGATTCCAAAGGCGTGGCCTATCAACCGCGTGGCTCGTTCGGCTCGTGGTGCATGGGGCAGAATCTGGCGCGCAATTATCTGTACTTCGTTGCCGAGTTCGGCACCTATGGCAGCGTGGCCATGCTCGGGGGCTTGCGGGCGGAGAACCAGGCGCATCACTGGGGCCAACGCGACGGTGTCGTTGAGCAAGAAGCCCGTGCCCGCTTGAAGGAACTCTTCTGCCCGGCCGATGCGAACTGGCGTTCGCTAGTGCTGGAACGGGGCAAGATACTCGTGAACCAAGCGGTCGAAGCGATGGCGGGCTGAAGCTCAGATTGAGAAGCCCACACCGTTTAGCGTTCGAGCCAACGGCTCGAACGGGATTGCACGATGATGATCAGTCGCCCCGTTGTTTCAGCTAGAGCGGAGTCAAAATCGGTTCGACGTTACCGATGTTGATGCTGAGCGTCTCGATAGCCGAACTGAAGAAAACCTTGTTCGCACCCAGGTTGGTGTTCGCGGTCCCGGACTGGCCGCTCGTCGTGTCCCAAGCCTTGTAGCGGAGCCTGGCGAGACCGGTCGCGCCCTGATTCGGTACAAAGCGGATCGTGGCCGTTGCGGGAAGAAGTAAAGCGGCCGAGGTCGATCCACTGGCGATGGGGGTCCCCGCCGTCGCAAAATTGTCGAAGCTGTATTCCCACGTGCCGCGACCGGTCAGTCCCGTTACCGCAATTCCGAAACTGTTGCTTTCCGGATCGGTTACGGCACCGGCAACCAGGGCAGAGACGGTGGCCGTTCCGTTCAGGCTCTGCAAGACACTTGTGTCGAGCGTCGGGGCATCCTCCACACTGATCACCTTCAGTTTCGCGATCTCGCTGGCACTGAAGGAGTTGAGGGCCACATCCGTTGTGTCGATCATCTCACCGCCTGAGCCGACGGTCTGGTCCCAGGCTTTGTAAGTGATCGCCGGATTGTCTGGATCACCGACGGAAAACACGTTCTTGGCTGGTACGAATCGGACCCTCGCGTTGTCCGGCAATAGCAATGCGTTACTCTCATCAACGGCCGGAATCGCTCGCCAGTTTTTTTCACCAGCGATGCGGTATTGCCAAACGCCGGCGATCGGCACGGTGGTGCTCGTCAGTGCGATTCCTTTCGCGCTGCCTGGTGAGTCTGCGAAGGTCTTTCCGAGAATCCTGAATACGGTATCGCCAGGGTTGTCCGTGGAATCCTCTTTGATGGCTGGCAACGTTCCCGGACCCGAGAGTGCGGGCGGGGTGTTGCCAACGGCGACTGTCAATCGGTCACTCGTCGCGCTAATCGCATTGGCTTTCAACGGAGATGTGCTGCCGCTCGAGCCGTCCCATGCCTTGTACGTGAGCGTGGCCAGGCCCAATTTTCCAGGGCTTCCAACAAATCTCAGCACGCTCGCAGGCGACAACAAAACCGGGAAATTCCTCACATCGCTGAACAACGTGCCGTCCGTGCTGAACTTCCAGGCCCCCGGTCCTTTCGCCGCGGCAATGCAAATGCCGATCTGATTTGCTGCCGTTTCCACGTCGCCCGCCTGGGCAGTTAATGTCGAAACCGTGATGTCCGCGGATGTCTCCCCTTCGTTCATGGCGGGAAGGTAGTGCGGAGAAGAGTTGTCCAACGTGGGCGAATCATTGACTGGTGAGATCGTAATCATCTCCGTGCCGACACTCGCACTAAAGGCGGCACCGGAACTTGGGTCGAGCAAATCGGCGCTGCTTCCGGTCGTTCCATCCCAGGCCTTGAAGGACATCGTGGCCGTGCCGTTGAAATTGGCGGACGGTACGAACTTCAAGGATGCGGTGTCTGCCAGGGCCAAGGCGTGATTGGCGTCTAATGCTGGCACGGGGTGCCAGACTTTGCGATCGAGCGAGTACTGCCACGTCCCATTGGCCACGTCCACGTCGACCACGGCTATGCCAAGCTTGTCCTTGGGATCCTCATCCGTAATCTTTGCGGCCTTGACCAGGCTCCGGACGCTCACGCCCAGGTTAGTCCTGGGGTCTTCGGTAATGGAGCCGAGTTGGACCGTTGCATTATCGATTGTTGGGACGGCGTCGCCGCCAACCGGGGCAACGTAAAGTGACAGCGTCTCGGTTGCGATGCTGAAGCCGATCCCACTCGGGTTGATTTTTCGACCGGCGGCCAGCGGCTGGCTCGTTGCGTTCCACGCTTTGTAACTCAGTGTCGCCCGACCCGAAAAATCGGCCGCGGCATGGAACTGCAAGACCGCCTCTGCCGGGAGCACAACAGCCGAAGTGCTGGCTGCCTTGATCCGCACTTCCGGGGCCGAACCGATCTGGTAGGTCCAGTTTCCTTTGCCGGTCGCCCCGATTACCGCGATCCCGATTGCCATTCCGGGCAGGACGTCCGTGACCGTTCCCGTTAGTAGCGCGCTGACACTCTTAGGTGAGCTTGGTGACGCCAGTGACTGCTCGATCGTAGTGTCCAAAAGCGGCCTGGCCAACACCCGGACGGTTGCCGTATCGGCGAGTGAGCTGAAGGAGGAGCCTGTGACGACGGCGCGTTCGCCAACTTGCCCAACGGACTGATCCCAGACATGGTAGGTGAAGGTTGCCGGGCCGAAGAAGTCGGTGGCGGGCAAGAACCTGGCCTTCGTTTTCGGCCCGAGAAGTAACGCGTTGACGCCAGACACTCCCAGGATATCGATCCACTTGCCGGCGACTTGATACTGCCACTTGCCGGATGCGTTGTCGACGTCGGTCACGGCTACGCCTAGGGTGTTCTTCCGTTCGGCATCCGAAGCGAGCAGGCCCAGCAAGGACTTGACCTGGTTGCCTGCCGGGGACTTCGCATTCCTGGGGATGCTCGAGAAGAGTGCATTGCCGGAAAGGTCAATCGTCGGGGTCGTCTTGCCGACCGACACCGAGGCCTTCTCGATGCCCGTGCTGAAGGCGACGCTGCTCGTCGTATCACCGAACGAGGGGATCGTACCGGTCGACCCGGTGCCGACGGACATGTCCCAGGCCTTGTAGGTCAGCGCTGCGAAGCCGACAAACTTGCCGTTCGGGGTGAAACGCACCCGATTCGCCGGCTCGTCGGCGAGCAGCAGGGCGTGACCCCCATCGACTTCGGTGATGTCGGTCCACGTGGCACCACTGTCGGTACTGAATTGCCATTGGCCCGTGGACGCGGAAGCCGCGGCTGTGATCACCGCGATTCCCTTCGCCCCGCCGGCGTCCATGTAGGTGATGTTGGCCGTCAGTGTGCTGACGGGAGTGCCATTGAAGAGAAATGACTTCGCCGGGATGAGCTCCACAATCACCTTTGGAGCAACGTCGATCACGGGCGGGTTATGTTCGTCAACGATCACAGTCGCATCGCCGAAGAGCCCAGCCGAATCCGCCACTCGGACCGTAAGCGAATAACTACCGGAGGCCGACGACGCGTCGGTCAGCGAGATCACGCCGGTCGCGGAGTCGATCGCAAAGAGGGGGCTGCCGCTTTCGATCGAAAAGGTTTTGAGGTCACCAGCATCGGCATCGATCGCCGTCACAAACCCAATGACTGAGTTGTCCGGTAAGCCGCTGAAGTAGAGGAAGTTAAACGGTCCGCCGGTGATCGACGGGGCCTCGTTCACGTTCGTGACGGCGACTACCATACTCTTTTCAACGAACAGTCCGAGTTCATCGGTCGCGCGAACGCGAATGCTGTAGCTCTGTTGTGCTTCAAAATTGAAGATGGCGGCCGACACGAGAGTGGCACCGGCGATGGTGAAGAGCGAATTGTCGGTACTGCCCAATCCATTGACGAGGCTATAGCTAAACACGCTGCTATCCGGGTCCGACGTGCTGAAGGTGCCCACGAGCGTTCCCACCGGCTCGCTCTCGGCAATGGTGCTTGGGGAGAGTTGAATGTCCGTCGGAGCGCCGTTTACAAGTTCAATCGCGGTGAACAGAGTATTGCTGAGATTATTCGAACTGGCTCCGTCGTCCGCCTGAATGCTGAGTGTCTCGGATGAGCCTGCATTCGGAGCAGTGTACGTCAACGTTTCGAGTGCCGTGTTGATGTTGAAGAGTGTCCCTGCGATGGTCACGGAAGCCGTGCCATTGCCCGTGACATTCGTGCCGCCGGGCGTGATACTCAACGATCCCCCCGACACGGAAATCGTGATGGTTTCATTCGAGGAATCGAAGTCGCTCACGGAATACACGTTTCCGGATCCGGTGAACGCGACGGTGCCTCCGTGAGGAGCGTTGGCGGAAGCTGGGCCCGAAACGACTGGCGCGCGGTTCAGCAACGAGATGGTCGTCGTCAGCGTGTTACTAAGATTGTTGGACGGGCTTCCGTCGTTTCCCCGGGCGGTCAATGTTGCGGTGGCACCCGTACTTGGAGCCGTGTAGGTCAGTGTTGCCAGGGCGGCGTTCATCAAGGTGATGTTGCCGTTCAGCGTCAAGGTCGAGCTGCCGTTGGCCCCCGCGGAAATCGTTGCGCCGGCTGCCAGTCCACTGCTGAGGTCGACACTCAACGTGCCGGAACTGACGGCCAGCGTCAGGCTCTCAGTCGAGGCCGCATCAACATCCGTGACGGAGATTTGCAAGTTCCCGCTGAGGGCGAGCGTGCCGCCGTGAGCGATCGAGGCCGCGGCAGCACCCCGCACCACGGGTGCCGTGTTCGTTGCGACGTCAAAAGCAATCGTGACTGGTTCAGAAATCGATGTGACTTTGCCCGAGCCGTTCGTGACCCCGTAATACTGCCGCCCCATGAGGTAGGGGAAGGCGGATTCGCCGGCGGCGTCGATCGTATCGAAGTAGGCGTACGTTCCACTTGGGAACTCGGGGGTGACGCACCAGCGGCCATTGAACGGGTCGAGTTCACCGGACCCCAGGACATAGGCGTAGTCTTCGCCGTAGCGGCCGAGGGGGTAAGTCGCACTGACGGCCGGGCCCGCGTACAGAGCTTGTTGCTCCGCCGTCATTGTGTAAAAGGCTTCCGCGGCCGTCGCGGCGGCCGTGGCGCCAAGTTGGGTGGCGTCGAGCTGGGCAGACCAGCCGGGAACGGAGATTCGCGGGCTTCCATTCGTCAAATCCGTACGCAGCGAGAAGCTCGATCTCATTCGCGTGACGGCACTGGCCGGATCGGTCGGGTCGGCGTAGCCGTACGCCCCGTAAATCGGGTAGCCGTCAAACATCCAGCCGATAATCGGGGAGTGGTGCAAATTGGCAGTGTGCTCGACGAAATCGCCGTCGCTCCCCGCGCCGTTCGTCAACAGGTACACGGCGGGATCGTACGGGAAAAAATTCGTCGTGCCGACGTAGTCGATGTTGTCGCTGAGTTGAGCCCGGAGCGCGGGCGGGTCGGTGTGGTGGTGGTACTGCCCGCTTCCGGGTTGGTGACCGTTGCCCATATCGAAGGTCGCGGATTCCCCCCATTCGGCCTGGCGGTTCCAGATCCCGTCGCCCGTCATGCCCGCGTCGGCAGCAGTCGAGTGGCGATACGAGAACGCGTCCCCGTTGCCGAAAAAGGCCACCCCATTCACGGCAATTCCCACCGGCCCGTTGGGCGTTTTGGTGTGCGTGTTCGACGGGTACGTCGTGTTGAGGGCCACCCGAAAGATCGAATTCTGATTTCTGGGGAAGTTCACGAATGGCTGTTGTTGCGTTGCGTCACTCCACCATGGGCCCATCGTGTAACTGGCAAGGTCGGGTGTATTCACATAAACAAAGTCACCGCTTGTTGAATAGCTGACCTTCTGGACGTCGCCCAGGACGGGGCTGTTCTGCCCGGTCCAGGTGGTACTGGGACCGATCGTTGTGCCCCCGCTTACGGCGCTGATGACCTGGGAAAACTCCCCCTGGCCGGAAACGAACCAGGAATTCAGCACCACCGGCGAGACAGTAAATAGGTCTCGCGCTTCCAGGCGCTCCAGAACCAGGCCCGCCACAGACGCTCCTGCGGCTGTCCTCGGCTTCGGTCTTGCCAAAAGGGCTTTGAGCCAGTTTTGCATCACGACCGCTCCAGTTGTTAAGTGATTTGCCTGTAAATATGAAACGCCGCGAGTTTGACGCTACGGGAGTAGTTTACCCTCAGTGAACAGCAATCACAAAAAAAACTGCCGTGGCCACCCCCGAATCAGCGGACGTGGTCGATGGACGACTGAAGTGTACCGCGTCGAAGTTTTCGGTGTGCGCGATTGCAAGAGTGCAATTCGCGGATTCACAATCATCCCCGTTTAGCGTTCGAGCCCACGGCTCGATTACAGATTTCCTTCGCTGGCTCACGCAGCATCAACCGGGCGGATTGCCTACTCAACGGCGAGCCGCGAAGCATTTGCCGAGGGACACTTGGTCCCGTCGAGTGACACAAGGCGTTTTGTTTGAACCGCTCACCGGCAAGAAAGCCAAATGCCCCCGCATCACTTGCGGAACGAATTTCGGTTTTTGGGTGGTGCGTCTGGTTCCGAATTCGTCTAATTCCCCGAGAGGGTCCGCACGGGATTCCCCGCCCAAGCCTGATTACTCTCTCCAGGGCTTTCCCATATGTCCACACGCCGGTCGGCATTCACCCTCATCGAGTTGTTGGTGGTCATTGCCATCATCGCCATCCTGATCGGTCTCTTGCTCCCGGCCGTCCAGAAGGTCCGAGAAGCAGCCAATCGGATCAAGTGCAGCAATAACCTCAAGCAGATCGGTTTGGCCCTTCACAACTACGAGTCGGCGAACGCGGAGTTCCCCCCCGGTACCATGGCCCCGACCCGGTTCTCGTACAGTTGGAAGTATGAGTGGCCGTACTTTCTTCACTACTTGCTCCCCCACTTGGAGCAAGACAACTATCACCGGGCCATCCGGGGGCCCTTGTTCGACATTCAGAACCCGTGGGCGGACCCGGGAGCTTGGCCCGCTGCAGTCGCCAACAAGCCACTCGGCGGCCTACTCTGCCCGAGCGATGGCCGCAGTAAGACCAAGGGCGATCTCCTGGGGGTGCGCCTGACGGCCAGCAACTACCTTGGCTTGTTTTCCGGCCTGAACGACGGCGAGAATGCGAATAGCAGCAATCAGGCCGCTCGGGGACTCTTCCGCATGGGGATCGCGACGCCGATGAGCGCAATCTTGGATGGGACCAGCAACAGCATGGCCGTGGCCGAGTACCTGACCGGCATGGACGAAGCTGATGCCCGAGGAGCGATCTATACCAATCGGGCCGGCTCCCAGTTCCTGTACGTCACCCTCAGCCCGAACTCCCGAAGCCCGGACAACACGCTGAGCTGGCACCCGTCTTTCTGCCCCGGGGATAACAGTCGCAACAAGCCGCTCATGAACTTGCCCTGCGTCGGCGGCGACACGGACGCCAACTACGCCAGTCCCCGTAGCCGCCATTCGGGCGGCGTGAACGTGGTCCTGTGTGACGGGGCCGTCCGATTCATTCCGGACTCGATCGACGCCACCACCTGGCGACGGCTGGGGTGGATCGCCGATGGCAACATCCTGGGAGATTATTGATGCGGGAAGTTATGAAGCCGTACATCGGTCTCGTGATCGGGATGGCCTTGGTGCTGGGAGCCGGCGGGTGCGGCGGGGACTCCAGCGCCGGACACAACCCAATCTCCGGAGAAGTCCGGCTGGACGGCCAACCGCTGGAACGCGGGTCCATCCTGTTTGTCCCGATCGAAGGGACCAAAGGTCAGGCCGCTGGCGGAGTGATCGAGAACGGCCGTTACCAGATCGGCTCGGACGCCGGCCCAGCCGTTGGAGCCTATCGGGTCGAAATCCGCGGGGTACGTAAGACCGGCAAGAGGGTGCAGAAACCCCTCGCCCCACCCGGCGAGTTGACCGACGAAGAGGCGGAAGCAGTCGCCGCCCGATTCAATTCGGCCTCCCGCGAAACGGTCGACGTGAAGGCCGGAGAGAATACCGCCAACTTCCAAGTCCATTCCAAATGATCCGCGAAACAAAAAAGGACGCATCTCGTTTTCCTTGATTTCCTCCCTGCCCTGCCCATTCGGGTCGGACGATGGAAAGCTCAGAACGGTGAAGAAACTCGGCCTGGAATCGACGCTTCGTCCGCGCGGACGACCGAAGCAGGAAGTGCCGGCCGAACATTAGCGGCGTCCCTTTTTCTCCTCCACTCCTTCAAAAGTCGCTCTGAAGTCTTCTTCGGTCAGCGCCGTATCGTACAGCCCAACGTCAAGGCCTTTGTGTCGACTCACGCCCATGTAGCGCAGGCTGGAATCTTCGTACCGCCGGAACTTCCAGACCGCGTCGTTCATTAAAGCGCTGTTGAAAACGCCCAGGCTGACCAGCCGTTCGAAGTCGGCGGTTGTTAATCCCGTAACCTTCTTGAACAACCCCGGCTCAAGTCTTGTGATCACGTCCTTGAGTCGCTGCTCGCGATAATCGGTCAGATACATAAATACCGGGATCCTTGCCGCGAACTTGATGAGCTTTTCCTGCACCTGCTTGCGCAGGCTCTTGCGCTCCTTCTCGGCCTCGGTCAGTTCTTTCTTCTTCTTGGCGCTCGGCTCTTCACCCTCGCCGGCCTTGCGTTTCGCGTCCTTGATCTGCTCAGACCGATTGATGATCGTCTCCAGATCGGCGTTGAGGTTGCGAAAACCTTCGATCGCTTCGAGCGCCGCCATCGCTGCCGGGTCGTTCATCAACCGGGTCAGCGTGCTGTCGTCCACGTTCACCAGCAGCACGCTTTCCCACCTCTTGGCCAGCAGTGTCGCGCTTGTGCCTGCCGTGGCGATGTCGAGGATCGCCTCTGCATTGAGTTGCCGCATCGAACTGCCGTCGTACTGAAGAACCGGCAGGAAGCCGACCAACTCTGCCACCCGCTGCTCGGGGGTCGTCTCATCCGTCGCCAGTTTTCGACGCAGGACCTCGGCCAGGAAATTCCCGTCCCCGCACGCCGGCTCAAGAAAACGTGAGTCGATGCGCTCGCACTCATGCTGGACGAGATCAAGCATGTCGTTCACAAGCCCGGGCGGGGTAAAGACCTCGCCGTGGTCGATGACCCGTTGACGAGAGATCATTTGGTTTATTATCCAAAGCCCAGCCCGTGTGCCAAGTGTGGGCCGCCATCGAGTGAAAAAAACCGAGCGGACGCGGCCGCCAAAAGTCTTGCGGAGCCGCGACTGTAAGGGAGTGACCCGGCTAAAGCGCTCCCTTACGGTCGCGGCTCCGATGGAGAATTGACTTTGGTCGGTGGCGTTCAAAATGCCACCCGGAGAGCGTGTTGGCTGGACGGGGTGCAGGCGGTTTGGACAGATCCGCCGAAGGCCGGGAGCGATCGTTACAAAGCTCGGCCAGGGCCTTGGGTTCTGGAACAATCGGCACAAGTGGCTCAAGATTGCCCGGAATTCCCTTTGCATCCATCCCCGTTTTTGCGTTATCATCTACTATATCTAAATCTCCTTGGCCCCTTTCCGCGCCGGTCCCCTGCGGAGTTTGACCCATGGCAACGTCACCAACTGTAACTTCCTTCAAAGTTCAATGCCCGAGTTGCGAGGCGAACGTCTCCGTGAAGGCGACCCTGGTCGGCAAGAAAGTGGATTGCCCGAAGTGCAAATACCGCTTCGTCGTGGAGGCCCCTGCGGATCTCGAAGGCGAGGAAGCAGGTGTCACCAGGGGCAAGAAGGCCGGCCAAGCCGGTGCTACAGGCGTCGCCAAGAAGACGCCACGCAAGGCGAAGCTTAGCCAGGCGGACGACGACGAGGACGAGGCCGCGCCGAAGAAGAAATCGAACATGATTCTCTTCGTGGGTGTTGGGTTGATCGTTCTGACCGGCGGCCTCCTTGCGGCTGCCTTCCTGGGCGGCATGTTCGACGACGACACACCGACGAACTCAGGTGGAGGCGGTAGCGGTGGATCTTCGGTTGCCAAAGGCAAGGGCACCGGCCCGGAACCAAAGAACCCCGGCGGTGCCGGACAGCCTCCAGCCACAGTTGGAGGAAGCCTGTTGCGTGATCCGACGAACCTCATGCCCAATGACGCGCAGTGGGTCCTGAATGTCGCCGCCGATGAGGCGTTGCGGACTCCCGCCGGACGGCAGCTATTTGATCCAGACAAGGGAACTGGCGCACTGGTGAAGGACTATCTGGGAGTCCCGCAGGATCAACTCGAACGAATCGTTTCTTCGGGTGGTGGCGATGGAGCCTGGACGTTCAGTGTCATCCGAACCAAGACGCCGTTTAGTGCCGAGGTCGTGAAAGCCGCCATGGACGCTGGCGAGCCAGTCGGGACGATCATGCGTCGCGATTATTACAGTGCGAAAGGGAATGCACTGTTCGAAGGCGTCGGCAACTATTTTGCCACGAAGCTGAGAGACCTCTCCTTCACGCTTGAGCCTTCTTCCGGCCCGCGTGAGTTGACCGTGTGTCTCCTCGATTCCAGGACAATCGCCGTCGCCGATCGTGCGATCATGGAAAAGTTCCTGCAAGCGGATGCCCAGCCGATGTACCGTTCGAGACTGACACAGGCTCCGCCACCGCAACCGACGGGTAACACGAGTCCGGGTGGACTGC
This sequence comes from Gemmataceae bacterium, assembly GCA_009691845.1. Lineage (GTDB taxonomy): Bacteria > Planctomycetota > Planctomycetia > Gemmatales > Gemmataceae > SIAJ01. Next base: position 124,901 of record SIAJ01000005.1, read on the forward strand.
TCCCGCCAGGAACGGGGATCTCTCCGCCAGGAATGGGAATCTCTCCGCCCGGCGCTGGCGGGGCAACCGCACCTGCGCTTCCTCCGCCGCCACCAGGTGGAGGGGTTGGCGCTCCGGCTCTCCCGGCTCCGCCGCCGGGTGGCGCTCGGATGAGCGATGTGCTTCCGCTTCAGGGAGCAAGTCCTGCCGTCCCTGGCGGTCCGGGCAGCCCGATGCCTCCTGGTCCCGGAGTTCCCGGTTTGCCGATCCTTCCAGGTGCAGGTATTCCGGGAGGCCTCGGTGGGAACACGGAACCGCCTGCCCCGCGAATCTTCACGTCGATTCCGACTTACCGCACGGTGAACCCGCCCCTGAAGTCGATGCTGAACCATATGGAAGGGGACAAGAAGCCAATTTTCAACTTCGCAGGCAATGTGGAATCCTCGAAGTTGATGGAAATCCTTCTTGGCGGAAGCCTGGATTTCGGCGGTGGTAAGTTCAAGCCCGCGCTGCCTCCTGGTATCAAGGGGCTGAGCGGCGGCGGAATCCCCAAGAAGCCGTTCATCGGCATTACGCTTTACGAGTTCTCACCCGAGCGATTCGATCTTCGTTGCAGTGTCGAAAGCGACGACGAGGATCAGGCCAAGGAGGTTGAGTCCTTACTGCAAACCTTCCTGCCACTCATGGCTCGCTTGCTCACCGAGGAGTCGGGCGTCCTGGTTGTTCCTGGCAAAACTAACGACAATAATGGTGGTCTCCCAGGCAGCGGTCCCGGTGGACCTGGCTACCCAGGAATCGGCCCAGGATCGCCTGGAATTCCACCGGGCGTTGGACCTCCCGGCGTTGGACCTCCCGGTCCGGGCGCTCCAGGTGCAGGCGGTCCTCCGGGCGGTGTGGGGCCTAGTGGTCCTCCGATGCCGCCGGGCAAACCGGGTGGCAAGCTTAGCGAGCACCTCTCGAATGCTCCGTTTCAAGGCGCAGGGCCTGGCGTTCCTGGACTTCCTGGGCCTGGTGGCGGTCCCGCTGGTCCTGGCGGTCCTGTTGGTCCTCCTGGACCAGGATTTCCGGGTCTTCCTGGTCCAGGAGGGCCAGGATTTCCTGGCGGACCGGGAGGCACCGAGCCGCAAAAACTCCAATCGACTGTCAGCGTCTTGAGAGAAGACAAGGTCGTCCAGATTGCCATTATTCTCGAATGGAAAGACGAATTCCAGGCAAGAGTGCGGCCTGCCCTGAACGATTACTTCGACGGCGTAGCAGGCCAAACCATGTTGCTGGCTGCCAAGCATCCCTGGAAGAAACTGGCGGATGCAGTCAAGGCGATGAAGGACGGCGGCACGTTCCCGCGTGGTGCCTCTTCACGACGGTCGATCGTCGCACGCATGGGGTTGCCATTCGCACCCGAGCAACGGGTGAGCTGGATGGCCGAGATGCTCCCCGCACTTGGCTATCGCACTCTCTATTCACAGATTGACAAAGAATCGTCCTGGAACTCTGCTCAGAACTTGAGAGCCGCGCGATCGTGGATTCCCGAGTTTCTCGATCCAGCACAGGAATCTCATACCTGGCGTGCGGATTTGAGCAGCGTCGTGGGCCGAAACTTGGGGGCTACCCACTTCGTCGGGTTGACGGGGATCGGCGACGATGCTGCCGACCTGCTCGACAAGCCGGAGAACGCTGCTCGCATGGGAATTTTTGGCTACGAACGACAGACAAAGATCTCGGACATCACGGACGGGCTCGACAAGACAATTTTCGCCATTCAAGTTCTGCCGAACATCGCCCGTCCCTGGATTCGCGGTGGCGGAGCAACACTCCAGGGCGTTGCTCCCACCAACAGTTTCCTTCCGTTTCGTCTGCTGCAAGAGAACGGAGACTTCGGTGCCTATGCCATCATGTGCGATGGCTCGATCCGCTTCATTCGCACCAGCATTCCCGACAACCTGTTCAAGGCCATGGCAACCTACCGGGCGAAAGATGACACGACCGGAATCGATGAACATGCGCCGAAGGTAGAAATTACGAGCCGGCTCCGTTCCGGTCCGATTGTTCCAACGGTCGCTCCAGTGGCTCCCGGTTATGTTCCCAAGGATTGGCAACCCCTCTCCGTTCGCATCATTCGATCCACGTTCGGCGTCGCGATTCCTCCAGGTGCGACCGACGAGACTGCGAACACCGCCTGGGAGAAGAGCTTCACGGGCAAGTGGTCCGCGAAGAACTTGACGCTTGGCGTGTCCGCGCGACACATCCCCGGCCTGGCGCAAACAGACCCGACTGGTGCTGCTGCGGCAGCGGAAGCTCAATACTTCATGGACAAAGAGGTCCTTCACCTGGAGGGCTCGATTACGGACGTTGCCATGCTCGGCGGCAGCATGGGCAAGGAGTTCCGTGCCAAGCCTAGTAAGGACGCGAAAGGCATCACCGTCTACCGCCTCTGGGTTGTCAACGGCGCTCGCTACGTCCTGACCGCGACCAGCGCCACGACTGTGGATCCGAAGGACTCGGAAGAGTTCTTCAAGACGGCCACGGTCTCGGCCGGCGGAGCGGTTCAAACGCCTAGCTTCTCCGGCAATGCCAAGGATTGGATGTTCGTTTATCTCCCGGGCTTAAAGATCCTGTTCTTCATGCCAGGCGCACCGACTGAGGGGGGTAGCAAGGAGAACATGATGTTCTACTACCCGCAATCCGCGGGTGGCGGAGCTTACCTCTCGTTTGCTCTCAAGTCCGCGAAGCTGCTCCCAGCGGTGGACGTGAATCAAGGCTACATGTCTCTGGAGAAAGCCGTCACGGAAGGACAGTTCGGGAAGGGGCCCACGAACATCAAGAAGAAGATGATGGGCGATCGACCCGGCGTGACCTTCGATCTCCGTATCGGCGACACGGTCTTCTCCGCGTATGCCATTCACAACAACGAGGAATCGGCCGCAGTCATGCTTGTTCGCAAAGATATCGGGCTGCCTGCAGGGGCGGAAAAGATCTTCTTCGATACAGTGCAATTCGGGGTCGACAAGCCGCCGGCAAAGAAGAAGGACAACGCGGGATTGCCCGGCGTGGGTCCTGGCGGACCGGGCGTTCCTCCGCCTGGTCCGGGCGTGGCACCTCCAGGTCCGGGTGGACCAGGGATTGCTCCTCCAGGCCCAGGCCTGCCTCCACCAGGCCCAGGTGGACCGGCCGGTCCGGGCTTGCCGCCTCCAGGACCAGGACGCGGCCCCGCCGGGGGCTGAGCCACATCAGCGTTGTCGAACGGTCGGTCGAATCATCCCGAAGGGCCAGCTCGTGAGAGTGGGCCCTTCGTTCGTTTCACCTGCGTCGAGAGCGCCCATCCGGGGATTGGCGTTCTCAACGCAGGTCGCTGGCACTTGGCGATCTTTTCTACTTCGCGATCGGTGCCAGGATCCGCGAGGCGTGGGCTCGATTGTGATGAATCGTGTTCGTCGCCGTCACCGCATTCTTCGGAAACACGATCGTCAGCGGCTCGCCTGTTTGCGGATTGGGTTCATAAAGCGGTGCTCCGGTACTCGCCACGGTGACGCGAATCCGATGGCCCGCATTGAACACCTGGCTGATCCAGCCGATGTCGTACTCGATCTTGTAGACCTGACCGGGCTTCATCAGCACCTCTTTGTCAAACCCGTCACGGTAGCGGGCCCGCAGCGGATAATCGACGATCAGAATCGACCGGCCATCCGGGTAGACATCGCTGACGCGGACGATGAAGTCGGTGTCCTTGGCCGTCGAGGAGACGTGCAACTCGGCACGAATGCGGCCCGTCCATTCGGTCGGCTTCGCAAGCATGTCCGTGGTAAACGTTCGCACCTCGGCTTGCTTCTCGAATAGCCGCGCGTCTTTTGCACCGGGGAATCCGGAGCCAGGGATCGCCATCGGCTTCCGTGGATCGCTCTGGTACTCGGTCTTTCCTGTATCCCGTGTCGGGGCGTCTGGCAAAAGCAATCCGTCTTCGCGGAGGAAGTAACTCGTCGATGTCGCGGCTGGCGGCCAATCGTTCGCGTCACGCCACTGGTTTCCGGGTGCGTCCTGTTCGCCGACTGCACCCATGACGTAGTAGCGAACAGCCGGTTCCTTCTCGACGTTGTTCGCTTCGCCCTTCAGGTAGTGGTTGAACCAGCGAACCATGTGTGTTTCTTCCGGCCAGGTCGCATTCTCGGGATACGTGAGGTCGCCGACTTGGTTGCCCTTGTTCAGCCGGCCATGCAGCCAGGGGCCGATGATGAGTTGCTGGGCTCCTCGCGAGTTCTTGCCGCCCTGATGTTGCCGGCCCTGGAAGCTGGCGATCGATCCCTGATTCATGAAGTCGTACCAACTGCCGATCGTGAAGCAGGGCACGTTCATCTTGTCGAAATGCAACGAACAGTCCTCGGCACGCCAATAGTCGTCGTAGGTGGGGTGACGAAACCATTCCTCCATGAGCTTTTGGTTGTCCGCAGCATCGCGGCAAACGGCCCCGAGCGTCTTGAATCGCTCGGGCCGGGTCAGCCCGCCTATACGATAGCCTTCCTGAAAGAGACTCAATCCCGTGTCGACCATGTACTGACAGGTCAGATGCGGCGGATTCGTGACGGCCAGAAAGTTCTGGGCGTACCCACCCTGCGAACTGCCAAACGTGCCGACTTTGCCCGTACACCATTTCTGCGTTGCGAGCCATTCGCAAGTATCAAAACCGTCTTGCAGCTTACCCCAGGCCAACGCTCGATAACCGACCCACACGCCCTCGGACTTGTAGGTGCCCCGGTAGTTCACCAGGGCAACGACAAACCCCTTCGAAGCCAGACTTGCCGCCGCCTTGCGCGTCCCGGCCCCGCGTAGGTCCGCATAACGCTGCTCAAAAACAACCGGCCACGGCCCTTTTTCGGGGGGCGTGTAGAGATACGCCGATAGGTTCTTCCCATCGCGCATGGGGATGAAGACATGTTCCTCGGTGACTTTGCCGAGGTCCACTTCCTGGGCGAGAGTCGAGCCGGCGACGAGCAGGCTCATCAGGGTGATTGTTCGAGACATTCGATTCTCCGTGAGGCATACCGGCCAGAAAAGTCTATGAGGTCTCGGCTCACGTTCCCCATGCCTTTCATCGCTCGCATGGCCCGGACTCATCATTCGTTGGAGGACTCTTGTTCGCAATGCCACACCTGCCCCGTTGATTTGCTCGGCCCTTTCCATCCACCAACCGCAGACCTCAGCCTTCAAGTGGGCGATTGAAAAAACTGTACTTGCTGGACGGAAGCAGGTACAGTGAATGCATTGGCTTGGTGCCTGCTCTCCCACCTAAGCGATTGAGGGGTTGGCGTGAAAAATCTACAGACCATCCCGACTGGTACTGCGAAACAACATTCGAATTCGGGCTTGGATCGCCGTGGATTTCTACAAGCCGGCATGCTGGGCATGACTGGTTTGTCGCTGCCCGAACTCCTGCGTCTGCAGGCGCAGGCCGCGGAGAGTGGCAAGGTCGTCGAACGCACCAAGTCGGTCATCATCTTGTGGATGCGCGGCGGGCCGAGCCAGCACGACATGTGGGATCCTAAACCAGACGCACCCGTTGAAATCCGTGGTGAATTCAATTCGATTGCCACGAGCGTTCCGGGCATCCGGATCACCGAACTGTTGCCCATGACCGCGCGGATCATGGACAAGTGGGCGATTGTCCGCAGCCTCGCACATCGCATCAAGGACGGCAATGTCGGCCACGGCGATGGCGACCAGATTTGCTTCACCGGCTACCCGGCCGGGCGTGATGGCCAGGTCAACGTCATGCCCAGTTGCGGCTCCTATGTGCTCCAGCAGAAGCAGCATCTGAATCCGACCATGCCGGCCTACGTCATGATTCCGAAGATGATACCTGGCACGGAACCGGCCTGGCTGGGCGCGGCCTGTAAGCCGTTCGAGACGATGATTGATCCGGCCGACCCGACCACGCCGTTCGTGATTCCCAATCTCGGATTGAGTGGGGGTGTCACGCCCGAGCAATTGACCGACCGACGCCACCTGCTCAAGGGCTTTGACAACTCTCGGCGACACGACGACGCGGTCAGCCTGGACAAATTCCAGACCACCGCCATGGATATTCTCACGAGCCAATCCACCCAGGCCGCCTTCGACCTGGACAAGGAAACGCAGGGCACGCGCGAACGCTACGGCATGATGGAGGCATTTGATCCCAAGGATCCCATGCGCTGCGGCGCTCCGAACTGGGCACAACGCATGTTGTTGGCCCGGCGATTGGTGGAGGCGGGCGTGCGCCTGGTTACGGTCAACCTGGGCTGGTGGGACTTTCACAAGCTGGGCTTCGATTCGCAGCGTCGCGGCTTCCTGCCCCGCTGGGACCGAGCCTATTCAGCCTTGATCGAAGACTTGGACCAGCGCGGCCTGCTGGACTCGACACTGGTGGTTGCCTGGGGCGAGATCGGGCGGACTCCTGTAGTCAACAAGGAAGCTGGCCGCGACCACTGGCCTTACGTCATGTGCGGCGCGTTCGCCGGCGGCGGGGTTCGGGGCGGTAGCGTCGTTGGCGCTTCCGACGCCAAGGGCGCTCGGCCCAAGGACCTCCCCAAGTTGCCCCACGACGTGCTGGCAACCATCTACCGTCATCTCGACGTGGACCTGACGCAACAAACAATCGATCATCAGGGCCGACCGCACATGATTCTGCCGTACGGCAACCCGATCGACGAGTTGTTTTGACCTCGTTTAGCCGCGAGAATCCCACCATGAACTCACTCCCCGCTCCCACGCGCCGCGAACTCTTGCTGGCCAGCGGTGCAGTCGCCCTGTCGTCCGCTGTCGCACGAGGTGCCCCCGAGCCACCCGCCAAGGTTTACCGTGTGGGCGTCATTTCCGCCGCCAAACAGCCACGGAATGGACACAACTGGCATTTCGCGCAGTACCTACACCCGACTTGCGATTTCGACGCCTTGAAGAAACACTATCCACAGGGCGAGCCCAGTTTTCGCAACGTCTTCCGCAATCCACGCTTTAACTTCGACCAACTGCCGTTTCCCGACATCAAGATCACGCACTACTACGACGCCGATCCGAAGTTGGCGGTGCCATTTACCGAATCGTATCCCGGCATCAAAGTCGCCACCGATCTGGAGAAGATGGTCCAGGAAGTCGATGCCATCTGGATGGGGGATGCCTCAGGCCTCGGCGACGATCATTTCGATCTGGTCGCCCCAGGCCTCGCCAAGGGGCTGCCCACATTTTGCGACAAGCCGATCGGCGGGACCGTCGCGGGAACCCGGAAGATTCTGGACTTCGCGAAGAAGCATCGCGCGCCGCTGATGTCCGGCAGCATCTTTTGCCACGAATGGGGCATGGAAGCGGCGCTGCGGATGCGCGACTCCGGCGAGTTCGGCGCCATCGAGCACGTATCGGCCCGACTCCACAGCCGCTACGGCCTGCCGGGCTGGATGATCTACGGACAACATCCGGTCTGGACCGTCATGCGGCTCATGGGCGCGGGCGTTTCGGCCGTGAGCATGCTCGATTACAAAGATACTTGCCACGCCATGATTACCTACGCGGACCGCTACCCTTGCCACGTCTGGTTCGGCCAGCCGTACGAAAAATTCGAGTACGACCGCACCGATGTGTACTTCAAGAAGAAGCTGTACACCTACACGCCCTCGATCGAGGGCAGCTACCAATTTGGCTATCACTACGAAATGTTCCGCATGGCTGCCACGTTTCGCCAGATGGTGCTGACCGGCAAGGAACCCGCTCCGCTTCAGGAAATCCTCGAAGTAACCGCCATTATCTATGCGGCCGCGAAGTCGCTCAAAGAAAAGAGTCGGCTCGTGGATTTGGCCGAGGTTCTGGGCTGAGAAGCTATCCGGACAGGCACCATTCACCGGGAGCAACCTTCATGGGAATTCGCTTCTCACCATGCTTGCTGCTGCTTCTGGCGACTCTCCCCGTCAACGTCCGGGCCGAGGACAAGAAGCCGGCCAAGGTTCGCGTGCTGCTCCTGGGCGACAGCTCCGTCATTGGCACCTTCGGCCGCGACATCTATCCGAAAGCCGACCATCTGGAAGACGTGGTTCGCAAGCTGCTGGCCGCCGAAGCGGACTTGCCGCCGGTGGAAGTGCTCAATCGTGGCGTGAACGGCGACATGGTCAGCCTGCTGCTGGCCCGCCCACGCCGTTACGAAAGCGATGTGGCCAAGCAGGCACCCTTCGACTTCATATTCGTGCGCTACGGACTGAACGACGTGCGCCATTTGAAAGATTTCAAGACCGAGTTTCCAGCCCACTACAAGCAACTGATCGGCCGGTTACGGGCCGATCAACCCAAAGCCGAGATCGTGCTGGAGACCGTCATTCCGTACCTCGATGCGGAACGGGACCAGATGATTAACCTGCAGGTGCGCGCCGTGGCCGAGGCAGAGAAGCTACCGGTCCTCGACCAGTACACGCCCTACGCCGCCGAACTGGAGAAAGGGCCGAATATGCTGAGCTGGCGTCGGCTGCCGTTGCAGGCGATCCCCAAAAAGTATCACGCCTTGATTCCCCCTGAAGCGATCAAGGGCGAGGTCGTGTATGTGGCAGACAACTTGCTGGACGCGCACTTGGCCACGGTGCCAGACTGGTTCAAAGATCGGCACCCGAACCTGGCCGGCTATCAGGTTATCGGCAAGCAGTTAGCCGGCTACCTGGCCCTGCGGATTCGCGCGAAAGGCAAGGCTGGCAACTGAAGCCCGACGCTTGGAGTTCTGCGTCGGAATTGTTTGCAATTTGTTTGCGACCCTGCTACAATCCGCGTATTAGCTAAATCACTTTTCTTGTGAGATTCGCCATGAGCCTGCCTCCCCCTGCCCGCTACCGGTCTGTCTTGCGCCTCGAACCACTTGAGAGCCGTGAGGTGCCCGCCACGCTGGTCTCCCCAACCACGGTCACTTATCAGGACGTTGAT
>SIAJ01000118.1 GCA_009691845.1 Gemmataceae bacterium
CTGTCGCGGCTACCGCACCCTATACAGCTGATAGCGTGCCAAACACGCAGAAACTGAACGAAATACAGCGATTCGGAATGTGATTGGGGAACGCGGTAGGAGCAAGAAATGTGTTGAAGACGATTATGGGCTTCCTCTGTTTTTCCTCGCTCCCACTAGGTGCTTGCAGCACCTATCGACCTTAAGCTAGTGCCATTCGTCGATGTGACCGAAGCACGCTGAACTATTGGCTCTTGGCGACGTGCCTGATCAATTCGCCGTAGACCATGCCGGGTACGAAATGGGGAACTCCTCCCCGAAGCGAGACCCTATCGCCGCGCCCGAAAAAACTGACAACTCGCCCACCCCACTATAAGGCAAACCCTGCCATCGCTCACTTCCTTTCCCGAGGCATCGGGGCCACTTCTTTCGGCAGCGGGTACTTCGCCCGTTCAGCTTGCCACTTCTTCACCTCCTCTGGCTTGTTGGTCGCGGTGTACAGTTCGATCAGCCGGTCGTGGACTTCGGGGAGGCGAACTCGCAGCGGAAGTCACTTTTTCTCTGCCTTCGTCTGCAACTCCGCGATCAGCTTCTTGAAGTCCTCCCGCTCGCGGAGCGGGTCGAGGTCGGTGTCCTTCTTCATTTGCTCGGCACTCTTGTAGCCCGCCTTCACCGCCTTCTGGAGCAACTCCATCGCCCGGTCGGCGTATTCCGCCTTCTTGTCCGCGATCTTGCCACTCGCCACGGCGTACACGCAGGCGAAGTTATACCACTGGCCGGCGGGCAAGAACGGGGTCTTCGTCAGCTCGGCGACCTCGGCCACCGCTTCGGCCACCATCCCGGCGTTCAGTCGCGACGTGGCCCGGCTCGCGCGAAGCTGCCGTTGCGGGGCGGGCGGGCTGAGGGCGATCGCCCGGTCCCAGTCCTTGACGGCCTCGGCGAACTTCTGGAGCTTCTCGTGAGCCATGGCACGTCCCCAGTAGCTGTTCAGTAGGAATTGCTTGGCGGTGATGTCCCGCGGATCCTTCTCGTGAACGGCTTGCAAACAGTCGATGGCCCTGCCGTACCATTTCAGACTCTCGGCCGGATCGCCGCCATCACGGGTCAACAATTTGCCGAAGTTGCAGTAACTGCCACCGAGACCGGCTTGAAACGCGGGCACGGCGGGGAAGTCGGCGGCTAGTTTCTCCTGGATCACCAGGCCCTTGCGGAACTGCTCCTCCGCCCCCGCACGCTGGCCGAGATCGTCGAGCAGGACCCCCAGGTTGTTGTGGCTCTGGGCCAGGTCGTAGCGATACTCAGGAACGGCGGGGAAGTCGGCGGCCAGTTTCTCCCAGATCGCCTGGGCTTTGCGCCACTGCTCCTCGGCCGCCGCACGCTGGCCGAGAGCGTGGAACAGGTTCCCCAGTTCGAGGCGGCTCCTTGCCAGGTTGTTGCGGTAGTCGGGCACGGCGGGGAAGTCGGCGGCCAGTTTCTCCTGGATCGCCTGGGCTTTGCGCCACCTCGGTCTTGTTCCCGGTGTAGAAGCCGTCCGAGTTCGGGTTCGGGAACAGCGTCTCGTTGCCGACGCGGTGAAAAACGAATCCGAGGAACGCGAGCGCGCGGTGGGAAGTGAAGCAGAGCATAATGTCTGAGCTTCTCAAAGGTATGCAAGGGGTATCGTTGCTGATCAGGTCGCAGTTCCATCGATTCGACAGCGAGTCCATTCACTTCGCCATTTTGTACAGGTACTCGTCGGTCCGGAGGTACATCGCGCCGTCCTGGAACGCGGGCGTAGCCAGCGTGCGGCCGGGGACTTGGTTCTCTCCGAGTTGCTCGAATTGTTTGCCCGCCTTCACCCATGTCGCCGTGCCCGTCTCGTTCAGGAACAGGATTCGGCCGTTCGTGAAGATCGGCGATGCCGAGTAGTTCCCCTTGAGACGCTCCGACCAGTGTGTTTCGCCAGTCTTGGCGTTCACGCAGGACGCGATCCCTTTGTCGGAAACGAAGTACAACTCGTCGCCCACCAACAACGGCGACGGCGTGCTCGGTGCGCCTCTCTTGATCCGCCAAACGACGTGCGAGTGTGTGATGTCCCCTTTGCCGCCGAGTTTGACCGCGAGCAGTTCGGGATTGTCGTAGTCGCGATTGTAGATGACGAGACCGTGGCCAATTGCTGGCTGCGGCACGACGGACCAGCCCGATGCCATCACTCGCCAAAGTTCCTTGCCGTTCGCCAGGTCGTATGCCGCGAAGTGGTCGGGGCCAGGTGCCAGCACCTGAACTCTGCCGTCCACTGTGGTCACGGTCGGAGTGACGAACGAGTGGCTGATGCGGGCCTTCACCGATCTCGGAGTTTTCCAGGCGACTTTACCTGTCTTGGCATCGACGGCTGCAACGAACGGATCCTTGCTCCCGTCGCACACGACGACCAGTTTGCCCGCGTGCAACACAGGCGAGCCGCCGCTACCGTGCAGAGGTGGATAATCCAGTTCGTTGCACTTCCACTCCACGGAGCCGTCGCTGACCGCCAACCGCGCCAGGCCCAACGCCCCGAAATGCACGAACACCGACCCGTCGCGGACCAGCGGCGTCGGGCTGGCATGGCTATTCTTGACGTGGATCGCGGGTGCTTTCTCGACCGCCTGCACTTCACGCTCCCAGACGACCTTGCCGGTTTTCGCATCCAACGCCAGTGCCCGCAGCGACAGCCCCTTGTCCTTTGGGACCGCGGTTGTCAGGAAGATCTTGCCATCTCCGACTGCAGGCGAAGACCAGCCCAAACCGGGGACGCGCACTTTCCACGCGACGTTTTTCGTGTCGGACCACTCGAGGGGTGACTCCACTTTGGCGGCGTACCCGTCAGAGTTTGGGCCGCGAAACTGCGACCAGTCACCCGCGCTCATCACGGACATGGCGACGAATAGATAGATCATCGGTATTGTCTCTCCTCGGTGGCAAAACGGTGCTTGTTGGCGGCGTGTGCGCGCATCGTTAGACTTCCCACGGCTTGCGGTACTCCTTCGAGAGTAACGCGTTCGCTTCCTTGTCGTTCGGGAATTCCTCGGCCTTCGGGTCGAACTTCTGCACGCGGCCGACGCGGTACGCGATCTCGCCAAGGTGGATCAGCCCGCACGACAGGTGCGCGACCTCGGCACCGGCGTTCGTCGTCTTCCGGCTCCGCACGCAGTCGAGGAAGTTGCCCATGTGCTGCGCGAGCGGCGAACCAACGCGGCCCTTCTCGCCTATCGCGGGGCCCTTTTCTTCCTTCTCGCCGAGGAACGTCTGGAAGTAGCCGCGGCGCGAGAAGATCATGTATCCCTTGGTGCCGTAGAAGGCGTTGCCGCTGTCCACGCCGTGCAGGCCGTAGGGTGTCCACTGCCGATCCTCGTAGATCAGCACCTTCCCGCTGGCGTACTCGTACGTCACGGTCATGTTGTCAGGGCACTCACGAACGCCCGCCCTCAGATCGACAGAACTGCCGTGAGCGGTGATTTTCACCGGATGCGTCGTCTCGCCCAGTCCCCACCGGGCGAGGTCGAGATCGTGGGCGCCGTCGTCGCCGATGTCGCCGTTGCCATAGTCACGGAAGACACGCCATGAAACATGGAACCGATGGCGGTTGAACGCTCGCTTTGGCGCCGGCCCGAGCCAGAGGTCGTAGTCGACGCCCTTCGGCGCGTCGGTGTCGGCAATCGGCTTCGGGTTCTCCTGTCGCTGGCAGTTCCACGCCTTCGTCATCTTGATCTCGCCGAGAACGCCGGACGCCAGCACCTCGGCCGCCTTCGCCGTCACCTCACTTGAACGCATCTGCGAACCGTGCTGCACGACCCGCTTTTCCTTCGCGGCCATGCCGAGCATCAGTCGTCCCTCGCGGAAGACGTGCGACGCGGGTTTCTCGACGTAGATGTCCTTGCCCGCCGCCATCGCCCGCAGGCCGATGGGCATGTGCCAGTGGTGCGGCGTGGCGATGACGAGGGCGGAAATCTCCTGATTTTCGAGCAACTTTCGGAAGTCGGGGATCAGCTTCGGTTCCGGCTTGCCGCCACTCGTCACCGTCTTCGCGGCCTTGACCAGCGCAGCTGGGTCGACATCGCAGAGGGCAACGAAGTCGATGTCTTGGCGTGCCGTCAGCGTCTTGACGTGGGCGTGGCCCATTCCGTTGACGCCGATGACGGCGACGCCGATGCGCTCGTTCGCGCCGAGAACGCGACTGGTGGTCGACAGCGTCGCCGCCGTGGCAACCGAGGACGTGATGAAAGATCGTCGAGAGAGAGGCATGTCGGCTCCTATTTGTCGATTTTGGCATCACGTGGTTTCAGCTTCAGACCAGCATGTTTTGCGATGAAGCCAAGCATCGCCTGCGTTGTTGGGTCTGCTTCACTCAGCATCAAGTAGAGCATGATCGTAATGTGGTTGCGGTCGTCGATCTCCTTGATGTCGGCCTCGACCTTCTTCTCTTTGAGCGCGTTGCAAAGGTCAACCGACATTTTGCCGCAACCCGGGAAATCGTTCTTGACGTAGAGGATCAAAAACGGCGGTTCCTTCCCGCTCACATGTTGAACCGGCGAAGCACTCTTCGCGGCCTCTTCACCTTTACCGATGACCCGCTCCATGCGACCGGGGGCGAAGGTGTAAATACCACTGATCGGCAACGCACCCTTGATGTCCTTGAGTGTCAAGTTCTCGGCCTTAAGGTACGTTAAGGTACGTCTCGTTGGTCGCGAGCAATGCCGCGAGGTGGCCACCGGCTGACTGACCGGCGACGAAGATCTGATCCGCCTTGCCGCCGTATTTGCTGATGTTCTTGTGCGTCCAGGCAAAGCCCGTGCGACATCGCGGATGTGTTCCGGATGCTGGATGCCGGGCGACAATCGATAGCTGATGACCACGGTGCCGATGCCATTCTTGGCGAAGACCGACCCGACGCTGCCGTACAAAGCGCGGTCGCCCGAGGTCCACGCGCCGCCGTGGATGAAGAACAGAACGGGAAAGTCCTTGTGCCCCTTTGGAACGTAGAGATTCAGTTTGTGCTTCTTCGCGTCGGCATCTTTGCCCTCGTAGTATGCGATGTCGAGAGTCGCCTCGACTTCGAATTTGCCGCCGACCATGACGGCCGGTTTCTCGTCGGCCAAGAGCTGTGACGGAACGATCGTGGCGAGGATAACTAAGAGAACTCGGATAGAACGCATGAGCAACTCCGACGGTGTCAGGAACTTGGCAGGACAGTCTACCCGAGCAATTCCGGGCGAAATACACCAGTACCCGTAAAGGGCAGCGGTCTACCGAGTGGATCGATGAATGTCATCTCGGGATCGATGCCCAGCAGATGGAACGCAGTCGCGAGAATATCCTTCGGCGAGATCGGCATGTCGACCACATCGCCCGCGTGCTTGTCGGTTCGTCCGATCAGGTTGCCCCGCCCCATGCCGCCGCCAGCGTAGACCTGCGAATAGGCCCGCGACCAGTGGTCTCGGCCACCGCCTTTGGGCTTTGTGTCGATCTTCGGCGTGCGGCCATGTTCGCTGAGTACCAGCACCAATGTGTCATCTAACATCCCCCGCTGTTCCAGGTCCAGGATGAGCGCACTGAACGTCTGATCGAAGACGGGAAGCAGGAAGTTTTTCAACCGCCCGAAGTGGTTGTAGTGAGTGTCCCACGAGCCAGCGTTCAAACCGTAGGCATCCCAGAACACGGTCACGAACTTCGAGCCTGCCTCGATCAACCTCCGTGCAGCCAGACAGGATTGCCCGAAGAGCGTCAGGCCGTATTGCTCGCGGGTGCTCATCGGCTCGCGTGTGTAGTCGAGGGCATCGTGCATCTTTCCCGAGGCGAGGAGGGAAAAGGCCATCTGTTGTTGCTGAGAGAACGACTGAGTTTGCTCGCTGGCATCCAACTTCCGCCGTGCGTCGTTGAACTGTGTCAGCAAACTTTGCCGTAACTTAAGTTGTGAAGCGTCCTTTTCGAGTAACGCACCACCCAGTTCGAGTCGGTCGGTTGGGCGGATACCGAACAGTGGATCGTTGAAGCCTTTTCCTGCGACGATCTCCGGGGCTTTCGCGGTCCCTTCAGCCAGGAAATTCGTGCAGACGGGGTCGTACTTCATGCCGAGCATCGCACCGTACGGCCCGGCGAGCGGCGGAATCTCATTCTTTGAACCCATCGGAAACGGCAGTGCGACATTCCGAGGTATCTCGGGCTGCTTCCCGCCGGCTTTCCGGTCTTCGACAAAATCCACGAGCGAGCCGATGAACGGCCATTGACGCGGATGGCGTGGCTGTGCTTCGATCTTCGTGTCGACATCCGGCACACCGGTCAACGCGTAGACAGTGCCATGCAACGGGTACCGATGGGTCAACGAGCGAACCACGGTCAATCGGTCTATGATCTTGGCGATTTTCGGCAGGTGGTCGCCGATGTGGATTCCCGGCACGTTCGTGGGAATCGCTTTCATTTCACCTTGAATCTCTGCGGGTGCCTGCGGCTTGGGGTCGAACGTCTCATGCTGCGGCGGTGAGCCATATTTGTAGATGAGGATGCACGACTTCGCTCGACCGAATTTCGGGCCATGATCCTGAGTCCGTGCTTGTGCCACATTGGTGCCGAGAACATTCTGCAATGCCAGGCCAAACGCACCAAGACCACCGATGTGCAAGAGGTCGCGGCGAGTCAGTCCGTCGCAAAGTGCTTTGGGATTCCCGAGAAGTCGCAGCATGGTATGGTCTCTGACAAGTTGTGATCCCGGTGTTCCCACTACTTGGTGAATGCAGGTACCTTCCACCTTACTACTTCGAGGTGCGTCTTGTCGTCGTCGCCGCGGTAAGAGTACGACGTGACGAGCGTGCCGTCCTTCAGTTGCACCGTTGGCCCGAAGCCGCCGCCCTGATATTTGCCGACCGGCGTGCGGGTGTCGAGCATGATGCGGTCCTTCGAGAAATCGAATTCGAAGCCGTCGTCCGTTTCTGTTCCCACGAGGGCACGCACGCCCAGCGGTGGTTTCAGGTCGCGGACGGTGAACGTCAGCAGCAGCCGATTGTCCTGCAAGCGCAACAGCGACATGTACATCTCGCCGTAGTCGCCGAAGTCGCGGATGCGGTCGAACGTCTTGCCCTCGTCCTTTGACGAGAACAGGATGAAGTGATCGGCCTGATCGTTCTTCGCCTTGATCGGCCGGTCCTTGATGGGCAACTCGACACTATCCACCCGGGCCAGAGCCCAAATCTTGCCGGACTTCGCCTGCCACAGCCACGTCTCGCCACCGAAGAAGCCGTACTTGCTCTTGAAGTCCTTCGGCTCACACTTCCCGGTCTTGTCCCACGTCTTGCCGCTGTCTTTCGAGCGCCACATCACGTACGGGCCGTCTCCGTCGTCGTAATCGACGCCGAGCAGGAGCGTCCCATCGGCCAGTTGCAACACGTTGCGCGTCGTATGGTTGGACGCCTTCGCCTTGATCCCTTCAGACTCGACGCGAATGGACTCCCACGTCTTCCCGCCATCGGTCGAGCGGTGCAGGAAGCCGCAGGTGTAGCCCCACTGGTTGCGGACGTCGTTGGCGAGCAGGTGCCCTGTGATGAAGATCGTGCCGTCCTTCAGCACCGTGAGGTACGGTTCGCGACCGAGCAGGTCGAGTTGCTCGGCCTTCGACCAGTTCTTGCCGCCGTCCTTCGAGCGGAACAGCAGCGTCTGCTCCAGCACCTTGTTGCCGTCGCGATTGTGCTGGTGGAACGCGGTCAGGAGTAACTCGCCGCTCGGCAACAGGGCGATGCACGGCTTGTAGTCATCCGACTCACCGAGTGGGATCCGCTCGCAGGTGAGCTTGTCCGTCGGCAGTGACTTTCGATTGGTCACAGGAATGTCGGCCGCGACCAGTCGGAACGAGTCCATCACGATCGACTGATCGACCTTGCCGTAGGCGTCGTCGCCGCCGACGTGGCCGAAGACGATGACTCGTCCGTCCTTCGACTGCACCGAGCGAGGATAGTAGGCCGTGCCGGGGACGGTGAGTTTGTTCCAGGTCTGGCCCGCGTCGCTCGTCCAGTGGATGCCACTGGTCGCGACATGCAGGACTGGACCTTCGCGCGTCTTCAGCAATTCCGGCTGGCCGCTGTGTGGCAGTACGGTCTGCCCGACTTTGCCGGGAATCCAGATTCTGTCGGCTTTCTTGAGAACGCCCTGCCAGCGTTTGGCGTCATTCTCGCGTCGATAGATGGCCAACAAATCGCCGTTATCGAGTTCCGCGACATCGAATTCCTCGGTCCAGCCGGTGCGTTGATCTTCGGGCACGGCCAGCAGCGGCTTGCTCCAGGTCCGCCCCTTGTCGGATGAGATCAAGATCATCGGCTGGAGACGCTTGCTGAACTCGATCCGCGTATGCTTGCCAGCCGGGAGCGGTGCGACTCCCGCCAACAAGAGCACCCGGCCGTCGCGAAGGGTCCGGATTCGCCGAGGCCAGGCCGTGAATTTTTCGGGGTCGAGAAACAGTTCGGGTTTGCCCCACGTCTTCGTTCCGTCGGTCGATCGTTGCAGATAGCCGGTTTTGGGTAGGCCCTTGTCGTAGGGCAGGTACAACCCAAAGACGCCACGAAGGATGGACCCGTCGGGCAGCACCGATTGTGCTTCGCCGGTGACGCCGTTCATACAGGTCTTGAAGGGGTCGGCGCTCACTTGCTTCCAGGTCTTGCCCGCATCGGACGACCGCAGATGCACGTTCGCCAGTTCAAGCCCCGTCATGTCGTACTGCGGATACCAGCTCAGCAGGTCCATCACTTCCTTGGGAGCCTTCGGCCTGCCATCGACCGGGCCGGTCGCCTGAGTGAAGCAGGTCATCAGGTCGCCATCTGGCATGATCCACGCCCCGACCCAACAGGAGTAACCCGGCTTTTGCGGCGAGTGATACACCATTTGGCGCTTGTGCTCGACGGCTGAGAAATCGTTAGCCGTAGCCGGTCCAGCGAGTGCGAACAGCGACAGCGCTACCAGCACAGGCTGCCATGATGACGAAAGACGCATGATGAATCCTCGATGGTGTCTCTTTCGAATCGCTGACCAATTGAGTCAGTTCGGAAGAACTCGAAACCCAGTCAATGACTTCACCTCGTATCTCTCAAAACAACTCCGTCAGCGCCCGGCCATCTTCCAGCAGGTGGAAGGGGCGGCCGTCGCGGTCCACCGCCTGCAGGTCGGAGATGCCCATCGCGTGGTAGACGGTCCGCGCAATGTGTTCAGGTCCGACACGCTGGTCGGCGGGGTAAGCACCGATGCGGTCGCTGGTCCCATACACCTGGCCTCCGCGAATGCCGCCACCCGCCAGCAGCACGGACATGCAATGCGTCCAGTGGTCACGGCCCGGTTCCGCCGCTCCCTTTCCACCGGATCGCGGATCGCCCAGACGCGGCGTCCGCCCCATTTCGCTGCTCACCATCACCAACGTCGAGTCCAGTAAGCCACGTTGATGCAGATCATCGAGCAGTGCCGAGAACGGGCGATCGAAAGCCGGCAACAAGTAGTCGCGCAGACAGGAAGCGTTCTTCCAGTGGGTATCCCACGCTCCTCCGAGGCAGCCGCGTCTCTTGTCTTCCTCGTAATCGTGATACCAGTAGACCGTGATGAACGGGACGCCCGCCTCGGCCAGACGGCGGGCCATCAACATGCTCATCGCGTTGACCGTGTTTCCGTAGCGCTCGCGGACGCGGTCGGGTTCCGCACTCACGTCGAAGGCGGATCGCGTCCCCGAAGAACCCAGGAGCGAAAACGCTCGGTCATTGAGAGCCTCGTGGGCCGCACCCGCTTGCGTTCCCTCGATCCCGCGAAATGAGGCATCGATGGTCTGAAGCAACTGGCGGCGGTCCGCGAGACGCTCCCTGGAAACCTCACCGGATAGCGCAATGCTCGGTGACTGGAACTCGGTCGGTTTGGTGTGACTGCCGAAGACGTAGAACGGGTTGTGCTGCACTCCGAGGCGGGCGCCGAACGCACCCGGTCGCCGGCTGCCCGGTTCTCCAGACTCGGCCGGCAACCAGATCAACGAAGGAAGGGACGGATGCGCGGGTCGCTTCGCCGCCACGACGGAACCGAAAAAGGGCCAGTCGTCGGAAAGCGGCTGGCGGGAGTTGGGAAAGGCCGCTTCAGGCACATGGCCTGTGAGTTGATAGTAGTAGCCCGCGTGATGATCGTTCGTGGCCACACCTCCTCCCACCGACCGGACGATGGCAAGATGATGAGCCTGCCGCGACACGAACGGGAGATGCTCGCAGAGCCGGATTCCAGGTGCCGACGTGGCGACGGGTTTGAACGTCCCGCGAACCTCAACGGGCGCGTCCGGCTTCATGTCCCAGGTGTCGATGTGTGAAGCGCCACCACTGAGCCAGATCAGAATCGTGGACCGGGCGATCTTGCGCCGCGGCGCCGATGGTTGCCCTGCCCGAACGCGTTCCGCAAGATCGAAGCCGAGATGACTCATCCCCCCGGCAACCAGGAATGTTCGACGTGTCCAGTTCGCGTTGGTTTGCATGTTATGCTCCGCGAGAAGCTCCCAAGGGTCAGGCCACGGGACCGCAGACTTGGGGCTTACCTGCTGTGTCACGGCTTTTTCACCAGGATGATCCGGTCGCACTGCACCTGGTCTTTGTTCGCTTTCCCGCAAAGGATGAGAGCGTGTTTCATGGAGTTGTCCCTCCGTAGGCGTTCCAAGCCTATTACCGTGGTACGGCGCGGCCAAGGCATATGCGGAAGCCGTCGCGGGAGTCGGAATAGGTCACGCCGGCAATCCCCAGCCGCACCGCACATCGGGCATTGCCGGGCACATCGAAGTAGTTTCCGCCACGGCACACGGGACGGGACACGGTGCGCTTTTCGGCATTTTCATAGTGGATCTCATCGTGTCCGCCTTTCGGATCGAAGTGATCGATCACGAACTCCCACACGCCGCCGCACATGTCGGCCAGGCCGAAGCCGTTGCGGCCCTTCTCGCCGTAGTGGTCCACGGGCGAGACGAACGCAAAGCCATCGCTCCAGGGCGCTTTCCCTAGCGGCCAAGTTCTCTTGCGACCCGGTAGGAAATCAATCGCAGAGATATTCAACCGGCCTTCACCTTGCTCGATTTCGTTGCCCCACCAGAAGTAGTGGCTCTCCTTGCTGCCGCCGCGACAGCCGTACTCCCACTCGGCTTCCGTGGGCAGGCGATATTCGAGCCCCTCCGGCAACCGGCCTGCTTTACGTTCCCGCTCGGTCAGCCATCGGCAGAATGCGTTCATGTCGTTGTAACTCACGCACACCACGGGGAAGACATCCCGGTTCGGGAAAGCCCAGTTCGGGTCGCGCCAGCTCTTGCCCGGCATCGGCTTCCATGGATGCACCACCTTTGTGGTCAGTCGATAGCCATCCCATTCCGGATCGAAGACCTGCGTCTTGCCGTCGGGTTTCTCGGCATCGGTGACGTACTTGCTCTCCGTGGCGAAGCGCCGGTACTGACCGACGCTCACCTCGGTGCGGCCCATCCAGACACCGTGCTGCACGCGCGTCAATCGCGGTTTCTCGCCTTCGTACGACTCGCGATCCGTCCCCGGCTGAGCGCCCCCTTCGATGCCTGTCGCCCACTTCTTTTCTTCCGGAGTGCTGCCCATCATGAACTCACCGGGCGGCAAGAAGACGACCTCCAGCGTGACACCGTCGCCGAGGTCGATCCTCTTGGATTCGCCTGTCTTCGGTTCAGCGGCGTGTATCGCGG
>SIAJ01000036.1 GCA_009691845.1 Gemmataceae bacterium
AGTTCGTCAACTCGCTGGGCCGGCGACTTGCCATTCAGCACGAGTACCACCAGAGGGTGGCTCCCGCCCAGTTGCTCGGCGAGGAACGTGATGCCCGTGAGCAACTTCGTTCGCTCCAGGTCCGGGTAGATCGGAGCCGGCGAATACAGTTCGAGCTTGAGCGATTCGAGATTCGAATCGCGATACTCGCGCAATCGTTCGCCGTTGGGTTTGCTCGCCTCGGTTGTCAGCCGAACGATATTTCGAGCAGAAGTGAAGAGCGGGCTTGGAAATGCGGTGCCCGTTTCGAAGAGGTTGTACGGTTTCTCGAAGGTCGCATAGCCCTTCTGGATCTCGGCTATTCGATTGAGGGCAAACTGGTAAGAACTTTCGAGGCCCTCGGAGCCTGGGAAACGCTCAACTGGGAACAGTCTCACTTCCTTCGCTGCCTTCATCGTGAACGTCTGAGGGCTCAACAGCCCCTGATACTGCCCGCTGAACGCCTTCCGCGAATTGGCATAGCGATGCAGGTCGGTCGTGGCTTGCCTTTTGTTTTCGGGGCTCCGTTCGCCGTACTGGATCAACGCGGCCTCCATCGCGCGAATGCGGGCCAGCGTGAACGGCAGGGTCACATCGCGGCGATGCTTCAACTTGTCCAACGTCTCAAGCCGATTGGTCGTGCCGGGATGACCGGTGACGAAGACGAGGTCGCCTTCCTTCGCACCCATCGCGCTAAATGTGAACCAGTGTTTGACCTGGGCCGGCTTGCCATCTTCGTAAGCGCGGAAGAACGAAATATCGAGCCCGAATCTGGGGAACTCGAAGTTATCGACGTCGCCGCCAAAGGCTGCGATCTTTTCCTCGGGCGCGAAGACGAGCCGAACGTCCGTGAACTTCTTGTACCGGTAAAGGTGATAAGCCCCGCCTTGAAAGAGCGTGACGACATCGGAACGCTGGCCGGTCTTGTCGAGCGATGCCTTCTCGATTGTCGCCATGGCCGAACGTCGGGCCGCGAATGCCTCGGCCGGCTTCATTTCCGGTTTCACGGCCGCGTTCACTTTCTCCGTCACGTCCTCGATCGCTTGCAGCACGTTGAGTTCGAGATCCTCAACTTTCAATTCATCGGCCGATGTCTTGGCATAAAAGCCATCGCGGAACAGATCGCGAGTGGGCGACGAGAGTTTTTGCAACGCATCAGCCGCGATGTGGTGATTGGTGATCAGCAAGCCGTTCGGCGACACGAACGATCCCGAGCCGCCATTGTTAAACCGCACCGACGCTAGCTGAGCGTGTTCGAGCCAGGTGTCCGTCAGGTCGAAGTTGTATTTCGCCTTCAGGTGTCCGCGTGGCGGATCGTTGAGCAGCCACATGCCTTCATCGGAAAACGCGGGCATGGCAACTATTCCCAGGAGCAAAACGGTGCGGGTCGTCATGGTTGGAATCCCGTGTGGGTAATGAGGAATTATAGGTGCGAACCCGAAACGAGGTCGTAACGTGGCTGGATGGACGACTTGGCAATTATTGAATCGACGCGGCAATGGATCGCCAACGTGGTGATCGGCCTGAATCTCTGCCCGTTCGCCCAGCGTGTGTTCGCGGCCGAGAAGATTCGCTACGTGGTCAGCCCGGCCACGAACGAGACGGGCTTGCTTGGGGATTTGAAGCGTGAGTTGGAATATCTGGCCGCGACTTCGAGCGAAAGCGTAGAGACGACACTCCTCATTCATCCGCATGTGCTGGATAATTTTCTTGACTTCAACGACTTTCTTGAGCTTGCGGAGGCCTTGATCGAGAGCCTGGATCTGGAGGGGGCAATTCAGCTTGCCAGTTTCCATCCGCGCTATCAATTCGCCGAATCGAGCCCGGAGGATGTGGAGAACTTTACGAATCGATCGCCGTATCCGATGCTGCATTTACTGCGGGAAGCGAGCATCACGGCCGTGGCCGACGACCCGGAATCTTTGAACGACATCCCAGTACGGAACATCGAGATTCTTCGCAGGTTGGGCAAAGACGGAATTGATGACCTGCTTCGTGGGATCAAACCGCGTCCGTGAACCAACCGTCGCCCGCAATCCAGCCACGCGACCCCTCCCCGAAGCGGAGAGGGGGAGAAGTACGATTCACTTCGAGATGCACCACAAAAACTTGTAGCCGCGGATCAGGATATCGCCGTCGGCGATCGCGATGGTGGCCAGCACCGTGTCAGGCAATTTGTTGGCTGAGAGAATGTCGATCTTGCTCGGATCGGGTTTGACGACCAGGGTCTCGCCATTGTAATTGGTGATGTACAGCCGCCCAGCCGCGTGAACCACCGAGCCCCAGGTCTTGGTCGTCAAGCGCTCGCCTTTCCAAAGGTCCGTTCCCGTTTTCAGTTCAAAGCATGAAGCCAATCCTGGCTCGTTCACGTGAAACGCATGTTCCCCAATAATGACGCAGGAGCCGATACGCTGAGGATTGCGTGGGTGATGCCACAGGCGATGCGTCTTGGTCACGTCACCATCGCCGCCCGCCCTCACAGCGAGGCCCGAGCCGCCGTAGCCGGACATGGCGATCACAACACCATCGGGCGAAACGACCGTCGAGGTGTAAACGAGATCGGTGAGCCCATCACACGTCCAGAGTTCCTTGCCCGACTTCGGATCAAATCCCTTCACCTTGTTCGGCACGCTCAGAATCAATTCCTCGCGAGTGCCGATCTTGGCAATTACCGGTGTGCTCCAGGAGCCGACCCACTTATCCCCCTTTTTCAATCCGTCCAAGCCACCGGGCACTTCGTGCCGCCAAACTTCGTCGCCAGTCTTTTTGTTCATCGCAATCAGGAACTGCCGCACGCCGGCCCCGCACCAGAGGATCACGTTTTCGCCATGCAGAATTGGCGAGGATGCCGTGCCCCAAATGTGGACGAACTCGCCGAGGTCTTTCTTCCAAAGTTCCTTGCCCGCGAAATCCACGCACAAGACGCCGCCGGAGCCGAGACTGGTGATGACGCGTTCGCCATCGGTCACGCACGAGGCTGCACCATACGGGTTCGTGCCGTGCGTTGGTTCGACCTTTGCTTGCTTCAGGTAGTACGCCCACTTTTCCTTGCCCGTCTTGCGATCGATGCAGAGGATGCCACGTTTAGTTCCCTTCTCGATCGCCTGCGTGAGGAAGATGTGATCGCCCCATATGGCAGGCGATGCGTTTCCGGTGTCCGGCAACGGTGCTTTCCAGCGCACATTTTCCTTATCGCTCCACGTGAGCGGAAGGTCTTTCGCGGTCGAGTGCCCGTCCGCGGTCGGCCCACGCCAGCCCGGCCAGTTCTCGGCGAACGCGATGGTGGAGAGACAACAGAAGGAGAGGAGGGAGAGACGCAGCATGATGAAATCCGGTAGGCAGGCGATTCAGACTTCTGTCTTGATGATCATATTCGGGGCCAAGTTTCCAGGATGCCGAGGCTTCTGAAGTTTCTTGTTTGGAGTTTGACATCAGGACATTCATAGTGTACTCTCAACCCCACAAATCACCTCACGTCAACACGAGCACCCATGAGCCGCCCTCTCACTCAGAGCTTCGAACGCCTCTTTCGATCCAGTCGCAAGAAAGAAAATCGAGCCCGGCCAACGGTTCGACGGGGCCTGATCGAATGCGAACCCTGGATTGCTGCTGGGAGCGTGTTGTCGTTGGATAGCTTGATGGGCGATCCATTGACGACTACTACCGAATCGAAAACAGGCACAACGAAACGAGAGGAATCGAATGCCGCCTTGAAACTTTCGACCCCAATCGGAGACGGATCAGGCGCTCACGCAACTACGCAGAGTTCGATGTCGACAACCTCGGTTCCACCTAGCGAAAGTGCGGATGAAAATCCCGATGGTGGTAGCCCAAACGACGAGCAGGACCTGTCGGTTAGCTTTACCCCGTCGCAACCGACAACGCGAATGCCGACCGTTGCACCGTCCGGACTAGGCGGGGGTGGAAAAGCCGATGGTGGTGCGTCCGTTCAGTCCGCTAGCAACAATCAACTACCTCCATCCGCGCATAGCGGCAACGAATCAGCGGCGCGCCCGGCGGCGAGTTCCGTTGCTGAATCGCCGACCTCTCAGGAAGCACGGATTCAGCCTCCTGAACCGCAATCGGTGCAATCAATAGAACCAATCGACCGGCCCAACGCGGCCCCAGTCGCTGCCAACGACACCGCGACTGTAGCGGAAGATGGGTCAGTCCTAATCGACGTGCTTGCGAACGACACGGATTCAGACGGCGATGCCCTGGCTATCCGTGATTTTCAATGGGATGCACTGCACGGAACAGTTACGGAGGAGGATGACAGTCAACTCCGCTATACGCCCTATCCGAATTTCCACGGAACAGACACCTTCACCTACGTGGCCACCGACGGGCGAGCCAGCCCGATGTTCAGTTCAACGGTCACAGTAACGGTTACACCGGTGAATGACGCGGCTGTTGCCTTCAACGATGCCTGGGTCAGCGGCTATTTTCCACTTGAACCGAACGGGCCGTGGTGCGTTGAAGGGAGCGGGCTGCTTACAAATGACGTGGATTACGACGGCGATTCATTGCAAGCGATTGTAGACACTCCAGGAGACTATCCCGTCGATGTTCTGCCGAACGGGGACTTCAAGTACCACATTCCGTGGAGTGTCTACAGCACAACCGTTTTTGCGACCGACACCTTCACATACCGAGTGACCGACGGGAATGGCTGGGTGAGCGAGCCCGCGACGGTTTACCTGTTCATGCATGGCTATGACCCGACTCCCGAACCGGGTCCGCCGCCCCTCGACCCGGGTCCGATCGCCGTCGCGGATGACTTCTCGGTCGGGGACGACACGGTCTCCGGATCCGTAACTGGAAACGACTCGGATTGGTCGATTGCGATTCTGGAATCCCAACCGCTGATCGCTGGGCGGCTCCAGCAATTCACGGCGGCTGGGGATTACGAGTACAACCCAGGTCTCGAACGTTCTAGCACAGTGTTTACTTATGCGCTGTACGACGGCGATGGCAAGAAGTCCCCGCCGACGACCGTACAGATGAAGATGATCAATCTAGAGATTTACGACGGGCAGAATGGGACGAACCCGGTGCCTAATGCGAAGGAGTCCGATGTCGGCGCGTTTACTGTGGCAAATCGAAATGACACCGATGCCGACGGAATCCGCGACAGCATTGATTCCATCGGCGCGGTTGGAGCGTCACATCCCGGCGCATACGGCGAGAACGAGAAGGACTTGATGAAAGTGGTCATCAAGAAGCCGGCTGATACCCCCTTGAAGACTAACGTCCTTGTCAAAGCAACTCACAATGTCGGCAGTGCGTGGTTCTATAGAGGCCCATCCGCCAGCGCAACGGAATTGCTTGAATCAGAAGTCACGCTTACGGCGGCAGATTTCGCTGCCGGGGACGTAACACTATGGCTGGAAGCCCGAAGCCATTCGACCGGGCTCAAAGACATCACAATTGAGATGACTTATGATGGTGTCACGGAGAGGGGAAAGGCAACTGCGGTGTGGGCAGTGCTCCACGAGATACGGGCAACAGGTGAATGGGGAAGCAGCGTTACAGGGCTCAATGTAATGCGCGCAGATGTAGGAGACTATTTGGCCGTGGTCACTAGGGAGCTTGCAGGCAACGTTGTTGGGCCGCTAGGGGTAGACAATACTCCGTATCTTCGCGATGGGAAAACATATGTATCGAATCCAATAGAGTTTCGGTTCAACGTTAAGCCAGCGGGGATAGGATTGGTCAAGCATGTCACTTGGGACGTGTCACGCTCCGTTGAGAATCTGTCGCGAAAGCGAAACATTGCCGGTACAGGGTGGGAAACCGTACCCACAATACCTGGAACAAGCCAGTTTCCGGACAATCGAGACGCGGCAAACGACGACCCAAGAATCGAAGATGAGATTAGCCTCCCAGTTGGAGACAAACTTTACTCCCTCGATGCTCCAGGCTTGAATTTCGGAGCCTTAGAGACAGCTTCTGCAGCCTACCACCATTTGAATGGGCTCGAGTTCGTTCGGGTTAAGTTTGGCTCGGGTGCCTCGTTTGCGCCCCCGCACAATTCGAATTCTCTCCAGGGGTCGCGCGCCTCCGACCTTTATCCCTGGCATAGCTGGGTCTATGTGAATAACTTGCAGGCGGGCTGGACACGCCCGATACCTCCGAACCCTGCAGATCCAGACTACAACGAAGTCGGTGCCGGCCACATTCCGATGAACCCGAATCTCACGCCTATCTAAGAAGCCCGCCCGCGTGTGTCGTAAACGCGCTCGGATGCAGCGCACAAAACAAAACCTGAGCAGATCAATCGTTGGGGTAGGGAACATGGCTTTTCGTAACCTGATATCCGCGATCGGTCTATTGAGTTGCCCAACTCTCGCGTCTGCGTCCGTCTTGGCCTACTACGACGATCAGGAAAGCACTTGGCAAGCAAGCCACATCGTCTTTGTCGAGGATGGCAAGGTGAAGGAAAGCTGGAAGGGGGATTTGAAGGTTGGCCAAAAGCTGCCCGAGGGCGCATCGATCTTTACCGAGTTGGTGGTTCCTGGGCCGAGTCCGCTCGATCCAGGTGCGGAGAAGAAACCAAATCCGGTGACTGGCCGACGGTTGGTCATTTTTCTCAAACGAGGAGTTCCTTTCGGGAGCGAGGACAAGAAGCTGGTTTGGATGGCAGCACGTCAAGTGCAAGCATTCAATGAAATAAACGCCGTAGCTGACGTTGCTTGGGTCGAAGGCGAGCGTATTTTCACCGTGTTCCAACCCATCAGACCAGGAGGCTATGAACTTGAAGAGAATGGCAGTCTTACGAGTTTGAAGCAGCGCGTGGATCTCGGAATAGCATTGCGTTCCTTATTCGATTCTGCGAAGGCAGACAGCGATCTGCGGAAACGCGCTGACCGACTCGCTGCACTTGCTCCAACTCTGGCCACCTATGCAGGCACTAGGGCGGTTAATGATTGTGCCATCGAATTATCCGGTTGTGGGGCCTCGGCCGCCCCCATCTTTACTCGTTGGATCACGGACCCTAGCGGCAACTATCAATACCGCGTTTCTGGGCTCTGGGGCCTCAGCCAACTCGGCGATCTTGGAATCGACGGGATGATCAGCATCTTGGACAGCGAAACCGCATACTGGAAAGCCGTCGCCGCTGAACTTAAAGGCAGGTCGGTGCGGGACGTGACGGGCAAAGGAATTTACACGAGAGTCCCGAACCATCTCTACCACCTGCTCGCACAGGTTCGCCGCATGAAGCTGTCTGAAGCCAACCAGGAACGCTTGAAAAGCCACAAGGGTCTACTCGAACTCGACCGTCTGCTGCGTGAAGTACCAGGAATGAAACCGGAAAAGTCCGACATGGTCGAAGTCCACAAGATTCTTCAAGACATCCTCGCCGGCAGGTTTCGCAAGGACGAGTGAGCGACTCCGAAGCGCGGGCAAACCGTTCAGCTGGCAATTCAGAACCTCTGGCTCGAACCTTCGCACGGCTGACCCCGAATCGTAAACCCTTTCGCACGCGCGTTCTTCAAAATCTCTACTCGAACATTTGCCGAATTGAGAAGAACTTGCTCGCTTTTTGGACCGCCAGAGAGCATATTGTTCTTTCCTCCCTCGGCATGGACGTCGCCGGTGACACTCGATCACTGGTGGGCGACGAGGAAGGTTTTCAATTCTCTCGATTGGAGGAAGGTCCCGCGCGGTGTCGCGTCGGGGTTCGCTGAGGTCAGGAACATAGCGAGCCAACCCCGTTCGATCGGGGGACGCCAAGGAAGGCCACACCTGCCAAGGGCCTTTCACCGACATTGATCTAGTAAGGCCTGCAATGCTTGATTCCCGGGATTCGTGGAGTCAGGAGAGAATTGCTCGGAAAGGCCCATACTCGCAAAGTCGTTTCGGTTCAGCGGCTGGGAACTGTTGAATCAACCTTCGGCCGGCCTGCACTTCCCGACCTCGGAAGTGCAAGCCGGCCGATTGCATTTACGGCTGCCTCACAAACAAGTATCCTCGCAGCGTTTCTTCCTCGGGCTGGCCTCGTGCGGTGATTATTCCGACGTACCGAGTCGCACATTTCCAATTACCGCCAGTTGCAGCGAGCTTCGAGGAGTAGACCACTTCCTCCGCCTCATCCTTGGACCCCGAACAGATGACCACCCACAAGGAATCCTTGCCGCGAACGGCCTCGGTCCAATCGCCCAGGCCGACCCATTGCACGCGGCCTCCCGTCAAACCCAGATACCAATGCACCGGAGCACTGGCCATCTTCCCCTCTTCTTGCGCAACCAATATCGGCTCGCCCGTCGTTTCCGTGATGGCACGAACGGCGATCCGCGAATCGCGTGCGTCCAGGTCGCGGTAAGGACGGACCAGATCGCGAGCCAGGCCGCCGAGGCCAACCATCCCGAGCAGCAATGCGAGAGCCACTACTGCGAACTTCGCTCGATGAACCGGTACGTAGCGGCGCAAGAGATTTGCGGTGCCGGCCCCAATGAACAAACAGAATAACGGCCCTGCGTGCTGCCCGAGCCGGCACGAGCCGATTGGGTATTTGTGCAAGGCGGCCGCCACTAGCCAAAAGACGAGAACTGCCGCGAATAGCCAAACCCATTCCCGGTCGCCACGCTTCCAGAAGCCGATGCCACCGATTACGGCCAGTGCCGCGGTCAATGCGCTGCCCCCGCGTTGGGATCCGACGGGATAGGCCGCGATTTCGCCTGCCAACGTTAATGGCAGCCAGAGCAGCAACCGCAACGGATCGGAAGGGGGGAACGCCCCCTGCCAATATTCGCCCATGCCATCGGCCGTCGAAATGCCGTACGTGGTCGAAGAGAGGTGTACCTTGCCAACGAACTGATAGTGAGCCAGAAACGCGGCGCACACGATTGCGGTGTACGACACAAGGAGAAGGATCTTACGGGTCTGACGCACACGCCAAATCTCGGGTGCCAGCGCCACTCCGATTGCCCCAGCCACTAAGACGGACGTGTACGACGATGCCAGTGCCAACGGAGCGAGAATACACAGCGCGACCAGCGGCCAGGATCGCTCGCGATTTCTTCGCCAGGCGGCAAAGGGCAGCAACAGCACCACCGCAAAGAGCAAGTCCCACGAATATGGCTTCACGAGTGATCCCGTTGTAGCCGGCCAAATCGCGACGGACAGAATGCCGATGCCCAGCATTCGCGGCAACGGAGAAAGCGTGAGCCGAGCCAGCACGCAGAATAACCCGAGACCAAGCACCGACCCAAGCAGCGGTGGCAAGCGCACCGACCATTCCGAGGGCCCGAAGAACTTGAACATCGTCAACTCGGCCCAATGAAATGTAAGCGGAGCGATCTGGCAGTACTCGATTGGTCCGAAGATGTCGCCGTAATCGCGTTTGAGGTAGTTCACCAGCAACATGGCTTCATCGCCCCAAATGGGCATGGCCATGAAGTAGCGAAAAATTCGCCAGAAGAATCCGATGAGCAGCAGATAGAGCGTGATTTTTTGAAGCAGTGCGCCATGTTCCGTTTCCCAGGTTTTCCATCCCTCCTGGGTCGGAACTGCTGCGGGCGCGACCTCGACAATCGACACCGTCTCCGCCATCCTTGAACTCCGTAGCATTCCTATATTCTTTGCGCTTGCAACTTCCTGAAATCGGCACACGGAGTGTGCCGACTACCATGGGCCGAACATTTTCTGCAAGGGAGGTTTACGATGCAACTCGGATTCGTCAGCGCGATCTTGCCCGACTTGTCGATCGACGAGGTGATTTCCTTCGCGGCCGACGAGGGATTCTCGTGCGTCGAGTTGATGTGTTGGCCACCGGGCGGTTCGTCGCGCCGTTACGCGGGGGTCACGCATGTCGATGTCACTTCACTCACGGACGAAGAAGCGGCCCGGATTCGCGACCTCTCTCGTTCCAAGGGTATCCGTATCTCCGGCCTGGGCTATTATCCGAATCCGCTTGACCCAGACCCAGAGCATCGCCGAGTCGTAGTCGATCATCTCAAGAAAGTGATTCGGGCCGCACCAAGGCTCGGCGTCACCGTGGTCAACACGTTTATCGGCCGCGATTGGACGAAGTCGATCGACGACAACTGGGCCCTCATGAAGGAAATCTGGTCAGGCATCATCGCCGAGGCGAGGCAGCAAGGCGTGAAAATCGGCATCGAGAATTGCCCAATGCTCTTTAGCAAGGACGAATGGCCAGGCGGCAAGAACCTGGCCGTGAGCCCCGCCGTCTGGCGTCGATTGTTCAATGAGTTCCCCGATGGGATCTTGGGGCTGAATTTCGACCCTTCGCACCTGGTGTTCCAGCACATCGACTATGTGCGTGCCATTCGCGATTTCGGCAAACACTTCGTTCACATTCACGCGAAGGATACCCGCATCGATCGCGATCGCCTGTACGACGTCGGCAATCTGGGCTTCGGTTGGTACACGCCGAAGATTCCCGGCCTGGGCGACGTGAATTGGGGCCAATTCTTCAGTGCCCTGACCGACACCGGCTATCAAGGAGCAGTCTGCGTGGAAGTCGAAGACCGAGCCTTCGAGGGCTCGCTCGAAGATCGTAAACGTTCGCTGCGGTTGAGCCGCAGGTATTTGGAGCAGTTCGTGGGGTGATCGAGTTCCGACAGAGCCACGACCGTAAGGGAGTGGCCGAAACGCTCCCTTAACGGTCGCAGCACCGTTTCTCGCTCGCGCAATCCGCAATCTCGGCAAAATTCATACTGCCGCGAGTTCCGAACGGCCGATAAGACCCCAAAACGTTCCCGCGGGTCGAGCCCGCCTCGTTTGCAGAGGTGCCATCTCATGTTGAAGAATCGAACTCGGCTGCGCGTGGAAATGCTCGAAGGCCGCGAAGTTCCTGCCCTGGCGGTTGGGTCGGGAGAGATCGTCGACCCGCCGAATCTGGACGCACCCGACGAGGTTGTTACCGATACGTGCGTTACCGACGAGGTTGTTACCGATACGTGCGTTACCGACGAGGATGTTACCGATACGGACGTAACCGACTACCTGATCATGATCTCCAATGTCCTCGCCGAAACCTCGCCAATTCCGGAAGTCGATTTGGCCGCGTTCGTGAAGGCTGACAAAGCGAATCCGAGTGTCGGCGATCTCGTTGATTTCAAGATCACGGTCGAGAATAACGGGCCCTTGCCGGCCACGAATGTAGCTCTGACGACCACGTTGCCGGAAGGGGTCACGTTCGTTTCCGCGACGCCAGGTCAGGGAGCCTACGATAAAGTCACGGGTATTTGGACTGTCGGCACCGTCCAACCTGCTGGGTCAATTACGCTCACGCTCAAAGTGAAAGTCCTGGAGACGACCGAGCAGACGGTCTGGGCCGCGATCACGCATTCGGACATGTCGGACCCGGTTGTCGACAATAATTCGGCTAGCAATACGGTCACACCGGCCCTCGCCGGCATCAAGCTCACGAAGACCGCGTCGTCCTCAACGCTCGTCGTCGGTGCCACGGTCGTGTTCACGATCTCCGTGAAAAACACGGGACCAGGTATGGCGCGTGCAATCAACATCAAGGACACGCTTGGCGCGGGCTTCACGTTCGTGGAGGCTCTATTGCCCACACGCGGTGTGTTCACGGCTGGAACGCGAACCTGGAAGATCGGGGCCTTGACCAGCGGTTCGACAGCCACCGTGAAGCTCATCGCGACGGTGAAATCCACCGGTCGGTTGACCAGCACTGTGGCAATTGTTTCCGGAACCGGTATCGATGAGTTGCGTTCGAATCGCGAAGCCAAAGCGACCGTCACCGGGACCAAAGTCAGTACTCCAGCCACCTGGTCGTACGTGGTTCTGGGTTCGAGACCGAAGCTTCTGCCAGTAACGGCTGGGGCCGTGCCACCCTCGCTGCAGGTGAATGCTCCAGCGACGGGCTTGAAGCCGACTTACTTAAGGCCGCTGTTCGGGCTGTGATCGAAGGTTGTCGCCATTCGCTCCGGGGTTGTGCAGGAATCTACGTGGGATTGAGCCTCCAGGCCTGTTCCAAATCATTTAGTGGCAGTTGCCAGTGTTACTTCCGGCAGGCCTGGAGGCCTACCGCCACAATTCTTGATCGCTGCACAGGCTCTCCGCGAAAGGGCTTGTACTCGTCCCTTTGGTGTACCTCAGCAGATCAAGCGGAATGGCAAATCCATCCGGCACGTTGAAATGCGTGACCAGTCAGTAGCCATGATCCTCGACTGGCCCCACCCGCGACCGTTTTCTCAATGTCAGCGCACTAGAACGAGATGTTCTGGGTTCCCGAGACGGCACCGTCTTGCTCATCCGCTTCGGGCAAATCGAACATCAACCAGCCAGTGCCCACATCGTTGGCCGGAAAACTCAGCTTGTCGCGAAAGAAGGTTCGCAGAGCCTCGGGTTCCGATGAGTGGAACATGGTGTGGACGCCGCGAATCATGGGTTGCTCCAGTGCTCAGAAGTTCGAGCGGAGCATTCCCAACATCGCTACTTCCTCGGCTCCGCCTTCAAGTGCTCGATCGCCTTGACCAGCGCCCGATCCACGAACGGCTTTTCGGGCTCTTTTGGCTTGCTCTTGCGGACGATGTCCTTGTTGCGTTTGTAGCGAAGATACTCCAAGCGTTCTTCGTCCTTCATGACGATCTCGAAGCCGGAGTTGGGTTTCACTCCCCAGTCGTCGGAATCCTTGGCGTCCGGGTAACGGTGCATGTTCACGCCACTCGGCCGCCAGTAGGTATCGGTCGTGAGCTTGAGGGCAGTGGGAGGGTCGCCGCCAAGTCTGATCACCTTCTGGACACTGCCCTTACCGAATGAGCGATCGCCGATCACCACGGCCCGGTGGTTGTCCTGGAGTGCGGCCGCCACGATTTCAGCAGCACTGGCGCTGTTCTTGTTCACGAGCACGACCATCGGCAATTTCTCGCTCGATTCGGAGGAGAGCCCTTCGGACTTGGCCTCCCAGGTTTTGCCGGTGCCGTGTCGATCCTTCGTGCCGACGATTTTGCCTTCCTTCAAGAACAAGTCACTGACGGAAACCGAAGAGCTCAGCAGACCACCTGGGTTCTCGCGCATATCGAGAATGAGAGATTTCATGCCTTCACCCTGAAGTCGATCGATGGTCTTTTTGAGATCGTCGAACGTGTGCTCCGTGAACTGGATCAGACGGATGTAGGCAATGCCGGCCGCACGATCGGCAAACCACTCGAACTCTTTCAGGTTCTCCTCCTTGCGATGCAAGCCGAGGATGGTCTTCACTTCGATGATGGCCCGAGTGAGCGTGAAGGTTTCCGCCTGCTTGCCCCCTTCGTGAACGACAGTCAGCGTGATCTTGGTCCCTTCTTGTCCCTGGATCATGCGGATCACATCGCTCATGCGCATGCCGTCCGTGGGCCTGTCTTCAACCTTGATGATGATGTCGCCGGCCAGAATACCCGCCTCATGTGCAGGCGTGCCGACCATGGGGCTGATGACGAGCGGCAAGCCCGTGCGTGGATCCATGCCGAGATTGATGCCGACACCGCCGAAGTTCCCCTCGGTTTGAGCGTTGAACTGGCGGAACTCCTCCGGGTTCATGTACTGCGAGTAAGGATCGAGCTTGTCGAGCCCGCCGTTGATCATGTCCTCGACGAGCTTTTGCTTCTGATCGTCGTCGAGCGGCCGGACGAAATGTTGATCGACCTCGGCCAGTACATCGACCATCGTGCGGACCATCTTGTATTCCTTGTCGTTCTGCTTCGAGGGAGCAGTAAACGACAAACCCACCGCGACTAGCATGGCCATCGGCACGGCGATCAGCCAGGCCAGATTGAATCGAGACATCTTGCACCTTGGAGTTAGCCAGTCAGCTGGTCACACGGTTTGGCAACCTGTAAGGATTTTACCGTCTTTAGCGGTTGCACCGATAGATGGAACTGGTCTGGAAGCATCGGAAGAACCGAGAGTGCCGTTTTTGTTTGACGTAGACAGTCATCGCGATTATCCTGACTTAGCAGGTCTTCCCAGATTGCTCATTTTAACAGACTGGGGACCACGTCTCGAACCGGAGTAGGACTCCAGGGGCATCAGTCTATGTACAGCATCGTTATGATCGCCGCGATGACGGCGGCACCCGAAGCGCCCGATTTTCATAAAAGGGGCGGGGGATGTACGGGAGCTTACTACACCAGTTGCACCGGATGCAGTGGTGGCGTCTACTACAGTGGTCGTGGTTGCACCGGCTGCCAGGGAGCGGTGACCGTTTACAGTTCTTGCATCGGTAGTTGCACCGGCTGCTACGGCGGCTATGCCCGCAGTGGCTGTTGCGGCGGCTACTCCTACCATCCAGGCGTGAATGGAGTACCGAGTTCTCCGGTTCCGCCTGCGGTCGTCGTTCCCGTGGCCCCTGCGAAGGACCCAAAGAAGGACGCGAAGGATCCCAAGGGCGCTCCGGGCGGGATCTCCGCCACCGACGTGCCGATCGCTCATAACTTCCTGCCGGCCAATCGAGGCCAGGTGCTCGTGTTTGCTCCTGCAAATGCCAAGCTGTTCGCAGACGGTCACGCCACCACGCTGACCGGCACCGAGCGGACCTTTCAAACGCCGGCCCTCGCTGAAGGCAAGGATTTTCACTACACGCTGAAAATTGAATTCAACGAAGGTACGGAAACGAAGTCGGTCAGCAAGCAAGTATTGGTCCGAGCCGGTCATCGGACGGTCGTGGATTTCACGGTGCAGGATGACAAGACCAGCAGTGCCATCACGGTGAATCTGCCGACCAAGGCCAAGCTCTTTGTGGATGGGACCACCACGCCAGCCACGGGTGGCAAACACGTTTTCCGAACACCCGAACTGACACGTGGCAAGCCATACGTGTACCAGTTCCGGGCCGAGGTTGAGCGCGATGGCAAGACGGAAGTTGAATCACGCGAAGTGAATTTTCGCGGCGGCGATGCAGTCGTCGTCGATTTCAGCGAAGTGAACCCAATTCGCACGGCATCCGCGAAGTAGTTATTCGGAACGATTCGTCGACACGGGAGCAGACCTCGCTCGCTCTGAGCGAGGGGTTGCTCCCGTGAGTCATTCGTAAGAGTCGCGCGATTACACCAGTTCTTCGGGTTGTACGGCTCAGACTCCATTTCCCTCGCTCAGCTTCAGTTAGAATCGCTATCGTCGGCTTTGACACCACATTTTTCACGACTTACCATACAGGCACAAACCCACCAGATTGCGCATTGTGACGAATCGGCGTGGGCCATTCCTGTCCTGCAACCGGAGTTGCACTCCAAGAGAGGTTCTCCATGTATAGCATCGTGATCTTGGCGGCCATGTCGGCCACGCCCGAGACCCAGGATTTCTGCCTCAAGAACAAGGGCAAGCAACAGAATGTCGGCAGCGTTGCACCCAAGCAGAAACAAATCGGCCACCCGAAATTCTCCCAGCCAAACCACGGCGGTGCCAAGGGTTTCATGGGCAGCAACTTGTTCTGCTCCAACACGGGTGGAGGCAATGGCTGCAATTTCCTCGGTAGCGATCTCTTCCGCTGCGGCCACGGTGGGTTCGGCGGCGGTTGCAATATCCTTGACAGCGGGCTGTTCGCCAAGTTTTTCCGTCATGGCGAGCGAATCAACTTCATCCCCGCCCAGAACTCGGGCCCAACCGGGCGAGGCGTTGTGATCCTTGGCTACAACAATGCTCCGCAAGCTGACGGGGCTGTAGTCGTCGTTCTCATGCCGGCGACAGGCAAGCTCATCGCCAATGGCCAACCAACCGAAGGCAAGGGCACGACGCGTTCGTTCCAGACTCCGGTCCTCGCTGTCGGTCAGGAGTTCCGATACGAGATGCAGGTCGAGATCGAGGAAGATGGCAATACCAGGACGCTCACGAAGCAAGTCATGGTTCGCGCTGGTCATAGCACGACCGTTGACTTCACCGAGAAAGTGAACACGGCCGTGACGGTCACTCTTCCCGCGAAGGCCAAGCTGCTTGTTGATGGGACCGACACGCTGATGACGGGTGGAACGCACACGTTCAACACGCCAGTTCTCGCCAAGGGCCAGGCGTTCAGCTACAAGTTCCGCGCTGAGATCGAGAAGGATGGCAAGATGGAAGTCGTCACGCAGGATGTGAGCTTCAAGGCCGGCGAAGCAGTCACGGTTGACTTCACGACGACCGCGACGGTTTCGAAGTAACAATCCGAGTGCAACGTTCGAAGGAAAAAGTCCAAAGTGAAATGCATCCGCATTCGCACTTTGGACTTTTTCCTTCGAACTTGGGATTTAGTGCCCCTCTTGGACCAAGTTCTTGTTCCATTTTGGAATTTCGACGACCAGGTTCATCGAGCCATCGGGAACGCACTGGCAACTCAGCCGCGAATCGGGTTCCACGTCGCGTGCGGTATCGAGCATGTCTTCCTCATCCTCCGTGGCCCTTGAGCAAGACTTCATCCCTTCGCGTACTTTCACATGACACGTTGCGCACGCACAGACTCCTCCGCAGGAGTGGTCGATCTCGATCCCGGCTCCTTCGGCCAGGTCCATGATGCTCCCTTCGAGCCCGGTGTGGCCAAAGGGGATCGCGGAGGGACGCACCTCGAAAACCTTATTCTCGCCCGTCTCTTCGATGTGGAACGTAATGCGAAATGGCTTGCTCGGCTTGTGCGTTTCCGGCTTAACGATGTAGGGGTTAACCCCGCCCATGGTGTTTTCCAAGTTGTGATGATGGAACAGGAGTTATTCTACGCCTGTGGACTCCCTGGACCAATTTCGATGGGCCAGTGTCCTGACATGTAGCCCTCTCGCTCCGCGAAAGGGGTGCAAGAGCCTGCGCGAATCGAACTGGACAACTCTACAGCAAGCCTCGCTTTCCTCTCGCTCCGCGCGAGGGCTAAAGTGAAACCAGATAGCTACAATCACACGGGCGGGCTTCCGCCTTTTTTCGTTTCCTCTAACCCGTCCACGAATCCATGAGCACACCCACCCTGTCCGATTTTGCCCTTGGCCTGACCGGCGAGACCGCGTTCGACGTCCTCGCTATTGCCAAGAAACTGAAAGCCGGCGGCAAGGACGTCATCGAACTGCAAATCGGCGACAGTCCTTTTCCTTCGACGAAAAGCGCACTAGCTGCCGGGACGAAAGCGATCGCGGATGGCCAAACGCGATACTGCCCGTCGATGGGTTTGCCGGAATTTCGCGAAGTCATCGCCGAGACTGTACGCAAAGAGTTCCACGTTCCCGCCAAGGCCGAGAACGTGGTCGTCGGACCAGGGGCGAAAGTGTTCGAGCAATTCTTTTGCGAACTGTTTGTCGAGCCGGGCGATGAGGTTCTCTTCTTCTCCCCCCAATTTCCAACCTTCGAGCCGAACTTGCGTCGGCGTGGCGGCAAGCCGGCGTACGCCACGTTGCGTCAGGAAAATGCATTTCGCCCCGACCCCAACGACGTGGAAAAATTCTTGAAGACCGCGAAGAAGCCGAAGGCGATCTTCCTGAATTCGCCGCACAATCCCACGGGAGGCGTGGCCACCAAGGAAGATCTCACCGCGATTGCCAATCTGATCCGCGGCAAGGACATCGCACTGTTCAGCGACGAACCGTATTGCCACATGGCCTGGGCCGACCAGCATCGCTCGATCCTGGCCGAGCCGGGCATGATGGACCAATGCGTATCCGCTTATACGTTCAGCAAGTCCTACAGCATGAGCGGCTGGCGTGTCGGCTACGCGATTAGCTCAGCGCGAAATGCGGAACTAATCGGCAAGATGATCAACACCTCGCTTTCCTGTGTCCCGCCAATCACGCAGCTTGCCGCAATGGCCGCCCTGAAGCACGACGCGGCCGAACGCGATGAGACGATGCTGAAGTTCAAGAAGAAGGTCGAATTGCTCGTGAGTGAGTTGAAGAAGGTGGATGGCGTGACCGTGCTGATGCCGGCCGGCACGTTCTACGTATTCCCGAACGTCAGCAAGATCTGCCAGAAGCTCGGCATCACCTCGCACGGTCTGGCCATGTACCTGATGGAAGGAGCAGACGACAAGCAGGGCGTCGCCTGCCTGGGCGGCGAATGCTTCGGTGCTTCAGGAAACGGATTCTTGAGATTCAGTTGTGCCGAGCCCGACGAGCGATTGGTCGAGGCTGTGAAGTTCTTCGCGGATGCAATTACGCGGACGGAGCGGGTGAAGGCGTATTTGGAGGGGCATGCGAAGTATTGCCAGGCGTGATCCAACAGGAGGACGAACATGGCGACCGTTGTTACGTGGTCAAGAAGAGGCCTCCGGCAATTAATTCACTTACTGGGTTGCGGCATTCTCACGCGACGAACTATCGCTGCGGGTGACCCGCGATTTTCACATCACGGAGATCGAGGACGAGCTGATCCGCACGGAGGCGCTTCCTCGAGGAGGGAAGGTCTTGACGGTTCGTGACAAAACTGTCGTAGTTTGGGAATATGCTTCGGGTGGGTTGTGGCTTGTGGTTCAAAGGGGAGTCATCCGTCCGGGATTCTTTCGTCGATTGATCGGCGACAAAGATGTAGAAGCCGTCATCGTAACAGCTCTACGTCAGCACCCGTCGCTTCAAGTCTTAGAAGATTTTCTCGAGTAAATAACTTGCCGGGGTTCTCCGCATACTTCACGAGTTCTTCCCAATAACCCTCTGGCACTTTCGGTAACGTAGTCACAGCGGGAGGCGTGTGCTTGGGACAAATATGACACAACTCTCTTCCTTCGTCGTAAAGCACGATCACGCCCGGTCCCCCGAGCTGGGCCAATTCGTCCTTGACAAGCTTGGTAAGCAAAAATCGCTTCTGCTCGGTAGTCAGCTTGTCGATTGCGGGGATTTCGAGAGTTGCGAGTCGCGGTCATGGTTGGCTCACCTTCCTACATCCTAGCAGACGATTGCGTCGAGTTCCATCCGGAGTTCCGCCAGTTCGATTTGCCCTCCGTTGCGACGAAACAATCGCATCCTAGCCGTCCCAGACTTGCTAGGGATCCACGGGCGATCCCTCGATCCCATCGCCGTAACTTGACAGCACCTTCATTCCAGATAGCGTAGGAGTAACTCGATTCTCGGGGACACCCGAAAGCCTTTGCAACAAGCGTTGTCAGGCTTTTCTGGCAGCCAGTCCGAAGGAAAATCGAGATGGCTAATTGTTGTTGTGATTGTGGTAGTGCTAGTGGGTTTCTCGTGTTGCTGATTCTGTGCTGCATGTTCATAGGTTGTTGCAAGTAGTAGCGAAGTAGCGGTCCTAGTGTCTCCCCGGCACTAGGACGCTGTAATCTGGGGATCGAGACTCTCGACTTCTACTGGAGAATCGCTTGTCAGCACTTGCACCCGCACCAAAAAAATCCGCGTATTTGAGTTGGCCAAAACAGTCCAACTTGAGACGAAGGCCGTACTGGACCACTGCCGGGATTTGGGCTTTGACGTCAAGAATCAACTCAGTTCCCTGGAACGCGAACAAGTCGATGCGCTGAAAGGGCGCATATTTGGAGGCGAGCAGCCTAATAAATCGCTGACACCTGATCCAGGCACATTATCCTCGACCCCCAAGACCGAGAGAAAGATTCACACGCTGCCTACACCACCCAGGAAGACGGAGGCAATCCTTCCGAATCCTTCCGTTGTGCGTGTAGTAGTACCTCCACTAACGCGGGCGCAACCTCAATATTTGCCTCAAAAGAACCAGGGTATCGAGTCACTGTTAAACGTTGCGGAAGCAGCCGACCTTGGCAAGCTGGAATGCATTCCACTTTTAGCCGAGATCGACGTCGAAGCAGCCGTATTCAAGGTCCGTCAGATTACGGAGCGACTTTGCCGGAAGATCCTTCGGGCCGCTAGTGGGATTAAGGAGAAAGAACTCTCAAATCTGAATGCCATGATCGACACCATTGCCTCGAAAAAATTATTGAGTCCGAAAGCTCTCCACCATTTAGATTCAATTCGGACGCTTGGTAATGGGGCGACACATAACACGGACGACCTATTCGCCGAAGAATTCACACTTCACGATGTAAACAGCGCATCAAGCTCTTTAGCATCCGTGCTGGATGCAGCCATTAAAACTGGAAAACTTTAGCCAGCAACATTACCCGCTTTCCGCCGTTCCAACTCCTTCACCACCTCCTTCAACGACCGCGTGTTGAACACATCCTTTTTCTCAAGCCAGCCTCTTCTTGCGACATCGACGCCATACGTGAAGTAAGCAAGTTCCGCCTCCGCGTGGGCGTCCGGGTTGATTACGAGCGGAATGCCCATCGCCTTGGCTCGTTTCACGTGGGTCCAATCGAGGTCCAGGCGATACGGGTTCGCGTTGATCTCGATCATTTTGCCATGCTTTGCCGCGGCTTTTAGCACTTGGTCGAGGTCGAGTTTGTAGCCTTCTCGGCGAAGGAGTAGCCGGCCGGTTGCGTGGCCGAGCATGGTCGTTGCCGGATGGGCGAGGGCCTTGCAGACGCGGGCGGTCTGCTCTTCGGATGTTAGCCCGAAGTGCGTGTGGATGCTCGCGACCACATAATCGAATGTCGCCAGGACCTCGTCGGGATAATCGAGCGAGCCATCCTCGAGAATGTCGCACTCGATTCCTTTCAGGATTTGGACGCCCTGCAAGCGGGAATTCACCTCGTCGATTTCCTGGTGCTGCTTCTGAACACTGGCGATCGACATGCCATTGGCAATCTTCAGGGATTGCGAGTGGTCGCCGACGCCGAAGTATTCGAGGCCCAATTTTTTGCAGGCCAGGGCCATTTGCTCCAGGCTGGCCACGCCGTCGCTGTAGGTTGTGTGATTGTGGAAGACGCCCCGAATGTCACCGACTTCTATGAGCTTGGGCAATTCATTCTTCTCGGCCGCGTCGAGTTCGCCCGTGTCTTCCCGCAATTCCGGCGGAATGTAGGGCAGATCGAGAACCTGGTAGATCGCGGCCTCATCCGAACATTTCAAGGGATTTTTCCCGCCGGTGAGTCCGTACTCGTTTAGCGACAGGCCCCGGTCGATCGCCCGCTGACGCATCTTGATGTTGTGATCTTTGCTGCCGGTTAAATACATCACAGCGAACGCGAACACGTCGTCGGGCACCACGCGAAGGTCCGCATTCAAGACCACCTTGTGCCCTTCCACGTTCATGCCGAAGACGATGCTCGATTTCGTGTCCCCCTGGCCGATAATCTGCATTACCTCAGGTTGTTTGCAAAATACCTCCATCACTGGCTTGGCGTCGTCGGCACTGGCCACGAGGTCGATGTCCTTCGCGGTTTCACGACGCCGTCGCAGGCTGCCGCACAGCGTTGCCCGAACGACTCCGGGCATTTTGGAAACGCGATCGAGAATCAGATCGCCGATCGGGCCCGCCTGGTCAATTCGTACTCGCTGGCCGACTTCGCCCAAGAAGCGCAGCCCCTCCAGTATCTTCTGCTGAGTTTTCTCGCCGAAACCCTTGAGCTTCGCGACGGTGCCTGCCTCGCACGCGGCCTTCAGGCCATCGAGGTCGGAGACTCCCAATTCTTCGTGCAGTGATTTCACTTTCTTCGGCCCCACTCCCGGGAGGCGAAGCATCTGCAGCAGACCGGGGGGAACCTTCGCTCTCAATTCTTCGAGTTGAGGCAACGAGCCGGTCTTTACCATCGTCTCGATTTTGGCGCGCATCGAGTCGCCGATGCCGGGCACGTCGCCAAGCTTTCCGGCTTCGACGACGGTTTTCAGGTCCTCTTGCATCTGCGAGAGGGCCCGGGCCGCATTGCGATAGGAGTTGGTTCGAAAGGAACTCTCGCCCTGGAGTTCGAGCAGAACGCCGATTTCTTCCAGGGCGGAGGCAACATCTTCGCGGGTCATGGGCTTTGCACCATTCCGGTGAAAAAAAGACGAGTCGGAGTAGGAGAATGAGAAAGATCTGGAACCTTCCGGTCCTTCTACTTCTCGTTATCCTACTCCGACTCGTCTTAGGATTTCCACCTCTTCATCATGCAACCAAACGCAGTCCATCCGTTTCGGCTGGCTCGTGGATTAGAATTTCCAGCCCATTCACCAGACGATCGGGGCCCTTGCCGTCGATCATCATGCGGGCACAGCGTGACATGCCGATTCGTTCCAGTTGATCGTCGAGCAAATAATTCACCGCGTCTCGCACCGCACTCGTCGTCACCTGGTCGTGGGTGCCGAGATAAGTGGCCGCACCGTCTTCGTCCATCTTCTTGGCGTTCGGCACATGGCGAGCGTTTTGCGTGATGATGAGCTGAGGCACGCCCACGCACGCCATTTCAAGAGATAATCCATCGCCACACGTCACTGCAAAATGAGCCCGCGGGAGACGAGTGCCGATTTCGGATGGCTCGGTCAGAACCTCGAGCCGGCCCTTATTCTTCTCGGCCAGCGTGC
This sequence comes from Gemmataceae bacterium, assembly GCA_009691845.1. Lineage (GTDB taxonomy): Bacteria > Planctomycetota > Planctomycetia > Gemmatales > Gemmataceae > SIAJ01. The sequence goes on from SIAJ01000036.1 coordinate 22,299, forward strand.
GAAGTTCATCCAACTGCTCATGATGGCTTCGGACCAGGACCGTCAGCTTGTCCATACGCGAGGCGGCCAGGATTTCCTGGGCCCGCACGAGTGACTGCCCGGCAAAGTCGTCTTCACCCAGGGCGATAATGCCGCGATGCGTTCCCTGCGGATCGCCACTTCGTAACGCTCGTTGTCTGCGGAAAACCGAGCGGACGATGGCGTACTTTCGGCCCAGGAGAAGCTGGGTTCCCGTTTCCCACTTGTAGCTCGTTAGCGGCTTGCCGACGAGGGGGTTAATGACCAGTCGATTCGGAAATCGAACCTGTGCCTCGGAGTCGATCACGACAACTGTGGTGCCGGTCGAGGACAATTCACGCAGATACTCCTCCTGAATGCCGGGTGCATTCACGATAACGGCACCCGCATTCAACCGACGCACCTGGCGGATGGTCTCGTCGCAATCCTCGGCAGTACCGACCGTGTGGCCGGCCGTGAGATAATCGTTGCCGCCGCGAACGATCTGCGAAAGCAAGGGGAAGGGCCCAATCTGACCCATGAAATAAGCTGGCCGTCGCCGACGCTGCAAGGCGGCGGCGTAGGTCAGGCACTGATAAAACGGCTCCCAACCTACAGTGGGATTGGCATCACAACGCAACAGAATAGGAGAACGATCCATTACGGGGGGGTCCGTAGGAACGGTGAATGAAATCAACTTCCAGCGCGCAAGAGGAGCGCAAATCGCACCTCAAGCGTGAGAAAGCTGTCTAAGCGATAACAGAGCCGAAAGGAGTCTCGTGGGCAGGATCGGGGTGTGGGTCTCAAAGAGACAAGCCACCAGATTTCATATCTGATGGAGGTTCAACGGATGAATCCTTTCATCGGCCTCTCTTCTCGTGGGGTCATCCTGACCCCAAGTTTGCTGACGGTTCCGGCGTCAGCGGGGGGATGGTACTACATCTCTCGCGCAGCTGTGAAGGCCAATTCCTTTTTGAGCCCAACATCGAGACACCGGCGCGAGTCAGATTTGAAAAAGATGCAATTTTCGCGGCGCATTTTGGCATTGCAGCGATCGGAATTCACGCTCGCCTTGACGAATCGAGGTGGAGTTGTTCTAAGCCGCCTCGAACAAACTGAAGCCGGTTCCACGTGGAACGGTCGCACGAAATACAGGGAATTAGGGGGATTTGATCATGGATACGAAACCACGGTTAGGGCGGGGATTAACGTCTCTGTTGGGGGAAGATGTAGAGCCCGCGAACAGATCGCGTGCCACGCTGACGTTCGATCAGATTGAGAAAAATCCGCATCAAGCACGAAAGGCCTTCGACGAGGACGAGATCAACCAACTCTCCGAGAGCATTCGAAATCATGGAGTGCTGCAGCCGCTCGTGGTGCGTGCGGTCGGCGAACATTACGAACTGATTGCCGGTGAACGCCGGCTTCGGGCCGCCCAGGTCGCGGGCTTGCGCGAGGTGCCGGTCACGATCGTCAACTTCGACGATCAACAAGTCTTCGAAGCATCGCTGGTCGAGAACATCCAGCGTTCCGACCTGAACCCGATCGAGAAGGCATTCGGCTTCAAGGAGTATCTCGATCGTTACCACGTGACTCAGGAGCAACTTGCCAATCGCCTGGGCATGGATCGCACCAGCGTCAGCAACCTGGTGAACTTGTTGAATCTGCCGGAAGAAGTGCAGACGGCCGTGCGGCAGAATCAAATTTCCCTCGGCCACGCCAAGATCCTCAAAGGCCTGCCGAACGAGAAACGCCAAGTTGAGCTGTGCAAGGAAATCGTGATGAAGGGGCTTTCTGTCAAAGCTCTTGAATTGATCGTGAAGCAGCAAAAGGCCGAGGCCGAAGCCCACGAGGCCGAGAAAGCCCTGCAAGACGTGGCCCCCTCCTACAAGACGGCCCATGTGCAAACGATCGAAACCGAACTTCGCCAGCGATTCGCTACCCGAGTCGAGATCAAGGTGAAGGACAAGGACCGCGGCCAAATCGTGATTGCGTTCGACACGAACGAGGATTTTGAGCGGCTGGTGGAAACGCTTCGGCGGTAGGAGATAGGGAACAGGAAGCAGGAGACAGGATAATGACTGGCTCCTGTTTCCTGACTCCTGGTCCCGAACCTTTCCCTTTATGCGGCAGTCGTGTATGATGTGCAGTTCAGCGGGGCATAGCTCAGTCCGGTAGAGCGCCTGGTTTGGGACCAGGAAGTCGTCGGTTCAAATCCGGCTGCCCCGATTACAATCTTCAAAACTCCCTTTGGCTGGCGATCCCATCTCGGCCTGTCCGTCGGAGTAAGGCCCATGTCATTCGATCGTTTTGCAAACCAAATTCGCTCGGCCGATGAACTGGCGACACTCCTCGGAACACCGTCCGTGTTTTCGCTCAAGAAAGAGTTGAAGGCTCTGGATGAGCACATGCGGCGATTGATCGCTCATTCGCCGTTCGTGGTGATCGCCACGAATTCGACCGATGGCCGGTCCGATGCCTCGCCGCGCGGCGACGCCCCCGGATTCATTCGTGTCGTGGACGATCGGACGCTTCTGATTCCCGATCGGCCAGGCAACAAACGGCTCGACAGCTTTCGCAACATTCTGGAAACCGGCCGCATCGGGCTGTTGTTCCTGATCCCCGGCATGGGCGAGACTTTACGCGTCAACGGTCGTGCGGTGCTGACTCGCGATGAATCGTGGCTGAAGCCGCTCAGCGCCCAAGGCAAGCAACCTTTGGTCGCCATTGCCGTATCGGTCGAAGAGTGCTTTTTGCAGTGTGCCAAGGCACTTCTGAGGTCAAAACTCTGGGAGCCACGAGAATGGCCGAATTTGCAGAGTCTGCCCTGTGCGGCCGAAATGTTCACCGATCAGGTGCAAATGCCGGAATTCGATGCTGCCAAGGTCCAATCGCTGCTTGAGGGCGCCTACAAGAACAACTTGTACTAATCTTTGCCGAGATGGACCCCTCAAAGTTCACCGCCAACACTTTCCCACTCAGGATTAGAGTCCACGACGACCGTCGGAAGTCCTCCCAAATTTCCCCGCCTTCTCGTCCTCCCAATTCTTTCAGCACATCTCAAGATCGCGGCCGGTTTACCTGAGCCCGCTAGCAATTCGTAGCTGGATCTACGCTAAAATCTGGCTCCGTGTGAGATTCGGACATCAGAGCCGCGACCGTGAGGGAGCGGGCAACGAGTTTTCGGGGTACTCTCAGTTCCTCTACCGCTCCCTTACGGTCGCGGCTCTGAAAAGGAGTGATCTCTGGCAAGGTGGAACATAAAAATGGTGAAATCGAACCGGAGGGCTGTGCATGCGCTTCGATTTACGATTGCTTGGCGTCACCGAAACCGGCCAGAAGTGTCGGGCCCTGATCACCGTCTACGCCAGCAGCAAAAAAGAGCTTGAAAAGCAGGCACAAGTCAGTTCGGAGACGGCCGCCTGGGAGGCATTCGATCCTCAGTACGCTCCAATTACGGATGGCTCGCAGATTACTGTTGAGGGTTGCGAGCCGATTTGATCGAACGATTCGAATGAGGAGTTCGTATGTCGCGTCTCGCCTTTCTACTGACTGTCGCGTTCGTTTCGCTCGCCGCCGCGCAGGAGTCGGAGAAGACCACCGTCGAACTTTCCGGCACCATCGATGGCCGCGGCCTGCCGATGGCCGAGTGCGATTCGGGAGTTCTTCGAATCAAGCTGTCCGTCACGCTCGACAGGAAAGGCTCTGGCACCGGCACGCTGATTCTCGACGCAGCCCCCAATCCTGTGGATGAGTTTGGCTTCCCGATCATCAACAAGGCCGAGCCGCCGCTGAAAGTGGAATGCACGGTTAGGTTCATCCAAAAAAATAAAGTCTTGGCTGAAGGTCCTCGAGGCGCACCGGCATTTGAAACGGAATGGCAGCTCTACGAGATCACGGGACCCAAGATCGTCAGCAAAATTTCTCTGGCTCGCCAGGTGGGAGGTGAATGGTCATACGTGCGGTTTATCTGGGCTACCAAGGAGGGGAAGAAGCGCACGGTTATTTCCCTGCAAGGACCGCGCAAGGAAATGTTGCCTCCGCCCCCGCCATGTCACCCCGGCTGTTTCCCGGCCGGCCCCCACGTTCAGATTGCCGATGGGTCCAAGGCCATCGAGGATATTCGCCCGGGCGACATGGTGTCCACCGTCAATTCAGACGGCAAGCTCGGCAGAGGAAAAGTAGCTGCGATGTTCGTCACCAAGAATCAGCTTGTGCAGGTGAACATCGAGGGCAAAACGCTTATCACGACGGAGACTCAACCTTTGTCTCTAGCAGATGGCAAACTGCGGGCAGCCGGCGACCTGAAAGCAGGCGACCGAATTCAATCTTGGGTCAAAGGCGAGCGAGTGATCGTGAGTGTCAAGTCGGTCGAAGCTAATGGCCGGGAAGCGCAGGTCTACAACCTCGTGCTCGGTGACCCGGTACTCTTCATCGCCAATGGATTCTTAGCCCGCAGCAAACCGCCGGCACCAGCAGCGATTCCAATTCCTTAATGTAGGCAACCCAAGGGACTTCTCGCTCAACGTGAAAATCTTCAGCCATCTCGACCCGGAAGGGGCCAAGATCGCGAAAGCCGGTCACGCTGGACGAGACGATCCCAGCAACCGCCAATAATTTCGTTCAGACGGATGTGCCATGCCCGGAAGGAGATAACACTACGCCACCGCCGGATTCCGGGCGAGATCGTGGAACAGATGTAGTGATCTGATATGCTCAATAATCACACGATCGGGATCATTACTGTACGTGCGTATCGTACTTCTCGATCAGCACAGTCTACTTAGATGAGCATCTCCACCCCGCCCGGCCCGCACTCGCACCATCACCACCAAACCTTTTGGCTTTGGGTCATGTGCCTGACCGGCGTCGATTACTTTTCCACCTTGGCCTATCAGCCATCGATCGCATTCGAGAACGCGGGCATGTTGGCCCCGTTTGCTACGATCGTGCTCGTGTTGGTCACGCTCTTTGGGGCGTTGCCGCTCTATCGATACGTGGCCCGCAAATCGTGCCAGGGGCAGGGCTCGATCGGCATGATGGCTGGCCTGATAAGCGGCTGGCCGGGAAAAATCCTGGTTCTCACGCTCCTCGGATTTGCTGCGACCGACTTTGTCATCACCAAGACTCTTTCTTCCGCCGATGCCGCGGAGCACTTGATCAGCAATCCGCTCTGGCCGATGGCTCAAGACGAGCCAGCCCAGACCGAACGCCAGGCTATCGTGGTGACCATGGGCTTGTTGGTGATGCTCGGAGCCGTCTTCATGCGCGGCTTCAAGGAAGTGATCGGCATCGGCGTGGTGTTGGTCGGCCTCTACCTCGTGCTGAATGCGCTCCTGATCGGATCCGGCGTGATCTATCTCAACACCCACCGGGAGTACTTTGACGCCTGGCTCGATCGTGTGAATACCGGACAGTGGTATCTGGAGCATCGCCCAGTCGAGGGAATTGGGCTTGGCTCGATTGCCCTGATCAGTTTGCTGCAGTTTCCCCGGTTGGCACTGGGGCTGAGCGGTTTTGAGACGGGTGTGACCGTCATGCCGCTCATCAAAGGGAAGCCCGACGACGACCCGAAGCATCCGAAAGCGCGAATTCGAAACACGGGTCGATTGCTCGTCGTGGCCGCGTTGATCATGTCGGTGTTCTTGCTCGGTTCGTCCCTCATGCTGGCAACGTTGATCGAGCCGGGAGCCTTGATCAATTTGGCCCCGGATGGATCGCCCTTGCCGGACGTCGACAAGAAGCCGCCAGCCGCCGATCGAGCCCTTGCCTACCTCGCACACGGACAGGGGCTGAAAGTCGCGCCTTTCGTCGGCGAGACCTTTGGGACGATTTACGACATCGTGACCGTGGCCATTCTCTGGTTCGCGGGTGCCAGCGCCATGGCCGGGTTGCTCAACCTGGTGCCGCAATATCTGCCGCGCTACGGCATGGCCCCCGAATGGGCACGTGCGTTGCGGCCGCTCGTGCTCTTGTTCACGGCGATCAACATTGCAGTCACCTACATTTTCGATGCCAGCGTGAAAGCACAAGGCGCGGCCTACGCGACCGGCGTGTTAGCACTGATGACCAGCGACGGCATCACTTCGGTGATCTATCGCTGGAAGGACCATCCGGGCCGCCCTTGGCTGCGGCGCGTTCCCTGGCTGTTCGTTTTGATCGCGAGCGTTTTCGCGTTCACGTTCCTGGACGTGGTCATCTCGAAGCCGGCCGGCATCAAGATCGCCAGCTTCTTCATCCTGTCCATTTTGGTGGTGTCGCTGATCTCGCGATTCGCACGTGCGCGGGAATTGCGTTTTCAAGGTTTCCACTTCCCGGATGTGCGAACGCGGCTGTTGTGGGACACGATCAACCATCTCGATCTTTCGGTTCTCGTGCCACACCGACCAGGCCGGCGGTCGCTGGAGAGCAAGGAGGCGACCATTCGCCACGAGCATCGCATTCCACCGAACGAGATGGTCGTGTTTGTGGAAGTGGAGTTGGCCGATCCGAGCGAATTTGCACCGACGCCTACTCTATTCGTAATTCAGCAGGAAGGGCGTTACATCCTGCAGATCAAGAACGCGGCCTCGATTGCCCACACCCTCGCGGCCCTGGCCCTGGAAATGAGCAAGATCGGCAAACCGCCGACCATTCACTTCGGTTGGACCGACGACAGCCCAGTTAGCGGCACCTTGGGTTTCCTGCTGTTTGGCGAGGGGAATGTCCCGTGGGAAGTGCGTGAACTTGTGCTCAAGGCGGAACCGGATATCGAGAAGCGTCCGAAGGTCATGATCGCGGATGCGTGATTTAAGCCCCCTCGCCGTTTCGGGGAGGGGGCTACGGCCGAGACCTCGCGTGAACCTGTCCCCGACCCCGATAGGGGTCAAAGAAATTAGCCGGTGGTCGAGCGTGAGCGAGACCACCGGTAGCCCGGGTCCGCAACCCACCGACCCCGGAGGGGTCGCAGAGCGTATCCATTACCAAAACGTCAATCGTCCCATGCATCGGTGTTCTGCGACCCCTCCGGGGTCGGTTCGCACAACTCACTCTCCTCTCCGGTGGTCTCGCTGGCGCTCGACCACCGGCTAATGTCTGCGACCCCTCCGGGGTCCACGAGGCGAAAATATGCCGTGTTCGATGAGAACTGGATTATTTCGCCCGCCAGACTGCCTTCTCGTGCGTCCCATCCGCCGTCAGTGTGTTGCGAATCTCCGCGAAGAATCGGGCCGCATCGACTGGATAGCCCGCTGTCGGCTTGATGCCCGGCACCCGGCTCTCCCAGTAGCGGTTGAACTGCATCATCAGCACTTCACGTAAATACTTCGCAGCCATCGAGGCGAGGGCGACATTCAGATGCGAGCCATCGGCTCGGGGTTCGAAGCGCACGAACACCGGGCGAGAGAGGCCATCGATCGCGTACTCACTCAACTCCGCCCCTTCGCGAAGTGTTCGCACCCAGCCGCCGAAGGCCTCGTTCAGAAGCGGGGCGTAAGAATTGCGGCCACCCAACTTATCGACCGCGACGTAAACCGCCTCCTCTCCAGGCAGCCGTAAGGCGGCCTGAAGGAGGGCGATTACCCCCGTCGCTAACACGCCGGACTTCAGCTGCCACTCGTCCAGCAACCGGTTGAAACGTGGCGTGGGAATTGCGACGGTGTGGATTGGCCCAAAGCGGACGTCGGCGGTGGTTGTCGCCTCGACCAAGTTCGCCGTCGAGACCTTGAGGTCTTCCGGATCGACCTCGACTGGAAGAGAAACATCCGCGTGCCAGTGTTCCCCGTTCAAATCAGCAATCGTGTTGCCGATGGCCACGGTTTCCAGGTAATTCTGAAGTGTCGTGGCTTGGAGATTCAGCACGCTCAATACGCCCTGTTCGAGGCGGGCCAGGCCATCCGTTCCCTGATTGACCTTCTTGGAATCGTCGATGAGCAGCCGGCCATCTTTCCGTTTCGTGCGTCTGCAAACGGCCTTTTCGAGGATGGTCCATAGACAAGCCGGGGCGCCATCGGGGACGTGGCAACTCGTCGATGCCAACACGAGCGGGCCGAGGTTGGGGCCGTATCCTGCTTCGTCGAGGCCGACACGCCAGGGCATGAGGAATCCTTCCTTCGTTCGAGCCGTTGGCACGAACGCTAAACTAAAATCATCCTTCTACTTTGGGGAACGACATGCTTGCCGACAACATCTTCTTGAAGATCATCAACAAACAAATTCCCGCAAAAATCGCCTACGAGGACGATGCGTGCCTCGCGTTTCACGATGTGAACCAGCAGGCCCCCGTTCACGTTCTGATCATCCCGAAGCAAATCATCCGCACGCATGATGAAGTTGGAACCGGCGACAAGGAATTGATGGGCCACCTACATCTGGTGGCGGTACGCTTGGCAAAGGAATTGGGGTTGGGAGATGGGTATCGTCTGGTGATCAACTGCAAGGAGGATGGCGGGCAGAGCGTGCCTCATCTACACATGCATCTACTGGGTGGCCGCCCACTCGCCTGGCCGCCGGGATAGTAGCCCCTCGCTCCGCGAAAGGGAGGCAGGAGGGCTACTTCAAGCAACCCCAGCTTCAGTCCGTTGGACTGAAGACAAGAGCGTTCTCTGATATTGGCGTTAATGCCGCCAATCGGATGCTGCGAAGGCTGAAGTCGGGAAGTTATTTCGCCAGGGGTCCTAGGGAATCGTCAGTTCGTTCTGAACTTCGTGGACGCCTGGTTCCAGCCGGACCATGCCCTCGACCAATCGGCGTTCGTCTTCGTCGGACACACGGCCTCGAAGAATGACGACTGTTCCCGCGACTTCGACGCGAACAGAACCCGGCGTGCGAATCGCAGACGTTCTGCTAATCAGGCCTTGCAAGTCCGCTTGCAATCGAGTCGGCACGATGACCGGGGCCGGGAATTTCACTTCCATCGCGTAGGTGATGGGAGCAATGTTGGCCTTATTGTTGCTCGTGTTCTGGTTGCGTGCCGTCGCCGTGCCTGCTCGACCCGCTTGCCCTGTTGTTGCACGAGTGCTCGTGGTGGCCGTGCCAAAGGAAGGCTGGCCGAATCCGCCCACCGTTTTGTTGCTGATGTTCGTGCTGCCCGGTCGGCCGGGGTACAGCGGGTTTGAGTAATAGGCAGCGAAGATGCCCGTGGTGCTCGGCGTAAATGTTGTGCCAGTTCCGGTCCCGCCGCCGCCACCGGTGCGGCCGCCGGCACCGCCTCCAGTCGTGCCACCCGTTCCACCAGTGAAGCTTTGTGTTCCACCACCCGTGAAGGAATTTCCACCCGTTCCACCGCTGCCGCCGGCGAAGGTAGACCCGCCGCCACCACCAGCGCCTGTTCCTCCAGTCCCGCCGCCTGCGCCCGTGCCACCGCCAACCCCGCCCTGGGCGAGGACATTGGCTGTAGTTCCCAATCCGAGTGCGATGGCTGCGAGATAGAGGATTCGACGCATGAGCAAGCTCCGGCGAAAGACCGAACAATATTATAGCCCAATTGCTACCGTGCGGGACAATTGCTTCCCGAACAGCAATCGGCAGCTCGTAGTAGCCCGCACACTCCGAGTGCCGACTACTATCAGGGCTCGAGATTTCCTGCGACTCGTCTTATATCGGCAGGATCGGTCGTGTGGATTGATTAGGATTCGCCGAATGAGGCGATTATGAGAGCTTGGACCGAAAGCCGAGAATATTGAACCCATGCCGAGATACCTCATTTCGGGCAAGAACGATCGCGGCCAGACGACGATGGAGGCCGTCAAGGCTCCCAATCCGGACGAGGCCGTTCGCCGATTCAAGGCCCGTGGCTTCATCGATGTCGTCTTGCACTCGGATGAAGTTCTGGGCCAAATGTTGCAGCCGGAAGCGTTGAAGCGGCTTTCTCCCGGCGAACTGCACGCGCTTGGACGTCTCAGCCGCTGGCAGACGATGGGCAGGATGATTGTCCGCGTTTACCGCAAACAGTGGTGGCTGTTTGCCGCTGCGATTGCCCTCGTTCTCGGCCGACGCATCATCGGTGTTCCCTGGAATTTCCTCGACACGCTTGCGATCGCATTTCTCGGCCTGCCGGCTGCAATCGTCGTGATGGGTGAATTCTTCAACCCGGCACGGAAGTACGATCGCGTGATGACCTATAACGCTTGGGCGCGCTGGGCCGAGATGCTTGCTGCGTTGCCGAGCGTGAGGTGGGCGGTCCCGGCTCTGCAGTATGCGTTTCACGAAGCCAAGGCACTGGCCGGGCTGGGCCGAATTGATGAAGCGCTGGACCGAGTGAAGCCGTTCGCGGACGACCCGAGGACGCCGGCCTGGCTCTACTGGGGCCAGTTGGCGGACGTGTACTCGTCCGCGCAATTGGGCGAGCGCGTCATCGAGTGCGGCGAGAAGGCCGTCGAGAATGCCCCGAACAACGTGACGGTACTCATCGATCTGGCGATGTCGCTCCTGCGTTATCGCCGGGATGCAGCAAGAGCCAAGCCCCTCCTCGAACAAGCCAGAACGTACGAAATCAGCGATGTAATCCTGCCGTTCCTGTTGATGTGCGAAGGAGCAGTCGCGCTGGAAGAGAAGAAGCCAGATCAAGCTCGCAAGCTAATCGAATGTGCTCTATTGGCCGTCGAAAAATATCGCCATGCCAGCCCGCTCATGGGTGCGGGCGTCGACCGAATGCACACCTATCTTGCACTCGCCTGTGCGGCATCCGGCGATTCCTTGGCCGCCAAGAAGTACTACCGGATTGCCGAACCGCGCTTGAAGGCGTTTGATGCGACCGACTTGATTGAGCGATGCCAGGCGGTGATTGGGCGGGGCGGAAATTGACGTTCCCGACCAATACAACAGCCACGGCGACGACCTACGCTCATTGAGGCCCACATGCCGAGTATCGACGATCTCTGTATCAACACCATCCGCACCCTTTCCATGGATGCGGTGCAGCAGGCCAACTCCGGCCATCCCGGCACGCCGATGGCCCTGGCACCCATCGCCTACTCGCTCTACCAGGATGTGTTGAACTATGATCCGAACGCCCCGCATTGGCCGAACCGGGATCGATTTGTATTGAGTGTCGGCCATGCCTCGATGCTGCTCTACTCGGTGCTTCATCTCATCGGCGTGAAACAGACCGACGCAAAGGGCAAGCCGACCGGTGAGTTGGCCGTGCCGCTCGACCACATCAAACGCTTCCGGCAACTGCATAGCCGAACGCCTGGCCACCCGGAATCTTTCGAGACTACGGGAGTCGAGACCACCACCGGGCCACTCGGGCAGGGCCTGGGAAACAGCGTTGGGATGGCCATGGCCGAGCGTTGGCTGGCCAAGTACTTCAACCGCCCGAGTTTCAAGCTGTTCGATTATCATGTGTATGCTCTGTGCGGCGACGGCGACCTGATGGAAGGAATTTCGAACGAAGCGGCGTCGATGGCCGGGCATCTGAAGCTCGACAATCTCGTCTGGATTTACGACAGCAATCGCATCACGATCGATGGCAGGACGGACCTGAGTTTCAGCGAGGATGTCTCGAACCGCTTCCTTGGTTATCGCTGGAATGTAGTGCGAATCGCGGATACGAACGATCGACCTGCAATCCGGGCGGCTCTGAACGTTGCCAAGAGCGCAATGAACCGGCCCACGCTCCTGATCGCCGAGACGAAAATTGGCTACGGGGCTCCCAAAAAACAGGACACCTCCGACGCTCATGGCGAGCCGCTGGGCGAAGAGGAAATCAAGGGTGCCAAGCGTTTCTACGGCTGGCCGGAGAACGAGAAATTCCTGGTCCCCGATGGAGTCCGCGAACATTTCGCGGCCGGGATCGGTGTTCGAGGCGCAAAGGCTCATGATCTCTGGCTGAACCTATTCGAGCGCTACCGTGCCGCGCATCCAGATCTGGCCAGGCAATTGGAGTTGATGGAACATCGCGGGCTGCCCGATGGCTGGGACAAGGATCTGCCCAGTTTTCCTGCGGATGCCAAGGGCATGGCCAGCCGCGATTCGGGTGGCAAGGTCTTGAATGCAATTGCCAAGAAGGTGCCCTGGATTCTTGGCGGTTCCGCCGACCTGTCCAAGTCCACGAAGACCCGGCTCACATTCGACGGGGCGGGCGAATTCACTCCGGAACAAGCCGGGCGCAATCTGCACTTTGGCATCCGCGAACATGTGATGGCCAGCATTCTGAACGGTCTGGCTCAGATGAAATTGCGGCCCTACGGCTCGGGCTTTTTGATCTTCAGCGATTACGCCCGCCCGGCCCTTCGGCTCTCGGCCCTGATGGGAATGCCGACGATTCATGTATTCACGCACGACTCGATCGGCGTCGGCGAGGATGGCCCGACGCACCAGCCGATCGAGCAATTGATGTCGCTGCGCGCGATCCCGAACATGTGTGTTCTTCGCCCGGCCGACGCCAACGAAGTCGCGGAAGCCTGGAAGGTGATCGCTCAACTTCAGCACACGCCGGTCTGCCTGGCCCTGACTCGCCAGGCGTTGCCGACAATGGATCGAACCAAGTACGCCCCGGCTTCAGGCGTTGCGAAAGGTGGCTACATTCTCGCGGATGCGATTGGTGGCAAGCCCGATGTGATTTTGATAGGCACGGGGAGCGAAGTGCCACTGTGCGTCGAAGCACACGAAAAGCTGACTTCGGAAGGCGTGAAATCGCGCGTGGTGAGTTTGCCGGCGTGGGACTTGTTCGAGAAACAAACGAAGGAGTACCGCGATTCGGTACTCCCTCCGGAGATTACGAGGCGTGTCACCGTTGAGATGGGGACCACGCTAGGTTGGGAACGCTATGCCGGAACAACGGGAACGATGATCGGCATGACCGGCTTTGGGGCCTCGGCACCACTTCAGGACCTACTCGTTCACTTTGGCTTCACGACCGAGGCTGTCTACCAGGCGGCGAAGAAGCAAGTGACAATTGACTAAGCGATTGCCCGTGTTGTCAATTGGCGATTAGTCCCCGCCGCCTTCATCGAACCAGCTATCCGGAAGCGGTTCGGGACCGATGATGTACTCGTAGAGCAGTCGTGGTTCGTCATCCGTGAACAAGCCGTCCCAGTCCCTGCCGGCGATCGAAAATTCGCTCATGCTGGCCCTCCCGTGAAAAAATGAACATGGTTGGGAGAATCAATCGGGCTCAATCCTGCGATTGAACCGAGCCCATTCCAGGGCCCACCTGAGCGAAGCCCCAGTCTTGGGGACAAGTGAATCTGAAGGAGTATGGCGAGAATCGGATCGGAACGCAAGAAAATTCTTGGCGAAAATGTTCCGAATGTGCCGTTCATGCGATAAAGACGGGCGAGAATCGAAGGTGCGAACACTGGGCACTTTTTCAAGCTGTGGAAAGTCGAACGGTTGTTCCGTGCGTAAGGCCAAAGTAGTAGGCACACTCCGTGTGCCGTTCTGAAACCCACGGCACACGAAGTGTGCCTACTACTATCCGAGTGAGTTGTGCATCCGGTACTCGTCCCATTATGATGAGAGAACATCACACCGAGAGATCATCCATGAAACGATTCCCCTTTGCCGGCTTGGCGTTGCTCGTCCTGACTAGCTTCTCCGTCGCTCAAGACAAGAAGGCCGCCCAGATCAAATGGTTCGGCCACTCGTTCTTCGTTCTGACCACCGCAGCAGGCACCAAAGTCGCGTTCGATCCGCACGCGATCAGCGAGTACGGTGCGCCGATCATGGCTGCGGACATCGTTGTGATCTCGCACAACCACGACGACCACAATCGCAAGGAGATCTTCTCCAACGCGGATTCGAAAGACTTAAAGGTCTTTAACGGCCTTGTCATCAAGGGAAAGAACACCGAATGGGCAAAGCTTGACGAGAAGGCCAAGGACATTCGCGTGCGCAGTGTTGGCACGTTCCACGACAACGAGGATGGGGCCAAGCGTGGCAGGAATAGCGCCATGATCGTGGAAGCGGATGGTCTGGTCTACTGCCACCTCGGCGACCTCGGGCACGAGTTGAATGACGAACAAGTGAAGGCCATCGGCCCCGTGGACGTGTTGATGATTCCCGTCGGCGGCATCTACACCATCAACGGCGAAGTAGCCAAGAAGGTCGTGACTCAACTGAAGCCGAAAATGTTCATTCTGCCCATGCACTACGGAACGAAGGTGTATCCGGACCTTCCAGCCCCAGATGAGTTTCTCGACGGAGAGAAGAACGTGCTCCACCTGGAAGCCACGACGAACATCCTGGACATTCCGCTCGGCACCAAAGCCGACAAGCCGAAGGTCGTCATGCTGGGTTGGAAATAGCCGAGGACACCTCATCGGAACGGGAGACGCCATGCCTGAACGCTCGTTCCAACTCGGCATGGCCCAAATCCTCATTGAAGGAGGACGGCCCAAAGCGAACCTGGACCGAGCGGTGCGAGCAGTTCGGCAGGCGGCCGATCTGGGTTGTCGCGTTGTCGTTCTACCGGAGTGCCTCGATTTGGGTTGGACCGATCCCTCGGCCCGTGAACTTGCTCAATCGATTCCTGGTCCGCACGTCGATCGCCTGGCGAACGTGTTCGTCGCAGCGGGATTGGCTGAACGGCAGCACTTGGGATTCGTAACGCGAAAATTCTAATTGTGATTGGGTGAAACACGTGCCAAAGTCGCTTCCTTGCCTAGTCTGGCAAGGTATCTTTTCCTCAAGGACTCACATCATGCGAACGCTTCGTGTCTGTCTGTCTGTCTGACGGGTTCGGCACTCGCTCAGGCGACTGTCACTCCGTCCATTTCTGTTGAGAGCTTTCCAATACCTGGGTCGACAACTGACCGCAGGGTCAACATTGCAGTCCGCTCGCCTTTGCCGGCTGGTTCAACTCCATGCAAGGTCAAAATCACAATCACCGAGCAATTGACACCTCCAAAAGTTAGCACGATTGGACCCAAGGATCTTGGTGCCGCCGCCGGGCAAAACCGAGGGCGAGTATCGCGACAACATCTCTCCGATCGCCAACGGCACAAAAATCACAATTAAAGTCGAAATCATCGACAAGAACGGCACCGTCATCGGGTCTCGCTCCGTGGAACATATTGTTGGCTCCCCCGGACAGAAATTCGGGGATGACCCGCCGGAGTTCGAATCCGAACTTGTGGTAGTGCCACCGCCCCCACCGCCACCTCCTCCCGGGGGGTGAGTAATCGTTCTCGAGCAAATGGAGGCGAGGCCAATTTTGTAAGCGAAGGAGGCGGTGAGTGTCCACGGCATCATGCAAGCGCAGGCAAGCCCCGACCAACGCTCCGGGCTTTACGCTCCTCGAGACGCTCGTGGTCATTGCGATTCTTGCGATACTCATTGGCCTCCTTCTTCCCGCTATTCAGAAAGTTCGGGTAGCGGCGAATGCGATGAAGGCCAAGAACAACCTCAAACAGATGGGCTTGGCAACAACTCACTTCTCCGCAGACCACATGGATGATATGCCATGGATGTCGGTTGTCCTGCAGCCCCCTTCCAAAGCATGCTATACAACGTACGTCCAGCTCATGCCGTACCTTGAGTACGCTTCGCTCTATCGGGCCATCATGGCCAATGAATTCTTTCGGGGGTCTGCCACTGTTTTCCTCAACCCATTGGACCCGGATGCCGCAAACGTACAAAAAAATGAATGGGCCAGGGTGAGCTTCGCCGCGAACGCGCGTGTGTTCTCTCCGGCCTCGCGGTGCCCCGCGCCTGCCCTCTTCACGGATGGCTTTTCAAACACCATCTTGTTTGCGGAAACGAAACTAGACTGTCGGGAGAAATATCGAATCTGGAGTTATGAGTGGCCGACGTTTCGTTTTGGCCACTTCCTGCAGCGGGCCACCTTTGCGGATAACGATCTTGTGACCGTGACTGCTCGCTGCGAGGACTACTACCCGATCACGACCGGCAACCCGCCGGTGAGCCGGGCTTCGGTGCCCCACGTTACGTTTCAGGTGCGACCGACCACGGAGGCGTGTGACCCGCGAGTGCCCAACGGACAGAGCCCTGGCGGACTGATTGTGGGATTCGCTGATGGCAGCGTTCGGGTTTTTAGCCCTGGAATCGACCCGACCATCTTCTGGGGCGCAGTCACACCGGACATGGGCGAAGTGATCGTGCTAGATAATTGATTCGCGCGTGTCTCGGTGTCCGTGAAAAGTGCGCCGCGATCGACCCCGCGTGCGTCGTGGCACCATCTCTCACGCTGCCCGCCGTTCCTGCAGCGAGTCCGGCGATCCTCATCGCGAAGGGCGTCGAGTTCTGCTCGAATGAATTTCTCCGGCCTCTTGGCGATGGCGGTTCGCTCGTACATCATGCCGCGAATCTTGTCGCGCAGAGTGCGGACGCTCCAACGTTCCAGCCGGCACATCTCGGCGTAGAAATCGCGTTTCAGAGGGTCTTGGATCGGAATCAGGTGCAAAAAATGTGACCAGCCCAATTTTGCAGACAGTGTTTGCAAAATCCTCAGTTCGGGAAACGCCTCTGCCAATTCGATCATGTTGAAGAGGTTCCGTTGGCTGAAACCCTTTCCGTACTCCTCGGTCAATTGTCGGGCCACTGTCCCGACAATTTCCTCCCCGTACTTTCCGCGGCTCTCGCCGAGAATTCCTCGTCGAATACGATCGCCGACGGACCAGTAGAGCAGCACAAGTCCGGCATTGACGGCTTGGGCGACGGCACCTCGGCCTGCCTCGATGATCGTGCGGAGTTCGCCGAGCAGCTTGACCGGATCGGGTGCGACGGTGGAGACCTGCGCTGTTTTCTTCACCAGAGATTTCTTGCGTGGCGGCATGGGTGCACTCCGAGGTTCGATCAAAGACTCACGTCGTGTAGTCCGCGTTCAGTCGCACATATTCCGGCGTGAGGTCGCAAGTGTAGAACCGACATTTTCCAATTCCAAGTGTCAGCACCAAGCGAAGGTGAACTTCGCGGTTGTCCTTCAAATATGCCGAAGCGGACTTCGGGTCGAACGGCAACGGCACGCCGGCGCGATAGAGTTCGAAGGGGCCCATCCAGCAACTCAAATCCGTTTCTTCAAACTCGACACCGGCGTATCCGGCGGCCGAGACAAAGCGGCCCCAGTTCGGGTCGGCTCCATAAATGGCGGACTTCACCAGAGCGCTCTCGGCAACTGTCTTGGCAATCTTCTTGGCGTCGGCATCGGATCGGCAACCAGCGACGTCGATTGTCACGAGATGATTGGCCCCCTCGGCATCGGATGCGATACCGCGAGCGAGTTCTTCGCATAGTTCCTTCACGGCAATCGAGAAGGCCGCGAGTTCAGCGAGTGGCGATCCCGTTCCATTCGCGAGAATCAGGACCGTGTCGTTCGTGCTCGTGTGTCCTTCGACGCTGATGCAGTTGAAACTCGTCTCAACGGCTCCGCGCAGAATGCTCTGGAGGTCGTCGGCTCGGATCGGAGCATCGGTCAGCACGAAGCCAAGCATCGTGGCCATGTTCGGGCCGATCATCGCGGCCCCCTTGGCGAAGCCGGCGACAACATACGGACCGACCTGTCGTGATGCCGTCTTGATTCGAGTGTCGGTCGTTAGAATCGCCGTCGCGGCCGCTTCGAATGCGGCGAGGTCGGAGCCAAGTTTCTTCGCCCCGGCCGGAATGCCCGTCTCAAACACATCCATCGGAAGGAACCGGCCAATCACACCGGTGGACGCGACGAGCATTTGCTCCGGAGTGCAACCAATCTCCCTCGCCGCGAGTGCGGTCATGCGGCGTGCGTCGCTCATCCCCTGCTCCCCCGTGCAGGCGTTGGCGTTGCCGGAGCAGATGACAATCCCACGAGCGTCGTTGCGAGGCAGACGTTCCTTGCACACATGCACCGGGGCGGCCGCCACGCGGTTCTGCGTGAACACACCAGCAGCGGCGGCAGGCATGTCACTGACGATCAGGGCCAGGTCGAGGCGACCAGGCTCGGAAGATCGAAGGCCACAATGGACGCCGGCGAAACGAAAACCCTTGGGTAGCTGCATGGAACCGTGGGGAGCGGAGTAGAGAGAGCGGGAAGCGGACCATCCGACGCCGCGCGATGTAGAAATAGCAATCGACGAGTCGGATTCAATCCGCCCTGCGCTGCCGCTTCGCGTTTCAACGAAAGGAACGTTTCCGTTTGACCATCCGAAAAAAGGCCGCGATCGGATGAGTTAGCCGAGTCGAAATCTCTTCCTCAAACCGGCAAGATCGCGCCACCCGATTCCCTTGACACTCAAGTTGGCCTCACGCATCGCAGAGTCGGCACAACCCCAACGCACAATCGCGCCATGCGGCGTGTTCGCCACGATTGTCAGCTGCGGAGCGATGCTCAGAGGCGTGCGCTGCCTACCTGTTTTCTCTGACTAAATCAGCTTGCCTCGCTTTCACTCTTTGCCCAAGTAGGCAATATTCCCATGTATGTCGAACGTTGGCGTCAGTAGCCTCGCATCGAACGGCGATTGCAGGCGACGACCGCGGGCGACCACTTATGAAATGGAGATTCTCCCATGTTGAGCGTGCGTAAAATGGTTTTCGCGTGTGCGCTCCTGGCAGTGGTGCCGTTCGCGGCTGTTGCCGAGGAGCCGAAGGCGGCACCCAAGTCCATGCCGCCTGCGACGACGACGGCCCCGGCTGCTCCCGTAGCGGCCCCGGCCACGACTCGGGTCCTTCGACTCGTTCCGACGAGGGTTGAAGAGTCCCGCACGGTGATGAAGCCGGTCCAAAAGACCGAGACTTACACCGCCTACAAGACCGAGATCGTTCAGGAAAAGAAGGTGGTCCCGGTCACCACCTACAAGACCGAGAAATACACGGAAATGGTCACCAAGACCTGCTGCGTGAAGGTTCCCGTGGTCACCCAAACAGTCGTGATGGAAAAGCGGAAGAAGATCGAATGGGTCACCGAGCACAAGGAATTGTGCAAGCTGACCTTCGAGAAGGAATGCAAGACGATCGGTTGCGGGGACAAGTGTGGCGATGGCTGCAACAAGGGTTTCAGCCTCTCGATCCCGGTTTTGAAGCCGAAGCTTGCGACGCACACGGTGTCCTTCAAGGTTCCGAAGTGCACCTACGAGTCCGTGCCGGTGACCAAGTGCTGCACGACCTTCAAGACCGAGACGAAGACGACCACCGTTCCGGTCTGCAAGACGCGCTGCGTTCCTACCACGACCAACAAGGAAGTCGTGACTTGCAAGCGGATCTGCGTGCCTTACCAGGCCACCCGGACCGTGACGGTTTGCGAGCCTTCCGTCGAGAAGGTTCAGGTTTGCAAGATGGTGCCGACGTGGGTTGAAGTTCCTTGTGCCCCAGCAAAGTGCGATAAGGGTTGCTTCAACCTGTGCGACCAGGTCACGAGCTTGAAGGACAAGCTCAAGGATGGCTGCAACAGCGTGAAGGGTCATCTCAGCACTGGCGGCGGCAAGGTCAAAGAATGCCTCAGCTCCAAGTGCGAGAAGCTGAAGAGCTGCTCCACAAAGATCGTGGGCTGCTTTACCTGCAACTAAGACTTGCCAGCAGATTTCCAGAATGATCGCCGGAAGCCCAGGGCCGCAACCCTGGGCTTCCGGCATTTCTGCACGTCACTACTTCGGAGTGATCGAGAATTTCCGCGTGGTCGGCTTCACCATCGCGTAGATCTCTTTTTGCTTCGCGTCGATCTGCGCTTTTTTCTTCACCATTTCGAGCGGCTTGAGTTCCTTGGCCACATCTGCCAGCCAATCCGGAGCGTTGAACATCAGCACATTGCGAAAGCGATTGTGGACGATCTGGTTCTTGGCTTGAATCGCCTGGAAGGCTTTGGAACCTTGATCGTGCAACGGCCCGGAGGTGGCGTTACCAAGGTTGATTCCTTTCGAAAGCTCATCGTGGGTCGCCGAACCCACGGCCACGCCGTCGATCGCGATTGTGTAGTCGCCCCGGCCCAGTCCCTTGACGGTCAGTCCGTAGTGATTGAGGTCTGTCAGATTGTTGACGTACGGTAACAAGGTGAGCCAATCTTTCATGACCGGCATGGGGATCGCGGCATCGGTTCGCTCGAAGCTCAGCGATCCATCCTTCATGGCACTATTCTCGATCTTGCAACCAGTGCCTTGAGCTTGGACTTGGCCCGTGCCCACGGTAAGGGTCGCCCCCGAGACTGCTGCTTTCGCACCGAGGCCCGTCAGAATGGCGTGGGCCATCAACAATCCGCCAGGGGTGGACGTGTGGAAGCCGTCGCCGAATGGAATCACCTTGTCGGCCTTGTCCGCTTCCATCTTTTCGAGAGCGGCCCGCGTGACGGCGTACTGATCGACGAAGCTCGCTCCGTGCTTCTCCGCCAGGTCTTTCAATGGGGCGTAGAACTCTTTCTGCGTTTCCACATAGAGAGCAAAGTTTGGCCGGCCTCGCCGATCGACCGCGTTCGGAGAAACCAGGCCCACGCGTACGCTGGCCTTCTTGGCCATCTCCAGCATCGTGGCTGTTTTGTCCACGTACTGCTTGTTGCGTGCCGCGTCGAACTTCCCATAGCCGGCGTCGTTCATGCCGAAATTGATGGTGACGGCGGATGGCTTCTCATCCAGCACGTGCGACTGGAAACGTCCTGCACCGCCGTTGGCTGAATCACCGCCGATTCCCGCATTGAGAAATGTCAGGTCCCAGTCCGGGAAGCGAGTCGTCAGATAAAGCTCGATGTAGGTCGAGTACTGATATTGCTCGGTGATGCTGTCTCCCAGAAAGACAATCCGGTCACCCTTCTGGAAGAAGAAGGCTTTTTCGTCCCCGATCACGGGCGAACACATCGCGAAAACCACGAAGGGAAGCATGAATCTCATCGCGTACTCCTGGGGGTAAGGCATTACGCCCCCAAACTACGCCGGACGAGAACCGGTGGCCAGCAAAAATATATTTTGGATTCTTTGTCCGAAAAGTGCCCGGTCTTCCGCTTAGATGGGTAGAGACCCAATTGCCCACGGGACTCGAGTGGTGCGGAGTTGTCGGCTCGCCGGCCTCCGCACCCATTATTCTGCCTGAACCGTCGCCTCATCGCCGTACCCTGCCGTCCGAGTGGCTGGGTTTTACGCTCAATCGCGGGAGGCCTGTCCTACAGTCTTCCGTTTCCACCCGCGCATTAGCAGACTCGGTTTCGAAAAGTTGCCCAGTTCCCTTGCGGTAACTTGCCAATTTGCCAACAATAGTAAGTTAGGGCCTTTGTACTCAGGCCTACGCCGTTCGCGTCGTAACGCACGGAGATCGATCATGCGCCGTTTGCTTATCCCTTCCCTCGCGATCATGCTTTTCGTGCCGGTCCGTTCTTCCCAGGCGGAGGAACCGCTGGTCAATAAAGTGCGGGTTTCACTAGAGCGTGGCATCGAGTATCTAAAGGGAGAGCAGAAAGACCGAGGAGCCGGCAAGTGGAACTGGGAAGACGACGCACTGACGTTGCTTCAACCTGGCGGAGCGTCGAGTCTCGCCATGCTGGCTCTCGTGACGGCCGGCGTACCGGCGGACGATCTTGTCATCAAGAAGGGGTTGGTCTATTTGCGCAGTCTCAAGCCCCAACACACGTATGTGGTCGGGCTTCAGACCATGCTTTTTGCCGAGATCGGCGATCGACAGGACCTGTTCCAGATTCAGGCCAACGTCGATTGGCTGCTCGATGCTGCCGTGACGAATGGAAAAAAGCTCAGGGATGGCGGCAAGCTTTCCGGCTGGAGTTACTCGTCAGGCACCGGGAATAAGGCCGATAACTCAAACACGCAATATGCTCTTCTCGGTCTGTGGGCTGGCCGCCAGGCCGGGGCCACGATGGAGAAAGCCGCCTGGGAGTCGATCCACGAGTTCTACAAGTCCTCGCAGTGCGACGCGCGATTGAACCCGCGTGGCCAGGAAATCGCCGGCTGGAACTACACCAACGGCATCAAATCGCCCAAGAGCCCAACGTTGACGATGACCGCGGCCGGCGTGAGCGGCTTGCTGATTGCGGCACTGGAAGTGAACGATAACAAGCAGAAACTCAACGAGCAGACCGGCATCGCGGCCAAGTGTGGGCTCTACCCCGATGACGATGCCATCGCCAAGGGAATGCGGTGGTTGTCTGAGGAATTTCGTTTCAATGACCCCACTCAAACTCATGCGTTCTACAACGTCTATGGCATCGAGCGCGTCGGCCGACTCTCGGGTCAGCGATTCATCGGCGATCACGATTGGTATCGCGAGGGCTGTGAGATACTGACCGGCGTCAAGACCATTCCCGGCAACCCGGGTCTCGCTCAGAAACCTGGCGGGGAGTGGAGGAACGGCAAATCGATTGACTCGCTTCCCGTGATTTCGACCAGTTTTTCTCTGCTGTTTCTGGCCAAGGGCCGCACGCCGATTTTGTTGAGCAAGCTGGCCTGGGATTCCGGCGCCGATCGCCCCGGAACCGCAACCGGCTGGAACCGCAAGCACCACGACGCGCGACATTTAGTGGAGTATTCCTCGCGTGAGTTGTTCAAGAAGATGCCACTCGCCTGGCAGATCTTTGACCCTCGGTTGGCCGACCTGAGCACAGACGCGAAGTTCAACGAAGAACTCTCGAACCTTTTGCAATCGCCGGTGTTGTACATGAACGGCCACGAAGCCCCGGTCCTGACGCAGGCTCAGAAACGGCTACTTCGACGATATGTCGATGAAGGGGGCTTCATTCTGGCCGAGGCCTGTTGCGGCAGCGAGGAATTTACTCTGGGATTCAAGAAGCTGATGGAGGACAACGAGGTCTTCGGCCAGGATTCACCGTTGCTGCCGCTCTTGCCTTCGCATCCGATCTGGTCATCGCACGCTCTCGTACCAGCGAGTGTGTTCCAGGGGGAACAGGTTCCCGAGGAGAAAAAAATTCTCTCGATCGAACGTGGCTGCAAAACCGTGGTTGTCTTCAGCCCTCAACCCTTGGCCGGATATTGGGAAGAGAGCCGCTTCAGTCCGAAGGTCGGCGAAAACGTCGGCGATGCTGCTCGCGGCAAGCTCGCTTATCGTCTGGCTGGAAACATCATCGCCTACGCCACGGGACTGGAACCTCCCAAGCCGCGACTCGATCGACCGAAAGTCCTCGACCCGAAGGACGACAAGGCCGCGACCATTGCGCGTTACCAAATCGAACTGGCCCAGGTTCGCCACGATGGTGGCGATTGGCAGCCCGCCAAGAACGCCATGCGAGCACTTGCTCTCAACGCCCGCGACAAGTATCTCGTGGATGTTTCGCTGGTCAAGAAAGAAGTCGCGATGACGAAATCGCAACTCTGGCAGTTCAAGTTCCTGTACATGCACGGCAAAGGAACATTCACAACGGAAGAAAAAGAGCTTGAGAATATGAAGGCCCATCTGGAACTCGGTGGCACCCTCCTCGCCGATGCGTGTTGCGGCGCGGAAGCATTCGACAAAGCCTTTCGCGAGTTCGCCAAGAAGCTCTACCCGGACAAGAAGCTGGAAGTGATCCCTGCGGATGATTTCTTTTACAGCGCGAAGCTAAATGGCGAGGAGATCTCAAAGCTCCGCTGTCGCACGGCCAAGGCGGATGGATCACCCGAATCGACCTTCAAGGACGTGACGCCGATGCTCGAGGGAATTCAAATCGATGGCCGCTGGGCAGTGATCTACAGCCGATACGACATCGGCTGTGCCCTGGAGAAGAACAAGTCGAGTGCCTGCAAAGGCTATGATCCGGATAGTGCCATGAAGCTGGCGACGGCAGCGTTGCTGTATTCGTTGAAACGGTGACGAATTAAGGAAGCGTGATACTCGCGTGACGTTGTGCGTATGCGACTATCTCTTTCAGATGATGATCGATCAAAATCGATTCGACTTGAGTCGGCGTCATTTGAAATGCCACTCCGGCCTCCAAGTACCGAGCGTCGGACGCGGCATCGGACAATGGCCGGTAGTGTTGCCAAAGTTTTAGATACGATCGAACATTTCGCAATACGTCGCGCCGTTCGTAGTGGGTCGTAGTGTGTTCAATCCCTGCGAGCACCTGGCTCGCAAGGATGGCTTCAATCACATGAAGGGCGGAATAAAATGCGATGACTGCAATCCACCCGCATCCGTTGCAAGCCGGTGGGTTCGAAGGTACGTCATCAAGTCAAGATTGCTTCTCGCTGCTGCCAGGTGGACGTCGAGGTTAGGCATCGGACCATCTCTCCCATCCACGGGTCCACGATGCAATTTGTTCCGAATTGGCAGCCAAGAACAGGCGTAACTCCATGTCAATTCCGGCGATCGCGGAGTCTCGAGCCAAAGCGACGTCGAGAGCCGAGACCGCATCGTCCAGTGTCGCGTCGTATTCACGAGATTGACGCGCAACCACACAACGGACCGTCGGGCGTGAAGAAGGTACGAACAGCTCAGTCAAAGCGAGATTTGGGAGGGATCGCGACCAAATACGCACCTCATCCGCGATTCTTCGCAATTCGACGGATGAGGGTACGCGTGGCGAAAATAGCTGGGAAAGATCCTCGGCAGCCGGTGCTTGTGGAGCGGCAACCGCGGACATCTCGATTCTCCCTGATGGGGGCGAATCGCAACCCAGCCTATTTTACCGCTTAGCCAATTACAGATTCATTCCCGTCAAGAACTCCACGTTCGACTTGGTCCGCTTCATGCGGCCTACCAGCATTTCCATGGCCTCGACTGGGTTCATGTCGGCCAGAACGCGACGCAGTAAGCGCGTGCGGTCCAGTTCCTCCGGGTGGACCAGCAATTCTTCCTTGCGGGTGCCCGAACGATTGACGTCGATGGCTGGCCAAACTCGCTTATCGACGAGCCGGCGATCCAGGTGCAACTCCATGTTGCCTGTGCCCTTGAATTCCTCGAAGATCACGTCGTCCATACGCGAACCGGTGTCGATCAGGGCGGTTGCCAAGATGGTGAGTGAACCGCCTTCTTCGACATTACGTGCGGCACCGAAGAAGCGTTTCGGCTTCTGCATGGCGTTGGAATCGAGACCACCGGAGAGCAGCTTGCCGCCACCCGGTGCTTCGGTGTTATGGGCACGTGCCAGGCGTGTGATCGAGTCGAGCAGAATGACCACGTCCTTCTTACGTTCGACCAAACGCTTCGCCTTCTCGAGCACGATTTCGCTGACGTGAATGTGCTGATCGGGCGGTTCATCGAACGTGCTGGCGACGACCTCGACGTTCGACCCAGTCACCACGCGTTGCATGTCCGTCACTTCTTCCGGCCGTTCGTCGACGAGCAGGATGATGACGTAACAATCCGGATGGTTCTTGGAGATCGACAGAGCCATTCGTTGCAACAGAACCGTCTTGCCGGCACGCGGTGGGGAGACGATCAATCCACGCTGGCCCTTGCCAATGGGCGTGACGATATCCACCACCCGGCCCATGAGTTCCTCGCCGCCGGATTCGAGAAGGAATCGCGAATTCGGATGGAGCGGGGTCAAATCCTCAAAGTTTGTGACACCGGCAGTCTCATCAGGCGAGGCCTGATTGACCAGTTCGACTTGCATCAGGGCGAAGTTATCCTGGCCCTCGATCGGCAGGCGGATTGGTCCTTCGACGACGAGGCCGGTTTTCAGGCCCATGCGTCGAATCTGGCTCGGCGAGACATAAATATCTTCCGGGCTGGCCAGGTAGCTGTGGGCCTGCGAACGGAGGAAGCCATAGCCGTCGGGCAGGACTTCCAGCGTGCCGGAACCACGGACAACTTCGCCACGCTCGATCTGTCGGCGAACAATGCCGACGATGAGCTGGGCTCGGTTCATGCCGGTATGCTCGGCAATGCCCTCCTTCTCCGCCTGGGCGAAGAGTTTTGGCATCGCCAGACGATAGAGATCGTCAAGTCGAGATCCGGGACCCACCGGCGCATTCGGGTCCTGCGGAGGCATGGGAGCGGGCCGGCGCATCGGCGGGTGCTGTGCGTGCGGCGGAGCGGGACGGCGGGGCTGGGTACGGTCATCCCCTGGCGGGGCGGAAGGACCAGAAGGGACGCGGCGTCGGACGGGAGCGGCCCTTTGTGGGCCTTCGTCGCGGTCGGCGACGGGCATGGCAGAATCCTCGTGAATCAGAAAGGAGTTAAGACGTTGGTAATTGGGCGAACAGGGTTGTGGGGGCCTCGCATCCTGCGGGGAAACCTTCGGGCAAATCGGGTCAAGTTTAGGTCTTTCGCATTCGCTTCATCGCGAATCAAAAAAGCTCGTTCAGTCGCAACACGTTGAAGCAACAGACGCGATACTAAGCGCGAGAAAGTGCCGGTTCGATCATTCGCACTGGACCAGCGGTCCACAATGTTGAATGATATTCTAGCATCTCCGGCAAGGGAATCTAGTCGATTTTTGTGAGGGCGGCTGGCGATCCCTTCCTGGTCGTTACAAAGTCGTCGAGCTGAATGACGGAGTTATTCTTCACCGCTTCTCGATCGTGTAGCGATGCGGCTGCCCGAGCATGCATATGGTTTCACCCTGGCGATCGACGATTAGCGAAAACATGTTGAGAATGTCGCGGCCCAGGACGCTCATATCCAAGTCCTCCAGGCTAGTGAAACCTGCAAAGTTGCCGTTGAACACCACTTTGCCGCCCTCACTATCATCGAAGCGGATTTGGGTAGTTACGACAACTGAATCGGCTTGGCCTCCCACGCCGGCCAGACGATCCGGACTCTCGATGGGATCAAGTTGAAGTTGATCCAACGCGTCCGCACTGAACACGGTTCGGTCGGCCCCCGTGTCGACTAGAAACACTGTAGGGATCCACGGGCTGTCAGATGCTCGGATTTCAGCCCGAATCACGGGCCGTACGATCCCATCATCGCAGATGAGCCAGTGGCCATCAATTCGCATAAATGCGGTACGCCCTTTCTTTCGGTACGTACCAAGTGATCAGGCCATCATCTTCCGGATGAGCCGCCCTTGCCAACGAGAGGACTTGCTCCGTTGTGTCAGCGACGAAAAGCTCCTGACCGGCAACGCACAGCACCTTTCCCCGATGCTGGTCGATGAGTTCCGTCGCATGGGCGACGCGCCAAGCCCAGTTGAGCTTCGCTCGTTCATCCTGCACGCGAGTCTTGGCCAGTTCCTCGGGATCCGTGACTCGTTCCATGGTGATCGGATTCGGATTGGCGAGTGTCATGCGAGGCTCCTCAAGTTCAATTCTTACACACTATACACGCTTGTGAATGCGGGAGTCCACTCTGACGACGTCACCTGTCGAGCGAACGCCAGGCCGGGAGGCCTGGCACCACGGCAAACTCTTATGTGGGGTAGGCCTCCCGGCCTGCCGAGCCATGCCAGGCCGAGAGTAGCCGGTTCGAGGTGGGGCAGGCCTCCCGGCCTGCCGAGCCATGCCAGGTCGGGAGGCCTGGCACCACGTCCTGCACCACGTTATCTGTGCGCTTTTCGAAGTGCATCCCCATATCGAATCCCGTGCCGCAATCGAATC
The DNA here is from genome assembly GCA_009691845.1 of Gemmataceae bacterium. Classification (GTDB taxonomy): domain Bacteria; phylum Planctomycetota; class Planctomycetia; order Gemmatales; family Gemmataceae; genus SIAJ01. The sequence continues at coordinate 49,613 of SIAJ01000036.1, forward strand.
GAAGCCGACGAATACTCCCATTCACTTGCGACCGCAACCAGCCCTGCCTTCACCGGATTCAGTTCCACATACTCGATGATCCGATACAGTTCTTCGTCGTCGCGGACGCAATGATCGAACGACTCGTCCTGCCAGAACGCACCCTGCTTCTTCAGAAGTTGGTTGCAATTCCAGGCGGTGTAGGTCTTCAGACCATGCATAATTCGCTCGCGTGGCCGCCGTTTCTCGGCATCGGCTCCGAGGGACTCCACCCAGGTAGCCAACGGACGGAAGACCCAATGAATGTGGCTTGGCATCACGACGAAGGCGAGAAGTGTGTATCGCTCCTCGGCGAAGTGGAACATTGAATCGACAACAATCTTCGCGAGATTCGGAGCAGCGAGATGCCGGACGGCCGGTTCGGTATCCAGCCAGTGATCGGTGCGACCGAAGATCATTTTCTCGCGGCGATAGTTCCATTCGTCTTGCGAAATATCAGCTGGCTGGTCGCGTTGCTCCAGTTCTCGACGGTAGTTGGCGATATCAAGCAAGCCCTTGGCCGGGATGCTGCCGGCCAAGCATGTAGTGATAAAGTAGGTTGCGCCGGGAACGTCCCAATGGGGCAATCGACGTCGTCGGATGAGCGTTTCCGCGGCAAAGCCTCCGGTGGGGCAGGCCTCCCGGCCTGCCGAGCCTTGCCAGGCCGGGAGGCCTGGCACCACACCAAACAGGCCGGACTCCCAAGCGGGGCAGGCCTCCCGGCCTGCCGAGCCAAAGCCA
>SIAJ01000119.1 GCA_009691845.1 Gemmataceae bacterium
GGAACCCATTCCGCCATGCCCTCTTTCCAGACCAGGTCGGCTTGGCTGATCTTGCTGGCATCAGTGAGCTTCTTGAGTTCACCCGGGCTAACGGGGCCCTGCTGGCTGCCATCGACGCTGTAGTACCATTCCTGACTCACGGGAGCTCTCGAAGGTAAAGTAAGGCGGTTTTACGCCGGGAAATCGCTCAATGGATTAAAGTAGGCAATACGGATTGCCCCTGGCGTGGTCAACGCTCAAAACGCACTCGGACATCGCAGGAGGGCTTCGATTTGGGAAGCCAAGCATTTGAAGCGAATTCTGATGCGCCCACGTTACTCCGGCCCACAATCTGCGCATCCGAAAAACGAAATCATGACACAGATCCGATAGTGCATCCACGAAGGAACACGAAGAAGAATGCAGGACATTGTTTTTCAAGCTCTTTGTGCTCTTCATGTCCTTCGTGGACGCACTGTGTTTTCGTAGCATCGCCGGAGTTGGAGAAACGCTTGCTCCGTGTCCCGCGATGACTACAGTAGATTGACCCGCCTGAACTCGTATTGATCGTCAAAATAACGACTTCTCCGCCTCTCTTACTCGATCGCTTCGCCCAACCGGAGACGAGTTGTGAAAATTCTCGTGGCATGGGACGACGCGAACGAAGTCGATTTAATCTAGCTGTGCCTCTTCCCTGGGTGGCGAAAATAAGATGCAAGTGTGTGAAGGGAGTAGCGATCTCCTCGCGCATGCCACGAAGGGGGGCTGGGACGTGGCCCTGATGGCCCAAACCCTACCCACGACCGATGAAGGCTTTTCCACGTTTCTGCAACTTCGATCCAAATCCCCGGACTTACCAGTCGTTCTTGGTGCCCGAGCCGAGGAAATCATCGGCCTACCTCGATTCCTGAAGAACGGCCTGCGCTCGTACGTGATTCGCGATACTCGCGGCGACTTCATGTTCCTGTTGCTCGCGGCCCTGGAATCGCCCGTGGAAGCCGAGAAGGCGTCGAGAGCGAGCCTGCTTGCAAGCATGCTGCGTGAAGAACTTGATGGCGTTCGCAAGCTGCAAGAAACGATCATTCCACGTGGTATCCATTGCCAGGCGTATCGAGCAGTCGCGCGATATGAGCCTTCCGAAGTAAACGTGTCCGGCGGCGGGTTGCGAATGGGCGAAGTCATCGGTGCGACCAACTCCCGGGCCGAGTATCCGACGACCCAGGCCTACAGCCCGAACGATCTGCTGGCCACGATCTATCGCCACCTCGGCATCGATCCGTCGCACCATTTTCACGACACACTTGGCAAACCTGTGCCAATCTTGGCTAGCGGCGATGCGATTCGGGCACTACTCTAAGCCTTGCAAACCTTCCTCAAGGAATCAACCATGACGCGATTCACAGGGCCTCTTCTCTGCGTGCTGGCTTTTGCAGCCAGTGCCGCCGAGAAGCCCGAAGCCGGCGTGACCGAACTGTTCAACGGCAAGGACCTGACTGGCTGGGGCTACCAGACCGGCGAGAAGTTTGATGGCAAGACCGAGTCGGACGATAAACGCTACACGGCCAAGGGCGGCGTGATCATTGTGAACGCCGGCAAGGGGATCAGGCAACTCTGGACCACGGCCACGTTCCCGAAGGATTTCGAGTTGAAGCTGGAATTCCGGGCGGCCGTCGATGCGGATAGCGGGCTGTTCGTTCGCAAGCCACAATTGCAAGTCCGCGATTACCTCGTCGCGGGGCCTTACAAAATGCTGAAGAAGTACAAGCCGCAAGAGTGGAACGAGATCATCGTGGTGGTCAAGGGCACGACTGCTTACTGCACGTGCAACGGTGAAGTGCTGGAGGCAGCCTTGAAGGTACCAGCCACCGGCGGCATTGGCCTGGAAGCCGATCGCGGGCAAATGGAGTACCGCAACATTCGCCTGAAGGAACTGAAGTGATGCGTTACATTCCTTGCCTGCTCCTCGTTCTCGTCGCAAACGCCCATGCCGAGGATTGGCCCGGCTGGCGTGGGCCAACGGGCATGGGCCAGTCGACCGAGAAGAACTTGCCGATCACCTGGGGCGGCAAGGACGGCAAAAACGTTCTGTGGAAGGCCCCTCTCTATCCAGGAACGGACAAGGTTCGTTACGATCAGAATCAATCCAGCCCGATTGTGAAGGGCGAACGCGTGTTCGTCACGCTTTCCTATTGGCCGGCCGGTGCCGTCGCGGAGAAAGAGTTCCCCGAGCATCACGTCGTTTGCTTTCGCACGTCCGATGGCGAACGACTCTGGGATGCAAAGGTTCCACCCGGAAGCTGGAAATTGACCGACCTGCGTGGCGGCTACACCGCACCGACGCCGACGGCCGATGGCGAGCGCGTGTATGTGCTGTTCGGTTCATCCGTGGCGGCCGCTCTCGACCGCGAGGGCAAGATCGTCTGGCGAAAGGAATTGACGCCGCACTCGTTCGACGTGGCGATGGGCGTGAGTCCAATCCTGCACGGCGACACGCTGCTGATTGCCCTGGATTTAATGAACAAGAGTTCCAAGCTTCTGGCACTCGACGCCAAGACCGGCGAGGTGAAATGGGAAAAGAAACGCCCGACGGCGGATTGGGCACATAGCACGCCGACTCTGGCGGAAGTGAAGGGAAAGAAGCAATTGCTCGTCGCAGCCGCAACTTCGCTGGAAGGTCTCGATCCTACAACGGGCGACACGCTCTGGTCATGTACTTCCGGGGAGGCCAAGCCTTCCCGAATCGGGGATACGGTTTCGCCCGTGCTGGCAGGAGGGCTGGTTTATGTGGATAGTGGCCGAGGTGGAGGCGGCATTGCCGTCGATCCGACCGGCAATGGGGACGTGACCAAAACGCACCTGAAGTGGAAGTCTTCCAAGCTAACGGAAAGCATCGGCTCGCCGATCGTCGTTGGCGAATACTTGTTCCGTTTTCAGAGCCCCGACGTACTGCACTGCTGGCAGGCCGCCGACGGCAAGAGTGTGTTCACGGAACGCATGCCCGGCGGTTCTGCCGTGCCGAGTGCGATTGCCACTGCGGATGGCCGGGTCTATTTCGCGAGCGGTGGCCGAAGCTATGTTCTCAAGGCCGGCCCCAAAGCGGACATTCTCGGTATCAATGAACTCGGTGATCCGAGCCACGCATCGCCCGCCGTGGCCGAGGGTCGGTTGTACATTCGCGGCGGCCGGAATCTGTTCTGCATCGGGAACAAGTAAAGGGAGAACGATCATGAAGCGAGCCTGGATACTCCTGGGACTATGTCTCTTTGTCAATCGGGCAACGTGTGCCGAGTGGGAACCGCTCACGGCGGAACTCCTGAAGGCGGAGAAACCGGGCTACGGCGGCCTGTGCGGGGTCGCCGTCGACCATGCCACGGGCGATGTCTTGATCAACGTCAGCGACAAGGGACTGTATCGCTCCAGTGATCAGGGCAAAACCTGGAGAAAACACGGCCCGGTCGTGAAGGGCCGAACCGAATGGCCCGGCTGCATGGTTCTAGACCCCACAGGGAAATCGAAGCGGGCAGTGTTCGCCCTGGTCTACGGGGCACCTATTGGCCTGAGTGCCGACGCTGGAGAGAACTGGAAGATGATGGAGGGCAAGTCCACGCACGTCGATTGGGCCGTACTGGACTGGACCGACCCGGAAGCGAAGTTCGTGCTCGCGATCAAGCACGAAGCAGCCGGATTGGTCATTGCCTCGCACGATGGCGGCAAAACGTTTGCGGAGATCGGCAAAGGCTACAGTTCGGCCTGGATCTTCGACAACCAAACCGCCCTGGTCGCGGAAGCCAAAACGAAGGACCGTCCGAAACCAAAGTTGCTGCGGACCACGGACGCGGGCAAGACCTTTGAGCCGGTCGCCGAGCATCACGCAACCGCACTTCCCAAACTGCACGAAAACACGCTGTACTGGCTCGTCGATGGTTCGTTGATCTCAACTGCCGATCAAGGCAAGACGTGGAAGAAAATCTCCGACATCAAGGATGGCTTATACGGCCCCATTTTCGGCAAGGACGCGAAACACCAGTTCGTGCTAACCAAGGCCGGCATCATCGAGAGCACGGACGGCGGGACTTCCTGGGCGAAGCCGGTCGCGGTGCCGAAAGAGCTGAAGGGCGTTTCGGCCCTGACCTGGATGGAGTACGACCCGAAGAATGATGTGCTTTATGTGATGAAGATGACTTCGGATCTGTATCGGATGGTGCGCACGAAGTGAATTTGATTTCCGCCCTCTTCGTCCTTCCAATTACTCGATCGGGCCAAGAACATGATCGCCTCTCGAACAGTTACTGCTATATTCGTGGCTATTCTGGCCATTCCTGTGCTCGGTCAGGCAGCAATCGGCTTTCGCACCGATGGCACCGGCCGGTATCCCGACGCCACGCCGCCGCTCTCCTGGGACCTGGAGAAAAACGTGGTCTGGAAAATCAAGTTGACGCAGAGCAACGCCATCCCGGTTATCCTGGGCGATAAACTCTTCACCTGCACCGATCCCTGCGTGCTGCTTTGCATTAATAAGGCCGACGGCAAGATCCTTTGGCAGCACGAGTCCTTCTTCAAGGAAATCGAGCCGACGGAAAAGGAAAAAGACCTGATCGATCTGGAAAGCAAGCAAGACAAGACTATATCCGCGCAACAATCCACCCTTGAGAAAGAGATGAGTGCCCTTCGAAAGATGCTCAAGGACGATGCCACGCCGAAGGAAGAAGCGGACGCGAAAATCAAACCGCTGCAAGCTCGCATCGATGAATTGCGCTCCAAGCGCCAGGCACTGGCCACTCTCAATCGCTACAAGGAACCCGGTAAGAACGCGGGCGGGTTTCATCCCACTGGCGGCTATTCATCGGCCACGCCCGTAACCGATGGCAAGAACATTTACGTCATCTACGGCAACGGGTTGGCGGCCGCGTACGATCTTGTAGGCAAGCGACTCTGGCTCAAGCTCATCGAGCATCCGACGGCGGCGTATGGGCACGGAGCCTCCCCCGTTCTGATCAAGGACAAACTCCTGGTGCATTTCTCGGACCTGGTTGCCTTGAATACCAAGGACGGCAGCGAAGTCTGGCGGACCAAAATCTCCCCTAGTCATGGCACGTCGATGCACACCCGTATCGGCGAGGTTGATGTCGTCGTGCATCCAAGTGGCAAGATAGTTCGCGTTGGCGATGGCGTTATTGTTGCCAAGAATCTCGGCTCCTGCGGGCCAAATTCGCCGCTGATTCAGGAAGGAAAGGCATTCTTCATGGCCGGGCAGGCGCGAGGCTTCACGTTGCCGACGAGTCTGGAATCACCAATGAAAATTGAGCCGCTTTGGAAGGGAAAAGGTGTGAGCCTCAAGGGCGGTAGCTACTGGTTCCCCTCGCCCGTGCTGCACGACGACCTGATCTATGCCCTGAACGCGACGGCCAACTTCACTGTGGTCGATGCCAAAACGGGCCAACGCGTTTACGAGGAGAAATTGGAGTTTGGGCGTGGGGAGTGCTACCCCAGCATCACGCTTGCGGGCAAATATCTCTTCGTCAGCAGCGACAATGGCCACACGCTGATTCTCCAGCCTGGCCGTGAATACAAGGAGATTGCGCACAATACTCTCGAACCATTTCGTAGTTCGTTGGTTTTCGAGGGAAAGCGGATGTACGTGCGGAGCACCAAGAATCTCTGGTGCATAGGGGAGTGACTTTCGACCCGGCGCATCCGTTCTGTAACGCCGATGTAACGCTGCCAACAAGCTCCCCTAATATCCCGTTCATCCCCTCGTCTAATAAGATAGCGGGGCTCTGTGTGGACCCATATTCCGGGCTGCGCATCCTTTTTTTTCGAGGTGGCCGATGTCTCTTCCCTCCCGACGAGTGCTGATCGGATCGACTTCTCTGGTGGCCGCCATTGGCGTGGCCGTCTTGATGGCTGCGAGCCCGACGGTTGCTCCCGACCGGGCCGGCCAGTGGAAAAAGGTCGACGAAGCCGTGAACAAAGGCCTGCCAAAGACGGCCATCCAGGAACTGGATCCGATCATCGCGTCGGCCATGAAGGATAAAGCCTACCCGGAAGCCATCCGAGCCATTTCCAAGAAGATCTCCCTCGAAGGAAATATTCAGGGCAACAAGCCCGAAGAACGCATTACCCGCATGAAGGCCGAGATTGCCAAGGCACCCAAGGAAATGGTGCCGGCCATGGACGCGATCGTCGCCCACTGGTATTGGCACTACTTCCAACAGAACCGCTGGCGATTTGTTCGTCGCACGGCCACGGCCGATTCGCCGAGCACAGACTTTACGACGTGGGATTTACCGAGGTTGTTTGCCGAGATCGACAAGCAGTTCACGAGAGCCTTGAGCGCGGAGAAGGAACTCAAGGCCGTGAAGATCGCCGAGTACGATGCACTGCTCGAGAAGGGAACGATTCCCGATACCTATCGTCCGACGCTCTACGATTTCGTCGCGTTCGATGCCTTGCAGTTCTACACGTCGGGCGAACAAGCCGGTGCTAAGTCGGAAGACGCATTCGAAATCGCGGCCGAGAGCCCCGCTCTCGCCGCCGCCGAGGAGTTCCTTAAGTGGTCGCCACAAACGACCGACCTGGATTCGCCGAAGGTCAAAGCCATCAAACTGTATCAGGATTTGCTCAACTACCACAAGAACGACCAAGACAAATCGGCCTATCTCGACGCAGATCTGTCGCGACTTCAGTTCGCTCATGCGAATGCCTTCGGGGAGAGTAAGAGCACGAAATACAAGGACGCCCTCAAGAAATTCGCGGCCGATAACGAGAAACATGAACTCGCTTCAATGGCTCGCGTCCGCCTGGCCACGGAACTGCATGGCGAAAGTGGACATGTCGAAGCCCGCAAGATCGCCATGGCGGGTCGCGATGCGTTCCCGCAGAGCAACGGCGGCAAGCTCTGTCAGAACCTCGTTCTGACGATCGAAGCAAAGCAAGTTCAACTGATGACGGAACGCGTGTGGAACGATCCGCAGCCGCAGATTCGCGTGACTTACAAGAACATCGACAAGGTCCACTTCCGAGCCGTGAAGCTTAACTGGCAAGCCCGGCTCACTCGCGATCGCTGGCGGCCGGAACACCTGACCGAAGCCGACCGAAACGAACTGGTAAACCGCAAGCCGGAATTGGAATGGTCGGCCGATCTGCCATCGACCCCCGATTTTCACGAACGCACGCAAGAACTCGAAGCGCCCAAAGGCCTGAAACCCGGTTTCTACTTCATCGTCGCCAGCCCCGCAGCCAACTTCGGCGACGGGGGCAACATTATTTCCACGGCCGACATTTGGGTCAGCGATCTGGCTCTCGTCATGCGAACCGAATGGGGTAAGGGCCGTCTCGAAGGTTTCGTGCTGAATGCGAAATTGGGTGATCCAATCGCCAACGCGAACATTCGGACTTGGATCCGGCAGAACAACACCGGCAACATTGTGGAAGGGCCGAAGTCCAAGACCGACCAGAACGGCTTGTTCTCGCTCGAAGGCCACGATCGAGGCGTGTTCATCCTTGCCGACCACGAGGGGCAGGAACTCGCAACCAGCCACGAGTACTCGAACTACAAGTATCCCGATCAGTACAAGCCACACTCCCAGACCATCTTCTTCACGGATCGATCGCTGTATCGCCCCGGGCAAACCGTGCATTTCAAGGGCATCTGCCTCGTGGCCGATTCGCGTGGAAACAATTACCAGGTAATTCCTGGTCGCAAGGTCACGGTCCTTTTCAACGATCCGAACGGCAAGGAGATCGCTAAACAGGATCTCACCTCGAACGATTTCGGTTCGATTAGCGGCAGTTTCACGGCCCCGCGTGATCGGCTGGCCGGACACATGCACATCGTCATTCCCGGCGAAGGTGGTGGTGCGGCCCACTTCAACGTGGAAGAGTACAAACGGCCGAAGTTCGTGGTCACTGTTGATGCACCCAAGGAAGCGCCAAAGCTAAACGGCGAAGTGAATGTTGTGGGCAAGGCCCTGAGCTACACTGGTTCGCCTGTAAACGGTGCCAAGGTTCGCTATCGCGTGACCCGCGAGGTTCGCTGGCCGGTTTGGTTCTACGAATGTTGCTGGTGGAGAATTCCGCCGCATCGCGGAGCGGCCCAGGAAATCGCGCACGGCTTCTCGATGACCGAGGCTGATGGCACATTCCCCATCACGTTCACTGCGAAACCGGACGTGAGTGTCCCAGAGAAAGATGAGCCGACGTTCCACTACACGGTCCATGCTGATGTGACCGACACGACTGGAGAAACTCGATCGGGCTCTAAAGCCACGGTCGTGAGCTACACGGCTCTTCAAGCGAACTTGAAGGCCGAGGATTGGCAGACGGTTGGCTCCGAGGTGAAGGTTTCGTTGACAACCACATCGCTCGATGGCGAAGGTCAGCCGGCCAAGGGAGTCGTGAAGCTCTACCGTTTGAAGTCCCCTGAGAAAGTTCAACGCCCAATTCTGTTCGGCCAAATCGTCCCACGCTTCCGTGGCAAGGGACCGATCCCCGATCCGAAGCCGGACCCGGCTGATCCCCGCACGTGGGAACTTGGTGACGTGGTGACGACAGTCGATTTTGCCACGGCAAAGGAAGGCAAGAAAGAACTCGCGTTCAACCTGGATGCCGGTATTTATCGGGCCGTTGCCGAAACGAAAGACCGCTTCGGCAAGGACGTCAGTGCTCGAATGCAGATTCGCGTGCTGAAGCCAGGCGATGCGAAACTCGCGTTGAAGGTACCGAATTTGTTCGTCGCACCGAAATGGAAGTTCGAGCCAGGCGAAGAGTTCATGGCACTCTGGGGAACCGGATACGACAAAGGCCGAGCCTTCGTCGAGGTTGAGCATCGCGGCAAGAAGTTGCAATCGTTCTGGACCGATGCCGCCAAGACTCAAGTGCAATTCAAGCAGGCGATTCAAGAAGAAATGCGTGGCGGCTTCACCGTCCGCGTGACCTATGTACGCGAGAACCGGGGCTACATGGAAAATCGGCACGTTGATGTGCCGTGGTCGAACAAGGACCTGACGGTGAAGTGGGAGCACTTCGTTTCGAAGCTGGAGCCGGGCAAGAAGGAGACCTTTACGGCCGTCATCTCCGGGCCCAAGGCCGCGAAGGCCACAGCCGAAATGGTCGCGGCCATGTACGACGCCTCGCTCGATGCGTACTTGCCGCACAACTGGATGCAAAAATTCAGCGTGTTCCACTACGACCATTCGAACCTGTCGATGCAGTTCGAGAACATGGCTCGTCAGTTGCACCACTTCCGAGGCCAGTGGAACGGCGGTTATCAACACGTGGACATGCGCTACCGCAAGCTGCCTGATGACATCACGGTGAACATGTGGGCCTACATGTACTACGGAGATGGCATGAGGGGAGGCGGCTTCGGTGGCGGCCCAGGCGGACCTCCAGGTGCACCACCACCGATGGCTTCTGGCGCCCCGCGAGAAGACTCCAAGAGGAGCGAGTTGCGCGAACAACAAGCCGCAAATGGCCTGGCGAAGGCTGGCAGCGATAAAGACCGTAATAACGCCGGAGAGGGTGGCCCAGGCGGCAATGGCCCCGATCTAAGCGGTGTGTCCGCTCGAAAGAATTTGAACGAACTTGCCTTCTTCTATCCGCACCTGACCGCAGGCCCAGACGGCACGGTCCGCATGGAATTCACCATGCCGGAAGCATTGACCAAGTGGAAGTTCATGGGCTTCGCACACGACAAGGAACTCAAGAGCGGCTATTTGCAAAGCGAACTGGTGACGGCAAAGGACTTGATGGTTCAGCCCAACCCGCCGCGATTCCTACGTGAACGCGATCTGCTTGAGTTCAGCGTGAAGGTCACGAATCAGGCCGAAACCAAGCAGTCGGGCAAAGTACGGCTCGCGTTCAACGATACCCGCAGCGGTGCCTCGGTCGATGGGGCCCTCGGCAACAGTTCGACCGATCAGACCTTCGAGTTGGAGCCGAACTCGTCGAAGTCCTTCTACTGGAAGATCACGGTTCCCGACGATATGGGGCCGATCACCTACAAGGCCGTCGGTGCGACCGACAAGTTCTCGGACGGCGAAGAAGGCATGTTGCCGGTGTTAAGCCGCCGGGTGCTGGTGACCGAGTCGATTCCGCTGCCGATTCGCGGAGCAGGATCGAAGACGTTTAACTTCGCCAAGCTGATCGATTCGGGCAAGAGCGACACGCTCAAGCATCAATCGCTCACGGTGCAAATGTGCAGCCAACCGGCCTGGTACGCGGTGATGGCACTGCCATACCTGATGGAGTTTCCGCACGAATGCACGGAGCAGACGTTCAATCGCCTCTATGCGAATGCATTGGCCCGGCACATCGCGGCTAGCGATCCGAAGATTCGCAAGGTCTTCGAGCAATGGCGAAACACACCGGCCCTCGATTCGCCGTTGACGAAGAATCAGGATCTGAAGTCCGTGATGTTGGAAGAGACCCCCTGGCTTCGTGACGCGAACAAGGAATCGGAAGTCCGGCGGAACGTGGGCATTCTGTTTGAAGAGAATCGCCTGAACGAAGAAACAGCGCGCGTTCTTCGCAAACTCGCGGAGATGCAGAACGCCAGTGGTGCCTGGCCGTGGTTCCCAGGTGGGCCGGACAACGATTACATCACGCTGTACATCACGACCGGGTTTGGCCGAATGCGGCACCTGGGAGTGCAGGTCGATCAGGCCCCGGCCATCAAGTCGCTCACCCGGCTCGATGCCTGGATGGACAAGATGTACCGCGAGATTCTGAAGCACAGCGACAAGGATAAGAACCATCTCTCGTCCGTCGTCGCACTCTATCTTTATGGCCGTTCGTTCTACTTGCAGGACAAGCCGATCGCGGCTGAGCACAAGGAAGCGAATGAATATTGGCGTGGGCAGGCCAAGAAGTATTGGCTGCAACTGGCCAATCGGCAATCGCAGGCTCATCTCGCGATCGCTCTCAAGCGTTGGGGCGATGCGGAGACGCCGAAGGGAATCATGGCGAGCATCAAGGAGCGTTCGGTCTCCGATGAAGAACTCGGCATGTTCTGGCGGGACACGGAGCGTTCATACTGGTGGTATCACGCTCCGATCGAAACCCAGGCCATGATGGTTGAAGCGTTCGACGAAGTCGTCAACGACGCGGCCTCGGTCGAGGATTGCAAGGTTTGGCTGCTCAAGCAGAAGCAAACGCAGAACTGGAAGACGACCAAGGCCACGGCCGACGCGGTGTATGCGTTGCTCATTCGCGGCACGGACCTGCTGAAGTCGGACGCTCTGGTGCAGGTGACGGTCGGCGACATGCCGATCAGGCCGGAAAACGTCGAGGCGGGAACAGGCTTTTACGAACAGAAGCTATTTCGCACCGAGGTCAAGCCGGAATATGGTCGCGTGACCGTGAAGAAATCCGATGCCGGCGTATCGTGGGGCAGCATTCACTGGCAATACCTGGAAGACGTGAGCAAGATCACGGTCCACGA
>SIAJ01000037.1 GCA_009691845.1 Gemmataceae bacterium
AAATTCAGCCTCTTTATTGCAGGTCTTTCGAACGGTTACACGGCCGAGAAGCCGATTGATCGACCTGGAGAGACGATTATCAAGCGGAAAACCTTGCAGTTGGATTTCGAAAGACTTGGCGACGGGGACCCAATGCAAGCCTCCGGCATCCGCTGGACCGGCAACGCGACTTGGATGTACCGGGCATCCACGGAAACTCTGAAGGCGGAGAAGGTTTCGATTGACCCCAAGAAGGCCCCTGCAGATGGAGCAGGTGCCGTGAAACTGGAACCGATTCCGACGTTTCCGGTCAAACGAACGCGAGACTAATTCAGAACGGTTTTCGCAAGCGTCGGCCGTTTGGCCGACGCTTTTTTGTTGCGCCAATCTTGTTTGCTTAAAAGGCATGCCTGGGCGAGCCGAGCAGTGTAAGCTGCCGGGCTCTGGCCCAGTATCCGGCAGCTTACGCTGCTCGGCTCACCCGTAAAAAAAGCCGGGATCCTTGCGGTCCCGGCTTCTGTAGATGAGTCCGATGGATGGTCGAATCAGGTATTGAATTCCGGTTTGCGTTTGCACAACTGTCCTTGCAGGCGAGCCACGATGCTCGAATGCATTTGACTCACGCGGGATTCGCTCAGATCGAGCGTGGTCCCGATCTCTTTCATCGTCATGTCTTCGTAGTAATACAGAATAATGATGAGGCGTTCGTTGCGATTGAGGCCCTTGGTCACGAGCCGCATGATGTCGCGGTTCTGCAGGCGATGGGTCGGATCTTCGGACTTCTTGTCCTCGAGAATGTCGATCTCGCGAACGTCCTTGTAACTATCCGTTTCGTACCATTTCTTATTCAAACTCACGAGCCCGACGGCCGTGGCTTCGCCGACGTACTCTTTGAGTTCATCGAGCGAGATGTTGAGCCGGGCCGCCAGTTCGTCCGGTCGCGGCGGTCGACCCAGGCTGGCCTCCAGTTCCTTGCGAGCCGCTTCCATTTTTGAAGACTTCGATCGAACCAGGCGTGGCACCCAATCCATCGCTCGGAGTTCGTCGAGCATGGCCCCACGAATTCGCGGGACGCAGTACGTTTCGAACTTCACGCCGCGGTTGAGGTCGAATGCGTCGATGGCGTCCATCAGTCCGAAGGTTCCGGAACTGATGAGATCGTCCAGCTCCACGCCATCGGGCAATCTTGCCCAGATTCGTTCGGCATTGTACTTCACGAGTGGAAGATACCGTTCGATCAGGCGGTTCCGGTATTCCACTTCGCAAGTGGCCCGGTAAGCCTGCCAAACCTGTGGAATATCCAATTCTGCCAGCGCAACCATGAGGGCACCTCCCTGATGAGCGACAAGGCCCCACATCGGCCAAACTGAACCACGCTAACCCGTAGGCTTGCGTAGTTCCCCCCATTTGGCCGTTACGCACATCTAACGAAGCCGTTCTCGGTGCGGCTGGCGTGAACCTGGGTCGCCGGGCCATTCCTTGGCTCGGCCGTCAGGATCGCATCAGACGCGGGCGATTCCGAAAAAAGCTCCGCACATGTGCGGCGTGGAAATCTTGTCGAACCCCTTAGGGGCGATTCCGGTACGGAATCAGCCCCAACCCTGTATCGGACACTCATCCCACCGGCCTGCAACCATTCCCGGCCAAAGCCGAAAATGCCGCATGTTTGGAGTCGGACAATCGTGTCCGCTTCCTTAGTTCGTTCGAGCCTTCCGATTGCGACAATCGCCCGCGCCTCCCCAGGACACGTTCGGATCACGACCGGCACTCGCAACTTTCGACCACTGGAATGAGAGGAACCCCATGCCATCGGCGGTCGGTTTTGTCCAGGGAAATATGTTCAATCCGTGCTTCCGGACGTGAGGCATTCGGAGGAAATGGGAAAGTGAAGTGGTCTCTTGCAACCTTTACACGCGGCGCTAAGATAGAGGCGGATTGGGGCCTCCCCGCCAGCAGATGTGTCTCGGGCGGAGCGAGAGTCACCTCGACGAACTCAAAGTTCCCCTCTTCACGGAGAGACATCCATGTGGCGAATCCCGGCTCGGTTCTGGTTGGTTTCCTCGTTCCTGTTGGCAGGCATGGCCTTTTTCTGCCCGGCTGAGGCGGCCGACGCCACGGACGATGAATTCAAGGCCCTGGTGGATCAGGATGCCAAGCTAATCGCGAAGGCGGTCGAAGCGGTAGACAAGGCAACGACGGCCAAGGACAAGAAATTGGTTGGCAAGAGTGCAGGTTCCGGCATCAAGTCGAGTGCCATGATCATGGCCGGCTATGCCAACGCTCGAATCACGGGCAACCCTGCGGTAGATGGGAAGGCGGCCGCGATTCGCGATGAGGCCATCAAGATCTATAAGGCCGCGGCGGAAGGGAATTTTAAGGCGGCGGCCGAGGCAGCCAAGGGGCTAGCCGACGTGAAGGCTTCCGCCAATCCGAAGAAAATCGACCTCTTCAAGCAGTTCCCCACTGATGTGACCTCGAAAGATGTCATGATCAACTTCATGAAACCGGCACAATACGGCACGAATGTTGAAGCAGACGTCATCGCCAATGGCAAGAAAGCGACCGCCAAGCCTGCGGATGTTGCATTAATTGCTCACCGCTTGCTGGCAATGGGCGAATACAGCAAGACAATCATCAAGCCTGTTGGAGCGAAAGACATCGCCGCTTGGAAAGAATTCAACGACAAGATGATCTCGACGACCGAGGCACTTCTAGCAACCACCAAGAAGAAGACTACTGCCTCCGACCTGGCCAAAGCATTCACGGCCGTGAACGCATCTTGCGTTGCCTGCCATGAAGACTACAAGAACTGATCGAGCCAGGGGCCAGAAGGCAGAAGATAGCTTTCTGTCTCCTGGTCCCTGATTCCTGCTTACTTGGGTGCCACGATCGCCGGGAAGCTATCGGCTTCCGGCATTGGGAGAAGCACCGCAACATCGGTGCCTTCCGCTCCGCTGTGTCCGCCAACTAATTTCTTCGAGCTATCCAGGCAACTCTTCACACGTGGTTTTCCCTCGTCTCGTGCGAGTACGGCCACCCAGTTCTCGCTCGTTAGCCGCTCGCCGACTACGTTTGTGTAGCGGGCCGTGAATGTAAATGCCCAGGCTTCGCCGCTCAGGATCATGGCTTCACGAGGCACGTCGGCACGCTCGTCCAGCCGGGTGAGTTCGACTTCCTTCCAACCACACTGGACGAGGTAACTCGTTATGCAAGCTTTTGTTTCGTCGTCAGCCGGCTTGCCGGTCGCGGCGAGATTGGCGTCAGCTTTCGGCTTGCTGCTGTCGGTACATCCCACGGCCAACAGGGCCAAGCCAAGGAATCCTATCGCGTATCGCATTGTTCCCTCCCAAAAGAGCGTTGGGGTGGGCTATAAACCCGAAGTGATCGCGAATCAAGCCGAGGTCAGTGTGGGAAAGATGGGTAAAAATGCACGAAGCCCGCGAGAAACTCGCGGGCTTCGTGGCTCGTTACGATTTCGTTCTTAGTAGGCGGACGGGGTCAGGTCGATGGTCTTCGGCGAATTGCCGGCCGTCAGGGACGGCTTGATCATCGGGTAGGCCTAGCCAACCTTCTCTGGGATTTTCTTTGGGGCAACTGGAGCCGCCGGAGCGATCACCGAGGTGCCGCAAGAGTTCGGCATGGCAGCCGTTCCACAACCACCGTGGAAGCAGTTATCCTTCTTGTCGCTAGCGCTGCAGAGCTTTTCCTTGCACTTGTGCAAGAAGTAGCCTGGCTTCCAGCAGAGCTTATCGAAGCAATCATCGCAATTGCTGACCTGGGCTCGGCCACAAGCGTTCTTGCCGCAGTCGTCGATCTTCTTGCACAAATCGCCCTTGAAGCAATCCTTGTTCACAGCAGCGGTTTTTGCAACAGGAGCCGGAGCCACAGCCGCAACCGGAGCTGGAGCTGGCTTATCGCACAGACTCTTGTGGCTACAATCGTTCGACTTCTCAACACACTTCTTCCAGCAGGAGATCTTGTCCTTGATCTTTTGGATCAAGCCACACGAGACTTTCGGGCAGCTATCGCCGCAAACCGAAGCTTTGCCACAGCAATCGGCCAGATTGTTATTCACAGCCTTGACGACCGCAGGGGCCGGTGCGGCTGGGGGTGGCGGTACCGGATCGGCACCCGCCAAGCACGCCGAAAACAAAAGAATAGCAGTGTTCACTTGGGTTCACCTCCGAATGGATCGATGCCCTGGGGAAACGTGGCCGATTCGCCCGTGGGCCGATCGAACTTCCTGTCTGCCGAATATCTGAACCGTGCGCCGGCGGGCGGTTGGCTCAGGCACCCTCCTTGACATCGAGGGTTGCTCTTCCAAGATTCTGTTTCGACTTCGTGGGTTCGCCACTTTAGCGTGTCTACTGGTATTTCCCCAAACTCCCGACCCCTCCACCCTGCCTGGCTTGCTACCTGTGAAAAAGTTCCTGAAAAGGACGGTCGCCGGAGTCGCTCCGATCGGGTAAACTTTGTCGAAGATACCATGCTTCGATTCCTCAACGGCACCATCGTTCTTCCCGACCGACTTCTCCTCGATGGCGAGGTCGTCACGCTTGACGACCGCATCCAGCACGTGGGACCGGCCGATCTGCGCTCTCCCACCGGGCATGCCATCGTAGACCTGGAAGGGGGCTATCTCCTCCCAGGATTCGTGGACTTGCACGTACACGGCGGAGCCAACGCGGACTTCATGGACTGCACCGAGAATGCTTTTCGCACGGTTCTCGCCGCCCACGCCCGGCATGGAACCACGAGTTGCACGCCCACAACGACGGTCGCCCGGCACGATCAGCACATGCATTTTTTGAGAATCGTCCGCGATCTTCGCAACAAATACACGGGAGGGGCGAAGGTCCTCGGGGCGCACATCTACGGTCCCTACTTCGCTCCGGAAGCACGAGGCTGCCACCCGGCCACCACGGTCCGGCCACCCACGCCGTCCGACTACGAGCCTTATCTCGACTTCGCTGCGGACATTCGCAATGCCACCGTGGCACCGGAATTAACGGGTGCAAAAGAATTCGTCCTGGCTTGTCGGGCCAAGGGAATTCGTTGCAATGCGGGCCACACTCATGCGACTTTCGAGCAGATGGAACAGGCAATCCGTTGGGGCGTCACTCACATCGATCATTTATTCTGCGCCATGTCGGACCGGGCCAGATTGCGGCAATCGCAAACCTACCCCATGCGGGCGGGCGTCATGGAAGCGACCCTCTTCTTCGATGAACTCACGACCGAGGTAATCGCCGACGGGCAGCATCTCTCAGCAGCCCTGTTGAAGCTGGCTTACAAAGTGAAAGGGCCGGATCGCCTGGCACTCGTGACCGATGCCATGCGTGCGCTCGATATGCCCGATGGCGAGTACATCTTCGGGCCGCTCGACGGTGGCGAACCCGTTCGCAAGCTTGGCAACGTCGGCGTGACGCTCGATGGCAAGTCGCTGGCCTCCGGCGTCACGGGCATGGATCATGCCGTTCGCACATTCCTGGCCGCGACCGGTGCGCCTCTCCAAGAAGTCGTTCGCATGGCCTCGCTCACGCCGGCCCGCATTGCTGGAGTAGATGCAGACGTTGGCAGCATCGCAGTCGGCAAAAAATCCGACTTGCTCGTGACCGATTCGGATTTGAATATTCGTGCAGTCTATGTCGATGGCCGAAAGCTAATCCATTAGAGATGCCTTATGCGTTCCCTCTGCGTTCTCTTTTTCTTCGTGTCCATGGCGTGTGCGGAGACCCCGCCCGATCTCCGCACACGAAAAACCGGGTCCGATTGGCCGATGTTCCTTGGGCCAACCTCGAATAACGTCTCGGCTGAGAGCGGAATCCTCACCAAGTGGCCCCGCGAGGGGCTCAAGGTCGTCTGGGAAGCACCGATGGGCCTCGGCTACGCACCTCCCGTCACGAGCCGGGGTCGCCTGTTTCATTTCGACCGCTTCGGCGACGACTGCCGACTGTCCTGCCGCAACGCTGAGACGGGCAAGCTGCTTTGGAAATACGAGTTTCCGACAACCTACGAAGACCTGTACGGCTACTCTCCGGGTCCCCGGGCGTGCCCGGTCGTTGACGACAATCGGGTCTACGTTTATGGCCCGGATGGAACGCTCGTGTGCGTGAACGTTGCAGATGGCCAGAAAGTCTGGAGCCTAGACACGCAAAAGGAGTTTCACGTCCACAAGAACTTCTTCGGCGTCGGCAGTGTGCCAATCGTGGAGGGAGATTTCTTGATCGTCGCCGTCGGTGGCAGCCCGAAGGGACCTCGGCCGGAAGACCTTCGCGAAGCCAAGGGAGACGGTTCCGGGATCGTGGCCTTCGATAAACTCACGGGCAAAGTCGTTTACAAGATCACGGATGAACTTGCTTCTTATTCAAGCCCGGTCCTCGCAACGATTGATGGGCGACGCTGGTGCCTCTATTTCGCTCGTGGCGGGCTCGTTGGTTTCGAGCCCAAGATGGGCAAAGTCGATTTCCAGTTCCCCTGGCGATCAAAGCCCCTAGAGAGCGTGAACGCGAGCAACCCGTTGATCGTCGGCAATCGAGTATTGATCACGGAGTGTTATGGATTCGGCTCGGCGCTACTGAAGATCGCGGCAGGTAAGAAGAGCGAAACAATCTGGACCGATGGTGAGAAAGAACGCGACGACCAAACCCTGCGTTGCCACTGGAACACACCGGTTCATGTCGATGGGTACGTGTACGCATCGAGTGGCCGGCACGAGAACGAGGCCGAGTTGCGCTGTGTCGAACTTGCAACGGGCAAGGTAATCTGGAAGGAGCCGAACCTGGAACGTTGCTCGCTTACACTGATCGATGGCCATTTTCTGTGCCTGCGGGAGCGGGGCGATTTGATGCTGATCAAGGTGAACCCGAAAAAATTCGAACCGGTAGCGAAATGGCAGACCGAACTCGACTTTCCGAGCTGGGGGGCTCCGGTGGTTTCGCACGGAATGATGTACATACGCGGCAAGGATCGCCTGATCGCGGCCGAATTAATTCCGGCCAAGAAATAGTACTGAGTACTATGTACTAAATGATCTTCCTCCCTCTCGGTCGCCGGCCCAATCTCGATCGCTGGGCAAGCCGCGGCTTCCCTGCCAAGCTGCTCGGCGGACCACGGCCATCGGATGATCGCGGCCGCTACGTTCGAGTGGTTGGCCGCGAGCCTCCAGGCGATCCGCTTCCGGACGGGCCGTTCCGGCGCGTGGCCTCAGCAATTCTCGACTATCGCGTGTTCCCACTTTCCGTTCTCACGCCTGTGATGGCGAAGACGCCAGTCTCCGTCGGAGATACGGTTGGGCTGACCTATCGGCTCGTGCCCGGACTGCGAATGTTCGTGGCCTCGCGGGTCATCGCGACCTTCGACGAGCATACTTCGAACGGCTGGAAGACAGGTTTCACGTATCGAACGTTGAAGGGCCACGCGGAGTTGGGCGAAGAGATCTTTGCGGTTGAGAAGGATCGATCAACAGGCGATGTTGCCGCATCGCTAACCTCGTGGTCGCGCCCGGGACACTGGCTGACCCGAATTGGCTACTTTTACGCTCGAACTTGCCAGATTCACGCGAGCCATGCGGCACTGGATCATCTGGAGGCGGTTGCGAAAGGCGACATTGCTCAGTCCACGCTTCACCGCCCATGCTTGTAAACGATCTCGCAAATCTTACCCAGAACCTTGCCTTGGTCGCCGGCGGTCATGTTCCGTGGCAGCGGCATGTCGTTCAGAAATATCGCGAAGTAGAGTTTTGTTCCCTTCGCGGTTTCAATCTCGCCGGCGAGGGCCTTACTTCGCAAGAGCATGCGTTCGTTTTGGTAGTCGTACCAGGAGAGTGTTCCGGTCTTCGCACGGGCCTTGCCACGAGCCGGGCTATCTTTCGCGACCGCTTCCGCAAGTGTGCCATCGATGCCGAGTACCGGCAAAGCATCGAAATACTCTTTTGCTGCGGGGTGCTTGGACATTGCCTGCAACAAGCCAACAGTTGCTCTGGGAGTCGCGGCATCGGCTTGTGCGCCACCGGCACCGCCCGCGAACGAAACTCGCTCGGGATCGACACCAAAACCTTTGAGCATCTTTCCTTGTTGACGCAGGCCGGCTTCCGCCGTTCCGTCGCCGCGTTTCAACCCAACGAGCACCGGCAGCGTGCTCGCGTAAAGATTGTGGCTCACTTTGAGCGTTACCTTGAGAGTATCGGCAAGCGGTTCCGAGTGATATTCGCCGATACGAACGAGACCCATCGCGTCCTTGGCAGGCAGATCGAATCGACGCGGACGGTGCAGGCTGGTCGCGACTTTCACACCGTGTTTTCGCAAGGCCTCGATGAACAAAGCTCGTGCGAACAACATTGGCTCGTCGACCGTGTAAATTCGCACGACCGGTGCAGACCGCAAGGGAATCGTTCCACGCACCATGAACCGTCCCGTGCCCGTAGCCTCTACGAAAATTGAGGCAGCCGAGCTTTCCTTGGCCGTTCGCACGTCCGCATCCATCTGGAGGTAGGCAGTTTCTGGCCGCATTTTCACGACGGCTGGAGTCCCGGTCTTTTCGCCGGGCGTTACGATGACATCCACGACGTTGTCGTTCACCAAGATCGGACAGACGATTTCCGGTCCGCTACCACTCGACCGTGTTCGCAAAAAAAGCCGATCGTCGATGAGCACTTCGCCCTTGACTTCGGAAATTCCGTTGGCGACCTGCTTGGCTAGTTCGTTGAGTGCGTAAAGAGGATCGGTATTCGTGACCTTGGCGTTCATGGCACCGCCATTGGCATAAGTGTGGTCGTTGTCCGAGAACTCGATCGCGGTTGTCTTGCCACGCCGTCCGCCGAACGTGAGGTCGCTGCTTGCAACAAGAATCAGGTCGCCGTTAAGAACGCGAGATGTAACTTCGCCGTGGCGATAGACCGGCGTCGTGAAGCGGAAGTCCGGCCCCAATTCCGTGATCGCGGTCGCGCACGAAAACAGCTTGGTGACCGACGCGGGCAGGAACAGCTTGTCCGGGTTCTGTTCGTAGATTGTGCTGCCGGTCTTTGCATCGACAATGAGCAGCCCCCAACGAGCAGCCTTGTACTCCGGGGCCTCGATCACGGCCTTGATCTTGTCGGACAACTCATCGGCCTGAACCGAGCCAACGAGGAACGAGATCACGAAAAAAGCGAGACGCCACAACTTCATGGATGCTCCAAATCAGACGATGGTCTTCTGAAGCCCAAGTGAAACCACAAATCAAATGGCACGCACGGGCACAGTCGAGCCGAACTCATCGTTCCTGTCTTCTTTCGCGATGACAAGTCCTTCAACATGCTTCTTGCGTCGTCGCCGTTCGAGCATGACCCAGAAAGTCGGGATGAGAATGAAAAGCGTACCGATGATCGCCGTGGATGTCAAAGAATGCCCAAGCAGACTCAAATCAATCGCCAGGGAGAACAGCACTTGTGACAGACCCACGACGGAAACCTTTGCTGGTTCCCCGTGAGCGAAGGCGCGAGTCAAGAACATCTGCCCGATGCTGGCCGTGAGACCTACACCCAACAGCAAAAAGATGGCCCGGGAGTCGTAAAAAAACATTGCTCCCTCTCGGCGTTCGAAAAGAAAGAACGATGCCGAAGCGGCCACCGTTGCCACAGCCGAGAAATGCACGACCACCGCGTTCGGATTCACTCCGCGGAGTTTGTGCAGGCCGATCATCGCGATGGAAGTTGCCACCGCGCTCGCAAGTGCTAGCAAAATGGCCAGAGTATCATCGCCTCCCTGCGGTTCCTGGATGAGGTAGACCCCGACAATCCCGCCCGCCACCGCGAGCCAAACTCGCGGAGACGGCAAGGTTCCCAGTATCGGCCAGGAGAGAATCGCTACCCAGATCGGAAAGGTATTCGAAAGCGTCACGACCGTGGAAGCGGGTAGCTTTGACAAGGCGTAAAACGCCATGACCATGCTCAGGCTGCCGGCAATCGATCGGATCCAGAGCTTGCGTGGTCTAAGAAAAACGAGCTTGGTGCCGGTGGCCAGCGAGAGCGAGCCCACCAGTAGCAACACAAGGAGGGCACGAAAGAAAGTGACCGTCTGCCAGTTGCATCGTTCGCCCAGTGCATGGGCCATGGCCGACATGACGGCAAACGCGCAGCTACCGGCCATCATCCACACATACGGGCGAACAGAACGTTGATGCACGTCGACAGACCCTTTCCGGAGAGAGTTAGTTTAGGGCGGAGCGAGCAGATTTGAGAGGCACTTCCTCACCAGTCCCAAAAAAGTCGTCGGAATTTTCAAAGTGAGGTTCACAAACTGGGTTCACGCAAATACAGGTGTTGTGTGGGCAAGTGCGGTGGAGGCATCCTGCCGATGGTGTCCTGAGATGTCCTATTCCTGAAAAAATGTTGCCGCTTGGCAGTGCGACTTCTTGGCGGGTGCTTGACGATACCCGATAGTCTCGGCTACGGTGTTGAAGGGAGGATAGTTGCGTGGCACGCCTGATTGTGATCAAAGGACCCGATGAAGGTCGGCAGTATGAACTGCCCGCTGGCGATTCCATTTCTATCGGCCGGGATCGGAACAATCGCCTCGTTCTGCACGATACCGAAGTCTCTCGAAAACATGCCGAGATTGTTGGTCTGGATGGTGCGTTTCGACTGCGAGACCTTGGCAGTGCCAATGGATGTCTCGTCAACACCAAGCCTGTTCGCGAAGCAGTTCTGCTTGCGGGTGACCACATCACGCTTGGCCAGACGATCATGGTCTTCGGTTCTGTGCGAACGGAACGAGCCGCTTCCAATTCCGAGATTTCCGGTCAGATTCGCTTGATCACACGGAAGGACGACGAAGTTCCCTCGGCCATCGTGAAGACCGTGGCCGAGGATGAAGGGAGCCGGATCCTCGCCCGCCCCGACCAGGCCGGGCCGCAATGGCTCAACGACCGATTGGCGAGTCTGAGCGTCATGTATGAAACGACGCAGGCCATCAGCCATATCCTCGATCTCGATCAACTGCTCGATCGAATCCTGGAATTGATTTTCAACTCGATCCCAGCGGATCACGGTTGCATGATGCTAAAGAACCAGGAAACCGGCGAGTTCGAGCCGCAGGCAGTCCGGTTTCGAGAGGAGACTCAAGGCAAACAGAAGATGACGGTCAGCCGCACGATTCTGGAGTGGGTCCTCGACCAAAGGCAGGGCGTGCTGATTTCCGATGCTGCTAGCGATGCCCGTTTTGCTTCTGGCAACAGTATCACGCGATTTAGTATCTCCGAAGTGATTTGCGTGCCCATGAAAGGCCGGCACGAAACCCACGGAGTTCTGTTCCTGGACACGGTAACGAACACCAAACGGATGGTCGCGGAGGGGCAGGCAGAACCAGTTGCTCGGCTGACCGAAGAGCACCTGACGCTTGCGATCGCGATCGCGCACCAGGCGGCGCTGGCTGTTGAGGAGACTCGCTATCACAACGCGATGGTGCAAGGCGAACGGATGGCAGCGATCGGGCAGACAATTGCAGCGCTGTCGCATCACATCAAGAACATCATGCAAGGGGTCGTGTTTGGCAGTGACATGGTTCGATCTGCGATGGCGGACCGCGACGATAACCTGATGCAAAAGGGCTGGAGGCTGGTCGAGAAAAATCAGGCGAAGATTCACGACCTCGTGCTGGACATGCTTTCATTCTCGAAGGAACGAGAGCCATTGATCGAGATGACCGACTTGAACAAGGTAGTCGATGACGTCGTGGATGTCGTTCGCGGTCGGGCGGATGACCGCAAAATCACGCTCGATATCCGTCTTTCGCCAAGCCTGCCGCTCGTGCCCGCCGATCCGGATGGCATTCACAAGGCGTTGCTGAATATTTTGAGCAACGCACTCGATGCCGTGGACGATCGAGAGGACCCATATGTGGGCGTGCAAACGCTGCTGGAAGAAGGCGGCAACTGGGTTCGGATCGTCGTTCTCGATCACGGGCCAGGGATTGATCCCGACACGTTGAACGACATTTTTAAGCCGTTCGTCAGCACCAAAGGTTCACGTGGCACGGGCCTCGGTTTACCAGTCAGTCGAAAACTCTTTCGCGAACACGGCGGCGACGTTCAGGTCGAGAGTAAACTCGGCAAAGGGAGCAAGTTCATCATGCGTTTGCCCATGAAAAGCCATCACGCGATCGAGGCCATGGGTACATTGGAGCAGCCGGCACTCGAATAGGAACGCCGATTGGAGATTGGCGTTTCCAGGGATTCCCTGCATAATTCTCCCATCAACTGGTATTCACTCTTTCACCCGAATTTACTCACCCGCCATGCACACCTATCGACTCGGCCTTCTGGGCCTTTTCCTGGCAACAACGATTGTCGCAGCCGCCGACTGGGACCGCTTTCGCGGTCCCGATGGGTTGGGGACCTCCTCCGACAAGAACGTCCCCGTCGATTTCAGCCCGAGCACGGCACTGTGGAAAACGAAGCTTCCCGGGAAAGGCAACTCCTCGCCAATTGTTTCCAAGGGGAAAGTTTTCCTGCAATCTTCCTCGGAGGACGGAAGCAAGCGAATGTTCTTCTGCGTGGATGCATCGAGCGGCAAGATCGACTGGACGCGGGAAATCAAAGGCTCAACCGCCAAGACTCACCAGAAAAACACGATGGCCTCGTGTTCCGCGGCAGCAGATGGCGAACGGGTCTACATCGTCTTCTGGGACGGCGATGAGATCAAGTTCACCGCCTGGGACTATGCCGGCAAGCCGCTGTGGACGAAAGACCTCGGCAAGTTCAAGAGCCAGCATGGGCCGGGACTGTCGCCGATGGTATTGGGAGATCGGGTCTATCTGAACGTCGATCAAGACGACCTCGCGGAAGTAATGGCCTTCGACAAGAAATCCGGAGATCTCGCCTGGAAGAAGAGCCGACCGGCATTCCGTGCATGCTATACGACGCCATTCGTGCTGGAGCGTGAGGGCAAGAAAGAACTCGTCGTGGGTAGTACGGCCGGCATCACTTCCTACGACCCGAAGGACGGAGCTGTCATCTGGAATTGGACATGGGTGTGGAAGGCTGCACCGAAGGAAAAGGGCAAGAAAGGTGGCCCACTTCGCAATGTCGGCGGACCGATCTTCCACAACGGGCTCATCTACGCGATCAGCGGCGACGGAGCCGGCGACCGGCACCTGGTAGCCGTTACGGCCGGCAAGACTGGCGATGTCACCGATAGCGCGCTCGTGTGGGAGATGAGCAAGGGCACACCCTACGTCCCGATGGTTCTCGCCAATGGCGAGCACGTTTATTGGATCTCGGACAAGGAGAACAAAGGGCTGTGCGTCGAAGCGAAGACCGGAAAGGTGATTTGGGAAGAGCGGCTCGCCGGCACCGGAGAGGTTTCGGCCTCGCCGATCATGGTCGACGGCAAGATTTACTCGATCAACGAGAAGGGGCGTGTCAGCGTGTTTGAAGCCAAGCCGAAGTACAATTTGCTCGCGGAGAACGACCTGAAGGAAGAGGTGTACGCGAGCCCGGCGGTTGCGGATGGAAAGCTGTACATTCGGGGTACGAATACCTTGTTCTGTTTCGGGCAAAAGTAATCTTGGCGAGCTGCCTTGCGTCGGCGGGCGGCTCGCATTTACTTCCGATGTTTCGCGATGAACTCCTGGACGATCTCGCCGGGAATTGCAAAGTTCACGTCGGTCCCCTTGATGATGGAAACTGCAACGCCGACGACGTTTCCTTTGGAATCAACCAATGGCCCACCGGAGTTTCCCGGATTCAATCCTCCCTGCACCTGGATCTTGTAAATCTTTCCGTCATCGTTTTTTCTAAGGCTCGATATAGCAGTCTCGCCAATCGTGATCTCCTTGCCAATCTCACTGCCGAATGGGTAGCCGAAGATGAACAATCGTTGGCGTTCTTTGGGGGACTGTGATTTTGGGACCACGATTCCGTCCGGAACGATGTGCCGTTCACCAACGAAGATGATTTTGGGTGCAATCAAGGCGAGATCATTCTCCTGATCAATTGCAAGCACCTCCGCGCTCAAGTGATACTCCTTATCTTTCCCTTCGCCGCTGTTGACCACAATGTTGATTTTTTCGGGCCCGGCGTCGCCCTTGAGTGCGCCAATCACGTGAGCATTTGTGACGACCAACCGCGAGTTCTTCTCGACGAATCCGGTTCCGCTCGCTTGTTTCCCGTCTTTCATTTGAACCAAAATGCGTACCGTCGCCTTACGCACTCGTTTTTCCATCTCGTCGCTGAGGTTAGTCGGATCGATCTTGGGCTGCGGAGCGACCACCGGACGATTGCCCGAAGTCGCGGCTGGCGTCGAGCCACCTTTCGGCGTGTCCGGATCCTTGGGCTGCAAGACCAGCACGAGGGTGATTGCTCCCCCGATGGCCAGAACACCTCCCGCGATGAATCCAGCAAGAAGCAGCGGTGACATCGACTTCTTGCGGGGATGCCGCCTATCGTCTCGGTCTTCTTCTTCGCGTGGCTTCCGTTGCCGGCTTCGAGGCTGCTCTTCGTATTCGTCTTTTTCGAGCCGTTCAATCTTCGGACGTGGCGCTGGCTTGGCAGGTTCTTCGTCGAATTCGAATTCGCCGGGCATGGATGAGTCCTGTTCGAGGTATGAAGTGATGGTACACGACTGCGTGCCACGTGGAAAGCAGCAAGTGGACTCATCTGCTGAAGTGCCGTATCATTCGACCGATGCCCCCACCCCCGTTGCCGAGTTCTGAACTCGACCGGTTTCTGGAAACCGTTTGCCACAGCAAGCTGCTGGGCCCCGGTCGCCTAAATGTCTTGATTGCCGAAGCACCGAAAGCGGTTGGCAAGGACCTGGACAAGCTTGGCGAACACCTCGTTTCGTGCGGGGCACTCACCCACTTTCAGTTCACCAAACTCAAGCAGGGAATCTGGCAAGGCCTCGTGCTCGGGCATTTCCACATCCTCTCGCCACTTGGCCGGGGAGGAATGGGCACGGTGTACCTTGCGCACGATACGAGAAAACCCGCCGGCAAGCAGGCATTGGTCGCGTTGAAAGTGTTGCCGCCGAAAAAGGCTCGTGAAGAGGACCGCACTTTGGCCCGCTTCATCCGCGAGATGGACCTCGCCCAGCGCGTCAGCCATCCGCATCTCACGAAGACATATGAGGCAGGCGACTTTAGCGGTGTCCACTTCATCGCGATGGAGTATATCCGAGGCGATAGCCTGAAGAAATTCGTGAGCGACCGGGGTCCGCTGTCCGACACGCGCGCGGCCCGATTTTTCGCGGAAGTGGCCGACGGACTACAGAGCGTTCATGAATCGGGGCTTGTGCATCGCGATCTCAAGCCTTCGAACATCATGGTCACACCCAATGGCCATGCGAAGATCCTCGACCTCGGGCTGGCGCTTGCGGTCGACGAAGAACTGCCAAACGACAAGAAGATCGTAGGCGGGCAGGGTTATGTGGTCGGAACGATGGACTACATCGCGCCGGAGCAAGTCGATGATCCGACCGGCGTAGACGCCCGTGCCGATCTCTATTCGCTTGGCTGCTCCATGTACTTCGCCTTGACCGGGCAGCCGCCGTTTCCCGGTGGAACCTCCATTGAGAAGATGAAGAAGCACCAGCGGGATTTTGCGGACCCAATCTCGGACTTCAACCCGACTCTACCAGCCGGATTCACCCGCATCATCGATCGCTTGATGGAAAAGGGACCTGGCAATCGCTTTCAGACGGCGAATGCCGTTCGCGATGCGCTGTTGCAATGGACGGCCGGAGATCCCGAAACGCCGATGGATGTCGATCCGGAGCAAACGGAAGCCGAATTCGTGCTCGAACTGGAGCGGACTCAGAAAGACCCGGGAGCGTTCTTCGAGACGATTCCAGTGGTAGTATTTGCGGAGAAGCGCAAGAAAGATGAGGCAATCAACGAGGAGGAAGCCAATCCTACCGAGGAACAAGAAGGGGCGTCTATCCCTCTCTGGATGATTCTGGTTCCAGGTCTTCTTGTCATCGGCTGTCTGGCCAGCGGGATTGGCTGGCTACTGATCTACTGGTTGAAGCATCGATAACTAACGATGGAAAACGTGGATTCGATGTTGTCAAATTCGCACTAGCCCTCTATAGTTTCACAAACAGTTTTGGGTTCCGTGGGAACATTACCACGATTCTTTTCGTGGCCTCACGAACGATCCAGAGTGGCTGAGGGAACAGGCCCTTCGACGCCACAGCAACCGGCCGCCAAGCGGAAACGGTGCTAACTCCTGCCCGGCTAGCCGGGGAAGATCAGACGCGGGTGCCGCAACACACCCTCCGATACCGTTTGTCGCCAATCCGATTGGCGTTCCGGTTCCCTGATAACTCCCCGCTATTGATATCCTTTGATTCTGTTGCTGCCGGGCCAAGCCCGGACCAGGATGAACGTGGCTACTCTCGACTTCTCGATCGGCCTCCGCTGCCGAGTCTGCGGCAAACTGTACCCCAAGGAAGCGATCAACTTCTGCAAGGACGATTTCGGCCCACTCGAAGCCGATTACGATTACGAGGCCATTGCCCGCAACATCTCGCGCGCCAAGATCGAAAAGCGCCCCAAGAACATGTGGCGTTATCGCGAACTGTTGCCCATCTCCGGCGAGCCCAGCGTGGGTCCCCAAGTTGGCGGCACTCCACTCGTGAAAGCCGACAGGCTCGCGGATGCTCTCGGTGTTCAAAACCTCTGGATCAAGAACGATGCCGTCAACTTTCCGACGCTCTCGTTCAAGGATCGCGTTGTTTCGGTAGCGCTCAGCAAGGCACGCGAGTTCGGGATGAAGACCGTCGGCTGTGCCTCCACGGGCAACCTGGCAAACAGCGTTGCCGCCAATGCCGCCGCCGCCGGGCTGGAGTCGTTCATCCTCGTGCCGGCCAGTCTCGAACGCTCGAAGATCCTCGGAACCAGCATCTTCGGCTCCAATGTCGTGGCCGTCGATGGCACCTACGACGAAGTGAATCGACTCTGCACTCAGATCGCCCTGAAATACGGCTGGGGCTTCGTGAACGTGAATCTCCGTCCCTATTACGCTGAAGGGTCGAAGACCTTCGGCTACGAGATCGCCGAAGATCTCGGCTGGCGCTTCCCGCAGCACATCGTTTGCCCGATGGCGGGTGGATCATTGATTGGCAAGATTCACAAGGCCTTCACCGAACTGAACAAGGTCGGACTCGTGGATCAGGCGAACACCTGCAAGATGTACGGTGCCCAGGCCACGGGTTGTAACCCAATCACCGATGCCGTGAAGACCGGTAAGGAACGACACAAGCCGATCCGCAAGCCGGTCACGATTTGCAAGTCGCTGGCGATTGGCGATCCCGCGGACGGCTACTTCGCGGCGAAGTTGATCCGTGAGTCAGGAGGCTGGGCCGAGGATGTCAGCGATGACGAGATCATCGAAGGGATGTCCCTTCTCGCCAGGACGGAAGGCATTTTCGCTGAAACCGCTGGCGGTGCCACCATCGCGGTGGCTCGCAAACTCATCGAACAGGGGCGTCTGCCGAGAGACGAAGAGATCGTGCTCTGTATCACGGGTAACGGCCTGAAGACGCTGGATGCACTCTACGAGGCCATCGAGCCCCCTGTGAATATCAAGCCGTCGCTTGCGGAGTTTGAATCCCTCGTTGTCGGCCATGAACCAATTGTTGCGTGATTCCTCAGCAGCA
This sequence comes from Gemmataceae bacterium, assembly GCA_009691845.1. Classification (GTDB taxonomy): domain Bacteria; phylum Planctomycetota; class Planctomycetia; order Gemmatales; family Gemmataceae; genus SIAJ01. The sequence continues at coordinate 17,615 of SIAJ01000037.1, forward strand.
AGCGTCGCGCTTGCCGCTCACCTAAAGACCAAGCAGTTGATTGGAGCTCATTGATGCCTGTTAAGATCGAAATTCCCTCTCCGCTTCGCGACCACACGGGGGGCAAGACCGAAGTCGCTGCCACCGGGACGACGGTCCAGATCGCGTTAGCCGATCTGGTGTCGCAGTTCCCCAGCATCGCCTCCAAGCTGTTCGATGGCGGCAAGCTGCGGCCCTACATCAACCTCTTCGTGAACGATGAGGACATCCGCTATCTGGACGATATGGACACGGCGGTGGCCGATGGCCAAGTGATTGCGATTATTCCCGCCGTGGCCGGAGGTTGATGATGTCCGACGAACCAGACGAACCAGACGAGCTAGACGAGGCGGACGAGGTCCCCGAAGGAACCGCCGTGTTCCCGGAGATTCCGGAAGAACTTGGCATCCATCCGCTATTCTTGGCGATGTTGCATGCCTACGTGTTTCTCGATGGTTCGGATACGTCCGTTGTGAACGGGGAGGCGTCAAGCGAATCGATGGAATACATGGCCATGTATCTCCAGCGACTGAGCGGCGAGGAACTGCAGCGCACCAAGGAAGACATCGACACTCTCGTCGGCTACGCGAAAGAAGAGAAGTGGCCGAAACAGTATGTGGTGTTCTTGAAATCATTCCTGGCGGATAATGGCGTGACCGACAGCGGGTCCGCGCCGAGCGAGGAGTAACTCATGATCGGTAGTGCCACAACTCGATTCTGTCTTCTCGTCATGTTTCTGATTCTTGCGCACTCGGACGCCGCTGAGAAATGGCAATCGCATACGCCGCTGCGAGCTTTGCCAATCGCCTCAGGCGATCCTCTCGCCAGGGAGATCGCCTTCTTTGTCGATTCCGCCCAGGGTGATGATGCCGCACTGGGCAGCGTCGAAAAACCGTGGAAATCCGTCGCCCGAGGCATCCGCGATCTCAAACCCGGAGGAACCCTCGTTCTTCGCGGAGGCGTCTATCACGAACGCGTTGTTCTGAAGCTACTCGGGGAGAGGGATCAACCGATTACGATCCGGTCGTATCCGGGCGAGTTACCCGTGTTCGATGGGGGTTTGGCCGAGTTCCGGGAGAACCCTGCGAAATCCTGGGAGCCCGTGCCGGACGGGGCGAAGGGCGAGTTTCGGAGCACCAACACCTTCGCGGGATTAGGGCCTCTCGTACACGGGCATTTCGCTAATTCACTGATCCCGCTTCATGGCTATCGCCATCGCACGGATATGAACTCCGATAACGGCTACTGGACCGTGAAAGACAAGCTTAACGAGAACGAACCGTTCAATGCGGGGCCGGGCGTATGGTACGACGCCAAGACCCAGCGCATCCACTGCCGCCTGGCCCATACCACCGTAAAGCAACTCGGCGACGACAACTATCGCGGCGAGACGGACCCTCGCAAGTTACCGCTCGTCATCGCGGGAGCAGGGGTGCCACTGACTATTGACGGGTCAAAGCACCTTCGCCTCCGCGGGCTGGTCATTCGAGGGGGGAGTCGAGCAACCGTCGAAATCGTCAAGTCTGAAGGGATCGATCTGGACCAAGTGACCGTTCTTGGAGCATCTCCCGCACTGAAACTTGCGGAAGTGAAGGGCCTCAAAGTCACGCGTTCCGCGATCCGGGGAATCTCCGCACCGTGGTCATCGCGGGCCGGACACAAGTATCGCGGGGCATCCGCCTATCTGATCGTGGCCAGCCCGACGCCTTCGCCGTGCCAGGATGTCGAATTTGATCGCTGCGAGTTGACCGATTCGCACGACGGCCCATACGTCGGTACCATCAAGAATCTGAAAATCCATCACTGCCTGATCGACAACTTCAACGACGATGGCATCTACCTGACGGCCGCCGGTGTCGGCGGGCCGGTTGAAATCTACCAGAATGTGATCACACGCTGCCTGCATTGCTTCTCCTTTGCCGGGAAATACGAGGCTGGTGCGGGTGTGTCGATTTATCGCAACGTGTTCGATCTTCGCCGAAGCGTTCCCTATCAATGGCCGGTCACCCCGGACGAGCCGGAATTCGTCTCGAAGGTCGCTGGAGAAACACACCGTTTTCCGTGGGCTGGCCGCTTTGCGGGAGATCACGGTAGCCCGACTTGGGAGCCGATGCGCATCTACCACAATACCGTCGTTTACCGGACTCCCGCCTTTCGGCAGGCGTATGGCTGCGGTCTGGGCGGACATGTCAACACAAAGCGATCGGTCTTCAACAATATCTTTGTTGAGCTGGAAGGTATGCCTGGCCTCGAATTCACGACCACAGACGACAAGCTCTTCGAGGGGGACGGGAATCTGCACTGGAGCACGTCCCAGGAATTCAAGGGAGACTGGTTCGCCAAGTTCCGCTCGACTCCACGATTTGCCAAGAGCAAGGCCCACTACCCGTCAGGCTGGGCCTCGAATGATCTCTATGCCGATCCGTTGTTCGCGAAGCTCGTTTCAAACGAGCGAACCCCCTTGGATGTCTCGCTAACTGAAAAGAGCCCGGCTCGTGATGCCGGTATTGCCATACCGGCCGAGTGGCCCGATTCTCTCCGCACGAAAGATGCTGGCAAACCCGATCTCGGAGCCATCCCAGCGGGCATGAAGATGTGGTCGGTCGGCACTCCTGTTCGCTAATTTCCTCACGACATACCCAACAATCATCAATGACCTTCGATCCTCAGTCTCCCGAGCGATATTCCCGACAGGTTCGCGTGCCAGGCATCGGCAAAGCGGGCCAGGAACTCATCGGGAAATCCCGCGTCACGCTATGCGGTTGCGGTGCCCTGGGAACAGTGCTGGCTAACCACCTCGTACGGGCAGGTGTCGGCTTCGTTCGCATCGTAGATCGCGACTTCGTCGAGATTTCGAACCTGCAGCGTCAGGTTCTGTTCGATGAGTCGGACGTGACCAACAACATGCCGAAGGCCGTGGCTGCCGCGAACAAACTTCGAGCGGTAAACTCCGCCATCACGATCGAACCAGTTGTGGCCGACATCGACCGCACGAACATCCTCGATCTTTGCAAGGATGCCGACGTCATCCTCGATGGCACTGACAATTTCGAGGTGCGATACACTATCAACGATGCGGCCGTGAAGCTTGGAATTCCTTGGATCTTCGGCGGGGCGGTCGGCACCGAAGGCCAAACGATGACCATCATCCCCGGTGAAACTCCCTGCTTACGCTGCGTGTTCGAGGCGTCGCCAGGCCCGGGTGAAGTCGGCACCTGCGAAACGGCCGGTGTGTTGGGGCCGGCGGTTGCGGTTGTCGCCAGCTACCAGGCAGCCGAGGCGTTGAAGATTCTGGCAGGTAAGAAGGAAGCGATCAATCGAGAACTTGTGCTGTTTGATCTCTGGCAGAATACTGGCCGTCGCGTGAAGATCGCCCGGTTGCTGGAAAAGCGAAACTGCCCCTGTTGCAAGCAACACAAGTTCGAGTGGCTCGAAGGCGAACATGGCACGCAAACGACGAGCCTGTGCGGTCGCAACGCCGTGCAAGTTTCGCACCGAATCTCAGGCAAGCTGAGTTTGGAAGATCTTTCGAAGCAGCTCAGCGTCTCCGGCCAGGTGAGCTTCAATCGTTTTCTGCTGAAGTTCCAACTAAAAGAAGCCGGTAACGATTACGAGTTCACGGTGTTCCCGGATGGCCGAGCGATCATCAAGGGCACGGACGATACGGAGAAGGCCCGCACGCTGTATGCGAAGTACATCGGGCATTGATCGACGAGTTCGACGATTACTGCTCAGGATCATTTATCGCGGCTAGAATTATTGGTGAGGCGGTTGGAAAGATCGAAGTCAACAACCTCCTTACTTGACCGGAGTTTTTCGAAAAGATAATGACCAATTACCTCGATAACGCCGCCACCTCATTCCCGAAGCCTGAATCGGTTTACCAGGCCATGGATCGGTTTGCTCGTTCCAGCCTCGCCAATCCGGGTCGGGCTGGGCACAAGATGGCTCTCGCTGCCGAACATGCACTCGACGAAGGACGCCATCGGCTGAACCAGTTCTTCAACGGCAAGGGACCGGAACGATTCGCGTTCACGCTCAACTGCACCGACGCATTGAACATGGCCTTCAAGGGCGTGCTCCAAGCTGGCGATCACGTAATCACTTCGGATTTGGAACATAACTCGGTCAGCCGGCCACTGCGGGCAATGGAACTTGCTGGCCATATCTCGCTGACTCGAATCCGGGCTGATGGAACGGGAACGCTGAACTCCGACGATGTGCGTTCGACGATCACGCCGAAAACGCGCCTCGTTGCAATAGGTCACGCGAGCAACGTCCTCGGCACCATTCAACCAATCGAAGAGATCGGCAGGATTGCTCGCGAGCGGGAAGTACTGTTCCTGGTCGATGCGGCTCAGACGGCCGGGGTTGTGCCTGTCGATATTCAGGCGTTAAACATCGACCTGCTTGCGGTGCCCGGCCACAAAGGATTGATGGGTCCGACGGGAACAGGTGCGTTGTACGTTGCCCCACGTGTGAAAATTAACGTTTGGCGAGAGGGAGGCACGGGCGGCGACTCTTCCAGCGAGACGCAGCCGAAGGATTTCCCCTACTTCTTGGAAGGCGGGACTCCAAACGTCTTGGGCGTTGCCGGCTTAACCGCAGGCGTTGCATGGGTTGTGTCCGAGAGGCTCTCCAAGATTCACACTCACGAAACCGCCCTGGTCGAACGTCTTTGGCGACAACTGGACGAAATTGGCGGCATCGAAATCTTCGGCCATCGCGATATGGCCCGGCACGTTGGCACGCTAAGTTTCCGCTGCGAAGCACTCGCAGCGACGGAGATCGGCGGCATCCTCGATCAGGCGTTCGATATCGCAGTTCGGCCGGGCTTGCACTGTGCTCCCTATATTCACCGGGCAATTGGCACATTTCCCGAAGGCACAGTTCGCGTGAGCCCAGGTCCATTCAGCACCGAGGCGGACATCGATAAGTTGGCGGGAGCGATTCGGGAGATTCTCGTTTAGTAACATCGGGAATTCTTGATAAATCAGAGCCGCGCACGCAGCGCAGCGGAGTAATCGCCAGGCCGTCCCCGCTTATGCCGCTGTGCTGCGTGCGCGGCTCTGAGAAAAGATTCAGATCGTATCCGGACCTTGTTAATGCCGAAAGTGCCGCACGCCCGTGAACATCATCGCGATGCCGTGTTTGTCGCAAGCTGCGATGCTGTCGGCATCTTTCACGGAACCACCCGGTTGAACGATGGCAGTCACGCCTGCCGCTGCCGCGAGTTCGACGTTGTCCGGGAACGGAAAGAACGCGTCCGACGCGAGCACGCTTCCCTTCGAGCGATCTCCCGCTTTCTTTACCGCGATCTCCACTGACACGACTCGCGACATCTGTCCTGCTCCGACACCGACAATATGCGTGCCGTTCGCGAGCACAATCGCGTTCGACTTCACGTGTTTGCATACGAGCCAGGTGAACCAGAGAGCATTGCGTTCGGCTTGTGTCGGAGCGCGTTTCGTTTTCACTTCCCACTTCACGAGGTCGTCGGCCCCGACATCACGCGTTTGCACGAGTAATCCGCCGTCGACTCGCCGATAATCTAGCCTCTGCGGGCCGCCGGTTAGTGGGCCCGTGCGAAGCAGCCGGACGTTCTTCTTCCACTTCTTGAGGCTGTCGAGAGCGACCGAGTCGTAGTCCGGTGCGATTACGCATTCAACAAACCGTTCGCCAAACATGAGCGCATCGGCAGTCGCGGAATCAACAGGTCGATTGAACGCGATAATGCCGCCAAACGCGGAAAGCGGGTCGCCATCCCAGGCTTCCGCGAACGCACTAGCAAGCGTGGAAGCCGTTGCGGCCCCGCACGGATTGTTGTGCTTGACGACGATGGCCGCTGGCTCGGAGAGTTCCCGAGCAAGGTTCAACGCGGAATCGAGGTCGAGGATGTTGTTGTAACTGAGTTCCTTGCCGTGGAGCTGCTCGGCCCCGGCTACATTGGACCTGCGATTGGCTGGCTCCACGTAGAACGCCGCCTTTTGATGCGGATTCTCGCCATAACGCAAGCCACTCTTTCGAACAAGAGTGGTAGAGAATCGTGCCGGCAACTCCGACTCCACCGTGGACTTTCCGAAATAGTTGGCAATGGCCGCATCGTAGGCGGAGGTGCGTTCGAAGACGGACCTTGCGAGCATGCGACGTGTTTCGAGTGTGAGCGATCCCTCATTCGCTCTTAATTCGTCGATGATGGCCTGGTATTGATCGGACGCGGTAATAACTGCGACCGCCGCAAAATTCTTGGCGGCGGAGCGGAGCATGGAGGGGCCGCCAATATCGATGTTCTCGATGACCTCCTCGTCGGCCACACCCGGCTTGGCAACTGTTTGCTCGAACGGGTAGAGATTGCACACGACCAGATCGATCGGTTGAATCGCGTGTTTTGCGATGGTCGCCATGTGTTCCGGAAGATCGCGACGCGCGAGCAACCCTCCATGGATTTTGGGGTGCAGCGTCTTCACTCGCCCATCGAGCATCTCGGGGAAGTCGGTGACTTCGGAAATGTCGCGCACCGGAAGCCCTGCTTCTGCGAGTGCTTTTCGCGTCCCGCCGGTGGAAATGAGGTCCACGCCAAAACCGGCCAACACTTTCGCCAGATCGATCAGTCCAGATTTGTCGGAAACGCTGATCAGGGCACGTCGAATGGGGTGCAGCATTATTTTCAGATCTCTGGATGCGGTTTCGAGTAGTCAACAGTTGGTTTACGGAGCCGGCTAGGAAGTGAAAGCAGCCGCCGGGCCAACTTGAATGATGTTTCCCTTGGCGACAATGCGGAGCCGACCGGGTAGATCCCAGGCCTTGGCCCGGCCGAGAGCCACGTCTGCCGCTCGCTTCCAGTGTTCGTGGGTCATGCCATCGCGTGGCCAGTGTTCACGTTCCCAGATTGTGACAAATAATTCCCGCACATAGCGATCGGGCTTATTCTCAAGTTTCTCGGCGTCGAGGATCACAATTTGCCCGGCTCGGGGATGCTCGGCCCACTGCAAAATGGATTCGACTCGTTCCTGTGTCTCCTCATGCACTTCGAGGGCTTGCTCCGAGAGCAGGGAAATCGCTTGCTCGATGCCTGGGTTGTACGAACGGAGCATCGGCAGCAACTCGTGTCGAATGCGGTTGCGAGTGAAGGTGATATCCTGATTGGTCGCATCTTCCTGCCAGGGTTGTGCGATTTCGTTCAGGAAGCCGACCACGTCTGTGCGTGAAACTGTCAACATCGGCCGCAATAGGCGAATGCCAGGCGCCAACTGGCGTTGCTCGGCAATCCCACGCAAGCCTCGAATACCGCTCCCACGAATCAGGCGGTGCAGGATGGTCTCGGCCTGATCGTCGTGCGTATGGGCGGTCGCCACCCAACGACATCCCGATTTTCGGGCGACGCTTTCCAGAAACTCATACCGTGTACGGCGTGCAACGGCTTCGAGGTTCTCGCCCGTCGATGTCGCCCGTTCAGCCATGTCGACCGATTCAAGGATGTGGACAAACTGGGGGCAGAGTTGAGTCACAAACTCGGCATCCGCATCCGATTCCTTCCCGCGGAGTCGATGGTTTAAGTGTGCGACAAGGAATGTCCGGGGCGGGGCCAAGTCCGCCAAGGCCCTCAGAAGGGCCACGCTGTCTGCCCCGCCTGAAACGGCGAGAACCCCTCGCCCAACTCCACCCAAACGAGCTAGATTATCCTGTACGATGTTAGATAGCCGGTTGATGGTTGCGTCCGGCATGGCAATCCTCCAATCAGACCTTGACCCGAATTTTATAGGCGGTTATCCCGTGGCTCCAACAGAACAGAGTATGGACGCCATAAGGAAGGTTCGTGGTCGCACCCCGTGGGTGGTCCGAGGGACCTTGTTGTTGATCGCGGCAGGATTGGCACTGGTGTTCTACATTGCGACGCGAGTCCAGCCGTACAACGAAGACGATGGTTCGGCTATGAGGTCGGGGTCGCATCAGACCATTGGCCTGCCGCCTTGTAATTTCAAGCGGCTGGCGAACCTGCCGTGTCCTTCTTGCGGGATGACGACGAGCTTTGCGTTGTTGGTTCGGGGTGACGTCTGGAACTCGATGAAGGCAAACTGGGTTGGAACCGGGCTGGCCGTGCTTTGTGCGGTTCTGATTCCTTGGTGCCTGGTGTCTGCTTTTCGCGGGCGATACTTGTGGGTCAGGCGAATTGAGGCCGCGTTGGGTTTTGCCGTGGGGACATTTACCGTCCTCATGCTCGGTCGTTGGGGTGTCTTGCTACTGATGATGCTGTTCGAATAATCTCGGTTTGCCGAAGCGGGGGCATCGGCAAGCGGAGGATTCCCAGGGAGGGGAAGCCATGCAATTTTCACGCAGACGAATGCTTTTGGGAATGGGTTTGGCCGCAACGGGCTTTGGTTGCGGAGGCTTGAACCCGTTCGTGATCATTCCCGCCCTGATCCAGGGCGGTGGTCGGACAAAGGCTCCTGCCGAGTTTGAGCTCACCCCTCCTCCCAAGAAGACGGAAGCCAAGGTTGTCGTGTTTGTGTCGAGTGCCGCCGGCCTTCACCCGGACCTGGCCGGCGTCGATCGCATGTTGAACGCGGAACTCATCACGATGCTCGATGCCCGGCTCAAAGCAAACGAAGAGAAGGTTCTGGTCCTGAAGATGCCCACGATCGACAAGTTCCGATCCGATAATCCGAACTGGCGATCGGTACACCCCTACGACATCGGCAAGGAATTCAAAGCGGACTATGTGATCGACGTAGAGATCCAGGAGATGGATCTGTTCAAGGAAGGATCGCAACGACGCTGGCTCAAAGGACATGCGACCGTATCGGTCAATGCTTACGATTTGTCCAAGCCGCTCAAGGAGCCCGCATACAGACTGGATTACACTCCGGAATACCCACACGGACGCGAGGAAGAAGTCGAGGGGCGTGATTCTGGGGTGCAAAGATCCGCTTTCCGCATGAAGTTCGTTCAACGAATCGCATCGGACATTTCAGTGAAATTCGTGGCATCCGCGCAGGAGTATCGGGTCGATTGACCAAGCAGAGAGCCCAGTGACAGCCGTCACTGGGCTCTTGAGCTAATCCTTCTTCGCTTCCTTCGGCGGTGTATCAGCCTTTTCCGGAATCGCTGGCAGCACCATTGGCTGAACCAATCCAAGGCCTGCACCGAGACCGCCGAATACGCCTGGAATCCCCATCGGCATCGTTGGCGATGGCGACGGCACCAGGCTATCACCGTCCTTCAACTTGTCGGCCCGTGCTTCCGTGGTCACGAAAATTACGTTCCCCATTCGTGCGGGCTTCAGATCGGCCATCTCGCACATGAGGCGAACGGCGGCCTCGAATGGCACGTCCTCCGCTTGCAGCGTCACGGGGTTCTCGGCTGCCTTGCTCTTGATCGAGCGTGGGTCGATGATCACGTTCACGCCATATTTGGTTGACAGTTCCTTCAGGGCCTTATTCAGCGGAACCGCGTCAAAATCGACGTTCACCCGCTGCTTGAGTTGGCGATAGACCGCCATCTCTTCGGTCGTGATCAAGAGTGTTTCGCCGACAATCGCGAATGTCAGGTTGTATTGCCCAACGATCGAGCGGAGGGCTGTGCGAAGTTTGCCCTCCTTCATTTTCAATTCAACGTTCATGATCTCGGGCTCGAAACCCATCATTTGAATGACATTGCGATCGAGCACGATGTTAATCTTGTACTGCTCGCTGAGAGTCCCCACGACTCCTGCGAGATTGACACCGGTGAAGTCGAAGTTGCCGCTGGCGTCCAGCGCCTTGCGAATTGCTTCGCTTGCGGGTTTGTCACTCTGGGCATCGGTCTTGGGGCCAGGGGCGGCAAAAACCGGAATGGCAATTAACTGCAGAATTGCGAGAGTGAGAAGTCGGACAAAAGAAGTGGTCATCGGTTCGGCTCCAGAAGCTTCAAGACACGGGTTCGCGACTATTCAACAACCGACATGCGAATGCGTTGGTAACTAGAGGAGAGCCTAGCAGACTGATCGAGCCCGGGGAAGAGTGCTTCCTGAATGATCAGCCCCCAAGCCGTTCGAGTTGCCAAGCCCCCTCTGCAGATTTGCTCAGGCGAAAAGAATCCCGATTCAAACGATAGGTCACGATGAACTCGTCGTTCGATTTCTTCTCCAGGATCGTCCAGATGCATCGGTTCACGGAGATTTTTTGCTCAGGGGCCCATTCCCACGGTTTCACTTCGGTCGCGGTCCCTTGGCCCTTCTCGACCAATTCATACCACGGCTGCCCGAACGATTCTGGCGGCGGGGCTTCGAGCGGATCCTTTCCGTCCAACAATCGGCGCAACAAATGGCTGTGAAAGATATCCCCTTCCATGGCGGAAAGGAAGTTTGGAATCGGGTGGCCGTTCTCCGCGCGAATCTGAATCCAGCGTAGGAAGCACATGATTCCTCGCCAGGCCTCGGTCTGCTCGCCTTGGCTAAAGTCGGCGAGCCATTGCTGCCATTCTGTGGGGGGACGCCGCATCATCGGGCCTCCTTGGGTGTGTCATCCGGGGCAGTTCTTAGCCGATGACGTAGGAGGGTATAGCGAAAAGCCGTGTCCTGCTTCTGGACAGCGATGGACAGCGCTTTTCGCGAGCCCACGATCACCACCAATTTTTTACCACGAGTGACGGCCGTATACAACAGATTCCTTTGCAGCATGACGTAATGCTGGGTGTGCAAAGGGATGACTACGGCCGGATACTCCGACCCCTGCGACTTGTGGATGCTGCAGACGTATGCCAGGGACAACTCATCGATCTCGCCAAATTCGTACGGGACGATCTTGCCATCAAAGTCGACGCGGAGTTCCTGTTCCACCGGGTCGATCAGCGTTATGCGTCCGATGTCCCCGTTGAATACTTCGCGCTGATAGTTGTTGCGTGACTGAATGACCTTATCTCCAACCCGATACGTGCGGCCAAAGCGTTCAACCTGCTTATCGTTGGAACCGGAAGGGTTGAGCACCGCCTGAAGCCGTTGGTTCAACGTGTGGACGCCGAGTTCCGATTTGTTCATCGGCGAAAGTATTTGCACGTCTCGGAGTGGATCGAGCTGGAATCTGGATGGGATTCGCTTCTGCACCATTTCGATCAATTTGTCCGCGATCGCCTCGGGCGTATCCGCTTCGACAAAGAAAAAATCGCCCGAAGCATTGGGAGCCGATTCGGGCTCGTGTCCGGCGTTGATCGCGTGTGCGGCCTGCACGATGTAGCTCGCACTCGCCTGGCGAAAGATGTGCTTCAGGCGTACCACTCGAATGACCTGTGAATCGATCAGATCTTTCAGCACCGCGCCCGGCCCGACTGAAGGGAGCTGATCCACATCGCCCACGAAAATCACGCAGCATCCATGCGGGACGGCCCGGAGCAGTTGGTTCATCAACACAATGTCCAGCATGGACGCTTCATCGATGACCAACAAATCTGCATCGAGTTGGTGGTCGCGATCACGGCGAAACCCGCCAATGGCTGCATCGAATTCCAGCAAGCGGTGGATCGTTCTTGCCGGGCGGCCCGTTGATTCGCTCAGCCGCTTTGCGGCACGGCCGGTCGGTGCAGCCAGTTCGACACGCTGACGTTTGGCGGCAAAAACCTCGATGATTCCACGCACGATCGTGGTCTTGCCGACGCCCGGTCCACCCGTAATGACGAGTACGCTTTCCTTGGTCGCGGCCTCGATGGCCTCGCGTTGTGACTCGGCGAGTTCTAGCCCCATCTTGGTTTGCACCCAACCGAGAGCGGCTGGCACGTCGATTTGCGGTAGCGGATGTTGTCCCTTCGCGAGCGAACGAATCGCTCGTGCGACACCTGTTTCCGCCAGGAAGAGCGGCTTCAAATACAACCAATTCGCGGCCTCGCGGCTCGCCTCGGCTGGTGCCGAATCGCGAACGAGTTCGTCTTCCTGCCGGCCGGTTTCGATGGCCTCCTGAATAATGGTCGCATCGATGCCGGTGAGTCGGATCGTTTCCTCGACGACACCTGCCTCCGGATAGCCAACGTTGCCGTTCGAACTCAAATCTTGAAGCACGAACCGAACTGCAGCCCGGGCACGCAATGGCGAATCCAGGGGCAAACCCAGCCGCATTGCGAGATCGTCCGCTGTCTTGAAACCGATGCCCCAGATGTCGGTCGTCAGCCGATACGGATTGCCCTTCACCATCTCAATGGCGTTCTCGCCGTACTGCTTGTAGATGCGCACCGCCCGGGCGGTGCCAATGCCATACGACTGCAAAAAGACCATGATGTCGCGGACGCCGTGTTGTTCCTGCCAGCTGCGTCGGATGAGTTCCAGCCGCTGCGGGCCAATTCCTTTGACCTCTGATAGAAAAGTGGGAGACTTGTCGATGACCTCGAGCGTGCGATCGCCAAAGACTTCGACGATCCGCTTGGCATAGGTCGGGCCAATGCCCTTGATGAGCCCGGAGCCGAGGTATTTGACGATCCCCTCGCTGGTGTGTGGCGGAGTAGTTTTGAGTTCGTCGGCCTTGAACTGCATCCCGTGCGTGCGGTCGTTGATCCAGGTGCCGCGGGCCTCGATGTACTCGCCGGCTACCACGCTGGAGATCGTCCCGACGACTGTGAAGACTTCACGCTGGGCGGGAACGAGCACCTTGAGGACCGAATAACCGTTGTCCAGATTGTGGAACGTGATCCGCTCGACCACGCCCGACAGAGATTCGACAGTGTTTGTCATGCTTCTTAGGACAGTATAACCCAGTCGCGGCAATGCCCAAGCATCCCAGCGTTTTCCTGATTGCCGTCGGCGTCTGCGGATTCGTCTCCACCTTTCACCCCACGCTGTTCAGCGGCTTTGAGCGAATGCAGCCGGACGCGGGGGACGTAGCTCTCAACAACTATTTTTTGGAACATACCTATCTCTGGGCGTTCGGCCGTGACTATCCGCATTCGTTTTGGTCTCCGGCGTTTTTCGCGCCGACGCCGAACACACTAGCGTATTCGGAAACATTGATCGGAACCGCCCCGATCTATTGGCTATTGCGAAGTGCGTTTTCAGAGAGCGTTTCTGGCCAGTTGTGGATCATGTTTGCCCTGGCGCTGAACTATATCAGCATGGCCGTTGTGCTCCGCTGGTTCGGCCTGAATACGGTACTGACCGCGATCGGGGCCTACATGTTCGCATTTGGCTTGATGCGGATCGATCATCTGACGCACCAACAATTGATGCCGCAGTACTTCTCGCCTTTGGCTGTGTGGTTCGCGTGGGCGTGCCTGAGACAGCCGACAATCCGGCGTTGGATCATGCTGATTGCTCTGGGGCTGGCGCAAACATTCGCCAGCTTGCATCTCGGATGGTTTTTGGTTTTCGGCCTGGGAATTTTCGTCATTCTTGGGCTGTTCGTCGAGGCCGATAGCTTTCGGCGAATGCGGGGGTTCATCCGAGAGAATCCGGTAACCACGATGTTGCCGTTGCTGGTAGCCGCCGTGTTGCTTGGTTTCTACGCTCGCAACTACTATCGGGGGACGCCCAATCCCAGGTACTATTCGCAGGTAAGTTTTTACTTACCCTACCCGGACGCGTGGTTCGTCGCCCCGCCCGGCACGATTTGGGCCGACCATCTCACCCCTCGCGGCGAGGATCAGTTTGCCGAAAAGACGATTTTCGTCGGCTTCGTCGCTTACGGAGTCTGCTTGCTGGCGGGCTGTTACGCCTGGCGGCATCGGTTTCCGCAGCGTAACCCGGCACTCGCGTCGCTCGGCACGGCGGCGATCCTGATCATGCTGATCACGCGCTGGGTTTACGACGTTTCTCTCTGGTATCCGGTCCATCAGCTTGTGCCCGGCGCCAACGCCTTTCGTGCCGTCGGGCGAATGGTATTCGTGATTCACCTCTCGGGCACCATTGGCGGCTTACTCGGCCTGCAAGCGTTTGTGGAAGCGCGAGTACCTCGACCAAGCCGGCGAGTCGTGTTGTACTCACTGATTGGCTTGTGCATCGCCATCGAGCAGCTTCAATTCAAGATAACCAGTTTTGACAAACGCGAAATGATCTTCGAGCCAGCAAGGCAAATCGCCCCACAGATGGTAGGAGCGGATGCGGCCTATCTCGTCTACGATGGCTCCTTGCCGGACTATCGTCATCACATCACGGCCATGTGGGCTGGGCTATGGGCAAGAACGCCAGTGCTGAACGGCTTCAGCGGAACGCATCCCCCAAACTATCCCGCGTTGAGCGATCGGCCAACGATCTCCGAATTGGTTCCCGCGCTGGGCCCCGGCTGGCAAGGGAAACTCGTGTTGATCGAACTCGGCCCGCCAATCACGCGGCAGGTTTACGAAGTCCGGGACGGCCGTTGGCGACGGGTTCCTTGAAGAAGGATCTGTGGCTTATGATTCCGAACGTGAGAACTGGACCTGATGGCCTGCTCGCAAAGGCTCGGAATCTCGTGCCACACCGGCAGTTTGCTAAGATGAGGTGAGAGGAGCGAATCATGCAAAACGCATATTACACAACGGCGACGGTACTTCCAGGCAACCGAATTGAATGTAGCGAGGCCGAACTTCGCGAGGGGGAAATGGTACGAGTTGTGGTGATACCGGATCTCACCCGACCCGGCGGAGAATCCCATTCCGCACTCGATATGATCGAGGCCTACGATGGCCCGCCAGTGTTTGGCTCTGTCGAAGCAATGGACCGCCACATCAACGAGGAGCGAGATTCGTGGGAGCGATAATCTTTCCTCAGTCGGGCCATGTTTACTTGGACTCGAATGTGATTATCTATTCGGTGGAGAAGAACTCGATCTATTGGCCTCTTCCTCAGGCGCTTTGTGCGTCGGCCAAAGTTGGGAAAATCAAAGTCGCAACCAGTTCGCCATCGTTGATGGAAGTGTCTGTTGGCCCGATGAAGTCTGGAAATGCTTCTTTTTTGGGTGCCTACGAGAGTTTGCTTCATTCTCCCCAGGTTCGCCTCGATCTGCTCGATGAAGCTGTACTTCGAAAAGCCGCTGGACTTCGATCCACTATCACGAAACTCCGTACCCCTGATGCGATTCATGCAGCATCAGCACTGGTCAACTCTGCAGGCCATTTCATCAGTAACGACGATGTGTTTCGCAAGGTTCCTGGACTCAGTGTGACCATCCTGCACGATCTGCTCAAGCCCTAAGCCGATCCTTTTTCCTTCTTACTCCTCCCTTCATAAATTAGCCGTTCTATCCCCGTTCAAGGTACGCAGATATGCCGTTCGAGAAGGTTGAGCCGCAAGCTGATTTTCCTGCCCTGGAACGCCAGATGTTGGAACTCTGGGTGCGCGTCCAGGCATTCGAAAAACTGAAAGCCAAGAACGCTGGCAAGCCGCGGTGGTCGTTCCTCGACGGGCCGATTACTGCCAACAACCCCATGGGCGTTCATCACGCCTGGGGGCGCACCTACAAGGACGCTTACAACCGCTATTTCGCGATGACCGGGCACGAACTCCGCTATCAGCAGGGGTTCGATTGCCAGGGGTTATGGGTCGAGGTCGAGGTCGAGAAAGAACTCGGCCTCAAGAGCAAACGCGATATCGAAAACTTGGTTCCCGGTGACATCGAGGCGAGCGTCAACCACTTCGTGCAGGCCTGCAAGGACCGTGTAAACAAGTTTGCTCGCGTGCAAACCGAGCAGTCGATCCGCCTCGGCTTCTGGATGAACTGGGACCGCACGGATGCCGAGTGGGCCAAAAGCCCGGACGAACGGCACTCGTACTTCACGATGTCCGAGGAGAACAACTACACGATCTGGAGTTTTCTCAAGAAGTGCCACCACAAGGGGATGGTCTATCGCGGCTACGACGTGATGCCCTGGTGTGGCCGATGCGGCGTCGGCATCTCCGAAATGGAGATGAAGGAGGGCTACAAACTCGTCGAGCATCGGGCCGCATTCGTCAAATTCCCGTTGAAAGATCGGCCCAACGAGAATCTGCTCGTCTGGACGACGACGCCGTGGACGCTCACGAGCAACGTCGGTGCCGCGATCAATCCCGAGTTGACATACCTGAAAGTGCAACTCAAAGGCGAGATCTATTACGTGGCAAAAGGTGTGTTCAAGCAAAACCGCATGGAGTCCACCGGCGATACCGAGGAGCCTGAAGCGTCTGCAAAGGCGAAACGCCGCGACTGGCTCGATGGCGTTCCGCACTTGAACACCATCGAACAGATGTTCAAATCGAAAGCCGGCAAGGAAGGCTTTTCGATCATCGGCGAAATCAAAGGCAAAGAGATGCTCGGCTGGGAATACGTCGGCCCGTTCGACGATCTGCCTGCTCAGCAGCACGCGTTTGGCTTCCCGGAGGAAGTGGCCAGCATCGTCGAGCAGCGCGGCTGGTGCCCGGCGAAGTCGGGAGCGGAGTCGCATCGCATCATCACTGGCGGAGCGGACGTCAGCGAATCGGAAGGTACCGGCATCGTTCACACGGCCCCCGGTTGCGGCCAAATCGACTTCACCTGGGGCAAGGAGAATGGCCTGCCTCCCGTGGCCCCGATCGACGATTCGGGCAACTTTTACGAGGGCTTTGGCTCGCTCACCGGCAAGAACGCGACCGACTCGGCGACGGCCGATGCGATCTTCGATGCCCTCAAGGCCAAGGATCGGCTGTTCGCTACCGAACGCTACGTCCACCGTTACCCGCATTGTTGGCGATGCAAGACGGAACTGCTGTATCGCCTGGTCGATGAGTGGTTCATCAACATGGGCCCGAAGCAGACCGAAGACGGATTCCGTGGCGACATCATGAAGGTCGTCAACAAGGTCACGTTCCTGCCGGAATCGTTGAATGGCCGGGCCCGCGAGCGTGATTGGCTCTGGAACATGGGCGACTGGATGATCTCCAAGAAGCGATATTGGGGTCTGTCGCTGCCGATCTGGGTCGATGATAAGGACCCGACCCAGTTCGAGGTGATCGGCTCACGTGAAGAATTGAAAGAGCGTGCCGTCGAAGGTTGGACCGAGTTCGATGGCCACACTCCGCATCGGCCGTGGGTGGACAAGATCAAGATCCGCAATCGCCAGACCGGCAACCTGATGTCGCGCATTCCGGATGTCGGGAATCCGTGGCTCGATGCGGGAATCGTGGCCTTCAGCACGATGAAGTACAACACCGACCGCGACTACTGGAATAACTGGTTTCCGGCCGACTTCATCACGGAAAGTTTCCCAGGCCAGTTCCGTAACTGGTTCTATGCCTTGCTCGCGATGAGCACGATGATGAGCGATGGACTGCCGCCGTTCAAGAACTTGTTGGGCTTCGCGACCGTGAAAGACCAGTTCGGCCACGACATGCACAAGAGTACTGGCAACTCGATCGAGTTCGTCGCGGCGGCGGATAAAGGGGGTACGGTTCCCGACGCGAAAGGCAATTCGACGACATTCGCCCCAATCGGGGCCGACGTGATGCGTTGGCTGTACTGCCGCCACAACCCTGCATCGAACTTGAATTTCGGCCCGATCCCCGCCAACGAAGTTCGTGGCAAATTCCACATCAAGCTGTGGAACTGCTACGGTTTTTTTGTGAACTATGGCCGGCTCGATGGGTTCGATCCGGCTACGCCGCAAGCGGCGACGTTGCAGGACATCGATCGCTGGATTCTCTCCGATCTTCAAGGACTCATCACCACCGCTCGCCAGGCATTCGAGAGCTACAACGTGATGGCCTTCTGTTTAGAGGCCGAGCGTTTTCTCGATGATCGCCTCAGCAACTGGTACATCCGCCGCAATCGTCCGCGACTACAGAGCAACGTCAGCGATTTGGATACCGCAGGCCTCGCCGACAAGTGGGCGGCCCATCAGACGCTGTACACCGTGATGACGACACTGTGCAAATTGTTCGCTCCGGTGATCCCGTTTCTTTCGGAAGTCATGTGGCAAAATTTGCGGACACACCAGGACCCCGAAAGCGTGCATCTGTGCGATTTTCCAAAGGCAGACCTGAAGCTGGTGGATGAGGAACTGTCGAAGGATATGGATGCGTTGTTGAATCTCGTCACACTCGGCGGGGCGGCCCGCAACTTGGCGAAGATCAAGTTCCGTCAACCGTTGGCTGAGTTACGTGTCCAGCCTGCGACTGAGGCAGTTCGACGGGCCGTGGAGCGATTCTCCGATCAGCTTCGTGAAGAATTGAACGTAAAGGGGGTGAGAAAACACGATGAAACTTCGCCTCTCTTGTCCGCTTCGGCCAAGCTGAACAAGAAGACCGCAGCCGCAAAACTGGGCCCGAAACTCAAGGAAGCCGAGGCCTATCTCGCCACGGCAAGTGCACTCGAACTCGCGGACAAGCTGAAGCTTGGGCCGGTTGAAATCGTCGGCATCCCGCTCGAAGGCGGCGACATTAATATCGAGTACCAGGCCAAAGCGGGCTGGGCCGGTGTCGCCGATCGCGGAACGCAGGTCGCAATCGATGCCCGAGTCACCGAGGAACTCGCGAAGGAAGGGCTGGCCCGCGATATCATCCGTCAGATTCAGGACCACCGAAAGAACAGCGGGCTGAACATGGAAGACCGGATCTCGTTGTACTTGCACAGCGATTCGGCCAAGCTAATGGTGGCCCTCGAAACGCATCGCGAACACATCGCGGCGGAGACGTTGACGACGCAATGGACGCAAATGCCGCCAGCCGACGTGGCGGAAGTGAAGATCGAAGGGGAAATGTTGAGTGTCTCGTTACGAAAAACATCATAACCGTTCGATCTTCTGGGAATGAACCGCCATGCGTACCCTCGGCCTCGTCATCATCGCGTTTGCCGTGCTCTTCGAGATGCTCGGCGTGATGTTCCTGATCATCGCCATAAACGATCCCGGCATCGGCTGGATCGTTGCCGCCGGCGTTTTTTCGGTGATCGGCACCGCGTTCCTGATCATCGGCATCCGCGTTCTGCGTCGTGGCAAACCGATTGTTTCTGGAAGCGTGACCGAGAAGCCTGGAACGCGGATCGGCAAATACGTCGCCCATGTGCCGGAGAATCTCGAACTAGATGGGGCGTTCTACACGATCCTGTACACGCCGCCGACCAAAGGGAAGAACAAACGGCCATCGACATTGAAGATTAGCACCAAAGTCGCTGTCGATGGCGAGTTCGAGATCGTGCCGGAAAGTGCGTTCGATCGTTTCGGCAAACGCTGGGGGTTGGCCGTCGAGATTCAGACGCTCGACGAGACTTTTGACGAGCATTGCTTCGTGCGAACGGATACCGTCGCTTTCGCCGAGGCGTATCTCACAAACCTGGATAATCGAGCCATCATCGCGGATCTGCATCGCAAGGGGTTCAAATCGGTCGCGTTGCAGAAGGGTGAAATTCACACGACCTGGGTTGGCTTCCACCCACTCATCAACGATAGCCCGGACCTGGTCGAGGAGATTGGTGCCAGGCTGATTCTCCTCTCCCGCAAGTTGCCGCCGGATTTGCCGGAAGTCGATTGGATGCCTCGGCGGCGGCGCAAGCAATTGACGACCTTTCTGTGGATCGTCTTGATACTCTTCGCGGCCTCGATCCTCTCCCTGATTGGGCACCCCCCGGTTCATGAGAGCGATTTGTTCTTGCGTGCGGCTCCCCTGGTCGCGATCGGTTTCCCACTATTCCTGTTCGTCGCGGCAATTTTGATTCGCGGAACGTCCCGCTCGCATTATTCCTGGCAGGGGCTGCTGATCGGTGGTTTCCTCCTATTTCCCGTAGGGAGCATCGGGGCCATTTCCAGCCTGAATGCCTGGCTCGATCACTCCGAGCCAGTCGTGCATGACGCCCGTATCGTCCGCAAGTACTCGACTCGTGGCAAGAACAGCACCAGCTACTACGTGGAATGCGAATCCTGGCGCGATCCAGCCGGCACGGAAAATTTCAAGATTTCAGCGAGCGAGCACAGCGTGGTTCAAGAGGGACGATCTCGATTACACGTCACGACTCATGCCGGCGGGTTGGGAATTGAATGGATCCACAGCAAAGGAGTTGGCCAGCCACCGAAGGGGCGTTGAGCAATCCGGACGATATTCGATTTGATCCGTTGCCGGGGCAGGGCTTCACCTGTACCGTATACCTTTCACTAAATTGTCGTGTCAATCCGGAGTACCCGCGGCATGATCCGCAAGAAGCTAGGCCGAAACAAGAAGAACCGTTGCCGATTCTGCACGAAGGAAGGCTGTCCGCGGCCCGCCTTCGTCGATTTCAAGGACGTTGGCAATCTCAAGAAGATGTGCAGCGGCCAAGGCAAACTGTTCAGCCGCAAGCGCAGTGGCACCTGTGCCACTTACCAGCGTGCCCTCAGCTCGGCCGTCAAGCGTGCCCGATTCATGGGCCTGATGCCCTACGTCGGCGAGTAAAGTGATGCTCAGGTTTCCAACCTGAGCTACGACGGATTTTTAGCTCAGGTTTCCTACCGGAGCAAGCAAACGGCCGGCCATTTTGGCCGGCCGTTTGCTTTGCTCTTGCTCATTTCTCCTTTGCTTCGGATTATAGGGGAATCCTTACTCTTCCCGATCGGTTCTTATGCGCGTCCACGAGATCAACTGCCCCAAATGTCGGGCGGGCTTAAAGTCGAAAGCAGGCGTTCCGGTGGGACAGTCCCTCTCCTGCCCCAAATGCAAGAATAAGTTTGTCGTGGAAGAGCCGGAAGAGGCCGACATCCTCGACGACACACAGGTAGTCGAGGTCGAGGACGAGCGGCCTGCCCGCAAAAAAGGACCCCCAGCGCCGCCGCGAAAGAAGGCCTCCTCGCAAGAGGACGCGCCGACCGAGGAGATCCGATTTCCCAAGACCAAGAAGACTGTGAAAGCACAGCGAGACGATGACGAGGATGAAGAAGAACGCAGACCCAAGAAGAAAAAGAAAAAGAAAAAACGACAGGAAGATGAGGAGGATGAGAATCTCTTCTTGCGCCTCAAGCACAATATCTTTGTTCGAATCATCACGATCGTGATCCTGCTCGCCATCCTCGCCGTAGCCGCCCACCTGCTGAACGAGAAACGCAAAGCCGAGGCTAAGGATGCGAATCTGGGGCCTTCCTCAACGGCTGTCGTAGCTGACTTCGACCGGCACGCGGGCCTCGGCTAAGTGTATTCAGCATGGCCAAGTGGCTGGGTGTTGTGCGGGCAGACGCACGGCGGCTAGTGCAAGCTTCGGTTCTTTCGGCCGCCTGATTTGCCGCTGGACAACCCACTGTATTCGTCCGGTGTGATCGATGTGGAAAATGAGAGGCGAGTTCGCTTCAATGCCAGGCCGAAAATCACAGCCTTCAACCTTAGGCACGCGGACGTTTGACGATTATCCGAACATCAGCAATCGACTCAGTTCCAAATCGGACTCAAACTGGCAGCCCAATTCGTAGTAGTCGCCCACCTCGCGGCAGCTTCGGATCATGATCCGGACCCAGGCGAAGCCTTCGGGTGCATTGCTGGGCTTGGCAAGCATGGTAGAACCGATCGCAACCGGCTTCTCCATGGCGATACGCAATCCACCCGTCGAGCGATCCAGTACATAGGCATCGATGACACGGGCCCGTCGTCCAGCTTTAGAATCCACAATGTGAAGTGGCGTGGGCAGCCCGCCGCGACGAATCGAACGGCGACGCTCATCGTGCCGGGCAGCCGGGAGTGGGCTCTCCCAATCGAGCGATCCAAAAACTGCAGGAAGCACGACCGGGCCCTGACTTCGTCGCGAGCGACGACCGATCAACAGTAACGTCATCATGACTGCCAGCCCCACGCCGATCGCCAGCCAAAGGGCGGGGTCCGAAGTGCGAAAATCGGAGAATGAGCCAGCCAGGGGTTGCATGACTTACCGATCCCCGAAATCGGAATGGGCCGGATAGCCGTTACGGGCTTTACCAAGTGCGGGATACAGCGGGCACGGAAGCAAATACCCAGCGGAGAATTTTTCGCGCCGGGCGAGAAATGGGACTGACAGGTGAACTCAGAAAGGCCACGCTGAGCCAAGAGCAGCTTTCTGTAGCGCCGAGACTTGATGCACGCCTGCCGTGCCCAATGCGATCAGTTTCATGAGTTGGTCGGCGGAGAAAGTCGCTTCCTCGCCCGCCCCTTGAACCTCAATGAATCGGCCACTCCCGGTCATCACAAGATTCATGTCCACATCGGCGTCCTTGTCCTCCACGTATTCAAGATCGAGGCGCTCCTCCCCATCCACAATGCCCACGCTGATCGCTGCCACGCTATCGGTGACGACATTGGAGGCTGGCCCAATCTCTGCCTCGATACGCTTGAGAGCCACACAGAGAGCTACGAACGCACCATTGATCGCCGCCGTCCGGGTGCCTCCATCGGCTTCCAGGACGTCACAATCGAGCCAAAGGGTCCGTTCGCCCAACCGAGTCAGATCGGTCACGGCCCGCAAGCTTCGGCCAATCAGCCTCTGGATTTCCACGGAACGGCCGTCAATCTTTCCACCGCTGTCACGAGATTTGCGTCCCACCGTCGAGCCGGGGAGCATAGCATACTCGGCCGTCATCCAGCCTTTGCCTTTGCCCACGAGAAACGGGGGAACGGTTTTTTCCACGCTACACGTGCAGAGAACGGTCGTCGCCCCCGAACGGACCAGCACACTGCCGGCGGCCGCGTGGGTGAAGCCCAACTCGAAGGTAAGTGGGCGGAGTTGATTCGGGAGTCGGTTTTGAGGGCGCATGATTTCCTGATTCTGAGTCCATGTGCAAACGGGCAGCGCAGGTGAGGTGACTATTGCTTCATCAACCACTCCAAGATCGCCTTCTGGGCATGCATGCGGTTTCCGGCTTGCTGAAACACGACGCTCGCTGGGCATTCCATCACGTCGTGCGTGATTTCTTCGCCCCGATGAGCAGGCAAGCAGTGCAGCACCTTGACGTGCTTGGGGGCCTTCTTCAAGAGGGCGTCATTCACCTGATACGGCGCGAACTCGTTCAGGCGTTTTTCGCGCTCCGCTTCCTGCCCCATGCTGGTCCAGACGTCTGTATAGATCACGTCCGCGCTCTTCACCGCCTCGCCGGCGTCACGAATCTCCGTCGGAAGTGTTGAACTCACGTGCTTCGCGTAGTTGGCCGCGAAGTCGGCTGGAAAGCCATACCCTTCCGGGTGAGCCAGGATGAAATTCATGCCGAGCTTTCCGCACAGGACAGCCAGGGATCGGGCGACATTGTTCCCATCGCCGATGAAGGCAATCGTCTTGCCGGCCACGTCGCCGAAGCATTCCTGGACGGTCAAAACGTCCGCCATCGCCTGGCATGGATGCGAGGTGTCCGACAGGCCATTCACCACGGGAACCGATGAAGCTGCGGCGATCCCTTCGACTGTCGAATGCTCGAAGACCCGCAGAACGATCGCGTTGACGTACTGGGACATGGTGCGAGCGAAATCCGCCAGCGATTCGCGGACGCCCAGGCCAACCTCGCTGCCGGCCTGGAACAAACTCACGCCTCCAAGCTGGGCGACGCCCGCTTCGAAACTGACGCGAGTCCGCAACGACGGTTTCTCGAAGACCAGGCCCACGACTTTGTTTTGGAGCGCCGTGGAGAAGTTGCCCTTCGCGACAGCAGCCTTCAGGCGTGTGGCCTCGGCAAGGAGGTGCCGCAACGTATCGGCGTCGTGTTCGAGAATGGTAAGAAAATGTCTCATGTGATCGACTGCGGGTAATTGGGCTACGCCAGGAGCTACCCTGACACGACTGGCGGGTGAATTCACTTCAAGGAGAGGAGGGCTTCTTCAAGGACGCTACAACCCTCGGCAATTTGCTCGTCCGTGATGTTCAACGCGGGCAACAAGCGAATCACGGTTTGGTGCGTGCAGTTCACGAGGAGCTTTCGTTTCAAGCACTCGGTGACGACCGGCGTGCCATCTACCGCAAGCTGGACGCCGATCATCGCCCCCTTCGCTCGCACCTCGCGAATGTGCGGGCACTTGGACTTCAAAGCTTCAAAATGATTGGAAAACGTCCGACCAATGCGAATGGCACGCTCCAGGAGATTGTCCGCCTCGATGGTCTCAATCGTGGCCAGCGCTGCCGCACATGCGAGGGGATTGCCGCCAAACGTCGCGGCATGGGTGCCAGGCTTCAGTTTCTCCGCCACTTCCGGTCGAGCCAGCAACCCGCCCAGTGCAACGCCACCGGCCACCGCCTTCGCGAGTGTGATAATATCCGGCTTCACGTTCCAATGTTGATGGGTGTACCATTTACCGGTTCGCCCCATTCCGGTTTGAACTTCGTCGAGAATCAGCAGCAGCTTGTAGCGGTCGCAGAGTTCACGAAGCCCTTCCAGATACCCATTGGGAGGAAGATTGACGCCCCCTTCGCCTTGAATCGGTTCCACCATCAACGCGATCGTTTGCGAATCAATCAGCTTGGAAACTGCGTCCAGATCGCCGAACGGAGCGTACTGAAATCCCGGCAGCATCGGCCCAACACCCTGATGATACTTGGGCTGAGCGGTTGCCGATAGCGATCCCATCGTTCGACCATGGAAGCTATTCAGCATCGTCACGATCTTGTAGCGATCGGCGCCGTTGGCTCCCGTGCCCTGACCGTTCAGTCGTGCCAATTTGATGGCTGCCTCGTTCGCCTCGGTTCCGCTGTTGCAGAAGAACGCCCGGCCATCGAAGGTTGTCCGTTCACTCAAGGCCTTGGCCAGCGCCCCCTGCGACTCCGTGTACCAGGTGTTGGGAACGTGAATCAGTCGAGCAACCTGATCTTGAACGGCCTTCACGACCCGTTCCGGACAGTGGCCCAGAAGGCCGCATCCCCAACCCGGAAAGAGATCGAGATAGCGGTTGCCTTCGGTATCCCAAACGTACGAACCCTCGCCGCGTGTGAGGCATACCGGGTAGCGTGTGTAGTTGCCGATGACGTATCGGCTGAACGTGCTGATCACTTCGCTCGAGGTCACTTGTTGAGTCCTCACGCCATAGTAGTCGGCACACTTCGTGTGCCGACCTCCCGCACACGGAGTGTGCGGACTACGATTGGTCCAAACCATGTGCCTGCACACGGAGTGTGCGGGCTGCTCGTGTCAAAGAACGATCTCCGTCCCCACGCCCGAATCGGTGAAGATCTCTAGCAACAGGGAATACTTCCGTCTTCCGTCGATCACATGGACTTTGCCGACGCCATTCGCCAACGCGTCGAAGCAGGCTTCGACTTTCGGAATCATCCCGCCGTCGATCACGCCATCCGCCACGAGTTTTCGGCATTCCGCGGAATCCAGATGACCGATGAGCGAACTGGGATCCTTCGGGTTCCGCAAGATTCCGGGAGTGTCGGTCAGCATCACCAACTTGGCGGCCCTCATCGCGGCGGCCACGCTGCAGGCTGCGGTGTCCGCATTCACGTTGAGCCAATCGCCATCGGCATCGAATGCGAGCGAGGGAATCACGGGCACCACGCCGGCGTTTGCAAACCCGGCGATCATTGCCGAATCCACTCGTGTCACTTGCCCAACGCGGCCAAGATCAATCGGCTCACCACCCCGGTTCGGCAAGGATAGTCGTTCCCCGTGTAGGGCTTGCAGCGTTCCGGAATGAAGACCCACGGCCCGCCCGCCAAGTTCGCGCATCTGCTGAACGATCCCGGCATTGATTTCGTTCGTCAGAACATCGACCACAATTCGCAGTGTCGCGTCGTCCGTGAATCGCCGGCCTTGAATCTTCTTTGGGACCAAGCCAGAGCTGGCCATCGCCCGGTCGATCGGCTTTCCACCCCCATGCACCACGATGGGCCTCAAGCCCACGGTCTCCAGAAGCACAATTGATTGGAGCGTCGCCCGGAGCGCATCCGCCTCTTCCATCGCACTGCCGCCAAGCTTGATGACGGTCAGGCGGTCGCGAAAAGTTCGAATATAGCCGAGCGCCTCAACGAGGGCTTCGGCCTTACGAATGGCATCATCCATCGGCGGATTTCAATAAGGGGGCCGACGAGAAAGAAGCAATCTATCCGGGAGCGTTGGGGCGTCAATGGTTGGATCAGCGAACTTCCAGCGAATACTCCGGGTAGCCACTGGCGTCCTTCTCGACGATAAGCTGGAAAGATTTTCCGAACACCTTGGAAGTCATCCAGCCATGCTTCTTTGGCGATCGCTTGTACGTCTTCGGGCCATGTTGAAAGATCTCGAACCGCAACGTGTCGCTGCGTGCGTCAACCAACCAGTACTCTGCGATACCTGCGGCCCAGTAGGCCTCCAGGAGAGTGACATGATCCTTCTTCACCGAACTATCACTCACAACCTCCAACACCATGTCCGGCGAGCCTTGCACTTCGATGACTCCGCCATCAGCCCCCGTGATGGGCCGAATCCGATCCGAGGCCATTGTCTCCCGCGACAGATAAAGTCCGTCTGGAGTGCCGGAAAGATCAGCCCCGTGGTTCGTGAGCAGGAAGCCACCGGTAAAGATTCGCCCCAGCTTGTCCTGCTTCACGAGGGAGTAAAGAACTGCAAAAATCGTTCCTTTCACATCCAGGTGTGAGAATGCTTGTTCTTTGCTCATGTCGGCCCACACGCCTCCGCTCAGCCACCATACGTTACCGGTCTTTGGAAAATCCTCGGAAGCAACCCAGCGACGAAACGAATCGATATTCACGACCCAGCCCGGAATGTGAATGTGCACATCATTCACGAATACCTGCGAACCACTGGTCACGTGCCCGTTGGCGAGCGCAGTTGATTTGTTCGCCGGCTGCTTGGCCGTCTTCATTTCGCAACTCCCGCGAAGAGCTCTTTCACCGCACTCATGATCTTAGGCGAAGCCTCGACTTCCAGATAGCTCGACCTGGCTCGCCAGGTTTCGTAGCCACCGAGGGCATGCTGAGCCGGTGTTGGCAGGTAGCCGTTGTAACCGTTCGCCAGCTCGATGGTGAACGTGTTCGTGAGCGGGCTGGTTTTCTTGATCGCCAGGCCGATCTCCGTGAACACCTCGCAGGGAATGGCCACGATGCTGACATCGCCAATTCGCAGCACCTGAATCGTTACCGGCACTTTGTCGGGATACTTCGCCATCAACACGGTTTCGCGAGCGTAAATCGCCGGCATCCCCACCAGCACCTTCTTGTCCTTGTTCTCGTCGAGAATCTTGTTCGCACGCTCCAGGTCAACTTCCGTCGGCTTGCGAACGCCCAACTCGAGTTCCTTCGTGCCCGCTACCAAAGCCAGGCTGCTCTTGTGTTCGATCTTGGCATAGGCCACGGCCACTTTCTTCGCCACGCCGTCGGCCACCACCTTGATCCGTTCGCCCGGTCCGAACTTCATTGCGGGCGATCCAAAATTCACGTTGTTGACGTCGGCACTGGTGCCATTCGACATGATGCCGACAAAGTCTTTCGACTCCGGGGCGATCAGTTGCTTCACACGCTCGGCGAAGGCCCCGAAGTAGTCCGCCGAAAGTGCCGGGTTGCCGCCAACGTAATGCAAGGAGTAATTCGCCAATAAAGCGAGCGGTTTTCCTCCGGCCGACTGAACGGACAGAAAAGAAATATCCGGATCTACCGGGCCGGCGGACTCTATCAGGCCTTTGGCCTGAATGCCCGGATTCATCTGCACCCTGTCCGTTGTTCCTCCAAAGGGATTCGCGGGAATGAGGCCAGGTTCGCGCTTCCAACGGCGATTGAAGACGTTGCCCTCGTCGCGAGTCTTGCCGAAGCCGATCTTCGCCGGTGCCAGCCGCGACTCGGCCGTCTGAATGCCCTCGGCAATCTTCTTGGCCAGATACTTCACGTAGTCCGCGTTCGGCTCGCTTTGGAACACGCCGGTCACGGTCGGGGCACTGTGCGTGTGCGTGGCGGAAATCAGCATATTCGTCCTTGGGATCTTGGTGAGCTTGGCCGCCTGCGACTTGGCATCCAGGATCAACTCGCGGGGAATCATGCAGCTATCGACGACCACAATAGCCAGCCGCGTTGTGCCATCGTCGAGCACAAGACACCGGGCATGAATCGGATCGTGGGCCGACTTTGCCTCGCCATCGGCCATGTTGCCGTTGACCGAGATCGGAAACTTCGTGGGCGTCACGTCCATCGCGAAGGCCCCGGCCCGCAGGCCCTCGGCCCAGGTGGGCGTTGGCGTCGACAGCAGCAACAGGAGCAGACCGGCCAGTCCGAGCCGCCGGAACGCCTGGTTGGGCTTCGAGGCTGTTTCAAAACTAACCCGACGCGTAAGCGAGGGCGTCCCTCGCTTACGCGTCGGGTTAGTATCTCTTTTTGGTGTTTCAAAGTGTCTCATTTTGTTCCCTCCTGGGCCGAACGGCCCGAACACGCCGTTGATCAATTGACCTGTATTGTGAAGGGCACCAAAAGGTAAATGGATTTGGCAAATTTTCTCGGAATTATTTTGGAACAGAGCCGCGACCGTATGGGAGGGGTCGGTGGGTTGCCATGAGCTTCACCCCCTTACGGTGAGACCGCAGAGCCGCGACCGTAAGGGAGGGGTCGGTGGGTTGCCATGAGCAAGTTGCGCCTCTCCCACTCCCTTACGGTCGTGGCTCTGATCCCGTCGGAAAATGTAAATTACTTCTTCCCCCGAATCACCGCCTTCAGCACGTGCTTCAGTCGATCCTCGACTTTCTTGTGGGCCTTGTCAATCTCCGTGTCTTTGAGCGTGCGGTCGGCCTGATACATCAGAGCGTAGGCCAGGCTCTTCTTCCCGGCCGGGATCGACTCGCCTCGGTAAACGTCGAATAGGCGAACGCTTGCCAGCAACTCCGCACCGGCCGCTCGAATCTCTTTTTCGATGGCCTCGTTGGTCAGGCTTTCTTCAACCACGATGGCTACGTCGCGGAGGGCCGCCTGATGTTGCGGCACCGGCGAGTAGGCAAATCGCTCGGGAATTGCTGCAATCAATGCATCGAGATCGAGGTCGGCCACCTGCACCGTTCGATCCGCAAGCCCAAGAGCGATGGCCGACTTCGGATGCAGTTCGCCAAAGACGCCGATCGGCTTCCCTTGAACGAGCACTTCCGCGGAACGTGCCGGATGTACGAACGTGACGTTCTTCGTTGTTCGATACGCAACGTCCGCAACGTGCATCGATTCCAGAAGGCGTTCGACGATGCCTTTCAGATCGTAAAAGTCGAGCCGAGCTGGGCTCGACGCCTGCGATTCGTCCCAGGAATTCAAACGACGCAGGCCGGAGATCGCCATCGCCAGTCGGCGTGGTTCCTCGGGCAATCGCTCGCCCGCTTTCGGATGAAACACGGCCCCTAGTTCGAACAGCTTCACCGTCTCCGCGTGTTTCAAGTTCTCGGCCGTGGCTTCGAGCAGGTTCGTCAACAGGCTCTTTCGCATCGCCGAGCGTTCGGGGCTGATCGGGTTCACCAACTCGATCCATGGCTCGGCGATTCCCAGTTTCGCTTCCTGTTCCTTGGCCGTCAGCGAGTAGGAAACACATTCCTGTATGCCTGCCCCGGCCAGCACATCGCGGATGCGATCTTCCAGCACCAGCACGCGATTGTTCCGTTGTGGCGGCAATTCTCCCGAGAGCAGCGTGCTTGGCAAGCGGTCGTAGCCGTGAATTCGGGCCAATTCCTCTATGAGGTCGGCCGCACCGGCTTGAATGTCGAGCCGGGTGAACGGCACGGTCACTTTCCAGCCGTCGTCCGTTTTTAGCACGGCGAACTGCAACGCCGTCAGCACGCGTTCCACCTCGGCATCAGGGAAGTCGATTCCGAGCAGCCGACGAATCTCGGTCCGTTTGAGATGCACAACCTGTGTCGGCAACGGGGCGGGATAGTTGTCCACAACGCCCTTCAGCACCTGTCCGGTGGCACATTCGCTCATCAGCTTGGCGGCATGGCCGGCCGCGAGCAGAACCAACTCGGGATGAATGCCCTTGCTGAACCGCGTGCTTGCTTCGCTGAATAATCCAAAACGATGGGCCGTGCGGCGAATGCTCACGAAGTCGAAACTGGCCGATTCCAGCAGCACATTTTTCGTGGTGGCCGTCACTTCCGTTTCCAGTCCGCCCATGACGCCGGCCAAGGCGATTGGCCCGCTCGTATCCGCGATAACCAGCGTTTCGGCCGTCAATTTGCGATCTTGCCCATCGAGCGTTTTGAGAACCTCGCCCTCTTTCGCGGGCCGCACGATGATCGTGGGCGTTTTGCCGCCGGCCCGGCGTACCAGCACATCAAAATCAAATGCGTGCAGCGGCTGGCCCCATTCGAGCATCGCGTAGTTGGTGACATCGACGATCGTGTTGATCGGCCGCATCCCGGCATTTGTTAGCCGTCGCTGTATCCAACCGGCCGCGGAGCCTATCGTCACCTCGCGAATCAAGGTGGCTGAATAGCGAGCGCACAACTTTGGGTCGGCGATCTCGACGGCCAGCTTACCATCAATCGATTCGGCGATGGTTTTGGGTTCCTGCTTGCCCACGCAGGCGGTTTTGCCGAAGATCGCGGCCACTTCGCG
>SIAJ01000038.1 GCA_009691845.1 Gemmataceae bacterium
GACAAGGAGAAGGTGCTCGAAACGTCGGCCTACTTCGACGCAGTCAACTTCGCCCGCAAGTTCAAGGGCAAATCAGTCCACGGCGTCGGGTTCATCGACACGGTGTGCGCTCCCACAACGGTTTACGCCGCGTTCAACGTCCATCCGGAACCGAAGGTCATGATCAACAGCCCGCTCATGGGCCACGGCACCGATCCGGTCTGGGCGAAAGCCCGCGAGCAGTTTTTCAAGGACAATATGACGCTTCATCCGCCTGCAAAAAAATAGTGCGCCGAACCAAGCCGGTAGCAAGGCGATCATTTTCGAGGTCTAGCGAATGCAAAATAGAAATTGCAGAATCGGTCCGGGATGCCCTGTAGACAACCTGGTCCAACCGTTGAATTCGGGGGGATGGGGCTTGTCTACAGGGCAGGTCCGGGACCATTTGTCTTCCGTTTTGCATTTGTGATTTTGCGATTTCTGTTTTGCATTGTTTGCGGCCAAGCCGCGTTAGGAACCAACAAATGATGCGACTCACTCCTCTGATTTCGTTGCTCCTGGGCGGCATTGTTCTGCCGCAGATCGGTTCGAACGCCCACGCGATGGAGCCAACTCCTCCCGCCGGGTTTCACCCCATTTTCAATGGCAAGGATCTGACCGGCTGGTACGGTCTGAACCCGCACGATGGTGCCAAGCTCACGGGCGAACCGAAAGAAGCCAATCTCAAGAAGCAGCGTGCCGACTTCGCCAAGCATTGGCGGATCGAGAATGGCGAACTGGTCAACGGCGGGACTGGTCCTTACGCCACGACCGAAGCGGAATTCGGCGACTTCGAGTTTCGCATTGAATACAAGACCGTCGCCAAGGCAGATAGCGGCATCTACGTGCGTGGCACGCCGCAAGTGCAGATTTGGGATTGGAATCAGAAGTTCGATCTCAAGAACCCCACGCGCAAACCGCATCTCGGCTCCGGCGGACTGTTCAACAATGCGCCCAGCTCGCCTGGGCGAGATCCGCTGGTCCTCGCGGACAAACCGTTCGGCGAGTGGAACCAATTTCGTATCCGGCAGATTGGAGCACGTACGTGGGTCTGGCTCAACGAGAAGCTAGTCGTGGACGGAGCCATGATGGAAAACTATTGGGATCGCTCCAAGCCGTTGCCGGCCAAGGGCCCAATCATGCTGCAAACGCATGGTGGGGAAATCCGCTGGCGCAATCTGTTCGTGCATGAGATCGGAACCGAGGAAGCCAAGACAATTTTGAACGCCGTGGAGACGGAGGCACAGGCGAAGCTTTTCAAAGCTCTCACACTGCATGCGTCATTCGATAAGGGACTCGATGCCGATTTCGCTCGCGGCGACAAACAATGTTACCTTCAGCAAGCGAAAGACCTGGTACCCGCCAAGCCGAACGAGGAAGTGAAACTGGCGGCCGACGCTGGGCGTTTCGGCGGGGCGCTGCATTTCCCCAAGAAGGGGACCACTCGTCCCTCATTCAAGGACGGTGGCGTGCTGGGCTACAACGCGAAAAGCTGGAGTGCCAGCGTCTCTGCTTGGCTGCGATTGGATCCCGATAAAGATCTGGAGCCGGGCTACTGCGATCCGATTCAGATCGTCGGCAACGACACCAAGAAAGGCTACATCTTCCTGGAATGGTCCAAGGACGAAACGCCACGATACTTTCGTTACGCCATCCGTCCGCTCTTCAACATCTGGAACCCAACCAACGTTGCCTGGGCGGACATCCCGTTCGAAAAACGTCCGATGGTGCAAGTGGCTCGTGCTCCGTTCTCACGCGAGAAGTGGACGCACGTTGTCTTCACGCTGGAGAACATCAACGACAAGACCAAGCCGCCGGTGGGCAAGTTGTACATCAATGGCAAGCTGCAAGGCAGCATCGAGCGTTGGGACCTGACGTTCGACTGGGATCCAGCGAAGGTGTTGCTGGTGCTCGGTGCAGCCTACGTCGGGCACATCGATGACCTCGCGGTATTCGACCGACCGCTCAAGGACGTCGAAGTCGATCGAATCTATGCACTCAAGAATGGGATTGGTGAGTTGCATAAGTAGATGCAACCACAAGTCACCCTTTTCGAATTCTCGATCCGTATGCTGAATGACGCACCGCTATCCCATGGACTCTTCCCATGAAACACGTCTTCCTGCTTCTCGCCGCCCTCCTCTCCCTGACCGAAGCACAAGGTCAGGAGATCAAACGAAACATCCCCTACGCCAATCCGGGGCACGAGCGGCAGGTGCTCGATGTCTTTTCGCCCAAGGAGGCAAAAGACCTCCCTGTGGTATTCTGGATCCACGGCGGCGGTTGGCAGGCGGGGGACAAGTCGGACGTTCAGATCAAGCCGCAGGTTTTCATGGACAAGGGCTTCGTGTTCGTCGCCACCAACTATCGTCTCTTGCCGAGCGTGGACATGGCGACCATCTTGCGCGACATCGCCAAGTCCATCCACTGGGTACACGACAACATCTCCAAACACGGAGGCGATCCGAAACGACTGTTGGTCATGGGACATTCCGCCGGGGCACAGCTTGCCGCGTTGATCTGCACCGACGATCGCTACCTGAAGGCCGAGGGACTGTCAGTGGCCATCACCAAAGGCTGCATCCCCGTCGATGGGGACACCTACGACGTGCCAGCGATTATCGCAACGGCGGAAGCCCGCTGGAAAGCACACGACCTACCGAAGGCGAAGTTCGGCCATCGGGAAAAATTCGGCAACGACCCGGAGAAACATCGCGACTTCTCTGCCATCACTCACGTGGCCAAGGACAAGCACATTCCGCCGTTCCTGATCCTTCACGTCGCCGGCCATCCCGACACGACCGCACAAGCGGTTCGCCTCGGCAACGTCATGAAGGATGCGGGACTTCTGGCCACGGTGCTCGCGGCGCGCGAGAGCACGCACAGCAAGATCAACGCGGACCTGGGCAAGCCCGACGACCCGACCACCAAGGTGTTATTTGAGTTCCTCGAAAAGGCGTTGAAGAAGTGATTCGCTGCCCTCTCCGATATAAGATCTGCGCTGCGCGTTGATTCCTGACCAAGAAATGCGCAGCGCAGACTATTCGGGTCCAGGCCGAAAAGTGTGTGATTCGTTGCGGGCCGATTGGTCACGCCAGGATATTGGTGATCGCTCTTCCACCCTGATCGATCGGTACAGGGCGTCCCGTTTTATCCGGCACAGTCATGTGCGGATCGATGCCGAGCGCGTCGTACACCGTGCAACAAATGTCGGCGGGACTGACGGGCATATCCTTCACGTAAGCGGCCTGGGCATCGCTCGCGCCGTACACACTGCCCCCCTTGATGCCGGCTCCGGCGAACAACGAGCCGTAGCAATACGTCCAGTGATCGCGGCCACCGCTGGCATTGATTTTCGGCGTGCGACCCATCTCGCTGGTGACGACGACCATCGTATCATCCAGCATTCCGCGTGCATCCAGGTCTTCCATCAATGCCGAGAACGTCTGATCGAAGCCCGGCAGCTTGTTGTCTTTGAGAATTGGGAAATTACGTGTGTGCGTATCCCAGGCGTCGTAGTCCACTTTCACGCGATCCCAGTACAGGTCCCAGGTCACGTTCACAAAGCGAACACCCGACTCGATTAGCCTGCGAGCAATGAGCGTGCTTTGACCAAACAAGCTTCGACCATAGCGATCAATGACTCTCGAATCGACATTGGAAAGATCGAAGGCTGACCGTGCTTTCGCGGAAGTCAGCAGTCCGAAGGCACGATCACGCGTTCGATCGTAAGTGCCGGCTTCAACTCGACGGACTCCGTCATCGAATTGCTGAAGTAACGAACGCCGATCGTCAAGGCGATCGAGTGTGACTTCGGAAACGAGGGTGCTATCCGGGAGAATGGGCACTCCGCGAACCGTATTAGGGTAACCCGCTCTCGTCTCGGGTTGATCTTTGTCCTTGTACGGCGAGCATTCGGTGGTCAGCGCGTCGAAGCGTTTGCCGAGGAAGCCGCCATATGGGCCGGCACGGCGAAACACCTGGCCCCAGCCGAGCCAGTTGGGCAGGTAGACATAGTCGGGGAATACATCCGCACCGGATCGCCCCTCTTTCACTCGAAGATATTCGACAACAGAACCCATGCTCGGCGGATCGGTATCGCGTGGGTGCTGGTCCGGCATCATTTGGCCGGAACCAGTATAACTCGGCAGGCAGTTGTGACATCCGGCCTTGTGATTCACGGAGCGAACCACGGCGACCTTGTGCATCCACTTGGCCATGCGCGGCAAGTGTTCGCAAATTTGCACGCCGGGAACGCTGGTGCTGATCGGTTTGAATTCGCCGCGCGTTTCGCTGGGGCCGGTCGGTTTCAGGTCGTACATGTCCTGAGTGGCCGCGCCGCCGAGCAAATAGAGCAGGATGACGTTCTTCGCCTTACCGGGCTTGTAATCGGCCCGCGATTCGGAAGCGAGCAACTGCGGCAGCGAAAGCCCGCCGAGAGCGGCCAAGGCACCGGCCTGCAATGTTTCACGGCGAGTGAGGCCATCACAACACCGACGCGGACTGCCAAGGAGACGAAGCATGACGAGAACTCCGAGAAGGAGTTAAGAGAGAAATGAAGTGTACCAGAAATGTGGGCGAAAGGGAAACGAGGCTGACCAGCGCGCGAACCTTGCTTGTGAGAAGGGCTAATACGTTACGGCACTCGTCGACTACAACGCCGTGATCGAGCAAGATCCGGAACACGACTGGGCGTATCACGTGCGTGGCTGGATCTACTACCGGAGGGCCGCTCAGCAGGCCTACGCGTCGACGAAGGGGCCGAATGAACTGGCCACGCTTGCCGTGGCCCACGCGGAACTCGGCGAGTTCGACAAGGCCGTCGAATGGCAGACCAAGGCCATTGCTGCCGCACCCATGACTCAGAAAGAGCAATACCAGGCACGGCGCAAGCTGTACGAAGAGAAGAAGCCGTTTCGCTTTGAGTGAAAGAGCATGTACATGTCAACTACCGTATTTCGTGGTACCGTGATTCTGCCCAGCGGCTTGCTGCCACAAGGCGTGGTACTCGTCGAAGGCGAACGCATCGTCGCGGTGGGCCCCGAACGCGAGGTGAAGTTGCCGCTTGGTGCAACGGTGATCGACGCGAAAGAGGGCTATGTCAGCCCTGGCTTTGTCGACATCCATACGCATGGCGGCGGCGGATTTGATTTCATGGATGGCACGCAGGAAGCGGTTCGGGTTTCCAATCGCGTCCATGCTCGCCACGGCACGACGAGCATCTTTCCAACCACTACGACTGGCACGCCTGCACAACTTGTGGACATGCTCGATGCGGTCGAGTCTGTCCGCCACGATTGGAACGTGGCCGACGGTGCCCGGATCGGTGGAGTTCACTGGTATGGCCCCTACTTCGCGACAGAAAAGGTCGGTGCCCATCCCAAGGGCTATGAGCGGAATCCCGATCCAGCGGAATATGGGCCGGCACTGGCACGCGGCATCATCAAGACGGCAACGTGTGCCGCCGAGCTGCCCGGAGCGGTCGAATTCTGTCGAGTCGCACGGGCCGCGGGTTGTCTGGTGACGTGCGGTCATTCCAATGCGTCCTGGCCGGAGATGGCGGCCGTTTACGAAGTGGGCATGCGGCACGTCGATCATTTCTGGAACGCGATGAGCAGCACCGATTCGATTCGCAAACGGCTGAATACACCGCAGCGTGGCAGCATGGCGGAGTTCGTGCTCTACCATCCCGAGATGAGCACCGAGGTGATCGCGGATGGATTTCACCACGCCCCCGAGATGTTGCAATTCGCCTATCGGATGAAGGGCTCGGCTCGATTGTGCTTGGTAAGCGATTGCAGCCGGGCGCTCGATACGCCGCCGGGAATCTATCGCATCGGCCATCACGAGACCGGCGAACCGTTCGAGAATAACGGCACCGTCGGCGTGCTGCCGGGAACCGAGAAACTCGCCGGTTCGATCTTCCCGATGGAACACATGATCCGCGTGATGATGCGCGACACGGATGCCGGCCTGGCCGAAGTCATTCGCATGGCCTCGCTCACTCCCGCGGAGCTTACGGGGTTAGCAAAGGATCGTGGCAGTCTTGAACAAGGCAAGCTGGCTGACGTGGTGCTTTTGTCGCCTGATCTGTTCGTTCAGCGCACGTTCATCAACGGCGTCGAGTTCAAGCAATCAGTTCTTTGACAACCGAGCCATCGCGAACAATCATCACCGGCCGGCCGCCGGGCGTGTGGTATTCCTTGCGATGGTCGATGCCGAGCGTGTGGTAGAACGTCGCGGCCACCTGATCGGGCGTGATTCCTTCGCCGGCCGGACCCATGCCCTTGTCGTCCGACTTGCCGACGACCTGGCCCCCCTTGATGCCGCCACCTGCGAGCAAGGCGAACATCGCTCGCGGCCAGTGGTCGCGCCCGGCATTGGGGTTGATCTTTGGCGTGCGGCCGAATTCGCCGACGACGTAGACGACTGTCGAATCGAGCAAGCCACGTTCCTTCAATGCGGAGAGCATCGCACTCAGGCCCGAATCGAGTTGCGGCAGCAAGTTCTCTTTTGCCGCCTTGAAGTTGTTCGAGTGCGTGTCCCAGCCGCCGAACGTCACCGTGGCAAAACGGACGCCTGCTTCGATGAGCCGCGTCGCCAGCAGGCAACTCATGCCGAATTTTCCCTCGCCGAACGGTTTGGCGGATTCGGGTTTCTCCAGGCTGACATCGAAGGCCTGGCGGGCTTTCGGAGAGCGGATCATATCGAATGCCTGCTTGGCGAACTGGTCGAGGCCGTCGATCAGCTTGCTCTCGTCGGCACCCTTAAAGGTCGTGTCGAGATCGGTGAGCAGCTTGTGGCGTTTCGCGTACTCCTCGACGGTCACGCCGTTGCCGAGCGAAA
The DNA here is from genome assembly GCA_009691845.1 of Gemmataceae bacterium. Lineage (GTDB taxonomy): Bacteria > Planctomycetota > Planctomycetia > Gemmatales > Gemmataceae > SIAJ01. The sequence goes on from SIAJ01000038.1 coordinate 6,865, forward strand.
TGCCACGCACGGAAAACGCGACCCCCGGCTTCGGCACATCGTTGGTTTGCAGCGGTGCGGAGCGGACGCCGAGATAGCCGGCCTTCTGCGGCGTGCTCGGGATTGCAACGTAATGCGGCAATTCTGAGTCGCCGGCAATCTCCTTGCTCACGACTGCCCCGTAGCCCGGATAGAGCAGCGACGGAATCGGCCGATTGCCCGAGTTCAGGTACGACGTGCCGAGTTCGTGCCCGGCCAGCGTGTGGCTGATACCGCGAACGATGGCATAGTGGTCAGCCAGCTTGGCGAGTTTCGGCAGATGTTCGGAGATTCGCACTCCTGGCACACTGGTATCGATCGGCTTGAACTCGCCACGAAACTCGGCAGGTGCATCGGGCTTCAGATCAAACGAATCGAGATGCGTAGGTCCGCCGGCCAGGAAGACGAAGATGGCCGACTTCGCCTTGGCGGCCTTGAGTTCGTTCGCGTTGGCGAGGCGCAGGTAGTCGGCGAGCGTGAAGCCCGCGACGCCGAGAGCGCCGGCCTGGAGGAAGGAGCGGCGATTCTGTAATGCGTTCATATAGGGAACCTCATCGATTGCTTGTGCGTGTCCGAGCCGTGACGAACCAGATCACCGATTCACCATGAACTCCTTGGTATTCACCAGCGCCCACATCAGGTCGCGCAAGCCGTTCGTTACGCCGCCTTCCAGATGCTTCCGCGACACGCCCAGCTCGCGTTCGTCGGGTAATCGGTTGAGCGTTCGCAAGTAGGCCTGACGAATCAATTCATCGCTATCCGGGGTCTTTGACTTTGCGACTTGCTTGAGCCAGCCATCGGGGCGGTCGAGCATCTTCAAGACTTCGGGGTCGTTCTGCAGGTAAACCGTTTGCAGAAGCGTCGGCTCGCTCGAACGCTCGCAATCGCAGTTGGTGGCACGTGGGGGTTTGCCGAACAGGTTCACGGCATACTGATCGGTGGCCCGGCCAGCCATGCAGCTTGACGCGCCGATCGAGCGTAACCCGGCCGGGTCGGCTTGCAGTTTCTTGCGGGCATCATCGGAACCCGTGGCCATCACAAGTGCATCGTAGGCGACCTCGGCAGGCAAGCGACGCAAATTCGCCCGGCTATAGTTTCGTTCGTCCAGTTTGTTGGTTTCGTTGGCTCGCCAGCTTCGTTGATAGGTGGCACTCAGAGCAATGGTCCGGTGCAGCCATTTCATGTCGAAGCCGGACTTCACGAATGCTTCGGAGAGATAATCGAGCAACGCCGGGTTGCTCGGCGGGTTGGCCAGGTTCAGATCGTCGGGCGGATCGATGATGCCGCTGCTGAAGTAGCCGGCCCAAACGCGATTGACGAAGGCCCGCGCGAAATACGGGTTGTCGTCTTCACGCAGCCAGTTCATCAATGGCTGACGCGGGTCGGCATAGTCGCGGTCGATCACTTCTTCGCCGCCCAGAATCTTCGGCGTCAGCACTCGTCCCGTTCCCGCCTTGGCACGGGCAGCATTCGCGGTCAGTTTCTTCAGGTTCATCGGTACGGACAGTTCCTTGAAGGGGAGCACCTTGCCGGCGGCGAGGAGATCGACCAACTTCCGTTTGTAGGCACCTGAGTCTTCATCCCCTTCGAGGCCAACCGCCTTTTTCATCGCCTGCGTCTCGACACGATTTCCTGCTCCGTAGCGGATGCCATTGAAGAAGATCGTGAACTGGTCGAAGTCCTGCTTCGTCCACTGGTCGTAGGGATGCTTGTGGCACGAGGCACATTGCAGATTCACGCCCAGGAACGCGTGGGCGAAACTCAGTGCTCGTTCGTCCGGCTTGCCCAGCAGACGACGAGTCCAGAAGTAGGGCATCGTCTCACGCTCGGCGAAATCGACAGGCTTGTCCTTGCGGAAGTAGCCGCTCATCTCCTTGCAGAAGTCCTCGTAGCTTTGGCCCTGCTTACGGCTCGTTGCCAGCACGATGCCTTCAACCATTTTGTCGTAGGAGATATTGTCGTGCACGCGTCGCTCAAACCAGTGATGCCACTGACGAGCGACTTCGTTCCGCAGGCCCTGTTCGCCGCCGAGGACGCCGTTCGCTGCACTGTTGCCGGTGAAGTCACAAAGGCGCGTTGCCCACCAGACCGCGTATTCGGGTCGCGTTAGCAGTTCGTCGATCTTCTTGGCCCGTTTATCGGGCGATTTGTCGCTTAGGAAGGCGGTCACTTCCTCGGCTCGCGGCAGCGTGCCAGTCATGTCGAGGCTGACACGCCGAAGAAACTCGGCATCGGTGCAAGTGTCCGAAGAAACGACGCCCAGTTTGCGTAACTTGGCGACCACCAGTTCGTCGATCTTGGCTGGCGTCTCGACCTTCGGGTACTTGCTGCCAATCTGCTCCGAGACCGGTTGCAGCACGGAAACCGTTCCGACACCATTATCGTAAAAAGCGACGACGCCAGTGTCGCCTTTGCCAACCGAGGTCACGAGCCCCGATTCGTTCACGGTGGCAATCGACTCATCGTTGCTTCGGAAACGGCATAGCGGCGTGACATCCTCGATTGTGCCATCCGACCATTTGGCGACGATCTTCAACTGCTTCGTCTCGGTGTTCTTGCCGAAGACAATTTCACGTGGCTCGATTTCCAAAGTGGTAAATGTGGCGTCTTTGTCCTTGACGGCAGGTGCCCCTGCGACGATCCAGCGCAGCATCAGGTTGTATTCCCAGCTATCCACGTCCATTCGCTTGCCACCCTTGTGGGCGAGTTGCCGGGTTGGCTTCTTCACCATCAAGCTGTCTTTGGGTGACTTGAGTCGGACGCGAGGTTCGTCGCCGCCGAGCAGAGCATCGAGATCGGATTTGAAATCGTAACCAAAGAGGGAAAGTCGAAACCCGCCCTGGCCCTGGAACGATCCGTGACAGGCCCGGCCGTTGCAGCCGAGTCTGCCCATTACGGGAATCACATGTCGCTGGAGGCTGGGCACTTCCTCAGAGCCAGGCTTCTGAAAGCGCACGTTGGCGGGCGGAATGGGCTCCGCCCCTTCAGCGATCAGGGGGTACAGAGCAGCGAAGAAAGAGATCCAGACAAGCTTGCTCATGCGGCACCTCAAGCAGAGTCTTCTGAAGCATAGCCCAATCGCCCCTTGAGTACCATGATTGCTGACCCACCCAGGTGGACGCGATCGTTGGTGCAGCGCATCGAGACCACACCGCCGCGTTTTGATGCTTGGTAGCCGACGAGTTCGTTCTTCCCCAACACACTTTGCCAGTAAGGCCCGAGGCAACAGTGGGCCGAGCCGGTAACGGGGTCTTCCAAGATACCCGACTGCGGTCCGAAGAAACGTGAGATGAAGTCGTACTCTGGTTGATCCGACCGTGCCGTGACGATCACGCCGCGGGCATCGATTCGCCCGATGCGGCTGGCATCGGGGACGATCGCTCGAACCTGGTCGGCGGTTTCGAGCACCACAAGCACATCCATGCGATTGCGGCCGACGAAAACGGGCTGCTGCGGAAGTTCGAGGGCTTCGACAACGGAATCCTTGCTTTGTTTTGGAGGCTCGGCTGGAAAATCCATCTCGATGCGGCCGTCTGCGCGCGAGCAAGTGAGAACCCCACTGCGCGTGTGGAAGGAGATAGGCTGGTTGGCCATGCGCTCCGTTTGCCAGAGAACGAGAGCGGACGCGAGTGTCGCGTGGCCGCAGAGATCGACTTCCACTGTTGGTGTGAACCAGCGTAAATCCCATTCGCCGCCCGGCCGCGGCAAAAGGAATGCGGTCTCAGCCTGGTTGATTTCGGCCGCAACGTGCTGCATCCAGCTGGTCGAGGCAGTAACTTCGGGAAAGCAAACGCCCGCCGGGTTGCCAGTGAACGGTCGATCGGCGAACGCATCCACTAGATAGAAGGGGATCGGCATTCCCTCATTGTAATGAATAAGAATCGGCATTCGCGCATTTGTACAAACGAACATGCTTTCGGTTTTGGCGGGTATTTAGTGGTTGACAGGCGCACCGACTGCGACTAGCTTTACGAAAGTATAAGATTTACTGCCTGCCTATCCGTGCGACTGTGTCGTCTAGTACTGTTGCATCGGCCCGAATGAACTCGGAACTCGCCCGTTCCGCTATTGTTGCCCAGACCGTTATCCTTCAACTGGACCTGGAGTTTTCATATGCGTCCGATCACGTGGAATGATGACCCTTCGCACTTCCGTGCCCCTAGCCGACGAATGTTCCTCCAGGTGGGTGCTGCTACCGGCCTTGGGCTGACCCTCGACGGCATGCTTCGTAATCAGGCCGCCAATGCCGACCTCAAGCACTACGAAAGCAAAGAAGGCAAGGCAAAGTCCTTGATCCATATCTTTTTGCCGGGCGGTGCTGCCCATCAAGAAACTTGGGATCCCAAGCCGAACGCCCCGATCGAATATCGCGGCGAGATGACGCACATCAAGACCAAGCTGGACGGCGTGTTCTTCAACGAGTGCATGACGAAGACGGCACAAGTCGCAGACAAGATCGCGGTCTGCCGATCCATGACGCACGGTGAAGCGGCCCACGAGCGTGGTACGCACAACATGTTCACCGGCTATCGCCCGAGCCCGGCCCTTCAGTACCCCTCGTTCGGTTCCGTGGTCAGCCACGAGTTCGGGGTGCGGAACAACCTGCCTCCTTATGTGTGCATTCCCAGCGTGCCCACGACCTACGCGAGCAGCGGTTACCTTTCGAGCAAGTTCGCTCCGTTCGCTCTGGGTTCGGACCCCGCGAATCCCGGATTTACGGTTCAGGATTTGGCCCTTCCGGGTGGCGTGGACGACAAGCGCTTCACGACCCGCAAGAACATGCTGTCCGCTGTGAACGACCATTTCGCAACCCGCGAGAAATCGGACAATATCGCCGCGATGGACACGTTCTACCAGCAGGCCTACTCGCTGATCTCCAGCCCGAAGGCCAAGGAAGCGTTCAACATCAACGCCGAGGACGCCAAGCTGCGAGATACTTACGGCCGCAATGCCGCAGGCCAGCGCATGATCATGGCTCGCCGGTTGGTGGAAGCAGGCGTTCGTCTCGTCTCGCTGACATTCGGCGGCTGGGACATGCACGGCCAAATCAAGCAGAGCATCCAGGGCCAGTTGCCTCAATTCGACCAGGCCTTTGCCGCTCTGATCACCGATCTGAGCCAGCGTGGCTTGCTCGATAGCACGCTAATCATGGTTTCCAGCGAATTCGGCCGCACGCCGAAGATCAATGCGACCGCTGGCCGCGACCACTGGCCGAAGGTGTTTAGCGTTGTGCTCGCCGGTGGTGGCATCAAGAAGGGGACCGTGTACGGCACCTCCGATGCGACCGCGAGCGAGCCAGAAGACGATCCGCTAACGGTCGAGGATTTGTCGACCACCGTTTACCATTGCCTCGGCATCAACGCCGACAAGGAACTCATGGCTCCGGGCAATCGGCCGATCGAAATCGTCGACGGCGGCAAGCTCGTCAAGGATTTGTTGGCGTAAGTTGTGTGAACCAAAGGATGGCCACAAAAAGGCACAAAAGCCACAAAAACTGAGACTGTAACCTAGCCCTGGGGCTGCCCGCCCTGCTGCCGTTCGTGTCTTCTTTTTTGTGATTTTTGTGCCTTTTCGTGGCCATCATCCTTGGAGGACTGCGTTGGATCGACGGGAGCTACTTCAGGTTGGATTCTCGGGGCTTCTCGGCCTGGGTTTGTCTCGCTCCGCACACGCGGTGCCCGAGGCGAAGGCCAAGAGGGTTTTGATGATCTTCTTGACCGGCGCGCCCAGTCACATCGACACGTTTGATCCGAAGCCCGATGCAATTGAAGAGATTCGCGGGTTGTTTAGGCCGATCGCGACCAAGGTTCCCGGCATTCAGATTTGCGAACATCTTCCGCTAACTGCGGCTCGCTCGGACAAGTTCGCGATTGTTCGTTCGATGACGCATGGCGTTCCTAGCCACGAACTAGGAACGCACTTCCTGCTGAGCGGCATCGATGCATTGCCACCAGGTTCGAACCACATGGCCACGAGACACGATTGGCCGAACTACGCGAGCGGGTTGGAGTACGCAAAGCCGCGATCAGACGGCATTCCAAATGGCGTTCTGTTGCCGACGTACCTGAACGCGGGCTATGGCTTCTCCGGTCAGAATGGTGGCGTGCTGGGAGCGAAATTTGACCCCTGGCACGTAACTAGCGACCCGAATTCATCCGGGTTCAAAGCCGGGGAGTTACAAACCCTTGGCCTGTCCGTTGATCAATTTCGGGACCGAGAAGCCTTGTTGAAATCGGTCGATCATCAACAATCGCTGATGGAAAAAGTCGCCGACGGCAAACAGTTCTCGGATAAGCATGGGAAAGCGTTCGGGTTGCTGAAGAGCGGCAAGCTTGCGACAGCGTTCGACCTGACCCGCGAGCCAGTCGCCACTCGCGATCGCTATGGTCGGCATTTGTTCGGCCAATCGTTGCTGCTCTCGCGACGGCTTCTGGAAACTGGTGTCCCCTACGTCCAGGCTCATATGGGATCGATGAATAACTGGGACACGCACACCGGAAACTGCGAGCAACTGAAGACCCGCCTCCTTCCGCCCTTCGACTTGGCCTACTCGGCTCTGCTCGATGATTTGGATACGCGCGGGCTGCTGAGTGAAACGCTCGTGGTGACAGTCGGCGAATTTGGCCGCACTCCGAAGATGGGGACGGACAACGGCGGAAACATTACGGGCAAGGATGGTCGCGATCACTGGGGTGGTTGTTTCTTCGCCCTCTTCGCCGGCGGCGGAGTTCGCGGCGGACAAGTAATTGGCAAGAGCGACAAGCAGGCAGCCTATCCTGCGATGAATCCGTACAAGCCTTCCGATTTAGGTGCGACCGTGTACGAGGCCCTCGGCGTCGACCCAGGCCGCGAAGTGATCGATCGTGGCGGCCGACCGATGACGCTCAACCGTGGGACGGCGATCAAGGCCTTGTTTTCTTGAATGAAATGTACTCCACACGCGGAGCGTGCGGAGTACACTTGCAACGACATCTGGAACTTAACCATGACAAAGCATCTCTTATTTTCGTTGTTCGCAACTCTCGCTCTCGGCACGAGCGTTTTCGCCGCCTCTCCTTCGCTTGGCAGCATCCAGCCCCGCGGCGTGCAACGGGGAACTGATGCCACAGTCGTGCTGAGTGGCGGCAATCTGGCCGATGCTCAGGAAGCCATCTTCTATTCGCCTGGTCTCACTGTGACCAAGCTGGAAGTCGTCAACGGCAACCAGGTGAAGCTCGCACTCAAGATCGCCCCGGATACGAGACTCGGGGAGCATGGCCTGCGTGTGCGAACCGCAACCGGCGTGACGGAACTGCGAACGCTCTGGATCGGGGCCTTGCCGATTGTCGACGAGAAAGAGCCAAACAGCGAATTCACCGCACCGCAGCCCATCGCGCTGAACACGACGGTTCACGGCGTCGCCAACTCTGAAGACGTGGATTATTACTCCGTGCAGGCGAAGAAGGGCCAGCGCATCAGTGTCGAGATTGAAGGTATGCGACTCGCGACGACCTTTTTCGATCCTTACATCGCAATCCTGGATAGCAAGCGCTTTGAATTGGCGGCCTCGGACGACTCGGCCCTCTTCAAACAAGACGGATGTCTGTCGATCGTAGCTCCGGAGGACGGAACTTACATCGTCATGGTTCGGGAAACCTCCTACCAGGGGAACGGCGGCTGCCAGTATCGCCTGCACGTGGGCACTTTTCCGCGACCGCTGGCCGTCGTGCCCGCTGGGGGAAAACTCGGCGAGGACGTCGAACTTCGCTTCATTGGCGATGCGGGTGGCGAGATCAAGCAGAAGCTGAAACTGCCGGCCACCATGCCGCCCGGCGGTAAGTTCGAAGTGTTTTGCCAGGATGCAGGTGGAATCTGCCCGTCCGGCATGTCGTTCCGTCTCAGCGAGACGGCTGTCAACGTGGTCGAGGTTGAGCGAAACGATGCCGCGACGCAAGCAACCGCGGGCGTTTGGCCCTGTGCCTTCAACGGCGTTATCGACAAGCCGAGCGACATCGACTTCTACAAGTTCGCGGCCAAGAAGGGGCAATCGTTCGACGTTCACTGCTATGGCCGGCGAATCGGCTCGGCCGTGGACACGCTCATGTACATGGGTCTGATGGGTGCCGATGCCATGGTCGGCAATGACGATTCGGGCGGTCCCGATAGCTTCTTCCGCGTGACGATCCCCCAGGATGGCGAGTACTGGATCAGCGTCACCGATCACTTGAAGAAGGGCGCCCCGTCCTACTTCTATCGCGTCGAGATCACTCCGGTTGAACCGAAGCTGGTGCTCTCGGCTCCGCCTTTCTCTCAGTACACTCAGGAACGCCAGGCGTTTCCGGTCCCGCGAGGCAATCGGTTCGCGACGTTCGTGAATGCGGGCCGCGTTGATTTTGGCGGCGACATGAACATCCAGGCGAACGGCTTGCCCGTCAAGGTCGGCGTGGCCACGGACGTGATGCCCGCATTCATGTCGCTGACACCGATGGTCTTCGAGGCCGCTCCGGATGCTCCGCTGGCCACGGGCCGCGTGAGTTTTTCCGGCACGCACATCGATCCGAACGTGAAGGTGAAATCCGCGTTCGAAGTGCGTTCGGACTTCATCTACAACGCTCCCGGCCAATCGCTTTACACGTATCGCACCGAAGCGGAAACCGTGTTGACCGTGACAGAAGCGGTTCCATTCAAGATCTCAATCGTCGAGCCAAAAGTTCCGTTGGTGCACGGCGGCTCTCTGAACTTGAAGATCGTCGTCGAACGTGCCCCGGGATTCAAGGCGGCGATTACGGTTGTTCCGCTTTACAACCCGCCAGGCGTGGGTTCGGCATCTTCGGTCGTGATCCCCGAGGGACAGAACGAAGCCTTACTCGCCATGAACGCCAACGGCGGGGCACCCGTTCGCAAGTGGAAGTACGTCGTGCTTGCGAACGCGGCGATTCCAAGCGGGCCTGTCTGGGTGTCATCGCAACTGGCGACCATCGAGATTGCCGCCCCTTACATGTCGCTCACCCTCGAACGGGGTGCGGTCGAGCAGGGCAAAGATACGCAGATGTTCGTCAAGATCGCGAACACGAAGCCGTTCGCCGGCACTGCCAAAATGCGGCTGATTGGCTTGCAAACGAAGGTGACAACGACGGAACTGGATATCACCAAGGACACGAAAGAGATTGCCTTCCCAATCAAGGTGGATCCGACTGCTCCGGCTGGGATTCAACGCAATCTGTTCTGCCAAATCGTGATCGTGGAGAACGGCGAACCGGTCTTGCACAACCTGGGTGGAAGCGAATTACGAATCGACGTGCCGTTGCCACCGAAGAAGGATGCCCCGCCCCCGGTTGTCGCCAAGACGCCGATGCCGACCCCGCCCCCGACCGCCACTCCGCCGAAACGACTGACCCGCCTGGAGCAGTTGCGGCTCGAACAGGAAGAACGCGAGAAGGCCGCGAAGGCCGGGACACCGCCGCCGAAGGTTGAGCCCAAAAAATAAGTAGTCCTCTCGCTCCGCGAGAGGAAAGCAAGCAGAGACGATTCGGCAAGGAGTCAGGCTCTTGCCTCCCGCTCGCTCCGCGAGAGGGCTACATTGGGCCGAGTCGCCATGCCAACCTACCTGCCGTGGCTGGACTTGCTTCGGTTTCTGTCATGCGTTTTGGTTATTGTCAGTCACCTTGACCCCACTCGTGGGGTTGGGCACCTCGGTCACACCGGGGTGGGGTTGTTCTTTAGCATCTCGGGGTTTCTGATCGGTTCCGTTCTCTTGAACGGGCGCGGCAAGCCGGCGTGGTTGGCGACGTTCTATGCCAATCGCTTCTTGCGAATTTATCCGCCACTCTTGATGGCGTTAGTGTTCGTTGGACTGTTTTTCTTGGTGTTCGGCGAGTCCGAGGAATGGATAGGCTTTCGCGACAATCTGGTGCATTACCTGACGTTCACGGTGCATCTGTCGCCCACCACCGGGAAGCCTTACGGCATCACCTGGACCTTGTGCGTCGAGGAGTATTTCTATCTGCTCTTGCCACTGATTTTGTGGGCTTTGCGTCCGCAGGGAACCGTCATCCTGTTGGTCGCGTTGATCGGACTGACCTGTGTGCTGGGGATCGACGAGCGGATTGGGACGTGGAGATTTGCCGAATACGGCCCGGGTGTCTGGTTTCTGATTCCAGTGAATTTGCTCGCGGGTGCCGTTCTGGCGATGTGTCGCCCTCGCCAACGCGAGGCATGGCCATGGGTGGGAATGATTGGGTTGCTGGGTGTGTTGATCAACGGCTGGGCGATGATCTTCCCTGCGTTTGGCCCTGTGATGGGTTTGTTGACAACGCTGGTGATCTGGTCGTTCGCGACAACGAAGGTGGATGTGCCCGGCAGTTTGCAGATGCCGACCAAGGCGGGGAAATGGAGTTATGGCATTTACCTGTTTCATCTGCCGTTCTGCATCGCTGCCCTGATGGTGTGTCGTTCGCTCGGCTTGGAGAAATTTGGGGCGGGGGCCTATTTCATCGTCGCGGCCCTGGTTGCCACGGCCGGTGCGACCGGAATGGCGGCCCTGATGTACACAGTGGCTGAGAAGCCGATCCTGGGTCGGCGAAAATGGCTGACTGCCCGACCGTGGGCAAGGACGTTGGCGATGATCGCCCAGGTGTCCCTGGTCCCGCTGGGGCTGCTTTATTGGGTGCTGCGGTACGGTCTTTGAGGGTTGTAGTGCGTGTTTCGGCTTTCGACCTGACCGCTGAGGAAGTCCCTGGGGGTGACGTAAACTAGTCCGGACGGCTAAGATTGACGGAGTGTAGCGAAGGAAGGATGGAGGTGACCGGTGGTCCAAACAGCAAAGTTGTCTGCAGAGGCTGAGAAGCTCATGCCTGCGCTTGATGCGCTGTCGATCGAAGATCAAGTGGGAATTGCAGATCGGTTGTTGGCCAGCCCGGAACTTGAGAGTGCGTCTCCAGATGAGGTCAATGTGGCCTGGAGGGACGAACTTCGCAGGCGTGTCGAAGAGATCAAGAGTGGAAAAGTGGTCGGAATCCCCGCAGTGGAAGTCTTCCGGCGAATGCACGAGAAGTATGGATGAACCCACCTCGATTTCGTCCCGAGGCCGAGGAAGAGTACGAGAAGGCCGTCGCTTTCTACGCTGCAATCGACCCGGATTTGGGAGCTAGATTTCAGGCCAGGCTCGAAGCGGCAGTGACTAAGGCGGCATCCTCTCCCAAGCTTTACGCTCCGGACAGGGATCACGAATGCAGGCGATGTCGGGTGAAAAAGTTTCCGTATTCGGTTCAGTATTTGGAGATGGATGACCAGATTTGGATTGTTGCGGTCGCCCATCAGAGTCGGAAGCCGGGGTATTGGCGCTATCGATCGCGACAGCGTTGAGATTTGGGCTACGTGCGGGGAGGATGTCCCCGTTGAACAGCGTCTATCACCGAGGATTTCACATATGTCAATGCATCGATTTGTTCTGGCGGTTCTTGCTCTGGCTGGGTTCCTCGGCACGGCGGCTGCCCAGTCGCCCTCGCCCTTGACTTCGCTGGAAGTCTTTCCGCCGGACGTGAACCTGGAGACGGCACGCGACAAGCAGTCGTTCATCGTGCAGGCCTGGTTTGCCGATGGCCTGTCCCGCGATGTGACTGCCGAGGCGAAGGTCGCTGTCGCCAATCTCGCTTTCGCCAGATTGGAAGGGAACGTGCTCCATCCAGTCGCCGATGGTGCGACCGAGATGCTAGTCGAATGGGGCGGCAAATCTGTCAAGCTGCCCGTCAAGGTCACGGACGCCAAGGCCGATCGGCCGATCTCGTTCAAGCTCGACATCATGCCGATTTTCATGCGTTCGGGCTGCAACACCGGTTCCTGCCACGGGGCAGCTCGCGGCAAGGACGGCTTCCGCCTGTCGCTGTTCGGCTTTGATCCGGATGGCGACCACTATCGCCTTACTCGGGAAATCAACGGCCGGCGTGTGAATCTTGCGTTACCGGCTGAAAGCCTGATGATGGAAAAAGCGGCCGGAAAAGTTCCGCACACCGGCGGACAACGCATCAAGGAAGGCGACCAGTACTGGAAGGACATGATTCGTTGGCATGAAGCGGGTGTGCCGCTCGATCCACCGACCCAGGCCACGCCGATCTCGATGGAAGTCTTCCCGAAACGGGCTGTGCTCGATGGCAAGGGTGCCACGCAACGGCTGATCGTGCGGGCCAAATACAGCGACGGCACCGATCGTGACGTGACCGACCTCGCTCGATTCCTCTCCAACAACGACACCTCCGCTCCGATCACCGATCAGGGACTCGTCACAGCGGATAGTCGGGGCGAGGCTTTCTTGATGGCCCGCTTCGCGACGTTCACGATCGGCTCGCCGTTCGTGATTCTGCCAAAGGGGCTCAAGTTCGACTTCCCGAAAGTGCCCGAAAATAACTACATCGACACGCTGATTCACAAGAAACTCAGCGACTTGCGCATCGCTCCTTCGGAACTGTGCACGGACGAAGCCTTCTTTCGCCGCGTGTTCCTCGATGTCATCGGCATGTTGCCGACACCCGAGGAATACGAGAAGTTCATGAAGAACCCGGCCTCCAACAAGCGCGAGGCACTCGTCGACGATCTGCTCGGCCGCAAGGAGTTCGTCGAATTATGGGTCATGAAGTGGGCCGAGTTGCTGCAGATCAAGTCGTCCAACCAGGTGAGCTACAAGTCCACGTTGCTCTATTACAACTGGCTGCAAGACAAGATCTCTCGCAACGTACCGGTGAACGAATGGGTGCAGGAACTGCTCGGCGCATCGGGCGGCACCTTCAAGAACCCCGCTACCAACTACTACCAGAACGAAACGGACATTCTCAAGGTATCCGAGAACGTCGCTCAGGTGTTCATGGGCATGCGTATCCAGTGTACCCAGTGCCACAACCATCCGTTCGACCGCTGGACGATGAACGACTACTACGGCTTTGCCGCGTTCTTCAGCCAGATCGGCCGCAAAGGCACCGACGATCCACGTGAAATCATCGTCTTCAATTCGGGTGGCGGCGAGGTCACGCATCCGGTCACTCGGCAGCAGATGAAGCCGAAATTCCTCGGTGGAATCGAGCCGGACGTGGTGGGCAAGGATCGCCGACAAATCATGGGCAACTGGCTCGCCTCGCCGGAGAACCCGTACTTTGCCACGAACCTGTCGAATATCGTCTGGTCGCATTTCTTCGGCAAGGGGATCATTGAAGAAGTCGACGACGTACGCGTTAGCAACCCGCCCTCGAACGGCGAGTTGCTGGCAGCCCTGGGCAAGAAATTCACCGAGTACAATTACGACTTCAAGAAACTGGTCAAGGACATCTGCATATCGCGCACGTATCAGCTTTCGACCGTGCCGAATGCTTCCAATGAATCGGACACGCGGAACTTTGCCCGCCAATCCGTGCGGCGCATTCGTGCGGAGACGATGCTGGACATCATCTCCCAGGCCACCGAGACGAAGAACAAGTTCCCCGGCCTGCCTCTCGGTGCCCGAGCCGTGCAGATCGCGGACGGCAACGTCAGCAACTACTTCCTGACCACATTCGGCCGGGCCAGCCGTGAGAGCGTTTGCTCGTGTGAGGTCAAATTGGAGCCGACTCTCTCGCAGTCGTTGCACATGCTCAACGGCGACGCGACGACCGTCCGTATTCGCTCGGGGACATTGGTCCCAAAGCGTCTCGGTGAGAAGAAGGCGAACGAGCAGATCATCGAGGAACTGTATTTGCGAACGCTGGTTCGCCGCCCGAGCCTGATCGAAATGGACCGACTGAAGGCGGCCCTCAACGAAGAACCCGACAAGGCCCGCGGCCTGGAAGACGTCTTCTGGGCTCTGATGAATACGCGCGAGTTTATGTTTAACCACTAACGGATAACCTCCACAGATAACACGGATTTGAATGCAATCTGATCTGTGAAATCTGTGGATGACTCTCTTACTTTCGAATTCATGTTCATTGAAGGTGCATCATGTTTCGGATCTATGTTGCTTCGCTTGTGGCTGGTCTAGTAATCCTCGGTGTCAATCACTCGGCTTCCGCCGCCGATCCCAAGGTCAAGCTGACCTACGATCAGCACGTGCTGCCGATACTAACCGCGCATTGCGTGGGTTGCCACAAGGGGGAGAGCGCCAAGGGTGGGCTCGATCTTTCTACCTTCACCAAGTTGAAGGAGGGCGGAGCATCGGGGGAGATCATCAAGGCGGGCGATCCGGATGGCTCGCGGCTCTGGAAATTAACGGCGCACAAAGAGCAGCCGTACATGCCCCCCAAGATGCCGATGATTGCCAAGGAGCAACTCGACACCTTGGCCGCGTGGATTCAGCAAGGTGCATTGGAGAATCCAACCTCGAAACCGGTGCCCGTGAAGCCAAAGGCCGAGGTTGGCCTCATGTCCGTCAAGCGTGGCAAGCCGGACGTGGTGCCGATGCCGACGAAGCCACTTCGAATGGACTCGGTCGTCGCCACGGCGAAGCCGAACGCGGTGATCGCCATGGCGGCAAGTCCTTGGGCTCCGCTCGTCGCCGTCGGCGGGCAAAAGCAAGTGATTCTCTTCCACGGCGACACACTGGAATTGCTGGGCGTGCTCCCGTTTCCCTATGGCACGCCACAAGTGCTCAAGTTCAGCCGCAACGGTGGGCTATTGCTGGCGGGTGGCGGTCGTGGCGGCCAGTCGGGCAAGGCGGTCGTGTGGGACATCAAGACTGGCGAGCAGATCATCGAAGTCGGCAACGAGCAGGATTCGGTGCTGGCCGCGGACATCTCGGCCGATCAGCAACTCATCGCGCTCGGCGGGCCCGGCAAAATGATCCGGATCTATTCGACCAAGGACGGCTCGCTTGTTCGTGAAGTCAAGAAGCACACCGACTGGATCTTCGCCGTCGAGTTCAGCCCCGACGCGGTGCTTCTGGCCACGGCCGATCGCTCGGGTGGCCTGGTCGTATGGGAATCGGCCACGGGCCGCGAGTTCTACAACCTGCGTGGCCACACGGCCGCGATCCTCGACATTAGCTGGCGGGACGATTCGAACGTTCTCGCTTCCGCAAGCGAAGACACGACGATCAAACTGTGGGAAATGGAGAACGGCAGCCAGATCAAGAACTGGGGAGCCCACGGCGGCGGAACCCAGGCCGTCAAGTTCAGCCACGATAATCGCCTGGTCAGCACCGGCCGCGATCGCGTGACCAAGGTGTGGGACATGAATGGTGCCAATCAGAAGGCGTTCGCCGCTCATCTGGACGTCGGCCTGCGTGCGGCCTTCAGCCACGATTCGGTCAAAGTGTACTCGGGCGACTGGACCGGCGTCGTGCAGGCGTTCAACCTGGCGGACGCAAAACTGCTCGTGCAAGCCACGACCAATCCGCAAACCGTGGCACAGTTACTCGACTTTGCTACAAAGGCACTCCCCGCGAAGCAGGCGGCGTTCGACGCGGCGAACGCGGCTTACACTCCTGCGAGTGTGAAGGTCCAACAAGCCACAGCCGAAGCCGCTCCCGCTCAAAAACTTGCAGCCGATTCCGCGGGGATCGCCAAGACCGCTCTGGATCAGGCAACTGCATTAAAAGTGAACGTCGACAAGGCGAACGCGGGACTGGCTCCAGCTCAGGCCAAGGCGATGGCTGCTGGAATCAAGTCCTCGGCACTCGCCGAAGCGGCCGCGAAGATCAAGGTCGCCGCTGATGCGAATAAAACGAACGTCGACCTGCAAACTGCAGCCACGCAAACCAAGGCGATGGCCGACGCGGCTGGAGCAGAGTTGGCCGCCGCGACTAAAGCGGTGACGGATATTCAGACGCTAGTGAACGCGGCAACAACCGCCTACGCTCCGGCCGAGGCACTGGCACAACTGGCCGCCGCCGCCGCCAAACTTGGTGCAGATGTGCTGGCCCCGCGTGCCGCAGCCATTAAAGTTGCGACGGATGCTGTCGCTCCGATGAAGGCTGCACTCGATAAAGCCACGGCGGAACTTGCCGCAGCGAAGGCAGAGATCGAGAAACTGAAGACTCCCGCCGCTGTTGTGCCGCCGGTGCCGCCGAAGAAGGGGTAATCTAGACCATTCATGAATACGAGCCTGACGCGCAAGCGAAGGTAAAAAACATACTTCGCCCGCGCTTCAGGCTCGAATATCCCTTCGCTTGCGCATCAGGCTCGCCCTTCAATCAACCCAAAAAACAACTCTTCCAAATCCTGCTCTCGGTGGCGCTCTCGCAGTTCGTCCAAGGTGCCTGAATCCAGGACCTTCCCGCGATGAATGATCGCGACGCGGTCGCAGATCTTCTCGACCTCGCGGAAGATATGGGTTGAATAGACGATGCACTTGCCACGATTCCGCAGGGCCTGCACCTGCTGAAGTACGGATCGTTGAACTAGCACATCCAGCCCGTTGGTCGGCTCGTCGAAGATGAGGACCGGCGGATCGTGAACGAGTGTACGCGCGATGGATACTTTTTGCTTCTGGCCCGTGCTCATCTTGGAGCCACGCACGTCGCGGATGTCGTTCATGGCCAGCACGTCGAACAACTCTGAGATACGTCCGGCCAGTTTCTCCTCCGGCATCCCGTTCAGTCTACCGTAATACAGCACCATTTCGCGTGCCGTCATGCGGTCATACACGCCGGTGTTCGCTGAGAGAAAACCTACGTGTCGCCTGACATCATCGGCTTGCGTTACCACATCGAAGCCGGCCACACTGGCTTTGCCTGAAGTGGGTTTAAGGAGAGTGCAGAGGATTCGTAGGGCGGTCGTCTTGCCGGCACCGTTCGGGCCGAGCAGCCCCAGGATTTCACCCGGCCGCGCGGAAAACGAGACACCCTCCACGGCCGGGATGGAACGGCCAGACGCATCGCGAAACGATTTGCAAAGCCCGGTTACTTCAATCATCAAAGTCTCGGCGACGTAGGCGTCGGTGATCCTCGTCGATGTCGTCGAGGCGATTGTTCCAACCCCGTCGTTCGTCCGGATCGGGTCCTCGCCTTTCGCGCTCTTCTTCCTCGTCTTCGATTTCATCGTAACGACGGCGAGGTCGATCATCGTAATCGTCGTAATCCCGTTGTCGCCGCCGACCGTAATTTTGTTCCTTCTCCTGGTTGGCAACGATGATGATCACGACCAGAAAGATCAGAGCGATTGGCAGCCCGCTCAGGCAGGCGAACGAAATGGCGAACCCGGCCGATACCAGGCCACCAACGAGACCGAGGACGGGCTTCTTACAGGAGAGTCCCGTGATGATCGGAATAGCGCCGCACAGGAGAATGGCAAAGAGATGGCCAAGCAGGATGGCCGTCTCGTTCATGTCGTTCTGCTGCTGCATTTGAGCAAAAAGCATCGCTCTTACCACATTTGAAATCGATTGTCGATCATCATAGCCGTGAGGAAGATCGTGGACACGGCTCGACCCTATTGCTTCCCGACTCCCAGTGCTACTAGTTTTTTACCATCGCGAACGAACAGCTTGCCGCCCGATAACGCCGGTAATGCCCGCACGGGCAAATCGAGCATTCGAGCCCGAGCGAGTTCCTTGTAGCTTTCCGTCGAAGGGTCGATGAGCACTACGTCGCCGTTCTCGGCACACGCGATCAACAAGCCATTCGCGGCGATCAGCCCGGCACAGCCGAAGGCTTTCTCCGTCCACTTCACTTTGCCAGAAGCCCATTCCACGCAGCGAAGTACTGCTTGTCCCTGATCCGCCCGGCCATCGATGCCAAAGAGGTGATCCTTAATCAACACAGGAGTGGAATACTGGCTCGAAATGCTCTTGTCTCCCGACCAGACTTCTTCGAGCTTGCCGCCTTTCACTTCCAGCACAACCGCCCCCGTGCTGTACGAAGTGGAAATAAACACGCGTCCGCCGGAAACGATCGGCGTGGCCGCATTGACGGAGGCGTTGATACGGGGCCGCCAGGGGAAGCGATGTTTCACCTCGCCCTTCTCGGGGGAAACGGCAAGCAACCCGGCGCGCGTGAAGAAGATCGCCAGTTCCTCGTCGCCGAGTTTGCCCACGACCGGGGAGGAATAACTCACGCCATCGTCCGATGCTTTCCAGAGTTCCTTGCCCGTGGCGGGATCGAAGGCCACGATGCCGGCCCCCTTCGCGCCGACGTTGATGAGGAGTTTCCCGCCCGCAAGAATGGGTGAGGTTGCCGTGCCGAAGAAGCCTTTCTCGACGCCATACTCCTTGTTCACGTGGCGGTCCCAAATGGCTGCACCTGTCTCCAGGTTCCAGGCACGCAGGTCGCCATCGGCCCCGAGTGTGAACGCTTGCTTGCCCGCGATCAACGGCACGGAACGCGGGCCGTCGTCGAAGTTGAAATCATCTCGATAGCGTGTGGCGTACGAGGACTTCCAAATTGCCTTGCCCGTCGCGGGATGCAGGCACTCCAGCACTTCTTTGTCATCAACGCGGTGGAAGAGAATCAGACGATCACCGGCAATCGCCGGGCCTGCCCATCCTGTGCCGGCGTCCCGTTTCCACAACAGTGGTGGCCCATCTTTAGGCCAGGATCGCAGCAGGCCCGTTTCGGAAGAATGCCCATCGCGATTCGTGCCGAGATGCTGGGGCCAATCGGCCGCGACCAGAAAAGGGAGGCAAAGCAGGAGGATTCGATGCATGGCGGATGACTGACGAGATTGGGGCGGGCTGGAGCCGTTATAGGAATTCGCCGTGGCGATGGTTCACGTTGCGAGATTTCGGAAGCGAAGCTATGGGGTCGGCTGGAGAGAACTCTATGCGGGCTCGGCGTTCTACTGCTGTCGTCGTTTTCGCTTGCACAAGCATTTGGTTTCTGGCTGCGCCTAATTGGGTGCAGACTACCGCTTCTGCACAAGGACATTCGCTGAACGGTGGCGCTTCGGTCGCACCGCCGATTCCGAACGGGCCTCCGTTGGAAGTACCGATACCGGTCTCGTGGGAGCAGAAGCGAAGTTCTGCCCCGACGTCGAAGCGTGGGGCAGCGATCGAGTGGCTCCAGGAAAGCGATGAAGTCGTTCCGGCCGGATTTCTTCAACCGCATCTCCTGCATTCCGAGGAGACACTCCTGCCAACTCGGCCCCCACATCCCACGCCGCCGCCGGCAACCTTCAGCGGTTCAGCGTGCGACTTCAATCCGTGGTGTGGCAACAACCTGTTCTCGCCTGATTTTCATTCGTACCAAGTGCTTGGCGGCTACTACGTTTCGAGCACCTTGGGCCCAGATATTCCAGACTTCAGCTTTGTGCCGTTTACCATTCGCAAAGGTTGGATGCTCACCGCGCCGGGTATCGACCACTCCTTCCTCACGGGAAACTGGGAGTGTTTGGCCGGGTTGACCGCGGCATCCATCACCACAACCTACGGCCACTACGCGGTCAGCCCGACGGTGCATCTGCGACGAAATTTCCTCGCCGTTGGATCGTCGATCGTTCCCTACGCGCAACTCGGAGTCGGGTTTTTCATAAGCGATGCCTACAAGGACAAGTCCCAGCGAGCGATCGGGCAGGCTTGTGAGTACACGGTCCAGGCTCAATGTGGCGTGCGGTTTTTTGTGACATCCGAGATGTCGATCGATGTGGAAGCGGGCTTCCAACACATTTCAAACGCGTACCAGTCCAGTCGCAATCTGGGCGTGAACGCATTCGGTGCACAGGTCGGCATCACGTACCACTTTCCGTGGGGCGTGAAGTAGTCAGATTCGTGAGTGCCTGCTTCAACGGGCAATCATTACCGATCAATTCGCCACATCGATACCGTGCCAGCAATTCGTGTGATCGCCTGGCCAGTAGTCGCCGTACTTCTCGCCGCTTGCCCTTCACACGCGCAATTCGCATGTCGTCGTATCCGGTCGTCTGGTGGCGCAGCCAGGCAATCACCGCGGCCTCGGCCCGCTGCTCAACCGGAATTCGCTTGGTCCGTGCCACCGTGCCGCTACCGACCGGTGTCGCGTGGTCGGCGACGGCATGGGCCAGCCGCTCCCCGAGTTCCGCGTGATCTGAGTGAAAACCCAGGAATGCGACGACTGCTCCACGAAAGTCTTCCACGTATTCGGCCTGGACCTTCTCGCGGCGACGACCATCGGCTTCTTTCCGCTTCGCGAAGTTCGCTGTCGATCGCTCCGTTTCGAGTTCCGCACGGATCTGTGCGATCGTCGCGACGGCTGCCCACACGCCTCGGGAGAAAATCTTGCGGCCCTTCTTCTCGGCAACGACCCAGTGATCGCCGGAAGATTTCACTCGTCGGGTCAGTGCCGCGTCGCCAGGAGGAAGCAGAATCCAGCCAGGCGGTGCAGTCAAGATTTGTCCGTCGGGGCTACGAACACTGTACGGAGTCGGCCCAGGGCTGAAGGCGTTGGCGCTCACTACTGATCTCCGTAAGACGAGCCGTGTCCAAAGTAGCCCTCTCGCTCCGCGAGAGGGTTGCGGGTGTACTCCCACTTCGTAGTTTCCCTCGCGCAGAGCGTGAGAGCTACATTGGTGATATTGCTTTGTAGGGGGGTTGTGTGAAAGTCGGCCGCCTCGATCGTGGTCGTGGAACGCTCATCGGACTTGCCGTGGGCGATGCGCTCGGCGCTGCCGTCGAGTTCAAATCCCCCGGCACCTTCGTACTCGTTACTGGATACAGAAACGGCGGGCCGCACCGCCTGGAAGCGGGAGAATGGACCGACGACACCAGCATGGCCCTGGCTCTCGCGGACAGCATCGGTACGGTCGGCTGGGACCTGAATGATCAGGCCAACCGTTACGTTCAATGGTGGAAAACCGGCACGTACTCCGTGAACGGACGTTGTTTCGACATCGGCAATACCACTCGTGCCGCGTTGAGCAAATTCGCTGCGAAGCGAAACGCCCTCACCTCCGGCGATCGTTCCGAGGACGCCAGCGGCAATGGCTCGATCATGCGGCTGGCTCCGGTGCCAATGCGATTTGCCCATTTGTATCCGAGCAAACTCGATGAGCTTTCCCGGTTGGCCGAGGAATCGAGTCTGCCGACTCACGCGAGCGATCCGTGTGTTTCAGCCTGCCGATACCTGGCCACGGTTCTTGCCGCTCTGATCCAGGGCGAAGATCGCGGGAAAGTTCTATCCGCGACCTGGAAGCCTCTCCAGCAAATCAACGACATCAAGCCGTTGCACCCGTTGATCCAGGAAGTTGCTCTGGGGTCGTTTCAACGGAGGCAGCCGCCAGCCATCCAGGGATCGGGTTGGGTGGTCAAGAGCCTGGAGGCCGCACTCTGGGCCTTCCACGACGTGGAGACGTTCGAGGAAGCCGTCTTGAAAGCCGTCAATCTCGGTGACGACGCCGATACGACTGGTGCCGTCTGCGGCCAGTTAGCCGGGGCGTATTGGGGGGAATCGAGCATCCCCAAATCGTTACGGTCGGGTCTGGCACGCAAGGATCTGCTGGAAAACGCGTTGGCGAAGTGTGTGAGTACCAACCCCAACTAACAGGAAGACGAGTGCAAGATGCCGCTGTTCGGTGCCCACATGTCGATAGCTGGTGGTGCTTGCAGGGCTCTCGAAGCGGCCACATTGCTTGGGATGGAGACGGTTCAGCTCTTCACGAAAAACAACAATCAATGGGCCGGTAAGCCGTTCTCGCCAGATGAGCCAGCCGAGTTTCGCAGGCTGCTTCGCAAATCCAAGCTCAAGTTCGCCACCTCTCACACGTCGTACTTGATCAATCTTGCTTCACCCGATCCGGTTCTTTGGAGGAAGTCGGTCGAGGCCTTCGTGAACGAGATGAATCGGGCCGAGGTGCTCGGACTAACCTACCTGGTCACGCATCCCGGTGCCCACGTCGGAGCGGGCGAGGAAACCGGACTCGCGAACGTCGTCCGGGCGCTCGACGAGATTCATGAGCGATGTCCGGACTATCGATTGAAAGTGCTGCTCGAATTGACCGCCGGACAGGGAAGTTGCCTCGGGCATCGCTTCGAGCATCTTGCGATCATCATCAATCACATTCGCGAAAAGAAACGGCTTGGCGTTTGTCTCGATACCTGCCACGTCTTCGCGGCCGGGTATCCGCTCTCGACCGAAGCCGAATATCAAGCGACGTTCAACGAGTTCGATCGCGTGATCGGCTTGAAGCGACTGAAGCTCTTCCATTTGAACGACAGCAAGAAGCCGTTTGGCAGTCGGGTGGATCGACACGAACATCTTGGCAAGGGATTTCTCGGCATCGAACCATTCCGCATGCTGGTGAATGATCCGCACTTTCAGAAGTCGCCGATGATTTTGGAGACGGCGAAGGAAGATGAGGATGGCATCCAAATGGACCCGGTGAATCTCGCAGTGTTACGAGGACTGACTACCACCAACACTTCTCCTTCTCCCACTCGATGATGCCATAATCTTCTGGCAGAGGCGGCGGCGGGGCGGACTGCTGCTCGCGTTCGTATTCCCGCCGGCCCTTGAGCCGAACCCACGCACGCTCGTCCACAGTGGAGGGTTCGACCTCTTCACGATCAACCTGGAGGAATTGTTTTTGCTCGGCCGTCGTTGCAGAGATTGTTCCCGCCGCGAGTGCCTCCATCAAGCGGCCGCGTTCAGTAAGAGCAAGCAGTTCCTCCGGCAGAAAAATTCCTGGTGCCACATCGATTTGAAACGGGGGCAGTTCCGCCTGCTTTCTCTGTGGTGCTGGAGCGTTTTTCATCGCGACGATCCTTGCAGACGCGTACGGAACCGGCAGTTCATTCTACACCGCCCAGACAGTCCTCAATGCTGAAATTCGCGCTCGTTTGTCGCTCCGAGCTTCGTGGCTACTGGCCTCCCGGCCTGTTCCATTGCAACGCGTGTGACTTCGCCGCTTTTTTGGGGCCTTGTACTTGGCACGCCGGGAGGCCTGCCGCCACATTTGGATTGCTGCACATCCTCAGAGCGTCAAACGATTTGGTCGCTTGCGATCCGCCCTGGGACCGAGTAAGATAATCCCTACCAACCTGCCCGCTTGTCCCTCCCCGAGTCTTGTGACTGTGTTTCGTGTTCGCATCACCAAACGCCGGGCGTTGATCGCAACACTGCTGTTCGCATTGTTGTGGTGTTCACTCGTCGTTATCTGGGGAAACTACCTTGGCATGTTCGCCCCCATCGGCTGGGGCGTTCTTTATATTCTCGGTCTGGCCTGGGTCGTTTATGCCGTGGAGCAAACAGCGCGAGCGATCGAGGCTCGCCGCCGAATGGAAAAAGACAAGCCGGGGCTCGTCTGGAATCCGTTCGATCTGGCTGCCTGTTACTATTTTCGACACGCACAACGCCTGTTGCAATCCTTGTTGGTTCTAGGTGCTTACTCGATTCTCTTCTGCGTGTTGTACATCCTGGCCTATCTCACGTGGGGAAACCGGGCTGGCGCGCATGACTACGACTTGCCCTCCGGCGGAGGCTCGGATGCAATGCAGGCCAGTTCGGTCAAGGTGCAGAAGGTCATCCGCAAGAAATTCGTGATCAATCCATATAGCTCCATCGTCTTCGCCGCCCCGCCTCCGATCGATCAGATCGACGTGAAGCTGACCGATGAAAGTGCGAACCGCTACTCCGTGGGTCAAGGGGCGGGTGCGACTGGCGAGGGCGATGGTGATGGCGCAGGCTTCGGTTCGGGCACAGGCAAGGGGAAGATCTACTTCGTTCGCCTGAAACACGGCGATCGAGGCTGGGACAAGAACTTCGGCATCGGCGGCGACCGCAACATGCTGGCCGAGTATGGGGCTCGCACCAAGCAGAAGATTGCCGAGGAAACGGAATACATCGAGGCGGCTGTGGTCGCCAAAAAGCGATTACCGCTCTTGTACATCTCCGGATCGTCGTCACTGCCTCTGAGTGCGGCTGACAAGAAGTCCTTGAAGCAGTACATCACCGAACAGCACGGCATGATCCTGGGCGACAACCTCGGCGGAGTCGGATTTCACAATGCGTTCGTTGCCGCGATGAACGAGATCACTGGTGTGCAGGGGGTCGCGATTCCGCGTGACGATCGCATTCACCAGCGGCCTTATCCGTTGCCGCAATTACCCATCGTGGTGGCACACGGCGGAACCACGCCGATTGGCTGGAAGATCGACGGGCGCTGGGTGGCCTACTACCACCCCGGTGCCCTCAGCGATGCCTGGCGTGACGATCATGCAGGCATTCGCAAAGAGGTTTACGAACTCTGCTATCAACTCGGCGTCAACGTGATTTACTACGCCTACCGGGAGTATAACCAGTGGCTCATGTCGCAAAAACAGTAACCGCTTGCATACTTGGCTTCATTGCGATCCCCGCGTGGGCCGGCCCGCTGGATGAGATGGCCATCGAACGCTGGGCGAAGCTTCGTGAGGCCGAACGATTTCAGTTGAACGCGGCCGAGCGATTGTACCGCGAGCATCAATGGAAACCTGCGGCCGACGAGTACGAAAAATTCTTGAAGCTCTACGAGAAGAGCGAAGGAGCCGCATACTCGCAGTTGAAGTGGTCCCACTGCCAGGTGCAATTACGCAAGCAAAACGCGGCCATCAAAGATGGCTATCAATCTGTACTCGACTACTTTCCGGATTCTCCCGAGGCCCCGGTTGCCGCCTTGTTTGTTGGCCGCACGAGCCGGGACATGGGTGACATCGCGCCAGCCAAGAAAGCATACGCCAAAGTGCTTTCGTCTTACCCAAAACACTTCACGGCCGCGATGGCCCGCCTCGATCTCGTTGATATCGCGGTTAAAGAAAACGACCTGCAGGCACGAACCAACTTGCTCCGCGAGTTGACTTACGACGTTGAGCGCAAGGGGCCGACCGTCGAGCCATGCGTTACGGCCGCCCGGCAATTCGCTCGCCTCACTTTCCATACGGGTCAGTTTGAGGAAGGCCTGAAGGCACTCGCGACCACATGCACCGAGATCGATTTGCCGGTCCACCTGATGCACCCAACCCTCGGCGGCTTGCCACAAGTGGTGAGTGAACTCACGGGTGCGATGGACGAACCGACGAAAAAACTGGGCGAGAAACTTACTGATGCCTCGGCCGGCTGGCTGAAAGTCCAAGCGACCAATTGGTTGAAGGACCCGAAGACCAAACCACAAGCCCTTGGTGCCTGGTATGCCGCGGCCGAGGTGCGCAGACAGGCTCGCCAGCCCGACAAGCAGAAGGTTGTCTACGACGAAATGCTTGCGGCCTTGGGGGCCGACGATCAAACTTTTGGCTACCTGGCACAGTGGTACAAGGACAACAAGCAGCGCGAACTCGCCCGAACAACCTACGCGAAATACAAGGACGTCGCGGCTGGTCAGGGACAGATCGCCCACAGTTACGAAGAGGAAGTGAAATACGACCTGGCAGCTGAGATCTACCGCAAATTAGCCATCGCTGATGCCAAGACTGCCCCGAAGTGGCTGTCGGCGGCCGCGATGGCTTATCGACGAGGCAGCAAGCCCGACCTGGCGATTGCCGTCTATCGCGAATTGCTCACCTCCGATGCAACCCAGGCGGCCGAGTATCACTTCCAGATTGCCGAGACGTTGTACCACGCTTCACGCTGGAAAGAGTGCATCCAGGCCTATCGCGGCACCGATCGTTTTCCGCACAACTATCAACACATGGCCACGTCGTTCCGCCGACTGAAACAGCCTGATGAAGCGATCACGCTTTATCGTCAAATCATCGCGGCCTCGGCACCACACGCTTCGTGGGCCCTCCTGCAAATCGGTCATGCGCAAGAAGAGGCGGGCAAGAAAGAAGACGCCATCAAAACCTTCAAGATGGTTTGCGACAAGTTCCCGAAGACAACCGAGGGAAGCCAGGCTCACTCGATTCTGAATGAAAAGTACAAGATTCCGGTGACCCTGGGCGGGGCGAAGGATTGAGGGGCTTCTGGTAAACTATCAGGATCCATGTGGAGCAGACGATGTCTGAAAGTATGACACTCGACGTGCCAGCAGATCTGGCGAGGCGTGCCCGTAGTTTGGCTGCTGCTACCAATCGGCGAGTCAAAGATGTCGTTGTCGAGTGGCTCGGCCAGGTTATCGCGGAGTCCCCTGTAGAAGCGCTTTCCGATGCGGAGGTTCTGGGACTCTCTCGCAGCCAGTTGAGCGATGACGAGCAAGCGGCAATCAGCGATCTCTTGGGCCGGCAAGCGGAACTCGCGAAACCTGAGCGAACACGTCTCGACGAACTGCTCGCAATCTATCGCAGGGGGATCGTTCTCAAAGCCCGCGCCACCAATGAAGCAGTTTCGCGAGGATTGATTCCCCGGCTGGGCGACCATGCGGCGTGAGTACATTCCGATTTCTGTTGAGAGGCGAGTACGAGAAGCCGCACAATTTCGTTGCGGCTATTGTTTGAGTCCACAGCATCTTGTCATGGCTCGGCTGGAAATTGAGCACCTCATCGCAGTCAGTCGGGGCGGCTCATCCGACGAATCAAACTTGTGGCCTAGCTGCCCTCTGTGCAACAAAGCGAAAAGTGATCGACCATTTGCGACCGCTCCCGCTACAGGCCAGGAGGTTCCAATCTTCAATCCACGCACGCAACTCTGGCACGAGCACTTTGGTTGGTCGTCCGATGGGCTTCGTATCCTCGGCAAGAGCCCGATTGGCCGTGCGACGGTCGCACTTCTGAATCTCGACAGCGATCCTGATGCCATACTTGTCCGGAGTTAATGGGTGCAATCAGGTTGGCACCCGCCAGAGAAGGATGGATAGACAGATAGTTTTTGCCAGAAGAGATCGATTCAGGGCACCCAGACAAAGTACACAACTATGCCAAGGATAATGCCGAGCGCGAGTACGATCAGCCCGTAGTGTCCTCGGCTTCGAAGTGACATCCACAGGTAGAACCCAGTCCCCGCAATGATGAGGACCAGGATACAAAGCCCGTCGATCACCAGGCTCCAGGCCGTGCCGCTTGCCTTGCCGCGATGCAGGTCGAGCATCACTCCGACACTTCCACGCGATTCATGCGTGACTTCTAGCGAGCCCGTTTCTCGTTCGACAATCGCCTCCGTCCCGTGTCCTGGTCCCTTGAACTCGATGCGAAAACGCTCCTCCTCGATCTCGAACGAAGCAAGTGCGCCCTTGGCTCCGTAGTCCTTGCGAAGCAGTTCGACGATCGCGAGCTTATCCGGCTCCTGCATCATCGCAGCAGGGATCGTCCCCTTCATTTCAACGCGATGTGGTTCCGGTGCGAGAAACCAATCTTCGTGATTGAGCATGAAGCCCGTGACCGCAAAGAAGCCAAGCAGGCCCAGGCCGAACAACGTGAGATACATGTGGGCCGTGCGGGCCCACTTCAACAGCCAGCGGCGAATGGGCGACATGGCTACTTCTTCTTCCCAAAGTCGATGGTGGTCGTCCCGGTTTCCGCGTTCTTCTCGAGCGTTATTTTTACCGGCTTGTCGCCGCACTCGAGCTTGCCGATCTGGGTGAGGTGCTTGCCGTGCTCGCGATGCACCTCGACCTTGATGGTGTAAGTTCCCTTCGGAAGGGCTTCGCCCTTGTCGTCCTTGCCATCCCAAACGACCTCGTATTTGCCCGGCGAACGCGTGGCCCGCGTGACCGCTCTCACCAGGGTTTGATCGTCCTTGACGAACTTCCACCAGATCGAAAGATCCTTGAGCCACTTGCGATCATTCCCCCAGACCGTGACCGAGCGAACCGACTTGCCTCCCGAATTTTCGATCCAGACCGCCACATACGGACGGCGATATTTTCCGCCTGCGATCGTCGGCAGTTCGATATGGATGGCCACCCGATAGTCGGCCGGCCACGCGTCGCCGGTCTTGGGTGCTTCCTGCTTCTCTTCGGGCGTGTCGGCCGAGATGGGAAGTTCGAGAGCTGCGAAGCCCGCACTTCGCAGGCATTCCCCGTTGGCACGAACGATCAAGCATGACGTGCCCGGCGTTTCGGCAATCAATCGCAAGCCCTCTTCATGCGAAAGCACGCAAATCGTGGTGGCCAGAATATTCGCGGTCACGCTGTCTGGTGCAACCACGGTCGCCCCGGCGATCGCGTCTGCCGATCGCCCGCTGGCCGGATCGATCAGATGGGAGTGACGCTCACCGTCGATGTTCGCGAATCGTTGATAGCCGCCGCTTGTGGCAACGGAAACATCGTGAAGTCTCAGCACGGTCAGTGGACGGGAATTCTCTTCCGGCCGATGCGGGTTCTGGACCGCGACCAAGAACGACGAGCCGAAACCGATGAGATCGCCGCCAAGATTGAGGACCAGGCTCGACGCTGCTGGTATCGCATTGCGAACTCGATTGGCCGCATTCTGAAGAATGAACCCCTTGGCCGCCGAATTCAGATTCAATTGTTGGCCCGAAAACCGAGTCACGAGACTCCCCTCGATCCGCCAGCCAGAGTGCTGTATCTCGCCAACCATGTCGGCAAGTTGTGTCGAGGGAACGTTGATCCCGTGTTGCTGGCGGGCAATCAGTTCGCCCAACTGACCGCTGAAGGCCCCCTGGGTTAGTTGCGTCCAAGTTTCGTATTGCCTCAGCACGTCAATCAATTCGTCCGATGCCCATACTGCGTCGTTCGCGCGATTCAGGCGGCTCAATTCACTCTCGTTGTCGTAAGTGCTGAAAATACAGCGAAGGCGTTCGATCTCGTCGAGCGCGATGCCTTCGGCTTGCTCGGCCGCCTTTCGGTCGGTGGCAGTCACCCACAAATCAAGCGCGGTGCCAAGGATGTGGTCGTGGTGAAACGAAAATTGTTCGCACGCCGTGGCCGACGCGAAGGATGGGGTTCCAGCGACAATCGCCCCGAGGCCTGCCAGGCCGGTGCGCATGACTTCGCGACGAGATGGTTGCACAGGATGATCCTGAGAGGAAGACAATAGAGAGAGGGTATTTCTCAGCGTATGCCGCGACATGGAAATTGGCGAGGAATCGTCGGCGACTCAGCCGGGGGTTGGAGATTTGGCTTGCGGCGACCGTAACGGTATCCGGCTTTTTGATTGCCATTCCCGTTGCCTTCATCGCCTTCACCCATACCCCTATCCTTCGCGGAAGTTGCGAGCATTTTTGATTCACCCTAGACTGGAGTTTCCATGAACATGGTGCGCTTACTGGCGGTTGGTATCGTCGTTGGTCTCCTCAGCACGAGTGCCCAAGCCGAGGAAAAGAAAGAAGCCAAGAAGATCGACTACGCGAAGTTGATCGTCGGGAAGTGGGAAGTGAGCAAGGCCGATGAGGGAACCATTCCTGCGGGAACCGTCGTCGAATTCGGGAAGGACGGCAAGTTCAAGGTTTCCGGCAAGAAAGACGACATGGAATTGGCGCTCGATGGAACCTACAAGATCGACGGGAATAAATTCACCTTCAAACTGAAGATCGGCGACAACGAAATGGAGCAAACAATCAGCATTACCAAGCTCACCGAGACGGAGCTGGGCACCAAAAATAAGGAAGACAAAGTTGTGGATTTCAAGCGCAAGAAGTAATTGAGTGAAAGTGATTGGGTTTGATGCAACGGGCCCGATTCTCTCGTCGAGAGAATCGGGCCCGTTGTCTTGGACTGGCAGAAGCGGGATACGAGAGTCGAACTCGTTTCACGGCCTTGGGAAGGCCGGGCACGACCGATATACCAATCCCGCAACAATCTCGATCTTAGCGGCTGAGGGCTGAGCCGCAAGCATTTTTCTCGTGTTTTGTAGGGTGGGTGGAGTCTTCGCAACCCACCCTACAAAACGACACTCCCGCCTACTTACTAATCTTCGCGCTCGGGGTCGCATCACCTTCCGCTTGCTTCATGGCCCATTTCAGGCCGCCGATCAGGTGTGTTTGGTAGCGGGGATCTTTCCAAACTTCCTTGCGGTGGCCCAGTGACGTGTAGAACGTTCGGCCCTTCTCCACTTCCTGGCACCAAGCGACCGCGTAATCCTTGTCCGCCCGTTGGCCTTTGGAAACGTCGATCGAGCTGTTGTCGATGCTCAGGATAATGTGCAGCTTGTTGCGGCTATAAGGTTCGGGGCGGAACTGGTAAATTTCGTCGAAGATCTCATCGCCCGTCGCAAAGCCCTTTCCGGCCGCGTGCTTCGGGTCTTCGTTCACCAGCTTGATCTTCTGGTGCCACGGGTGATTGACGAAGTACGCACCGATCAACTTACCGTAGGCTTCGTTCCAGGGGCGATCCTTGGCCGGATACAGCGTGTCCGACCCGCAGTGCGTGCCCGCAACCGCTCCGCCGGCCTTCACCCATTCGACCAGGTCTTTCACTTCGTCGTTGCTAAGTGGATTCCCGGTCGTGAAGAACAGCACGCAATCGAACTTCTTGAGAGTCTCCGCATTCACGCGACCACAGTTTTCCGGTTCCACCGCGACGCCGGTCGTCTTGCGAAACTTGTCGGCATATGGCTCGAAGGCCTTGTCTTTGATGTCCCGCGTGTAACGGAAACAGGTCACGTCGATGCCATTCTTGGGGCCGATCTCTTTCAGGACCTGTTCGGACAGGCCCACGGAATCGTGGACGAAGCCACCCGAATCGGTCACGAGCAATAGCCGTTTATTCTCGGCAGAGGCTGACGAACCACCGAGCACGAAAACAGACAGCGCGAACAACCAGCGGAGAGGACGCATACGAGCAATCTCCTGGAGGGGTTAGAGTGGTAGGCTGCGACATTCTACGAAATGAGGTGCTGGGAAGGCGTGATGAAACGAGATCGTTTATCGTTTGGGTTTCGCGGATACGGTGTGCCGAACGATTTCCACGACGATTCCGCCACGGCCATCGGACTTCAGGATGAACAGGATGTTTTCGTTCTCGCCGGGAATGGAAAACTGGCCGGTGTAGATCGCCTTGTCGGATTTCGAAGCATCAAAAATCGTGAACGTTCGCTTCTGGCCGCTCCGGTTGGAGCTATCGCGAACGGTTTCGTTGGCGAAGATCTTTTGCGATAGGCCCGGCTTGGACCCCGAACCGGTTGGCACGAGTTCCTGAAGGATAATGGTCTTGGTAGTGTCGTTGCGGAAGCCCATCCAGCCAGCCTGAGCCGATAGAATCTCGCCCATCATCAAGATGGCTAAAAGACTCGGCAAGAAGTGGCGAAGGAAGGCAAACATGGGGAACGCCCCGGGACCGGTCGACCTGGCCGCTGCACTGCGGACGGACCATATCCATTACGAAGACGGAGAGATTCCTGCTTACTTGCGCGTGAAGCCGAGCAAACTTTGCCGATTCGGCAAACTTTAGCGGGCGGAACGTGGGGACGGACCTCTGGTCTGTCCGTGCCTGAATTCAGGACAGACCGGAGGTCCGTCCCCTAATAGCAAATGTGAACAAATGTCTACTTCGCAACGCCAAGGTTCTTCTTGAAGAACGCAGAGGCCCGGGACATGTAGCGTTCGTAAATGATCGGGTCGGCACTCACCATGTGCGTGATTCCCGGCAGGGCCATCGCATCAAACTCCTTACCGGCCCGGATCAATTCGGCCGATAGCCGCAATGTGTGCCGGTAGTAAACATTGTCGTCGGCCGTGCCATGTACGAGGAGGAGGGGCCTTTCCAGGTTCTTGGCGAGCGGCAACAACGAGCTTGCTTCGTATGCCTTCTTGTCCTCGGGAATAAGGCCAAGGTATCGCTCGGTGTAGTGGGTGTCGTAGTCTTCCCAGTCCGTGACCGGGGCACCGGCTATGGCCGCCTTGAACACGTCTGGCCGCTTCAGCACTGCCAAGGCGGACATGTAGCCGCCAAACGACCAGCCGATCACGCCGACACGGTCCAGGTCCATCTCGGCATGCTTCGCTCCAAGCAGTTTGAGCCCTGCAACCTGATCCTCGATCGGCACGCTGCCGAACTTGCCGTAGATCGCTCGTTCCCAATCGCGGCCTCGACCCGGCGTGCCTCGATTCTCTATCGCCACGACAACGAAACCCTGATCGGCCAGCCATTGTGGTACGAGCCAATTTCGCATCGCCTGCGTCACGTGCAGATGGTGTGGCCCGCCGTAGACATCCAGCAGCACGGGATATTTCTTCTTCGCGTCGAAATCCCGTGGCCGCACGACCGTGGTGTAGAACCCTTCGCCTGGCCCAATCTTTTCGATAGTCGCGTTCGGCTTGAAGCCTGGCTCTTCCGCGACGCTCGGCAATTCGCCAACCATCTTCGACCGTGTATGCACGAACGAACGCGGCAAGCCATCCAGCGAAGTTCGCGTGAGAACGAAGACCTCCTTGTTCTCCGAGAACACGACCGATTCGAGCCCAGGGCCTTCGCCGAGACGGGTCGCCTTGTCGGAATCGGGTCGGCGAATCTTGGGTTCGAGTTGAAACATCCGTCGATACACATGGGCCTGCGTTGGATCCTTCGAGGCCACGTACACGACCTCTCCACGAACGTGATCCACATGGGCGACCGAGATCAGGCCTTCATCGTAGGGGATCACCAAATCCCCCAGAGATCCGTCGCCTCGTCGCAACTCCAGGCCCAGCCCCTTGCCATATTCGCTGATCCACAAGAATTCTTGCTCGCCCTCCATCCAGCGTGGCATGTCCTGTCGAAGATTCGTGAATGCGGAGTCTTTTTCGTCGACCAGTTTCTGTAGCTTGCCACTGGTAGGAATGAAAATTTGCAGGCTGGTTTCTTGTTGTCGCCGATCCTGAATCTGAACGGTGAGTTTTCCGGTCCTATCGAACCGCACCGCAGCGAGATATTCGTAAGCCTTCCGGTCCCATTCCAACCAGGCGACCTTGCCGATGTTCACCTGAACCCAGCCAAGGCGAACACTGACGTTCTTCTTGCCGGGCCGAGGATAGAATTGTTGCAACGGTTTTTGATCGGGCTTCGTCGGGTCGGCCACATACCAGGTCTCGACGCCTGCGTGATCAGCCTCGGTAAAGACGAGAATCTCCCAACCCGGCGACCACCAATAGCCACTGAATCGCCCCATCTCTTCCTGGGCCACGAATTCCGCTAGTCCGTTGGTTTTCATGGCCGTGCCGCCCTTGGTGACCGCCGTCTCCTTGTCGCTGGCGAGATCGTACAGGTACACGTCGAAATCGCGAACGTAGGAAACCAGCTTGCCATTGGGCGATATTTTCGGATCGATGATCGTGCCGGCCGGGACTTTCAGCTCGCGAGTGGTTTCCTTTACCCGATCGAAGACGAACAGCTTGCCCGACAGCGGCAGGAGTAGGAACTTCCCGTTCTCGTTCATCTGGTAGTCGGCAAAACCGCCGGCTGTGACACGCATTCGTTCTCGGCGAGCCTTTTCCTCGGGGGTCAATTGCTCCTCGGCTCCCTTCAACAATGTCTCGGCCGTTAGCACTTCACGAGTTTTTCCAGTCGCAACATCGAACTCGTACAGACTGCGTTTACGATTCTTGGCTCCAGATCGCAGAAACAACACGTGCCTGCCATCCGGCGTTGGCTTCACGTTCACGGGTCGGCCTAGCGTGAACCCACCTGTCTCCGAGTAGAGCCGAAGGAAGGAGGCATCGAGCGGCTTCACGTCGGCTCGCATTGTCATGGGGATCGAGACCAGCACGAGAAATGAAAGAGAAATCTTCATGGTGGATCGCCTTCACCTTCGTTTGGCGGGCGACCCAACGGGTCGCCCGTTTGTTAATCGAGTTATATGCCAATTGCATGTCCCTGAACCCCGAACACGTTACTACTCGCGATTCCTGCTTCGCTCGCCGGGATGCGCGCTGGCGGCTCGCGGCTTTCGTGCTCGCCATCGTCGGCGTGGCCTTGTTGCGTCAAATTGGCCCCGCCTCCGTGGCACTCGGCTTCGCCTTGCTGCTCGCGATTACGGGTCGCGTGCCAGGTAACTGGCTGAGAGCGCGACTGGGCCTCTTGCTGCTCGCACTGATTCCGTTCCTGGTTCTGCTGCCGTTCACCGTCGAGCGGGGCGAACCTCTTTGGGAATGGCGATCCATCGCCATCACCGACGCGGGCCTGATTGTTGCCGGCACGCTCGCCATGAAGACCGTGGCACTCGTCACGCTGGCCCTCACGCTGCTGGCGACTGCCCCTCTCCACGTGACCCTCTGTGCTGCGAGCAAGCTCGGCGCACCCAAGCTGATCGTTCAACTCGTGCTGCTCACATATCGCTACGTTTTCGTATTGCTCGAAGAACTAGGCCGACTGCGAGTCGCCTTGCGAGTGCGTGGCTTTCGCAACGCGACTTCGCTACACGCCTTCCACACGATTGGCCAGGTTACCGGCACACTGCTCGTTCGCGGCTCGGATCGAGCGGAACGCGTGTCGCACGCCATGCGTTGCCGGGGGTTCGATGGCCACTTTCGCACGCTGACACGTTTCCAATCCACTCCGGCTGATGTGTTGATGTTCCTCCTCATCGTTGGGGCAACAAGTGGGCTAGTTGCCTGGGATGTACGGGAATGATCGACCTCCGTGAACTCCGCTACTCCTATCCTGATGGCCGAATCGCCCTCGATGGCGTCACGTTCTCGGTGGCGGCCGGCGAGTCGGTTGGCCTGATTGGCCCGAATGGCGCTGGCAAGACCACGCTCTTTCTTTGTCTGAGCGGTGTCTTTCGCCCGAAACTCGGCTGCGTGAACATTGCCGGCCTCGATCCCGCAGACGCCGCGAAACGCAGACAACTGCCGACCAAAGTGGGAGTCGTCTTCCAGAACTCGGACGATCAACTCTTCTCAAGCACCGTCGCGGAAGACGTCGCCTTCGGACCGTTGAACCTCGGCCTTCCTGCCGATCAAGTACGCCAACGAGTTGCGGACTCGCTCGGTCAAGTCGGCATGATCGGCCAGGATGAACGTGTCCCCTTTCAGCTTTCAGGCGGCGAGAAACGCCGGGCGGCCATCGCGGGTGTTCTTGCCATGCGGCCGGAAGTTCTACTCCTCGATGAGCCTTCGATGTTCCTCGACCCGCGTGGCCGGCGCGAGTTGATTCGACTCATTAACGGACTGCCCGGCACGAAACTGATTGCCTCCCACGATTTGGCCCTGGTCCGGGACACCTGCTCAAGAGTCATCGTGATGGACGCCGGCCGAGTCGTGATCGAAGGACCGACCGAACTGATGAAAGACGCCGCGTTGATGGAAAAGCACGGACTCGAGACACCGTTCGTTTAGCGGCGTCCACGAGGCTTCAAGACACACGTCGGCGTGCTACCAACCACAAGCCCAAACTCACGAACGCAAGCGAGACGAACAACCCTGCAACGAGAGGACGACTGGTGCCCGTCGCCAAACGATCCTGACGAGCGTGTTGGAATCGCTGCGGCTCGACTTGCCGACGTTCACGCTGAAGAGCGTGTTCGACGAGGTGCAGAGCTGGTGGACGACGGGACGCAGTTGTTTCGAGCAGTTGCAGCGGAAAATGAAACTCCAATCTGCCGAGAAGCCGGTGCTCGATCGGCTCTATCCGAAACCGATCCCAATCCCCAGCGGCTAATTCTTTGCCGCGGCCCGACGCCAAGCGGCAACTTGTTCGCAGCCAAGTTCACAACGTCTCGGTGCCGGGATTCGACAGCTCAAGCTTCCGTTCGACATCGCTCCACGATTCACGCCGTGAAACCTGACCGAGATTCAGGCCGCTACGCCACGCGCATAGAATGCACGGCTACGGCTCAGGCTCATGGCCAGGAAAGTCCGTATTTGCATGACAATTCTCCCACTACTTGGCTTTGATACAATGGGACGCCGACAACAAACCTGGCCACAGCCGACCAAACGTCAGGGCCGAATCACTTCTTGCAGCGCTGTGATCTCATCCTCGTACAAAGCTCTTTGGTACAGGCGCACCTCGCGAATACGACCGTTGAAGTAGTCGTGCTCGCCAAAGCCGATCTTCAGCGGTTGCGTCACTGTCAGGTCATAGTCATTCGCGTTGAATGGCTGCGATTTCGACACCAGGCGTCCATTCACATAGAGCCGCAGTTCGCCGGCCTGTCGCAGGGCAACCAGGTGTTGCCAACCGGGGCCTAAATCTTTGTCATACGAAATACATTGTCCGGCTCGCACAGAATGGACGCTGCCGCGAATGCCGGCGGGAGCGTCTTGCAACGAACTGGTGCAACTGCCGATGCTGGCGAACATCTGTCCCTGGAAAACGGTCAGGCTGGTGACGCGCGTCCAATTGTTGATCTCCTCTCGAACCGGCGCAGTGGCAGGGCCTGGATCCCAACCCGGCGGCGAGAAGAATTTCCGCAACGAGGTCCAGCCAGATTTTCCGTCGTAGCGTGAGACCTCGCCACGGGGAATAGCACCAGCATAGAGCTTGCCATTGTAAACGGTCAATGCGTTGATTTCCGTTCCGTCGCCCAATCGACCCCGATCGGTCCATTTCTCACCCCCTTCATACTCAACCACGCGAGCTTCCGGCCACATCCCTGCGATCAACTTACCGCGAAAGACAGCCAAGGAGTGGACTTGCAAGAAGGGCGTGAGTTCAGGCGGCGTATCGCCAAGCGGCGTTCCTGCAAACTCCCATTGCCGACCATCGAAAGCGAATACGTTGGGGTAGCCGACATAGAGTTTCCCGTCGTGCACAGCCATCGCGTGTGGATAAAGACTCCTGGGCGGCTCAGGCGGAAAGCTCCCCGCGACACTCCACTTCGTTCCCCCCTCGTAGACAAAAATCTGATACGGCCGGCCGGTCCATTGTTTTTCTCCGGGCGGCGGTAGCCCGCGATCTCCTCCCGCATAGAGCCTCCCGCCGTAGGTCGCCAAGCAATTGATCCGGAGCATCTGCCCTGGCTGGCCGCAGTCGGTCCAAGTCGTGCCGCCTTCATAGCGATAGACACGACTTGGATCGTACTTACCCGAGAATACACGGGTCCAATCGTAGGTGGACGTTCCCGCGTACAATTGACCTTGGTAGACAATCAACGCCATGACGCCGGTCGTCTTGCCTTGTCCTACGCGTCCGCAATCGATCCATTCTTTTCCGCCGACATAGCGATAGACGTGACACCAGCCCATTTCGTCCTGTGCGTCGATGGTGGCGGCATAAAGATGGCCGTCGTAGACGGTGAGTGAGTTGCTCACATAGTTGCTTGTGGGGCCGGGCCGACCACAATCCTGCCACTCACCGAGCTTGGCATTATCGATGCCGAAGCAAACGTGCCGATCATCACCAGATGACTGGTAACCCCCGGCACTGGAGTTGAGCTTGAGTGTTACTCCCCTACGCAGGTCCGGATCGTACCAATTCAACACATCGCCCCAGGCGTCATCCACAATGTTGACCGTGTGTATCCAAGCCGAGATGGTAAAATCCCCGCGGCCAAGCTGGAGCGAATCCCGGGCGGGCACCTCGATATGCGCACTGCGTCCATCGAACGAACCGGTTTGCAAGTCCACGCCGTGGTTGGTTCCGTGATGCTCGTGCCCCGAGTGATCGCGACAATCGCCCTGCAATTTCCAGTATCCGACCAGCCCACGGTGGAGTTCCACCGAAGGTGCTATCTGCCCGCGAGGCGGTTCCGCCGGGCGACGAGTGGCCCAGTACAAGCCACCGATTCCAAGTATCACCAGCACCACTGAGGCAACGTATCTGAATCTCATAGGGTTCCAAATGGGAAGTAATTCCGGCTAACGTGCATCCGTACGTGAGGTTGCCTTCGCACTTTCCAAAACGCGGTCGCCGTGCAGAATCCTACCGGGCGTGCCCAGGGTAAACGTGGCGGTCTTGTTGCGAAGCTGGATGGCCCCTGCTTGACAATGAAACGTGGCTTTACGGTCTGCGGAAATTCCTTGTTCCTTGGCGTTGCTCAAGAAGAGATAGTCGGTTCCCGATGAGGTCTCGACTTGCACGCCGGAGCCGTTGGCAAACCATGTCACCTTGGGTGCCGCCTCCGTCTTGAGCCGCGGGTAGAGCAAGGCGGATACGGCTCCGCGTCCCTTTAGCGTGGCGATCAGAGCCGTCTGAGGCATCTCGATCGGCCCTTCTTTCTTGTCGCGTCGGCCCATCCCCTTCTGCACCGTCGTTTCCGTTTTGAGATCGAACTTCCCGGCTTCAAAGAGAAACACCTCAAGATCGACATCGTCGTCGCCTTCAACGGTTGCGCCCTGTCCGTGAATCGTGATTTTCTTCGCCATCAGCCACAGCCGCCAAGTGGCATCGACGTCGGCGTCGTGGTTGTCGCGTATGAGAAAACTCGTGGGTCCGAGCGGGTCGGCGTCCTTCATGAACGCGATTTGGCGTTGCCAGGCGCCCTTCTTGCCGGACACGTAATCGAACGCTTTGCTCGGCGAGAACGTATCGATGGCCATTGTCGCATCCTCGGCGACGGCGGACGACACGAGCATACTGTGATATTTTGCGGCGTGTCGGCCGATGTAGCCAAAGTCATCCGCAAGTAGCTGGCCCTTGCCCCACAACACGATGCTGCCTGAATCGAAATCGTAGTGGTCGTGTTGCGAACCGGCGATGAGGTGTAAATAGGTTTCCCGTTCCGAGCCAAACGTGTTGCGAAGGACGACGCCGGTGTTGCGGAACCATTCGCTGCCGTACTGCGGCGCCTTGGGGGCCACGCCATGTGCCTTCAGCAAGGACTTGTAGCCGGAAAAGGTTCCGAACGGGCCGAAGAGGCCGATTGGCGGAGAACCATGTTCCTCACACATCCATTGCATCTGGGCGGCAAATACGGGATCGCGGTCTTTCCACAGGCCCGCGATGATGCCGAACATACCGGTCCCTTCGCCCATGTAGGTGTTGCCGATGGGGGGATAATGACGAAAACCGCCAGTACGGCGATCGCGTGGCGTGGAGATTTTGGCGAGCCATTCGCTCACTTTGCGGACGCGTTCGTCGTGAATGTGGTTGCCGAATCCCGCGTTTTTCGCCATCAAGAAAGCACCGATCATGTGATCGAAAGCAACCATCGCGTAATGGGGAGCTTCGAGCCAGCCGCCATCTTCATCGGACCAGGCATACAGTTGTCGACGCAGTTCCGTAAGACCCCGATCCGACCAGACCTTCGCTTGGGGATGCGATGGAACCAGCGAGGCGAGAGCCGTTTGGTAGAGTGCCACCGTGGTCGTCATGTTCGGGTTGGCGGAGAAGCCTCGCGCGGGAGACCAGTAGTCGTCCCGATTGACCACGTAGCCAAGGAAGGCAATTTTTGCCAGGATCTGCTTACGCTGGTCGGGTGTGACGCCTGGAGCGCCGAGCATGCCATCCGTCAGATTGATCGTGGGCAGCAAGAACACGCTCTGCATGTGCGGGGCGACGCCGAGCGTCACGCGGGTGTTCTGCTCCAGGACATCGTCGACAACGATTTGGAGCCATTCCGTATTCTTCTGAAGTATCGCCTTCTCCAGCTTCGGATCTTGCGAGGCGAAGTAGGTGTTCAAAGGGCCATCGATGTTGTACTTGTCGATCGGCTGATCCGAGGTCCAGCGCCTCACTTCGGCCGGGTCGTTCTTCAACTGAGCACGCAAGGCCGGCAGAGCTTTCTTACTGACGAAAAGCCGCGGATAGTTGTCGTGATCGCCGGGCCAATCGAGCACATAGTCCTTGACGACATCGAGCGGAAAGTCGCCGTGTTTGATCAGATAGCGTTGCGGTAACGGAGCAATCCGAAGATTCTTTCCTGCGAGCGGAGCCAGGGATTCTTCCCGCGCAGGAGTACCGAGCATCCACGTTCGTCCACCGCCACCCAGGGGCAATTCCGCGACGATGCCTTCTTTCTCCGCCGTGACGGCAACCATGGGAGCTGCCTGTTCCGCCTTACCCTTCCAGGCGGGATCCTTCCATTCGCTGGGACGAAGTGCCGCCAGCATGAGCATGTCCTTTGCGTTGTGAAGCGCAAACCAGTTCCCCTGCCGTTCGTTCATCCACCAGCGCAGCCAGGGCTCAAGAGCGAAGGCCCGCCCCGGCGTGATCTTCCACGAATCGAGCTGACCAAGATTTCCCATCCCCTTGCGGTAGAGCAGATCCGTCGGCTGAAACGCCTGGCCCGACAACGGCAGACGCACGGTTCCGCCTGTGGGAGCGTCATACGACTCATTCACCATGACGATCGGCTCCGCTCGCAAGACACGGAAACGCAGCGACCATTTTCCCTCATCCGCGAACGTGACCTGACACACCGCCTCGGCAAACACCGGCCCACGTGCCGTCACCTCGACCAAATATTTTGCCACCTCGGCTCCGCCCGATCGCGTAGAGCCGGCGGTCCAGGCATTGGTGCGCAGCCGAATTCCCGCAATGGGAGCTTCGTTGCCTTGCAGCTTCTTTCGCAGGGCGATGCCGATCTGTTCATTGCCGAGTTGCAAGCGATCCTGGGCCTCCTCCACCTTGAGATCGGTCAGGCCAGCCTTCTTCGTTATGTCGAGCTGATACGTTTGCGTGCTCCCGGCCGACAACGTGACCTGAAACGCCAAGCGCGGCTGGCCAATGCCCTCAATCAGTTGGCTCGGCAGCACTTCCTTGTTCGGGCCGACCACCTGGGCGCCTTGCTTCACGGCCATAAGTTGTTCAGGCGTCAACGGAAATGTGACGAGTTCATGTGTCCAGTTTCGCCCCAGATGCTCACGCAGGACGAAGTCTTGAGCCCTCGCCGAACTGTCCGCTACGAAAAAACTCACGAGCCCTAGGAGAATCGCTCGGGGTAGGTTGGGGTGGATTCGGGTCATTGCGGTCCGATCGCCAAGTTAAATATTGGGGCGTTGGTCATTTTAACATGTTTACAGCACGCACACCATACGGAAAGCAGCCGTGCCGAAGCCGAAAAAAGCTGATGTGCCTTGCCATTGTCGCACCATCTGTCGCCAAGCCGAACGACTAAGCTCAGCGGCGGCGGGAGGGGCCAACTGAGCAGACAAATAGACAATTGAACCCGCCGTCTGCTTGTATGTTCTCTTCCACTCCGGTTACGCAGCCGGGAGAATCTCTTTGGGGAGCCGCGGGGAGGTCTTTCGGTCTGGTGAGGCTCGACCTCTTGCTGCAGATTGACCCCTCCGCGTTTGACCCGAGTGCTGGTTACA
>SIAJ01000120.1 GCA_009691845.1 Gemmataceae bacterium
AGAGCCGTCCTGATGACGATCTTCCGAACCCTCAAACGCCGCAGCCTCGACCCGCTCAAGACGCTGACGGAATCGCTGCGAACCGCCATCACTACAGGCCAGCTTCCACCGCTACCCGTAAAAAACGCTTCAGCCGACTGAAGTGTTACACGCTCCTGACTCCGTAGAGACTAGTACTCGCAGACGATGCGGATCTTTTCTCCGCAACTACAGGTCACGTCAATCGCTCGAATCACCCCAGACTCGCGGATTAGCTGAATTCGCGGCTCCTCCGCCGTACCCTCCGCCTTCGGGGCCGCAACCCGGATTACGTCCGCGGCAATGCGCACTCGCTGGGCGGAGACGACCGATCGACTCACAGTCTGGTTGGTACTCACGGACCCCCTCGGAATAGCACTCCCCATCCCGCCAATAAGCCAATTTCTTGTATGAGTCACCCTCAGTACTCCCCACGCAGAAGATCAGGTTCGTTCGAAGCCTAAGAGGCCCGCAATTGATCTCGAGGTTTCTACAAGCTGTTCGGCCAGCCTTCGGCGAACGGATCGACCCCGGCCTACCAAGGTAAGTGAGAGGCTTTTTTCGCGTACTCGGTAATCGACGATGATCGTGGTAATGTCGAGCGGTATCGCATCCCTCCTCTCTTTCAGGAAAGACACCAGGCTGAATACCAAAAAAACGGAGGGGCCTTGCGGCCCCTCCGTCGCGATGCTGCGTTCAACATCGCCAAGCTTCATTACACCGCGTTCATCAACTCGCCCTCGTGGCTGTAGTCTTCGTCGATCCCAGAGAAGCCGTCTTCTTCCAGAACTTCCTTCAACCGTAGCCGAGCAACGTGCAGACGACGCTTGATCGTGCCGACCGGCGTCTCGAACTCGCGGCTCATCTGCTTCAGGCTCTGGCCGCGCAGGTAGAACGCTTCGAGCGTCGCTCGGTCAAGATCCTTCAGCTGCTTGAGACCAGCGTGCAGCTCGGCCTTCGCCTCGTTGCGCTCCAGTTCCTCAACCGGGCCGCGGACGCGACCTTCGACGCTGTCCAGGAACTCCGGCTCCGCACCGCTGACCGGGCCACGCCGGCTCAGCCGGTTGATGGCCATGCGGGCCGTGATTCGCCGCAACCAGCCGGCGAAGCAACGCGGATCGCGGAGCTGCGGCAGCTTGCGCATACCGTGAACGAACACTTCCTGGGCGAGTTCCTGTGCCTCGACCGGGTTGTGGACGCGCGTCAACGCCATCGCGTAAACGCTTCCCTGGAATCGGCGGAACAGTTCACCGTAGGCCGCTCGGTCACCCGTTTGCGCCCGCAAAACCAGTTCCGTTACTTCTTCCCAGCTCATGGCGTTCTCCTGTCCCGATCCGTGTTCTCGCTGGCGTTCCGTCACGGCGGGACAGGTCGGGCCCCGGGATCAGCGCGGGGGAGGCCGAGTCCTGTCTTCCGCCTGCGACTCACGAAGAATCGCAGTGACGGCGACGGTTTCGAGCGGGCCGAATGTGGTCCGGAAAATAGCGCACGCCGAAGCATGCGGTTTCGCCGGTTTTGTTCGGGGGAGGGCGAATCGCCCACCCACCTCGCTCGTGGTTTACGCGGGAACGGTTGAGGTTCCCTGGCTTGAAGCAGCTACCGATCCAAAATCACATCCCTCGCACGAAGCGAGGCGTTCTTGACTGCAAAAACGCTAAGGATGTTGTTGGACCCGTTAGCGCCTCACTTTCCGTTGCTGTGCAGGACTAATCCGCATCTGGCATGGTCACGGTCATCACGGCGATCGTGCGATTGGTAATCGCGATCACTCGTTTGTTGATGCCGTTCATGCAGAACGGATAAGCCCCGACGATGCACACTTGGTGAACAGGCGGTTATGCCTGTTCGCGTTGGTGTGGCCCACGTAGCTGGCAGTTGCCAAAAACGTGAACGTACGGGGTTGCCAGGTAGGCTGGCGGATCGACCGATCCGTTTCCCGTGACCGCGATAACTCGTGGCCCTGGGTTTGGATGGCGTAAAATCCGCAAGCCCGGGCGACATCGGTCGCCCATATCGGGACAGGGCCTCGGGCATCGTACGGCCCAGGACCCCGGCCACGTTCGCGCAACCCTGCTCGACCAAATTGGTCTGGCAACGGATTTCGATCACGAGGTTGGAATTCTGAATAACCATTGGATACCTCCGGCAAATGGAGAGGGGTGAATTCCCTC
Source organism: Gemmataceae bacterium (assembly GCA_009691845.1). GTDB lineage: Bacteria > Planctomycetota > Planctomycetia > Gemmatales > Gemmataceae > SIAJ01. The sequence goes on from SIAJ01000120.1 coordinate 2,190, forward strand.
AAGTGTTAGAAACTCAATACCTTAAGACAAAACACTTCGACATAACGACTAAAGTTAGAGGTCTGCTGATGATTCCCCGAGGTCACTTTGACCTCTCTTTCGGGATCATTATTATAACGCCATTCGAACGCGTTTGTAAGGAATTTCAGTCGAAAAAATCCGCGCCCGGGTTGCGAACCCGTCTCAGTGTAACCACTCAGATACCTGAGCCAGGAGCGAGGTTCACGGGAAATCTGGAAATTCTTGGATTTCGTTTCTCACTTCGGTTCCACTGATAGTAGGACGCGTGAGGGGAGGGTTTTCTTCCCCAAATTGCTGGGATTCCCATAAATACTGCCAGGTCGCATCGTCCAACTCTTGTTCCTACGTCAACGACGAATGCTTTCGAATCCGCTATATCCACACTCATATGGCTTCTTCTCGACGAAACTCAAACATGAAACTTTCGATCTGTCTCTTGCTGGTTGCGATCTCAGCAGCCCCACTCTTTGCCGACTTCGCTTATCCCGTTCTTACACCTGCTCAAAAGGCAGCGCAGTCCGAGTACGTCATCGTCGGGAAAATTATCGACATCGAGAAAGAGCCATTGCTGGCGGCTCCTTACCCATATGCCGAGGGCACGATCGAATACAAGATGGTCACGGTGAAGATTGCGGATCGGCTTTTCGGAGCAGGCGGCGTGACGCAGGTTCGTGTGGGCTTCGCACCCATGAATCTCGGCCCTCGTCGTGGTCAGATTGCCCTTCAAGGCTTGAAGACCGAGGTCGGCACCGAGGCGTGTTACTTTCTTTTGCCGCATTCCTCCGGCGACTTCTTTGTTCCTGTCCCCTGGGGGGCACCGCTCGATTCGAACGCGAAAAACTTCAAGGAACAAATCGCTGAAGTTCAGAAAGTCACCTCAGTGCTTTCCGATCCGACGAAGGCCTTGAAATTGAAAGAGAGCAGTGAGCGTACGTTCGCGGCCCGGACCTTGATCGGTCGCTACCGTTCGGCACCGGCAATGGCCGGCAAGGGCGTGCTGAAGCAGGAAGATATCGCGGCCGAGGAGAGCAAATTGATCCTGTCGGCACTGGCCGAAATGCCCTGGCTTGCGGACGAGAAAAGCCCGGGTCGTGCGACTATGTGGTCGCTTCTGAATCCCAGTGCGAAAGAAGGATTTACCTATCCGCCTGCATCCAAGGGAGAGGCCGCGAACAAGGCCATGGACGACGCGACGCTCAAATGGCTGAAGGACCAGCGTGATACCTATCGCATCAAGCGCTTCGTCGTTGAGCGCAAAAAATGAGTTGGGACGTCATCATCGTCGGAGCGGGGGCCGCGGGCTTGATGGCCGCGATTCATGCGGCCGAACGGGGCAAGCGGACGCTGTTGCTCGAAAAGAACCGCAAGCCGGGCGTGAAAATCCTCATGTCCGGCGGCACGCGCTGCAACATCACGCACGATTGCGATAATCGCGGCATCGTGGCCGCGTATGGGCAACAAGGCAAATTCCTGCACTCTGCGCTTGCGGCCCTTTCCGTTCAGCAAACCATCGCGTTGTTCGAGGCGGAGGGAGTTGCCACCAAGATCGAGGACACCGGCAAGGTTTTTCCGGTCAGCAACAAGGCGATTGATGTTCTCGATGCCTTGCTCTCGCGATTGAAACGAAGCGGAGCCACTCTCGTACTCGAAGAACCTGTGCAGTCCGTTCGCAAAGTGGATGAAGCATTCGAGATCATCACGAATCAACGCACGTTGATGTGTCCCCGACTCATTCTGACGCTGGGTGGCCAGTCGTATCCCGGTTCCGGCACGCGTGGCGACGGCTATGCCTGGGCCAGGCAATTCGGTCACACCCTTGTTCCACCGCGGCCGGCACTAGTTCCCATCACGCTCGATGCAACCTGGGTCGCCGACTTGAAGGGTCTCACTCTCGCGGATGTAAATGTCAAAGTTCTCGAACAGGGAAAGACGCTGCTGGCACGTCGCGGCGGATTTCTGTTCGCACACTTCGGTCTAACCGGCCCCGCTCCCCTCGATGTCAGCAAGGCGATCAGTCGGCACGCGAACCCGCAATCGCTTGAACTCGAACTCGATTTCCTGCCTGCAAAATCTGAGGCGGAATTCGACTCGTTCCTACAAAAGGAATCGCTTGCATCGGGCAAAAAGCTCCTCGCTGTCGTCATGAGTGAACTGCTGCCTCGGCGGCTATGCGACACGCTTCTGAAGCTCTGCCACCAGGCCGAGGATCGCAAGGCCACCGGCTTGAGCAAGGCCGATCGGCAGGCACTCGTCGTTGCCGTGAAGCGAATGCGCATCCCCGTTCGCGGTACGCTCGGTTTCGAGAAGGCCGAAGTCACCTCAGGCGGCGTATCACTCGATGAGGTCGATTCACGAAACATGGAGAGCAAGCTCTGCCCGGGCCTCTTCATGGCGGGAGAAATCCTCGACCTCGACGGGCCCATCGGGGGTTACAACTTCCAGGCCGCCTGGTCCACCGGCTGGCTCGCAGGCCGTAGTGTCTAATGCAATTCGACCACCACGAGAGTCACTACTCCGACCAGCGATCCTGTAGAATGAGCGAACTGGCGAGTCCGAGTCGCCGATTCACCCGAGTGGAAAGTCCGTGGCTCTTTTCGCCATTGCCGGCATCGCGATTCTTGGCACCGGGGCCGCCCTGGTTGGCCTGCCGATCCTGCTGCACCTCATCATGCGGCAGGAACCGAAACGCCTGACGTTCCCGGCCTTTCGCTTCTTGAAGCAAAAACGCCAAATCAACCAGCGCAAGATTCGTTTGCGGCACCTGCTGCTGCTTCTGCTGCGGATGGCGTTGATCGCCCTCATCTGCCTCTCGCTTTGGCAGCCAACGGTTCTTAGCGAAGGCTTCAGCCTGGGCGGCGGTCGCCCGGTCGCCGCGGTCATCGTGGTCGATACCAGCCCGAGCATGGGTTACGTGCTCTCCGAACGATCGGGCCTCACCGAGGCTCGACAGAAGGGCCTGAAACTTCTGGGCGAACCGGCCGAGGGACCGTGGACGTGCCTCGACGAGGCCCGTGGCCGCATCATGGAGATCCTCGAAGAATTGCCGCTGACGAGCAAGGTCGCGATTCTCGATACCTCGGACTGGAACGAGCCCGTCTTCGAAATCGGCGTGGCTGAAGCCCGCCAGCGTATTCGCAACATCAAGAAGCCGCGTGCGAATAGCAAGACCGTGACACGAACGCTCGAATCGGCCTACTCGCTGCTCGCCCGTGCCGATGCGGAGTTGGAGCCGGGCCAGGAACCATTTCCGAGATTATTGGCCGTGTTCTCGGATCGCACGGCAACGTCGTGGGATGCAAATCGCGTGGCCGAGTTGCAATCTCTTCGCGATCGTGTGCCGTTGCCGAGCGTGTTCCATGTGTATGTCGATGTCGGCATCGAGAAGCCGGTGAACATGGCCATCACGGCCATCGAGATGCGGCCACAGATTGTGCCCGCGAATCAGCCCGTGATCATCAACGTCACAGTGGAGGCGACAGGCGGCTCGACCGATAACGTGCTACTCTTTTCCGTCGATGGCGAGGAGCCGCAAAGGATCCCCGTGAATCCCGGCCCCGAACGGCCGATCACCAGGCAACTCCGCAAGGATGGCTTGAAGCCGGGCCTGCATACCGCGAAGATCAGCCTGTTCACGCCGGATGCGTTGCCGTTCGACAACGAGCGAACCATCACCTTCCGCGTTCGCGAGCCACGCAATGTGCTCGCTCTGGTCGATCTACCTCGTGCCTCGCTCCTCACTGGTTCGCTCGGCGTGCCAGACGCTTCCAAAGCACACGCCAAGGTCTGGGTCGATTCACTCGATTCGGTCGGCTGGTACGCCTGCGATGTGCGACCGGGCGACCATCCGGACCGCATCGACTGGGCGAAGTACGAGCAGGTGAGCATGATGGGGCTGAGCAAGCCTTCGCCTGAGTTGTGGACAAGAATCGTGAAGTTCGTGAGCGATGGCGGGCACCTGATCATCGTGCCAGGCGGGCCGGAGATGGATGCATCGGCCTATCGAACGGAAGCCGCGGAAGCGGTGCTCCCGCGAAAGTTCAGCACTTGGGCTTCGGCCAATCCCATGGTCACGTGGACGTGGAATTCTCTGAGTCCACAGCGGCCGCTTCTGTCCGTTTTCCGCAACTATCGCGAGCAGAACTCGTTCTTCGATACGCATCCGCCCAGCACAAAAGGTTTTTGGAAAGTGGAGGACGGAGCCCGCGACCGCATGGTGGTCGCCTACAACGATGCGCCAGATACCGATAAGCGTTCGCCAGCGATATTAGAATGGAGCCACGGGCGAGGCCGCATCTATCAGTTCACCGTGCCGCTAGCGCTCGGTTCGAACGACGTCGTCCACGACTACGCCGGCTCCTGGTTCTACATGGTGCTCGCCAACGAAGCCGTACGCACGCTGGCGGGGGATAGCGAGGACCAGCCGTTCAATTTCACGAACGGGCAAATGGTTTTGATCAAGTGGCCAGCCGGCGAAGTGAAGCCGGGAGCAACGTACCACATCAGCGGACCCGACGTCACAGCCACGGATTCGAGTGTGAAACGTGAAGAGGGTCAGGCCTACTTCCGTATGGGGCCAGAGAAAACCGGCTCGGCTGGAGCTTTCACGTTGACTTCCGAAGACAGCAAATGGACGGACGGCTTCAGCCTGAACGTGCCGACCGAGGAGAGTAATCTTGAACGATTGGCTCCCGACTCAATCCTGGAACTGCTCGGTCCCGATGCCGTTTCAACGGCAGACAAGAAGTTGCCGTTGAGCGAAATCCTGAGTGGCAAGTTCACCCAACCGATCGAATTGTTTCCATTCTTGATGATTCTCTTGCTGCTGGTTCTCGCGATGGAAAACTGGATGGGCAACCGGTTCTATCGGCGCAAACGGCTGGCGACGACGCAAGGGAGGGTCTAATGGAACCCGAACGTATCTGGCACGTCGTCACGAATCCGGCCTGGCGGCCGTTCACGGAGAGCGATACGCCCGGCTACCTCATTCTGCTTGCGATTGCCGGGTTTCTGGTTCTGCTCACGGTTTCTACGTACACCGGTTCCGCCGCCAGCACGCGTCGCCGGGTTGGGATGCTCATTGGCCTGCGGCTGTTTGCGTTGTTCCTGGCGATTCTGCTCGCTCTGCGTCCCTCGGCCGCGATTACAGAGATTCCCAAGCTGCCATCCACGTTGATCATCGTCGTCGATTCTTCCGAGAGCATGACCATCAAGGACGAGGCCAACTACACACGCTGGGGGCTCGTGAAGAAGTACGTGGATCAGTGTGGCCCGTTGCTCGACCAGATGCGCGACGATCAGCAGACGACGGTTTACCTCTACCACTTCTCCAAAGATTTCGATCCCGATCGAGACAAGTACACCGACCAGGCCCAGCCCGATGGCAAGCGAACCGATTTCGCCACGATGCTCTCGAAGATTTACGAACGCCATCAGGGCGAACGCCTCATCCGCGGTTTCGTGATCCTCAGCGATGGCGTGGATAATGGCAGCAAGGCCGCTCTACCAGAAGCGACCCGTTTTCGTGGCATCGGCTGTCCTATCTATTGCTTCGCGGTCGGCTCTCAGGGCGTGGACCCGAAACTCAAGGACATTGGCTTCACTTCGATCAGCCCCGATCCTTCGCCCGTGGCCATCAAGTCCGATCTGAAAGTGAAGGCGAAACTCAATGCGCCTGGTTTCGAGGGGACTCACATCAAGGTTCGCCTGCGCTTCAACGATGCGATCATCAAAGTGGAAGACTTCGAACTCGCCAAGCAGATGGACAACGAGATCGAGATCAGCGTCAAGGCCCCGGACACGCCCGGCGAAGTGAAGGTCTCCCTCGAACTCGTGGACCCGCCGAGCAATCAATCGACGACTCTCAATGACCAAATCGAGACTTACTTGACCGTCACCCGCGAAGGCGTTCGCGTGCTCGTGATTAGCAAGGACTCCTACGAGCTCAAGCACATTCGCAAAGCGTTGGCCTCGGACAAGCGATTCGACTTCGTCGAGATCACGCGTACAACCGAAGCCACCGGCACGGCCGAGGAAGCCAAGGCGTTCGACCTGACCACCCAGCGTTACGACGTCATCGTGCTCGGCGACGTTTCGCCCAAGATGCTCACTTCGGCACGCCCGCAGATCCTGAAAGAGATGCGCGATCTCGTGGTTGAGAAAGGCGTGGGTCTCCTGATGACCGGCGGAGCATACTCGCTGGGAGGCACGGCCGGTATCCCGGGTTCGACCGGTTGGAAGAATACGCCGATCGCGGACGTTCTACCCGTCATTCTGCCCGGTGATCCGCAAGAGCCGGTGAAGGAAGCCACGTCATTCGAGCCGACCGAGTTTGGCTTGCGACACTACCTGCTCCGTTTGAATGTGGACGGCAAGAAGAATCGCGAGGCCTTCGACCTGCTCAACAGTGGCTATACGCGGTTACAAGGCTACACGGTTCTGGGTGAACCGAAGCCGACATCCGAGGTGCTCGCGCGAGCGAACAACGCGATGAATGGCCAGCCGTTGCTCGTCCGAATGGATGTCGGCGGCCGCAAAGGAGAGGCTCATGCGGGCCGTGTGCTGGCCTTCGGCGCATCGGACACCTGGCTCTGGACCCTGCCCAGTACCGACCCGACCAATCTCCGGGCGACCTACGATCTTCATGCACGCTTCTGGAAACAGATGGTCCTTTGGCTTGCCCATCAAGACGAGATCGAGGGCAACGTATACGTTCGACCGGAATTCCGTCGGCTGGTCGCCAATGGCCGACAGAACGTGAGGATGGGCATTCGCGATAAGCGTGGCGACGATATCCCCGAAGGCGAGATTCGCTATCAGGTTCACGGTGCCAACGAGCCGGCCGACAAATCCAAATCGAAGCGGGCCGAACGCGACCCGAAAGGCGGGGCTCGCACGTTGTTCGAGTCCAAAGTTCCGGGAGAATATCGTGTAACGGCCTGGGGCGAAGCGACCGACATCAACGGCGAAAAAATCACCGGCGACGCGTCCGCACGCTTCGTGGTCTACCCGGAAATCTCGGACGAAATGCTGCGAACGGCGGCCCAGCCGGAGTTCTTGCTCGCTCTGGAAAACACGGCGAACGGCACCTCCCTCGATACCGTTCGTCGAGCAGATCGCCTGCCGGACTTCCTCGAGAAGATGAAGGCTGACGCGCCGAAGATGACCACGCCGAAACCGAAGCCGTATCCGGATTGGCGACGCGACAAACAGAAATGGTTCCTGCCGATGGTGCTGGTGCTGTTTGTGGCGGTGCTAGGCCTGGAGTGGGGCCTGCGGCGAGCCTGGGGCATGGTGTAACGCAGAGAGCACAACCTTGGAGCGGGAGAAACGCAATCATTCCGCTGGAACGCGCCCAGCGAGTGCCTCAGCCGCCAGGCGACGCTGGCCCTCGAGTTCGTAGCCTCGAGCCATGACGTGCAATACGTCGGCCGAGTCGAGTATCTGTCGGGTCAACAACGAGCGGCAACGAGCAAGACACTCGGTCCCTTTCCCATCGCGAGCAGCCAGGTCGGCGAGGGCGAGTTGAGCCTTGCCCCCTAATCCATTCGCGTCGACTGCCGAGACCGCCAGATACCGGCTACGCGCTTCCTTGCGTGCGTCGATTAGGTCGAAATATTCAGCGAGTTCGAACGTCATGCGAACGGCGAGCGGACCACGGACGAAGTCGACTGCCTTCTCGTACAGGTTGACCATCTGGTGGTGTTGGCCCAGTTCGCGGTAGGCCTGGCCAACCAAGTAGGTCGTGGCCATGTCGAGTGCTTGGCCGTACAAGACTTCACGCAAATTTTCTTCGAGCTGAAATCTTCTCCCGGACGTGGGTGAGGTTCGATAGCGAAGATAGGCGCTCAGCATGTCGTCCAGTGAGGCGTGTCGCGATTCGGTAGAAGTGCGCGAATTTTCCAGCACGCGAATGGCCTTGATGTTGTCGCCAGTGAGAGCATGGCTCAGAGCGAGGCCCAGCACGGCAGCCGAGCTGACAATGCGTGACTTCTTCCCGATCGCGCGTGCGAGAGGACGAAGCGCGGCAGATGGATCTCCGCTTTCCAGATAGGTCCGGCCCACCCAGTACCAACCTAGTGCCCTGTCACACCTCGAATGATGGATAGAGTCGTTTCAGCTTAATTCGGGCATCGTCGGTCTTGAACTGCCAGTTGATTCGTGCGACTGCGGCGTTGCGGTCGGCTTGCCAAGTCGCAATTTCACGAGCCATCAGGTTGCGGTCGTCGATACGGCGATCCAGGCATTGTCGCGACAGAACGCTCAACTCCGTTTCCGCCATGTTGAGCCAACTCCCGTGCTTGGGGGTGTAGTGAATTTCTAAGCGGGCCGACAGAGCGAGAGCGACGTCGGGCGTGAAC
>SIAJ01000121.1 GCA_009691845.1 Gemmataceae bacterium
TGCCATTGTCCCCCTTCCGGGTGGAGCATTTGCAATTGACAAGTCAAGGAGGAAAAATACTATGCACTTTACACGGGGTATAGCTCAGCTTGGCTAGAGCGCTTGGTTCGGGACCAAGAGGTCGCAGGTTCGAATCCTGTTACCCCGACCATTTTCGGAAAGAAGCCCTTCGGCGAGAATGTCGAAGGGCTTTCTCATTGTGGGGACGAGAGTTGCGTCTTCGAGTCGGCAGTTCAAAAACACGATTTCGAGGATACGACGCTTTGCAGCGTAGTCGGCGGTAAGCCATTGCTGGCGAAGCGTTTGCGAAAGTTCAAAAACTTTCGCCGCCAACTCCGCGTTTTCGTCGTGGGAGCGGTCCAGCACATCCAATTGCAGCTTGATCGAAGCGAGCCGGTCCCGCATCTCAGTGTGCTTGCGGGCGACCATCGCCTCATCGATCTCCTCGGCCAACCGCATGTTGAGCAGGCGATCCTGCTGGGCAACGATCAGTGTTTCTTGCCGCTGTAGCTCCGCACGCTGCGAGAGAGATTCGGCCTGAGCGTCCCGCGTCTGCGACGCCAGCACCAGGCGGAACCAGTCGCGGCCCCCTTCATCCTCAACCCGCATCTTGTCGAAGACGGCCAGTACCTGTTGATCGAGGTCGGCTTCAGTGACGCGGATACGCAGACCCAAAGTCAAGGAACGCCACTCCGCACGACCGTTCGCTTCCACGAACGCACCGGGCTGGCCTTCACGCCAGACGAGGAAGCGAAGGGGGACGACAGCTTCGGCGTGCTTCCGGGCGGTTTCGATGTAGACCTCAGCGCGCTGGCCAACCGACCAGTTCGCCGATAGTAGCTGCGGGGCCACATCCACGCGGGTCTCTCGGCCCAACCGGACGACCTTGCCGGCGTAGGAGCGTTCCGGTTCGGAGCGGAACACGATCCGAGCCGGCTGCGTCTCGTCCACCCAGGCCCCGATCCACAGGTCCTTGGTCGCAACCATCGCCAGGATGGAACTGCCAGGAACGACCACGTCGCCAACATTGCGATCCCGCGGGATCACGATCCCCGCGAACGGGGCCTTGATGACGGCATCATCCAGCCGGTCCTGGCGGAACTCCAGGGCCTTTTCCGTGGCCACCATTTGCTTGCGCCCCTCGGCCAGGGCCGCCTAGGCACGGGATTGACCGGCCCGGACAACGCCAAGGGCCTCGACGGCCAGTTCCTAATCCTCCTCGGAGATTGCCTTGGATGCTATGAGCCGCCGTCGCCGTGCTTCGCTGGCTGTCGCCAAATCCAAGGTTGCCTTGGCGTGAACGATGTCGGCTTGCAACCGCTCAACGCCGGCCTTGCGGGCGGTCCCGTTGGCCTCTTCGATCTCGACTTCGTGTTTCAGGCCATGGTCATCGAGCCTTCCGACGATCTGCTCGGCTGTGACCTGGTCCCCCTGGTCCACATCTACCTTCACCAAGCGCCCGGGAATCTTGCTGCCGACCGTCGCCTTGATGTGGGCATCCAACGTCCCCGTGCCCAGAACCTCGACGACAACCTCACCGGACGAGACCGTGTGCTGTTCAACAGCAACCGGGGCGAACTTGAACCAGTAGACCGCCGCACCGATGACCGCCAGCACCGGCACGAGCTTTCCGCCCGTTCAGAGGCGGCGGAGCATTGGCTTCCAACTGTCTTTCGTCATCGGACTGGCTCCTTCGCAGGAATGGTCAAAGGCCGATCCTCTACACGGCATCCCTGCGAGGAAGGTTGAGGCGAGCCGGCAGGGGTCTCGTTCACAACCTCCCCACCGAACATCTGGTATGTCTTGTAGCCACCACCGAGATTCGACACCTTGAACCCGGTCTGCATCAGAATGCGAGTGGCGAGGTAGCCCCGTTGCCCGACCTGACAATAGGTGACAACAGGGCGATCTTTCGGCATGTCGGCGAGTTGGTTGCGGAGTTCGTCCACGGGGATGTTGATGGCACCCTCGATGTGGCCGTTGGCGTACTCCAAAGGCGTCCGCACATCGAGCAAGAACGGCTTGTCTGCCATGACGCTGACGGCTTCCCAATCCGTCTGCGGATGGTCGCCACGCATCAACCCACCGGCGACGAACCCGGCCATGTTCACTGGGTCTTTGGCTGATCCGTACTGCGGTGAGTAGGCCAGTTCCATCTCCTCCAGGTCGAACACCGTCATTCCCGCTTGGATCGCCACGGCCAGCACGTCGATCCGCTTGTCCACCCCGGCCCCACCTACCGCCTGCGCCCCCAGCACCCGGCCCGTCGTCGGGTCGAACAGGAGCTTGAGTGTCATTGCTTCCGCACCGGGGTAGTACCCGGCGTGGTGCGTTGGGTGGATGTAGACCTTACGGAAAGGCCGATTGGCTCGACGCAGGGCTTTTTCAGAAGCGCCGGTCATCGCTGCCGTGCGGTCGAACACGCCGACGATGGCGGTTCCTTGTGTTCCCCGATACCGGACGGCACGCCCAAAGATGTTGTCGGCGGCGATGCGGCCCTGGCGGTTGGCGGGTCCGGCGAGCGGCACTTGAGTCGGGTCGCCGGAGACAATGTCCTTGACCTCGATGGCGTCTCCGACCGCATATATGTTCGGGTCGCTAGTTTGCAGGTGTTCGTTGACCCGGATGCCGCCACGAGGCCCGACTTCCAGACCCGCTTCGACCGCCAGCTTGTTTTCCGGGCGCACGCCCACGCCCAAGATGACCAGGTGAGCGGGCAAGCGCTGGCCCGACTTCAACCGAACGATAACGCCATCGGGCGCTTCCTCGAATCCGTCTGCCGACTGACCCAGTAACACCTTCACGCCTTTTGCCAAAAGCGTCTCGACAATCGGCGTCGTCATCTCCTTGTCGAACGGCGGCAGTACTTGATCCTGCAACTCGACCACCGTGGTTGCGATGCCACGCTTCACGAAGTTCTCGACCAATTCAAGGCCGATGAAACCGGCTCCAACCACGACCGCTTGCTTGACCCCCTGATCCACTCGCTCCTTGATCCGATCCACGTCTTGCAGATTCCGCAAGGTGAAGATTCCCGGCAAGTCGATGCCGGGGATCGGTGGGCGCAGCGGCGCTGCTCCCGGTGCGAGGATCAGCTTGTCGTAGTTTTCTTCGTATTCCCGTCTCGAAGCGAGGTCACGGACACGAATCTTCTTGGCAGTACGGTCGATGGCCTCGACCGACGACCGGGTTCGCACGTCGAGTTTGAACCGGGTGCGCAACCGCTCCGGCGTGGTGACGAGCAGTTTCTCCCTCTCGACGATCTCGCCGCCGATGTAGTACGGCAGCCCGCAGTTGGCGAACGACACATCCGGCCCCCGTTCGATGAGCAAGATCTCGGCCTCTTCCGAGAGGCGGCGAGCACGGGCCGCAGCCGAGGCACCCCCGGCCACGCCGCCGACGATAATCAACTTCATGAGGGTGATACCTTTCTCGCAATGGTGACTCAGGTAAGAGACGACCGGAGGACGAGGCGCTCCGGATAATTGATCGCAAAGCACCTGACTCGTCCTGTTACCCCGAATGTCTCTATTCGTCAACCAGGAAGTGGCGCATCATGCCCATGTCTTCGTGTTCCAAGATGTGGCAATGATAAATGAACAGGCCACGTTCCGTCGGCCGGAGATGGACCTTCACCGTTTCGCCGGGGAAAACCAGGACCGTGTCCTTCCAACCGTCATCGATAATGCCTTTCGCAAGCTCGCCGGCTCCCTTGCCCTTGCGTTCGATGACGCGAAACTGGATGGCATGAATGTGCATGGGGTGTGGCATCTGCATCCCAAATTCACTGGCGTTGTCGAAAGCCCAAATCACCGGTTCGTTGAGTTTCAGCTTCTCGTGGTCGATGAGATCGTCGTCCTTGTAGACGCGCCCATTCAGAAAGCCGCGCATCATTCGGAACGCCAGTGCGGTCTTAACCTCACGCTTCGCCTCGGCCAGCTTGGGTTTGGTGCCGGGGAGTTTCGGAAGGACTCCAGGCTTCGGGTCTCCTTCTTGAATGGTCATACTGGCGATCCGTAGCTTTTCCCCGCCCATGTTCATCATCATGCCCGGCCCTGGCCCTCTGCCATTGCCCATGCCACCCATGCCCATGTTGATCGTGAACTTCTCGCTGATCAGTGCGAGTTCAGCACCGGGCTTCCGAGTCGAGAAATCTTCCCACAATTCGACTCGCTCGAACGGCCCGAGGACCACGAATGGCCGCTTCTGCGGTCCCTCGTCGCCGGCCAGCAACCCGCCATCCGTGCCGATGACGAGCATCGGCGAACCATCCGACCACGCGAGTTTGTAGATGCGGGCGTTGGAAGCGTTGACGAGCCGCAACCGATACGGCCGGCGTTCGATGGGGAACGAAGCATTGGGCCGACCATTCACCATGATCGTGTCGCCGCGCATTCCGCTCACCATATCCATCATGGCTTCCGAATAGACGAACCGGTTGTCGGCATCCACGCGCCGATCCTGAATGACCAAGCAGAGATCCTGTTTCCCGCTCGGTAGGTCGATCTTGTCTTGTTCCGGGCCGTGGATGATGATGACACCAACCATTCCACGATACACCTGCGTCGCCGTGCGCATGTGGGGATGCGGATGATACGGATAGGTTCCCGCCGGGTTGATGACCGTGAAGCCGTAGGTGAATCGCTCTTTCGGCTTGATCGCCATGCTTGGCAGGCCGTCCGCGGCATGGGGAACGATCAGTCCATGCCAGTGGATGATGGAAGGTTCATCGAGCTTGTTCACGAAGTGGATGCGAACGCGCTCGCCACGGATCAAGTGCATGGTCGGGCCGAGATAGCTATCGCCAGGTATCAGGGCACCTTTTCGCCCCTTGAGAACCTTGCCCGTGTAGCGCCACATGGGCGTCTTCTTGCCTTTGAAGATCGCCATGTCGTCGGGCGCGGCGGTCAGTTCGAGTTCCACATCCGGTTCGACGGGTTCCTTGCTGGCCGGCTTCGAGGGAACTTTGTCCGGCGCGGAATCGGTCGACGCCGGCAGGCACAGGCGCATCTCGTTGCCCAGATCAACCTCGTCCAGGTGGCCCGATGCTTTGCCGTCGCCGGATCGCTGATGGACGTGCAGATTGCCTCCACATGTGAAAATGCCGAGGTGCTGATCCGAGTAAAAGCCGATCAGATCGACCTCGGCATCCTTGAGCGTGTATTTCACCTTGGCCTTGTCGTGCAACTCGTGCGGATCTTTGAAGTCGCCGGGGTGGCGCAGAACGTGGTACTTCGCCTCGTTCACATTGCCCTTGACGACAAAAGGAAAAGGCCGGTTGACATTGATGCCTTCCTTCTTCGCCGCCTCGACCACGAACGAGTCGAGCTGATCCAACGACTTGATCGTTTTCGGCAGCGGCACTTCTTTCCAGTGCTTCACTTGCGCATAGACGAGAACACACGCCTTCCCCTCGAAGACTTTGTCCGTGACCGCTTTCCCCTCTTTGACGCGGGCAATGCTCGGGATGCTGTCGAGAATGGTCACCTCGCCCTGGAGTCCTTCCAAGGCACCGACGGCATACACATTCGGGAGCTTGGCGACGGCCTTGAGATCAATGGTGCCTTTCAAATCGCCTTTCATCATGACATTCTTCAGTTCCCCGGACCAGCGGACCTCAAAACCCGGTTCCTTCGGGTCGGCAGAGGGTTTCTCGGCCCTCTGAAAGCCGGCCTTGAGCAAGTCGGTGTAGCCGGGCTTCAAGGGCCGCGCGTCGTAGCCGAGCTTCTTGAGGTCATCCACCGCCTTCAAGGATCGGACTCCCGATCGGCAGTGGCAATAAGACGATCTTGTCCTTGGGTCCGATCTTGGCCACATCTTCGGCCTTCGGCCCGGCTGTGAGGACGCTCAACGGCAGCAGCTTAGCGTCCTTGAGGTGGCCGTCGTCCCACTCCGACTTCTCCCGCACGTCGAGCAGCACGGCTTTGTTGTCGGCCACGGCTTTCTTGACCGCATCCAGCGTGTCCTTGGTGTGGTCAGCCGCCCTTGCCGGCGAGGGCAGACCGGCCAGCCCGACCACCATCACTCCGAACAGGATCGCAAATCGCATCCCAGGTTCCTCCGTTTGGTTCGTCGTCTTTCCCCGCCCACCCTAGGCGGCGTCAGATGGCGCAACTACCCCGGGCAAAGCCGGGAAGTGCTGCCATGCATCCATTCAGGCAGGATTGAGATGATTCGCACATCCCAACCCCAGTTGCCATTGTCGGTCACTTCTTTTTCGGCGTCGGCTTGTCCTCTCCGGTGGCCGTCCACTGCCGCCCGATCATGTCCACGTTTTTCGGCTGGGGGACCGCCGGCTCGTCGTAGCCGATGGCCTCGATCCGCTTCTTGCGGATGTCGGCGGTCGTCACGCCGAACTCCTTGTCGCGAGCGGCGATCACCTTCGGGTTGTCCTGGCCGTCGCCCGTCAGCGACCACATGAGCATCGGCTCGCCCATCGGCACCGGGGTCGCCGGGTCGGGCCAAGTGTGCCATGTCTTGCCCCAGGTGCTGAGCAGCCCCTTCATGAAGTCCATCTCGTCCTTCGGGGTCATGCTCGGGGCGATCAGTCCGCCGCCCAGCACCTCGTAGGTGTGGATGTGCCAGTACTTCTTCTCCTCCTCCGGCAGCTTCTGGAACAGCTCGTTCGAGATGATGTACTCGACGCCGAGCAGCTTCGCCCCCTTGCCGACCGTGTCGTAGAGCAGGCACTGGTGCATCTCGGACCCCGGCTCCCCGCGCATCCCGCAGTAGTGCTGGGTGACCACCTGGATCTTCGGATCCTTCTTGGCGACATGGATGCCGCAAAAGTGCAGGTGGTGGTTGCCCACCGGGGCCATCAGCTTGTTGTCCGTCGGTTTGCCGTGACCGTCGGCGAGAGCGTGCGAAGTGCCGAGCGCCGCGCCTGCACCCATAGTCCCCACCACACCGAGAAGTTCTCGTCTGTTTATTGGGTTGCGTTCCTTGAGAACCTGTTGATCTCTTCCTCGGTTGGTTCCAGGCCGGGGAATGTGCAAGGCAAGTGATCGGTTCCCCTGCGAGAACCGTTTGACATGTGGGTCCAGTTCGCCGGCCCGACTCATGGCACCGGGACATAGGCGTACCCCTAGGTCTGTCGATTGATAACGACGGTGAGCGCTGCCTGAGCATTGGTGATGTCTTCGGCCCACTTCCGTCTCGAGGAACTTCTTGTAGTGCAACGCCTGACCGCAGACGAACACTTCGACACCCTCCTTGCGGAGCGAGCGGATCAACGGCAACTTCGGGTTCTTCTCGGCTCCGAAATGCGCCTTGTACGCCGAGTCGGTCAGCACGGACTTGGCGCCCTCCCCGTGCAGCACGAGAGCAATCTTCACGTCTGAGGCTTTCAGCCCGGCAACACCGTATAGGTTCAGCAGTCGCGCCACCTGCTCCAGACCTTTGTTCACATCAGCGGGTTTGGCGTCGGCGGTGATGTCGAAAACCACCTTCGCCCCTTTGCGGGATTGTTCGGCAGCCTTCGGCAGTGGCACAACCCCGCCGTAGTCGGCGATCTCGGGGAAGATCAGCGGTGTCACGAACTTTTGCTCCGTGTCCGCGATGGCAGCTCCGAATGCGGCGAGGGAGGCGGCAACTAGCAAAAGAGAAATCTTCATGGACTTCGGCTCCTTACTGAAACTAAGCGGTGCGGAAGATTACGAAAATCGCCACCGCGACGATGGCCACAGCGAAGACTTGTTGCAAAGCCGGTCCCGACAAGCGTTGCACCGCCCAGTTCCCAACGAACATTCCGATCACGCCACCCTCGACGAACCAAGCCGTTGTTTCGACGGAAATCATCCGGCCTGCCAAGAGATGCGAGCCGATGCCGGACAGGCTGACAAGTGCAATCACCATCAAGGACATGCCCACCGCGCGGTGAATGGACATGCCGCTGAACAGAACGAGCCCCGCTGACGAAGTCGGCGTGGATGGGCGTTTCCAGAATGTGGCGGATGTGGAGGTCGTTGTCCTTGGCAAAGGCCAGGTACTCTTCCACGTCTCGGGTTGGGTCGATCATGGCGGCTTCGCCCGTCCGTTCATCGCCCACGATATACGAAGCAATCGCCAGTCCCGTAATAAAGCGCTGATGCAGAAGCATGACTTCGTCTCCCTTGTGATGTGTTTGTCGCCTTGTGGACACACAAGAAGTAACTTGATGTCAGTTTCGGTTCGGCACAGGATGGTTCTTCATTGCTTCCGCTTGGCCATTCTGGATGAAGAGGCTCACGACAACCGCGTGCATCTGGATCAGCTTGACCGCATAAGGGTCGTTCGATGTCTCGACCACCTTGACTCCTGTCGCCGTCGGCTGCACCAGCATGTTTATCTTGCGCGCGTTGCGGAATATCTCCGCAAAGAGCGGGTCGCGGGCGTGAATCGGTCGTACTTCCTCGACTCGTTTTTTCATGGACACGACATGGGTTTGCAGCACTGCCGCCACTTGGGGGTTAGCCGATTCCGTCACCGTCACAACGCCGTTGGGCAAATTGGTCACACTGCGCTTGATTTCCTTTCGGTGGCCGAGAAGGAAGCGGATCAACTCCATGTCACTCTTGGGAGCGGCATCCTTGCTCATTCCGCCTCCTTTCCCTTGCGAACCCTTTCCGTGCAAGCCTTTTCCCTGCGGACCTGGTTGTGCCCAGAGCGGGCCGGACATGCCGACCAGCATCAGGGCCCCGATCAGCCATGTCATCAATCGTTTCTTGTTCATGGCAAACTCCTTCAGAAAAAGGAACCACATCGATCAGGCGGCCAACCTTAGAGCGGCCAGTCGCGCAGAATGCGTTCGGTCTCGTCGGCGTGATTGCTTTCGTCGCGAACGATGTCTTCCAACTGCACCACCAGCCCCTTGTCGCCAAGTTCCTCTGCTTGCTTGGCCCGCTCGATGGAATCCTGAGTCGCCTGTTGCTCGGCAGCCAGCACTGCTTCCAGCATCTCGCGATTCGTTCGGGCCGTGGCGACTGGGCGGAGTTGTGTGGTCGGTTCGCCACCCAGGGCGACAATCTTGTTGGCCAGAAACTGAGCGGGCAGTTGCTCATCCGCGACTTCGGCCAAATAGAACTGGGCGAGTTACGGGCAATAAGGCCTGGTCGCCTTGGCGGCATAGGTGAGGTACTGAATGATGGCTCCAAACTCACCCGCCAGATTCTGGTTCAGTTTTTCGATCAACATCTGCTTGTTCATGATTTGTCCTCCGTTGTCGTTTCGTTCGAGGTGGTTGAGCTTTAGCCGCAGCACGACTGGTTCGACTGCGGCGGACACTGTCTTAAATCCGATGGTTTCGAGCCCGCAGCCGCACTGCTTGACGAAGTCGCGGTCACCCGGTTCCACGGCATCCGGGCGAGCATCAGGCCCATGCCGCAGGTGTCGGTGATCCCGGCGAAGACCAACCCGGCCCCGACGAACGCCGACAGTCCGAGGAAGTAGGGGTGGACGAAGTATCCCAGCACTGCGCCGAGCAGAACTAACGAGCCGGCGGCGATCCGCACTTGCCGTTCGAGGGAGATGGTCTTCTTGCCCCGATTGACCGGCAGCCCGCACTCGGCCCAAGCCAGAGTGCCGCCTTCGATGTTGACGACGTTGGTGAAGCCTGCCGCCAGGAACTTCTCGCACGCCTGGTTGCTCCGGCTCCCCGAACGGCAGATGATGTACAGCGGCTCGTCGACTGTGCCGTTGCGGGCGGTCATCACCACCTTCGGGTCGAGGTCGGAGAGCGGCACATTGCGGGCGAGCGTGCAGTGGACCCCGCGGTACTCAACCGGGGTCCGCACGTCGATCACTTCGACCGCCTCGCCGTTCTGCTGCTTGGCGGCGAGATCACGCGGACTGATGGTTGCGACTGCCATAAACATTCTCCTGAAAAGTCACGATGTCGAGAGACCTAGACATTAACGGTAACAAGAATCAGCCCTCCACGGGGGCAGCGAACCGCTCGCGGATGCAGCCCAGGAATTTCTTGAGGCACGGTTCGGTGATCTTGTAGTAAACGTTGCGGCCCTCCCGCTCGGGAGCCAGAAAGCCGCACCGCTGCATGAGTCGCAGATGCCCCGAGGCGATGTTGCTGGGGATGTCGCACTTCTCGGCGAGTTCGCCCACGGTGTAGCGGTCTTTGAGCAGCATTTCCACGATCCGCAAGCGGTGCGGGTGCGCGAGCGTCTTGAGGCACTCCGCTGCCATCGCCAGTCGGTCGAGGTCGATCAGGGTGTCGGTAGCCATGTCTTTTCCCCTATATATTAATATATCCAAACAGTTCGACATGTCAAGGGCGAGGTTTTCTGGGAGGCGGGGCGGTTTCTCTCCAGACCATCCGCCGCGAACGAGAAGCCCGCCGTGAAGAAGAAAAAGGACCCGACCGCACGGTGACCCGTCTGGCCGAAGACCGCGCGGGGCAGTTATCCGACGACCAGATCGGCGAGGAGATCATCAAGAGATTGCGTGAGGAGGCTCGCACCCGGGGGGACTTTTCCAAGGTTCACGCCTGCCTGCCAAGCAGCGATGTGCCCGATGAA
>SIAJ01000039.1 GCA_009691845.1 Gemmataceae bacterium
AATTCCTCCGCAATCGCAAGGCCCACCGTCGTGACCGCGGCGGCACGCGGAACATACTTGCGTGTCAGGGCGGTCGCGTACGGGCCACGAAGCACGCGCCAGCGCCAGGAGTCGTCGAACTCGCGAGGGGCATACTCGTGGGCATCGTACAGGACCTTGGCTCCGCATGGTTCCGCGAGTCGAACGGCGAGGGGCAATGTGTCGAGATCGTTGGCAACGATCAAGTTGGGTCGCTCGTTCTGCAAGGCGGCGAATGCGGAGCCGTAGGTGCTCCAGTACACACCTTCGTTCAATCGGAACAGGAGTTTCATGCCCCGGATCGCTTTCGCGAGTTTACCGCCGAGCGAGTGCCCGATCTTGATGAAGCGGACGTCGGGCCGCCCCGGAATTGCCAGGCCGGCGGCCGCGACTTCGTGTTCCTCCGCCATCCAGTTAATCTGACGGGATAGACGTGGGTCGCGACCAAGATCGCTAAACGAGATGCAGAGGACTTTGGCCATATGGAGAGACACTATAGTAACCTTACGAAACCGGTCAGGTCCGTCTTGACGGGGACGCGTTCTCCGATCATATACGCCCGGTCAGGATTGCGGGGTTTGCCAACGATACCAAGAGCCGGTACGTGACGTTCGACATAGCGATCATCGGCGGGGGAATTGTGGGCTTGGGAACTGCCCTCGCGCTCTCCGAACGCACGTCGGCCCGCCTGGTTGTGCTCGAGGCCGAGAACGAACTCGCCCAGCATCAGACCGGCCACAACAGCGGTGTGATTCACTCGGGACTCTACTACAAGCCAGGCTCGCTCAAGGCTCAAAACTGTGCGGATGGCCGGGAACTCATGTACCGCTTTTGTGCCGAGAACGGCATCGCCCACGATCGCTGCGGCAAGATTGTCGTTGCCACCTCGGCGAAGGAACTGCCAGCCCTCGCGGAACTGGAACGGCGTGGCATCGCCAACGGGCTAAAGGGAACTCGACGACTATCTACCGAAGAATTGCATGAGCATGAGCCGCATGTTGCGGGCATCGCTGGGCTATTCGTCCCAGAGACAGGCATCGTCGATTATCGCCAGGTTTCGGAAACCTACGGTCAGAAGATTCGCAACTGGGGCGGCGATGTCCGCTTGCAGGCCAAGTTCCTTGGCTGTCGGCAATCGGGCCCGGAATTTCATCTGACGACGTCGCAAGGCGACGTGACGGCTCGATCGATCATCAATTGTGCCGGCCTGCAATCGGATCGCGTGGCCCGCCTGTGCGGTGTCGATCCCAAGCTGCAAATCGTGCCTTTTCGTGGCGAATACTACGATCTCGTGCCAAACGCCTGGTCGCTGGTCAAGAACCTGATCTACCCAGTGCCCGATCCACGGTTCCCGTTTCTAGGCGTGCATTTCACCCGCATGATCCACGGCGGCGTGGAGGCCGGCCCGAATGCCGTGCTGGCGTTCAAACGGGAAGGCTACACCCGTTCGAGCTTTCGTACCCGCGACGTGATGCAGATGCTCGGCTATCGCGGTTTCTGGAAGATGGCGGGCAAATACTACGAGATGGGCATATCGGAGATGTACCGTTCGTTTAGCAAGCGTGCTTTTCTGAAAGCACTACAACGACTCATACCGGAATTGAAGTGGCAAGATATTCGGCCAGCCGGGGCAGGTGTGCGAGCCCAGGCCGTCGATCCCGATGGCAAGACCGTGGACGACTTCCGGATTATCGAGGCCGAGCGGATGATCCATGTTTTGAATGCGCCCTCGCCCGCTGCTACGGCTTCACTTAGCATTGGCCGCACGATTGCCGCGATGGCCGCCAAGAATTTCGGACTCCAGCCGCGAGCCGAGCGGCTGTCGGCCTAAAAACAAAGTAGTCGGCACACTCGGTGTGCCGACTATCCGCACGCGGCGTGTGCGGACTACTATGCAGGACACCCAACCGGAATGTGCGGGATCGCGGGTTACGTCAGTGGATCGAATCGAAGGCCGTTCGCGAAGCTGCAAGCGAGCGTTCTCGGGACGCTGTCCCATCGCGGGCCCGACGATGCAGGCTGGATGATCGAGGGTCACTCAGGAACCGGCGATGCGCCTCGTGAACCCGGTCGCTGGGGCCTGTTCCACCGACGACTCTCAATTCTCGATCTGTCTCCGCTCGGCCATCAGCCGATGTCCACTCCGGATGGCCGCTATTCGATCGTCTTCAATGGCGAGATCTACAACTACCTCGAATTACGACAGGAACTGGAGCGGGAAGGTTGCATTTTTCGCTCGCACTCGGATACCGAGGTGCTTCTCTGGGCCTACATGCGCTGGGGGAAGAACTGCCTGACTCGGCTTGTCGGCATGTTTGCGTTCGCGATCGTGGATGCCCAGCAAGCGAACATGTTCCTGGCCCGCGACTTCTTTGGCATCAAGCCCCTCTACTACACTCGGCCGGAGGGAGGATTCGCCTTCGCCTCCGAGATCAAAGCCCTGCGACCGTTGGTCTCGGGTCGGGTGAATGCCGCCCGGCTGTTCCGCTTCCTTCGCGATGGACTGATCGACCAGGGTGCCGAGACGTTGCTGGCCGACGTGCATCAACTCCCGGCCGCGCACTGGATGGAAGTCGATCTCAAAAACGGCACTCCAGGTGAGCCGCATCGCTACTGGGATGTGGACCTCGATCGACGATCCGATCTGTCGTTTGCGGAAGCGGTCGAGCGTACCCGCGAGTTGTTTCTCGATAGCGTGCGTCTGCATTTGCGAAGCGATGTGCCAGTGGGAGCCGCCCTTTCCGGTGGAACGGATTCGTCGGCCATCGTTGCAGCCATGCGAATGTTGGAACCCAATGCCGAGATTCACACGTTCAGCTTTGTTACGGACGACCCGGTCATCGGCGAAGAAAGGTACGCCGATATTGCAGGGAATCATGCCAGGGCGATCGTTCACAAGGTGCGATTGAGCCCAGGCGACCTCGCGGCCGATCTGGATCGACTCGTTGCCGTGCAAGATGAACCCTTCGGCAGTACGAGCATCTACGCACAGTACCGCGTCTTTCGTCTGGCGGCCGAGCACAAGATCAAGGTCATGCTCGATGGCCAAGGGGCCGACGAGATGCTGGCTGGTTATCACGGCTACTATGACGCCCGAATTGGTTCGTTGATCGGACGTGGGCGTTGGCTGCAAGCGTATCAACTGGCCGTCCGGGCTTCACGCAGGCCCGGGGTGGGCGGCAGTGGCCTTCTGATGGCACGCGGAATTCGCCGCCTCCTTCCCTCGGGCCTGCAAACACGCGGCCAGGCCATGTTCGGCAAGGCGACGATGCCGGAGTGGCTGAATGCGAGCTGGTTCGATCAACACGGAGTGGTGCCTGAGAAGGCCCGACGCACGACCCGATTGACCAACCAGCTTCGCGAACGATTACACGACACACTGACGGCCACTAGCTTGCCAATGCTGCTTCGCTACGAGGATCGAAACTCAATGGCCTGGTCGATTGAAAGCCGCGTGCCGTTTCTGACACCTGCCTTGTCCGAGTTTCTGTTGAGCCTGCCGGAAGAGTATCTCATCTCTCGACATGGGGAGACCAAGCACGTCTTTCGCGAAGCGATGCGGGGGATTGTGCCCAACGAAATTCTGGATCGCCGCGACAAGATTGGCTTCGCCACCCCGGAAAAACGCTGGTTGCAGGAATTACGCCCCTGGCTCGCTGAAGTATTGAGCCCGGACCGCGTTCGCCAGGTGGCCGCCTTGAATGAACCAGCCGTGACCCGCGATTGGCAGGATGTTCTCGATGGCAAACGCCCGTTTGACTGGCGTGTGTGGCGCTGGGTGAATCTGGTTCGCTGGACCGAGAACATGGGTGTGACGTTCGAGTGAAAACCGAGTTGCAGGAGCTCTTGCGATGGACAAGCCGTATTTTGCCCATGAATCCGCCTACGTTGACGATCCCTGCGAGATCGGCGACGGCACGAAGATTTGGCACTTCTCGCACATCATGCCCAAGGTCAAGATCGGCAAGAAGTGCATTCTCGGGCAGAATGTCCACGTGGCCTCGGGCGTGATCATCGGCAGCAACGTCAAGATTCAAAACAACGTCTCGCTGTACGACGGCACGGTGATCGAGGACGATGTGTTCCTGGGGCCATCGTGCGTGCTGACGAACGTGACCAACCCACGCAGCCAGATTGTCCGGCGGAACATGTACGAGAAGACTGTCGTCCGTCGCGGGGCGTCGGTTGGTGCCAATGCCACGATCGTTTGTGGAACGACGATTGGCCGCTACGCGTTCATCGCGGCGGGGGCCGTGGTGACGAAGGATGTGCCGGACTATGCCCTCATCGTCGGCGTGCCCGGGCGAGTTGCGGGCTGGATGAGCCGGCACGGCTATCGCCTATCGGCGGCGGACAACGAGGGGATCCTGCGCGATCCGGAGACGGGGTGGAAGTATCGGCTCGAGAACGGAGTCGTGAAGTGTTTGGAGCTGGATGAAGAAGCTCCGCTGCCAGCGTAAATACTCGCCTTCGCTGACGCTTCAGGCTCCTCGGTTGGGCGGAGCCTGAAGCGTCAGCGATTCGGCGTCTGCTCGTAACGCAGGTTCAGATAGATAAACACATTCGCCACGGCCAGGAGCGCGAGCAGCGGCGCGGCCGTGAGTCCGTGCAGTGCCGATTGCAACGTTCCCGTTACCAAATTCGTGCCATCTCCGAGTCCCACGGGGGAGACGGGAAGCACCGAGAGATTTCCCTCCAGGGCGAGTCCGACGGCTAATGTCAGCGGCAAGGCCACAGCGATGCCGAGCATGACGGCGAGGCCTTCGTACACAACCACACGGCCGAAATGCTCCTTGATGAGTTGCCGCCATTCGCGGATACCGCCCAGCCAGGACGATTCCTCAACCACGATCGCCGGCGTCAGTAGCCAACACAGACCGACGATGATCCAGAGCAACGCGGAGGCGATATAGATGATCACGAGGATCGGCATGGTCAGAATCTCTTGCGTGTTCGGATTCATCTCCACACTTGAGAGGGCATGGGTAGTCCATTGCGGCAGTTTGCGCATGAGCAACAGCAGCCCGAGACAACTTCCCGCAACGACCGAATTCGCGATCAATGCCGGAATCGTGTGCTTCGTGAATCCTTTGAGGCCCTCCCTCAGTTTGGCCGGCCGCATCGTTGAGAGTTCGAGATGTGTCAATTTCGCGAGAACTGCATTCAGGATCGAGAGAACGATCACAGCAAAACCCGCACCGGCGACGACCGGTAGCCAGGGGACATCGGTGGGATCGAGCACGAGTTGATGCACGGTCCTCGCCGCGAATAAACCGAGATAGATCAGGATGGAGGCAAGGAACGCGGGCACGATCTTGGAACGACTCAGAGTGCTATCGAGCGCGGCGATGAGTTCGTCAATCAGGCCGCGTACTCCGACGGTTTGCAACCGCATGGGGTCCAGGCGGGCTGAGACTCCGGATCGACCCGAAGGCTGCAAGCCCGTTGCGGACGGGGTCGGCGGCGTAGCCCGCAGCGACGCACCAAAATCCGCGAACTCGGCAACCCAGACCAGGTTGACCCATTCCTCGGTGGAATCACGCCGCACCGTGCTGCTGAGCGGCACATGCCCGGCCTCAATGTGGTGGCGGACCGAAGTGGTGCTTTTCGCCTTGATCGTCCGGCCATCCGGCAGGCGGACGTACCAGGGATCGTAATGGTCTTTCATGGGCGTGCCGAGCGTGGAAGGACGAGTAGAATCCAGCCACCTGAACGATAATTCGCACTCGGCTCGACTGCCAAATGGTTTCGGGCGTCGGGTATTAGGCTTTCACCCGATACAGGCGGCACAATCAGCACAATCGTCAAACCGAAACGGACAAACCGGTCTCTCGGCCAGTGCGATTACCACTCGTCATCGCTCAACCTCCGCCTGGCATTGCGGCGAGGCTTCCTGGCGGATTGCTGCTTCGTGATTGCGACAAGGACCCCGCCCATGCCGACGGCCAAAAGAACCAACATGGCCAGGGTGATCAAGATCCATTTGATCGACGCGGAGGAGCGACTGCTGAAAACGCTTGATGAAGGCGAAGGCACAGAGGGGGTGGCCGCCTGTGCGTTCATCGGGGGAATGAGTGGTTCGAAGAATCCGACCTGAGGATCGGCAAGGAGTGGATT
The DNA here is from genome assembly GCA_009691845.1 of Gemmataceae bacterium. GTDB lineage: Bacteria > Planctomycetota > Planctomycetia > Gemmatales > Gemmataceae > SIAJ01. Next base: position 6,136 of record SIAJ01000039.1, read on the forward strand.
GTTGAGCCCTGGCATGCCGCCATCGGGCAGAAGAAGCGGTGGTCGGCTCATTGGAGGAGAAATCGGTGCCCGTCCGCTACCTGGATTCGGAAAGCCGGGAGCGCGATTCGTCGTACGACACAGCGGGCAAACGGTTTCCGGCGGAGGAACAGGACCACGGGCGAGAACCCTGCGACAGAGGCCGCAGAGCCATTCTGTTTCGCCCCCACCAATCCCGCCCCCAATGCCTCGGCCACTGATGCCGCTGGGAGGGGCAGGCATGTCGGGAAAACCCGGGTGTCCTGGAATGCCATTAATCCCGGTGCCCGGCCGGCCCGAAATGCCGCTGATGCCACTGATTCCCGGGCCTGGAAGTCCAGGCATCCCGGGGATGATCGGTGGGCCACCCCGAATGCTACCTGCGGGGTTGCCGCCGATTGTGAATGTCCGGGTTGAATCGTCACCAACAGCGCCAGCAAGGAAGCCACGGCGACGATGCCAAGTCGAATACGCAGTGCGCGATTCATTCGTAAGCCCCCATCAAGACAATCACTGAATGGAGATAGAGTAGCCAAAAAGTGGACGATTCGTCCAAGCGATTTCTCGCGAGATCGTCTTGGAAGTTGGTGGATCAACCAGCGAGAGTTCGATCGTCGCTCGACGAGAATTGAGAGGGAGACGGAGGAACGGCACCAGTCGGTTGGCCGGCAAACATCAGAAACGTGAGGTGTCGCTCGGAGAGGCCAAGTTCGTCGCCATCGTGAAGCCGGAACGAGCCATGGATCTTGTTGCCGTTCACCGTGGTGCCGTTCTTGGAAGCCACATCGTGAACTTCGATGGTCAGATCGCTGTGAACCACGATTGCACAGTGGCGGCGTGAAACAGTCGCATCGTCGATGACCACGTCGTTATCCGGGAGTCGACCGACGCTGTTCAGGCCAACTTTCAGCGCGACCTGCCGCCCTCGATCAAGCAGCCAACAATGAGTTCCGCCTGCTTTGACGGATACCTCGGCCGGGGCCAAGGTTTTCATCTCGAGATTTTCGGAACCAAACGGGAGGCGGATCTCGCCGGCCATGGTGTGCCCGCCGACCGCGGATTCGACGCGGCTTCTAGCGGCACGAAATGCATCACGCCGTGGGTTACCTTCGAGATGGACGCTCAGCAACCGTTGATCCACGGCGAGCTACCTTTCCTGGACTATCCGAACCACACTAACTTAAGTACTTACTCGGCAAGTGATAATGGCCATTAGTGTAACCGCGTCCTGGCCGCAGTCAAGACACCTAACTCCTCATCAATATCGGTCACATGCATGATCTTGCATGAATTTACAGCGAAACGGACTCCGGCTTCCAGTTGTTCTTGAGCACGTCCCGATCCAACAATTCGGCTACCCGCATGAGCTGTTCCGGCCAAGCAAGAGGCCTTAAGTCCACAACCGCGTGAAGTTACGACGCTCCTCATTTACCTTCGCGGCCTTTCTCATATTCCACCCTCTCTCGATCCTCGCCATCACTTCGAAGGAGTTTTCCCATGCGTCGAATCGTGTCTCTCGTTGCCCTGACAGTCGGATGCGTTCTCTTCTCCTCCGTCACTGCCGAGGAGCCCAAGAAAGAAGCCGCCAAGAAGGGAACGATCACGGGAATCGTAACCGCGAAGGCGGCGAACTGGATTGAAGTGAAATCTGACGGCGAGGAGAAAGGCCGACGCTACATTCCAAACTGGCGCGGGGGTGCGCCGAAGGATGGCGGCGGACCAGACAAGGAAATGGTGGCCAAGCTCAAGGACGTTCCCCTCAAGGCTCGCGTCCGAGTCGAGTGGATTTTTGAAGAGCACTACCGAGTCGTGAAGGTCGAAGTTCTGAAGAAAGAGAAAGAGTGACCAGCGCGTTCGGTGTCCAACTACCGAATAGTCGGCACGCTCTGTTTGCCGACTATTCTGACCTCACCTGGTCTGGCTATGCCTTCTTGATCCCCGCCGCGATGCGTTCCAGTTCATCCAGATGTTCGCGACGTCCCACAACGACGATCACGGAACTCGGCTCGATCGTCGATTCACCCTTTGGATTGAACACGATCTCGCCATCGGGTTGCCGCATGGCCAGGACCACGATGCCCATGGCTTCGCGCAGGTTCAGATCTCTGAGCGTCTTGCCGCAGAGCGAACTTCCTTTCCGAATCACTGCTTCCTCGATCTGATAATCAGCCGCATTCAGGCGGGCAGCTTGTTCGAGGAAATGATCGACAGTCGGCCGCAACACCGCCTGGGCTACGCGATGCCCGCCGATCACATAGGGGGAGACGACCTGATTTGCACCGACGCGGCGAAGCTTTGGCTCGGAAACTTCTTGCTCTGCCCGAGCAACGATAAACAGATTCGGGCTCATGACTCGTCCGGTCAGCGTGACATAAAGATTGTCCGCGTCCGAAGGTAGCACGGCGACAAGGACCTTGGCACGTTCCACGCCAGCCCGTTTGAGAACATCGTCCTCCGTCGCATCGCCCTGCAGGAACACACCGAAGCCGGTGGGCCATCCATCCAGCAACTTCGGATTGCGATCGACGATCACGTAACGCACTCTCTGACGATCGAATTCCTGACAGATGAGCCGACCCATGCGGCCAAGCCCGCACACCACGATATGATCGCGGATTTCCTCAAGCATGTGTTTCACGCTTTCCTTTCCAAGAGCGGCCCGAAGTTGGCCGGTGACAACCGCCCGGATCATCTCGGTGGCCGAGTAAAAAAGCAGAAACACACCGGTGAACAGGAAGAAAATCGTGAACAGGCGACCCGAGTCGTCCAGCGGGTGTGTCTCGCCGTAGCCGACCGTGGTCAGCGTGATCGCGCTCATGTACATCGCGTCAAACCACGACCATTCCGGTCCGCCGATGATCTTGAAGCCCAACGTACCCGACCCAAGCAGTACGAACGGAACCGACGCGGCCATCCATAATCGTGGGGGAACTCGATGGCGGAACGGTCGTTTCATGACGGCTCGCTCAGTTTACGCTCGGCCCCATCGCACAGCGAGAGTAGGTGTTCTTTCCGCTTCGCAATCGCAAACCGCCCCGTGGTTTCGATCCATTGCCGAACGCCTTCAATCTCCCGCAAGAGCGAGTTGACTGCCGATGGCGAGCGGCGAGCCGCATTCACCCAAATCGGCGACGTGTGGGCAAAGATCGGCACGTGCGGATACAACCGCGACTTCGCCGTGCTCCAGCAACGGGCCGCGAGCCAGCCTCCTTCGGGCAGTCGGTGTTCGACCTCAATTCGCTCGGATGTGCTCGATGCAATGACCAGTCCATTGGCTATGATCTCGAAGCGTTCAATCGGTTCGTTCGATGCCATCTCGGCCGAAAATCGAACCGGATCGTCGTTCGTGGTCGCCACGCTGGTGCGGAATGGTTGCCCATCGATGGCCCATCGCAAAAGTGGACCGTTGCTGGCAATTGTTCGTCCTGCGTGAACGGTCTCGATCCATTCGGAATAGGTTCGCGTCTCGCCAGTAGGGGTGAGCGTCCGCACTCCGCCGAGAGCAATACGATTACTGTCCTTGCCGCTACCACCCACAACCGGGAGCCGAATGCCGGCGTTCAGCAGGCGATACCATTGCGGCAAGAACGACGTGGCACGGGCATGAGCGTCGATCTCGATCGCGTCGATCTTGCCAAGAATGGCATCAATCAGGGCCTCGCCGCCGGGAAGACCCGCTTCCTGCCGATAGGCATCGCACCAGACAACCAGGCCCTTCTTTCGGTGGCACTGATCGCACCAGTCGGCCAGCGACCAGTCATCTGTTTCATCCATGTGCCCGAAGGTCAACGGAAAGATCGGCCGATGACAGTTGAGCAAAGCCAGTTTACCCAGGGCCGGATGCTCGTGAAAAGTGTTGACGTAGACTCGTTCGACCGAAGGGGCCTGCCCACTGAACGCGAGGAGATTTGGAGTCGTCCGATACATATGCCCATCTACCGATGGGTAATCCTGGACGGTGGCGAGCAAATTGACGAAGTCGAGCCCTTCGGCCTCTGCTTCACGTTTCGCAGCATCCGGCAAAAGGAAATGGCACCGTGAATCGACGGCCACCATGTGATTCCATGTCGTATCGGTCCGCTTACCAATCGGGTATCGAAGCGTGAGCTGGCCAGCACCAAGCGTTACGGTTTCGCGAATCGGCGTGTAACTTGGTCCTTTGCTGATCTCGAGTTCGAGCGGAACCCCCGTGGGTAGGGGGATCTCGCAACTGCCATCGATGTAGGCCTGATGCTGGCCGTTCACGTAGACGTGGCCACCAACATCCTCGTTTCGTCCAACGGGAAAATCGACGGCATGTCCTAGCGGCGGATAATATCGACCATCGAGGCCGGCGATACGAATTCGCACGGCCGACGGTCGCCCGGTGTCGGCATCATTCACGCGAACGTGGACATTGAGCGTCTGGCTCACTGATATTGCCCGCCGGCCTTCTCGACGATCGCCTTGAACGCGGCCACGGCTTTCGGGAAGAGTTCCGGGCCGGTCACTCCGCCGGTCGGCCCGCCACCGAGAAGGTGCGGTTCCAGCGTGGCAAAACCCTGATAGCCCATCTGGACCGCGTCGGCGATGATCGCCGGGATTTGACCGAATCCTTCACCCGCGATGCTGCCGTGTTCCTCGCCGGTCTTCCAGTCCTTGATGTGGAAGTGGCCCGTGTGAGCCTTGCACGCCGCCCAACCTTTCATCACGTTGTAGCCACAAAAGATGAAGTTCGCGGGATCGAAGGCCGCCTGGAACGCCCGGCTCGGAATGGTCGTGTAGAGGTCCGCAAGCCGTTCCGGATTGTCGCCATAGATGCGGTGCTCGTTCTCGTGGAAAAGCTGAATCTCTTCGCGCTCGGCTATTTCCACATGCTTGCGCATGCGGTCCATCACCTGATTGCGATACGGGCCCCAGTTGCCATCGAAATTTTCAGGTGGGTAGTAGCTAAACACACGGATGTTCGGCGTGCCAAACACCCGGCACAAGTGAATGGCCCGTTTGAATTTTTCCAGGTGCGGTTCGAACGGCTCGTCGATGCGGATCTTGCCGATGGGCGAACCAATCGCGCTGAGCTTGAAACCTTCGCGATCGAGAAGGGCCTTGAACTCGGCAATCTGCTCGTCCGAAAGATTCAAGACGTTCGTCTTGTGAATCGAACGGAACTCGATGTGTCGGACGCCACAAGTCTTGAGGATATCGAGCTGGACCTGCGGATCGGGGGATATTTCGTCGGCGAAGGCGCTGAGGATAAACATGATGCCTCGTAATGAAGGAAGGCGGAGAATGGTATTGGTTTAGCAATTCATGGTAGTCGGCACACTCCGTGTGCCGACCGGCCGCAAAAATTGGCACACTCCGTGTGGCATTGATCCGCACACGGAGTGTGCGGACTACTTGATCGCCCGCCTATTTCTTGGTTACTACTTTCAGCTTCACCTTGCTCGCAATGAACGTTTTCTCTCCGCTGGTCGCAAAGCGAATCTTGATCTTGCGCAAGGCACCATAACCGTTCACGTCGCTGATCGTGCCGATGCCGTATTGCTCGTGTTGCACGAGTTGGCCTTTTTCGTAAGTGTCGGCATCCGGATTATTTGTGCCAGCAAATGGAATGGCGGCGGGAAGCGGCTTGTGCCCCAGGTCGCCCCAGGCGGATCGGGCTTCGCGGGGGCCGCTCCGCCATTGATCCATCGCCGGCGAGCGCCCGCCATGCGCCCCCTGGTCGAGTCGTTCCACATCGTCGGGTAATTCGTCCAGGAACATACTCGGAATGGCGAATAACGTTTGGCCGCGAAAATCACGCATGCGCGAGTTGCACAGATACAGTTCCTTCATGGCTCGGGTCATGCCGACGAAGGCGACGCGGCGTTCTTCCTCAACGTCCTCGGGATTGGCCAGGCTGCGTTCGCCCGGCAAGATGCCCTGCTCCATGGCGACGATGTAAACGGCCGGGAATTCCAGCCCCTTGGCGGCATGTAAGGTCATTACCGACACGCAATTCTGCTGCTCGTCCCATGAATCGACATCGCTGGCCAGGGTGATTTGCTCCAGGAAGTCGCGCAGAGTTCGCGTGCCATCCTCGGCCGCAAATTGCATGGCCGATGTAATCAACTCCTCGACGTTGGCCAATCGATCGATGTCGTCGTCCTCCCCGCTGGCCTTGAGCATGGCCCGATACCCGCTCTGGTCGAGCACATTCCGGATGATGTCTTCTGGCGGCGATTCGAGGGTCTCACGCAATTCGGCGATGAGCTTATGGAATAGCCGCAGGCCATCGCGTGCCTTGCCCTTGATGGCTGGGATTTTTTCGAGGCGGCCACTCGCTTCGAGTAGGCTGATTTGATTGGCCTCGGCATAGGCCTGCAAGTGTTCCAGCGAGACCTTGCCGATGCCGCGTGCCGGCTCATTCGACGCTCGAAGAAACGACAGGTTATCGACCGGATTCACGATCAACCGTAGATAGGCCAGCACATCGCGGTTTTCCTTGCGGTCGAAGAACGCCTGGCCTTTTACGATCTGAAAGGGAACACCGTTCTGAACGAAAGCGGTTTCAAGATTTCGGGTCAGAGCGTTCATCCGCACGAACACGGCATGATCGCGGTAGGCAAAACGGTTCCCGGCCACGGCAGCCTTGATCCGCAGGGCGATTCCGTTGGCCTCGTGAAGGCCAGAGTCGAACGTCAACACGCGGACCGGTTCGCCCGCTGCATTATCCGTGAGCAGCGCCTTTTTCTTGCGCTGCTTGTTGTGATCGATGACCGCACTCGCGGCCTTCAGAATCGCCGGCGTGGAGCGGTAGTTCTTGTCGAGCGTGATGACGCGGGCGTCCGGAAAGTCGCGTTCAAAATCGAGTATGTTTTTGATGTCTGAGCCACGCCAGCGGTAGATGCTCTGGTCCGGGTCTCCAACCACACACAAATTCCTCTGGTCGAGCGTAAGTTTTCGTGTGATCTCGTACTGGGCACTGTTCGTGTCCTGGTATTCATCAACGAGAACGAACTGGAAGCGAGCGTCCAGTTCGGCCCGCAATTCCTCATTAAGGCGCAACGTCAGGGCCGGGATGTAGAGGAGGTCATCGAAATCCAGCGCATTCGAATCGCGAAGTTTCTTCTGGTAAATCGCATAAACCTGAGCGACCGTGCGCGTGAAGAAATCGCCACTCGTCGAGGCATATTTTTCGGGTGTAAGAAGCTGGTTCTTCGCCTTGCCGATCGCGCCGCCAATTCGTTCCGGCGTAAACTTCACGTTGTCGATGCCTGCTGCTTCCAGCGATTGCTTGACGATCTTGGTTCGGTCGTCGGTGTCGTAAATCGTGAAATCACGATTGAGGCCAATGCGTTCCCCGTATTGACGCAGTAATCGAGCCCCCAGGCTATGAAAAGTGCTAATCCAAACGCGGTTGCCTGGGACCAGATCGTTCACCCGGTTCTTCATCTCGCCGGCCGCTTTGTTCGTGAACGTGATCGCCAAAATGTTCGATGGCCGCACGCCTTGCTTGAGCAACCAGGCTACTCGTCGCGTGATCACTCGCGTTTTTCCTGAGCCTGCACCAGCCAGGATTAGCAAAGGCCCTTCGAAGTGCGTGACGGCTTCCTGCTGCGGAAAGGTCAGATCGGCTAGGAGGTCGGAACTCTCCACGGGCATGGTGCGATCCCTGCAAGGTGTTGCCCGCCGTGGCGGGTTGCGCATGATGTACTGAGTGATTTTACGGGAGCAGAGAGAGCAAACCAATGAGCATCGCCGGCCTGGGCACCGAGATCGTGGAATGTACCCGCATTCGGGCCATGATCGAAGAGCATGGCGAAAAATTCTTGATGCGCGTCTACTCGCAGGAGGAGATTCTCTGGTGCCAGGCGAGAAAGAACAGCACGGAACACTTCGCGGCGATCTGGGCTGCGAAGGAGGCGGTCTTCAAATGCCTGAAGCTGACAGGTCGGGGCGGTTCGCCCTGGGCTCATGTGCAGATCGAGTTTCTCAACGACAATCCGCACGCGATCGTTCGCGGCCCGTTGCGGGAGCGGATGGCGGAACTCGGCATCGGCAATTTCCTGCTGAGCACGGCCTTTTCACGGCACTATGCGACCGCAACTGCAATCGCCGTTCGTGGCAGCGTCGGATAGGTTCGTGGCGACGAGATTCCGATCTTGTCGTCTTCATAAACAAGATCGGAATCTCATGCCCACATACTCAGCCGCGTACGAATCGATTTACTCTGCAACCTCGGCCGGCTTGGCGATGTCGAGTACAATTTGCCGGGCTGCCCTGTGGGCATTTTTGATTGCGGTCGCTCGCGCTTCCAGTTGACTTTCGGTGAAGAAGCGGCCCGGCTCTGCATGTGCAAGCCCGGCCATCTCGATCGTGAGAGGCAACAGCGACATGAACTCTTTCATCTTGGCTTGCTGACGATCGGCGTCCATCGAATTGACCCTTTCGAGAACTGGGATAATAGTGGCATGGTACACCTCGCACGACGCGGGGTAAAGCGGGGAGAAAAAACGTGGCTCGCCGATTGCTTGTGTTTACCTTACTCTGCCTGTTAACCATGTCGGCCACGGTACGGGCCGCCAATAAGAAGCACCTGAGAGAATCACCCTTGTCCGACACCTTCATCATCGAAACCAGCCAGGGCACCATCACCATCGAACTCGATGGCGAGAAGGCCCCGCTTCATGCCGCCAACTTCGCCCTTTACGCGGACGCCAAGTTTTACGATGGACTGATCTTCCATCGCGTCATCAAGGATTTCATGATCCAGACCGGCGGCCATCAGGCGAATTTCGCCATGAAACAGGCAACCGCACCCCAGGTCCGCAACGAATCGCTCAACGGACTCAAAAATCTGCGTGGCACCTTGGCGGCCGCTCGCACGAACGATCCGGATAGTGCTTCCGCTCAATTCTTCATCAACCTCAAGGACAACGCCTTCCTGGATGGTGTTCCGGCTTCGCAGAAGGCGGGCTACTCCGTCTTCGGCAAGGTGATTTCCGGTATGGACGTGGTCGACAAGATTGCCACCACGAAGACCGGCAACAAGAACGGTCACGGCGACGTACCACTGGAAGCAATCGTGATCAAGTCGGTGGAGCGAGCGCCGAAGTAGCCCGGATCAACGCAAGCCCTTCGAACGCAAACATGCCTTGCATTGCACGCCGATCGCCTGCAACGGAAAGTGCTTCCGTGAAACGCAAGCAAGGGCTTGTGCCTACAGGACGCCCTTGGTCGAAGGAATTCCACTTGCTCGCGGATCGATCTCCGTCGCGGCTCGCAAGGCTCGTGCAATTGCCTTGAAGGTGGCTTCAAGGATGTGGTGGGTATTGCGGCCGTGGTGCAGGATCACGTGCAGGTTGAAGGCACCGGCCGACGAAACAGCTCGCCAGAATTCTTCGCCGAGCGACGAATGGAAGGTTCCGAGCGTTTCGTTGGCCACATCGGCGTTCCAGACCAGGAACGGCCTGCCGCTCAGATCGACGGCGGCGGTAACGAGTGTTTCGTCCATCGGCACGGTTGCGGAACCGTAACGGCGAATACCGCTCTTGTCTCCCAATGCCTGGGCCAGTGCCTTGCCGAAACAGATGCCGATGTCTTCCACAGAGTGGTGGGCGTCTATGTGCAGGTCGCCCACGCAATTCACGTCCAGGTCGAACAAGCCGTGCTTGGCGACGTGCGTGAGCATGTGGTCGAAAAAGCCGACGCCGGTGGCGAGGTTGAACTGACCCGTCCCATCGAGATCGAGGGACAGGTCGATCTGCGTTTCGTTGGTCTTGCGGTTGATCGTCGCGGTGCGTGGCATGGTGTTCGTTCGATCGCTAATCGTTGAGGATGTTCTTGAGTTCCTTCAGAAATAGATCGATCTCGTCATCCGAGCCGACGGAAACTCTCAAGCCGTCGCCGTAGTTCGGATAGTTCATGTACCGAATCAGAATCTTGCGGGCCTTCAGGGCCTCGTACATCGGCTTCACAGCTTGATCGTTTCGCCGGGCCCAAACGAAGTTGGACTGGCTAGGCGTCACCTCGAATCCCAACTCGGCGAGCGAGGCCGACAACCGGCTTCGCGTTGCCAGGATCTTGCGCCTGGTCTCATGCAAATAATCTTGGTCCTGAATCGCCGCGGTCGCGGCGGCCAGACTGAGAACGTCGCAGTTGTACGAATCCTTGACCTTGAGCATCTCGCGGATCAGTGGTTCGGGGCCGACCGCGAAGCCGAAACGGATCCCTGCCAAAGCGTAGGACTTACTCAGGGTTCGCGTGATGACGACGTTCCCCTCGCCCACGTTTTTCAGGCCGTTCGATTCGGCAAAATCGGCATAAGCCTCATCCAGGACAAACGGCGTCCCGATTCGCGAGGCCAACCGGAAGACCGAGGCGGGGTCGACAACGGTTCCCGATGGCGAGTTCGGGTTGGCAAGGAAGGTCAGGTCGGCATTCGCAATGGGCCACGGATCCGGAAGCTGCCAGTCCGTTGTAAAAGGAACGGTCTGAAAACGGGCCCCCTGAAGCTCAGCCAGGCTGCGGTAGAGGATGTAGCTGGGAGCGGGAGACGCGATCAGGCCACCTTCCGGGACGAAGGTTCGCGTGAGAATCGTGAGGATGTCGTCCGAGCCGTTGCCGATCAAGATTTGATTCGGCGAGACGCCCAGAAGCTTGGACGCCGCCTGACGGAAAGTGTCCCCCATCGGTTCGGGGTACTTGCGAAGCCGATTGCTGGTCAGTGTCTCTCGGATCGCATCGAAGACGCGCGGCGATGGCGGGTACGGGCTCTCGTTCGTGTTGAGCTTGATGTACTCGCCATCGCGCGGCTGCTCGCCGGGGACGTAACCGGACATGAACAGGATGTTCGAGCGAATCCCCGGCATCGGCTTACTTCTTCAATTTGGCGGCAGCGGCAGCCGCCTTTTTGGACGGACGCAATTGCAACGGCTTATCGGTCACACGGGCCGCGACACTCGCGGCATGGGCCGTGAGGCCTTCCTTGTTGGCCATCGTGATCACATCGTCCGCGATCTCGCGAAGGCCGGCTCGCGTGAAGTTAACGATGCTCGTACGGCGACGGAAATCGTTCACGGTGAGACCGCTGGCAAACCGGGCCGTGCCACCCGTTGGAAGCACGTGCGATGGGCCAGCCGCATAGTCTCCCAGGGCCACGGGCGTAAACGTCCCGAGGAAGATGGCACCCGCATTGTCGACTTTTTCCGCGAACGCTTCCGGGTCTCGCGTTTGCACATGGAGATGCTCGGGGGCGAGTTGGTTCACCATCTTCACGCCCTCGGCACGATCTTTGACAACAATAAACGCCCCGTATTCTTCCAGGCTAGCTCGGGCGAGGTTGCCACGTTCCAGATGCGCCAACTGTTTGGTGAGCGATTTCTCAACCTCGTTCGGCAAATCGTCGTGCCAGGTAACGAGCATGGCCACGCCCGGTGCGTGTTCGGCCTGGGCAATCATGTCGAGTGCGATAAAGTCCGGCTGGGCAGATTCATCGGCCACGACAACAATTTCACTGGGGCCGGCGAGACAGTCGATGGCGACCGTGCCAAATACCAATCGCTTGGCAAGCGTGACGTAGATGCTGCCCGGTCCGACGATCATATCCACGGGCTCGATGCCATCAACACCGTAGGCCAGTGCCGCCACCGCCTGGGCTCCGCCGACGCGGTAGACTTCCTTGACGCCGAGCAGATGGCAAATTGCCAGCATGTCCTTGTTCGACGCACCGTTCGCCGTTGGCGGCATGACGACCACGATCTCTTTGACCTCGGCTGCCTGGGCCGGGCAGACGGTCATCAGCAGGCTGGAGGGATAGGCGGCGGCCCCACCTGGAATGCAAATGCCGACGCGACGCAGCGGCCGATGACGGAGATGCAATTCGTAATGTTCCGAAAGCGGCAGCAGGGCATCGTTGCTCATCAAGCCGACTTGAAATTGCTGGACGTTGTCGCGAATGCGACGGGCGGCGTCGAGAAATTCGGGGTCGGCAGCGGCGTAGGCCGCAGCCAGGTCTTCCGCACTCACGCGAATCTGTCGCGGCGTCAGCCGAACCTTATCGAAGGCCTCCGTGTAGTGCAACAGGGAGGCGAGGCCCTTTTTCTGAACGTCGTTGCAAATTCGCTCGACGACTTTCACGGGCGGCAGCGGCTCGCCAAAGACGGCTTGTGTGAGCTTTTTGTTCGCGGCGGTCACCGTAGTGGCCTGATCGGCGAACTGGTTCTTCAGGGCAGCGAGCTGTCGAATCGCTTGCGGATTCGATGTATCAATTCGCCGGATTTTCATCGACGTCATTTCCTCTCCCTCAGGGTGAATACGAGAATCTTTCATCTGCCGGTCAGGCAAGTAACAATTTATCTCAAACGGATCATCCGAGAAAAACCAACTATAAGGGCCACGCGAGTCGAATGCAAGAACTTGGTTACATAAGTTTTTTCCAGGCACCGAGTGTGGCTACGAGTTTGGGTTAGCCCCACGTCACCAACCCGGGCTCAAACGAGTGCGGCAAACCCGCATTTTTCGGTAACACTCGAACCGAGAATCCATATTGGCCGCTCACCGCGCACGGCACCTTGCCCCCGAAGGTGGCGGAACGATCGGCATGCATCGTCCCCAGTACGCCCAGCACAGCCGAACGCGGCAATGCGATCTGCTGCATCGAATCAATGGCACCGTGGAAAAGTTGGACTTCCACGTCGTCCGGGCTCAATCCAGCGAGGTGGACCCGGGCCTGGACGGCCAATTCATCGCCAACGTGCAAGGCCTCCGGCGGGGGAGGACTCACATCCAGCACTCGGACTTGCTGCCATTGCTCGTTCAACTTGCGTCGCCAAGCGGCCAGCTTTCTGGCACCCGCAAAATCGCCAGCGGTCAGTCGAGCTTCACGCAGGTGCGAGGGGAGATACGAAACCTCCGCGTATTCCCGCACCATTCGATTGGTATTGAACACGGCCACATTGGTCGCGATCGAACGCTTCATGCGGCGAATCCATCCACGCGGCAGGCCGTCGGCACCGCGTGTGTAGAACTCGGGAACGATCTCGCGTTCGAACAGATCGTACAGCGAGTTGCTCTCCACTTCGTCCTGATACTGCTGATCCGCGAATTCCTCGCCCGAACCGATGCGCCAGCCGTTATCCCCTTCGTAGCCTTCGTCCCACCAGCCATCCAGGATGCTGAGATTGATGCCGCCGTTCACGCAGGACTTCATCCCGCTCGTGCCGCTTGCTTCCAGCGGTCGACGAGGATTATTCAGCCACACATCGACACCTTGCACCAGATGGCGGGCGACATTCATTTCGTAATCTTCGAGAAACACAATCCGACGCCGATACTCCGCGCGTCGAGCGTATTGGTAGACCTGGGCGATGAGTTCCTTGCCCGCCTGATCCTTCGGGTGTGCTTTGCCCGAGAAGATGAACTGGACCGGACGATCCTTGTGATTCAGGATCGCGTTCAGTCTTTCGAGGTTCCGGAAGACCAGTGTGCCACGCTTGTAGGTCGCAAACCGGCGTGCGAAGCCGATGGTCAGGGCCTCCGGGTCCAGCACTTCCTCCGCGGCAAGGATCTCCGCCCGGGTGGCACCGAGACGTTCCCGCTGCTTCTGTAATCGCGTTCGTGCCAGGGCGACCAGCCGCTCGCGGCAACGTTCGTGGGTTCGCCACAACTCGGCATCCGGGATGTGTTCTGCTCGGCTCCAGACTTCGAATGCCGTGGGTTTCTCGTGCCAGGCGTCGCCAAGATAGCGGTCGAACAGCGCGCCGATTTCCGGAGCAACCCAGGTCTGGGTATGAACGCCGTTCGTGATGGAAGTGATGGGAATTTCAGCTTCAGGCAGACCTGGGAAGACGTTATGCCACATCTTCCGCGAGACTTCGCCATGCAACTTACTCACGCCGTTCGCAACGTTTGCGGTGCGAATGGCGAGAACGGTCATCGAGAAGTTCTCACTCTCATTGTTCGCGTTTTCGCGACCCAGGGCGAGAAATGTACGACGATCGATTTTCAACGATTTCATGAAATCGCCGAAGTATTGGTCCATCATCTGGGGAGAAAATGCATCATTTCCGGCTGGGACTGGCGTGTGCGTGGTGAAGGCGGTTCCGGCCTTCACCGCCTCGAGAGCAGTCGGAAAATCGAGCCCTTTCTCTTCCACCAGCACTCGGGCTCGTTCCAGGGCGGCAAAGGCGGAGTGCCCTTCGTTCGCGTGGCAGACGGTCGGTTCCTTGCCCAGTGCTCGAAGTGCCCGCAAGCCACCAATACCCAGAAGGATCTCTTGCTGAATTCGCGTGTGGATGTCCCCGCCGTAAAGCTGGGCGGTCAGATTGCGATCCTCCGGCGAGTTTTTCGGGACATTGCTATCGAGTAGAAAGAGTGCAATCCGGCCGACATTGATCTTCCAAATACGCGCATGCACATCTCGGCCCGGCAAGCGAACGGAGATCATCAACGGCGAGCCATCCGGATTGGTCTTGGCGATAAGCGGCAGGCTAAAAAAATCGTTTTCGGGGTAGCGCTCCTGCTGCCAGCCATCGACGTTCAAGTACTGGCGGAAGTAACCTTCGCGATACATCAGGCTCACGCCGACCAGAGGCAGTCCCAGATCGCTGGCAGACTTCAGATGATCCCCGGCCAGCACGCCGAGGCCACCCGAGTACACGGGGACCGACTCGTGCAGTCCGAATTCCGCGGAAAAATAGGCTACTCTGAGATCGTTCGATTCGGCGTGCTGCTCCGAGAACCACGTGCCCGATGCAAGGTACGCCTGAAACGTCTCCCAAACACGATCCATGTGGGCCAGGAAGCCATTATCGGTTGCCAATTCCTCGAAACGCGGTTGCGTGGTCGAACACAGCAAACGGATCGGACTGTGGTCGATCGACTCAAAACGATCTGGATCGATTCGGCGAAACAGGGCCACCGCATCCGCGTGCCAACACCACCAAAGGTTGTAGGCCATTTCGTGCAGGGGCAGAAGCCGTTCCGGCAAGCGTGGCAACACGGTAAACGTCCGAACAGGGCGTGTGGCCATTTGCAACCTCGAAGGCCTGGGGCAATCGGGGCGAGCGCGAGCGGAGAAGCCAGAACGACGGATTGCCGGCTGACGGGAGAAATCGCTACTGCCAAAGATGTTATAGGAAATTACGACCAAAAGACCAGTTATTTAGACGTAAGATGTTGTCATATATAAAGATAGGAAGTCGCATGCCAACGGGATTTTCGGAGCGACCTAATCGCATCGCCCCAAAACGGAAATCCGAATGATCGAGTTCGGAAGCCGAGGCTTACCTCACTCTGTCTCGTAGGTCGATCGCGCACCTTCCGTAGCAAGGCTTCAAGAGGAAGTTCGATTCCGCGTGATCGTGGCCGGATGTTGGCAAGCAAGATGGGAGACGGAACGGGATCTGGGTCGGCCAAAGCAACGGACATGGCGATCACCGCTGCCAGAAGCAAAGACCCGCGGACGATTGTGCACATGCTAGACAGGAACATTGGGTGGTAACTTTTCGGGGAAGTCGCCGAGTTGTCCTTATCTCGCAAGTAGCCCCATCTCACGGAAGAAACCACTTCCAGGATTCTGCCTTGGCGACGGAAAAGCATTGGCAGGAGCATACTTGCTTTAGAAGTACTCGTGTCGGACAATCGGCTTGTAGTCAGCGCCGTTCGCAATTACCGTAGGGGGAGGAGATACCCGAATGGAAACGGCCGAGTCCCAACGAAACATCGATCTGGCTGCCGAGGTCCTCGCGAATGCGTCAACTGTTGCGGTATTGACAGGTGCTGGCGTCTCTGCGGAGAGCGGCGTACCGACATTTCGTGCGTCGGATGGCCTTTGGGAAGGGCACCGGATCGAGGACGTTGCTTCACCCGAGGGATTTGGGCGAAATCCCGGTCTGGTTTGGCAATTCTACAACGCCCGGCGTGCCAATGTGGCGAAGGTGAAGCCCAATCCGGCTCACACGTTTCTTGCTCAATTGGAGGATCTCTTTCCAAAGGCGTTCACGCTCGTCACCCAGAATGTTGATGGCCTGCACCAGCTTGCCGGAAGCAGAAACGTGCTGGAACTGCATGGAAGCCTGCGTCGCACCCGTTGCACCGTATGCGAAGAGGTGCGGGATCAGTTCCTGGATCCGCTGGCGGAGATGCCGACGTGCGTCCTCTGCGAAGGGCTGTTGCGGCCCGATATCGTGTGGTTCGGCGAGATATTGCCCCAGGAGATCTGGCTAGATGCCGTCGAGGCGACGATCTCGTGTGAAGTCTTCCTGGTCGTGGGGACGAGCGCGGTCGTCCATCCCGCGGCCGGGCTGATTGAACTTGCTCAGACTGCGGGTGCCAAAGTCGTGGAGGCAAACCTGACTCCAACGGTTGCCAGCGACGTGGCCGATATTGGGCTCTACGGACCATCGGGCCAGCTACTTCCACAGGTGATGAAACGTTTCCGCGAACTCAAGGGGATGGCATGAACCTGGATCGCCGTGAATTCTTGGCCGCCTCGACCGGCGTGGCACTCGGGTCACCTTCGGTCTCCGCGGATCGGCTGCTGACGACACCCCCGATGCGCTCGGCACCGGCGAAACGAAAACTGGCGCTGTTGACAACGACTTACCATTATCTGTCGCACGCCTACCACATCGCGGGACGATTCCTGAACGGCTACAACCGCGAGGATGGCTACCATTTCCCGGATTCGAATGTCGTTTCGGTTTACGTCGAACAACAAGGCCCACGGGATCTGAGCAAGGAGATTGCCAAGAAGCACGGCCTGCGGCATTCGACTTCAATCGCGGAGGCGTTGACGCTTGGGACCGGCAAGCTCGCCGTTGATGGCGTGCTGCTCGTCGCGGAGCACGGGGACTTCAAGTACAACGCCAAGGGGCAAAAGCTCTACCCACGTTATGAGTACTTCCAGAAGGTCGTTGAAGTCTTCGAGAACTCGGGGCGATCCGTACCGGTCTTTGTCGACAAGCACCTGTCGTACGATCGCAAGAAGGGCTTCGAGATGGTGGCGACGGCGAAGAAGATGGGCTTCCCGATGATGGCCGGTTCGAGTTTGCCGGTGACTTGGCGTAGACCAGAACTCGAGTTGCCGTTGGGGGTGAAGATCAAGGAAGCGCTCCTCGTCTCACGGGGTGAACTGGAAATCTACGGCATTCACGCCCTCGAACCCTTGCAGGCGATGGTGGAACGGCGAACCAAGGGGCAGCAGGGCGTGAAGTCGGTCGAGTACCTGGAAAAGGATGCCGTGTGGAAAGCAGGCGACGCGGGCCGTTGGTCGTGGGACTTGCTGGAGCACGCACTGGGTCGAAGCCAATCCCGAAACGTCGGCGATATCCGCGAGAACTGCGCTCAGTTCCAGGCCCCGAGAACCTGGGATTTTGCCGCTGCCTCTCCGCGTGCATTTCTGATCGAGTATCGCGATGGACTGAAAGCCACCGTGTTGCAACTCGATGGTCATGCGGCAGACGAAACCTTCGCGGCGACGATCGAAGGCGAAAAGAAACCCGCCTCGACTCTGTTCTGGCTACCGCCGCCTCCGGGTGCCGCGTTCCTGGAAGCACTGGCCATTCACGTCGAACGCTTCATGGACACGGGCAAAGCTTCTTACCCAGTCGAACGCACCATGCTAACGGGCGGCATTCTGGATTGGGCACTGGAATCACGAGTCCAAAAGAAAGCCTTGGAGACGCCAGACCTGGATGTGAGTTACGACCCGCCGAAGGATTCAGGCTTCATGCGTGGAGCGTATGAATTGCCGAGATAAGCCATGGCGGGCATCGGAGCCGTATCGGGAGCATTCGCGGATTTCTTGCGCTCGGCCAGGGCCGACCCGAATTCAGACCGCCCGTACCAAGACGGCAAACATGCATCGACGCATTCAATCGTCCTCCAGGGGGACGAAGCACGTCCGAGAACCTGTCCCGGAGTTGGGGACATACCCACGCGCGGGCCGATGCGTCCGGCCGAGCGAACAATCGGTTTGTGTAGGAAGATGGGAGCGGAACGGTATGATAGGTCGGAGGGCCCAAGAGGAGAGAACCCGTGAAGCTCGAACTCAAGTATTGCTCGGTTTGAAACTACGAACCCAAGGCCGTCAGTTTGGCGAGCCTCGTGTTGAGCACGTTCAAGCAAAAGGTTTCTAGTCTCACGCTCGTCCCTTCGGGTGGTGGATGCTTCGAACTCACCGCGAATGGCGTCTTGCTGTACTCGAAGCTGAAAACCGGCGAGTTTCCGGACGAACAGGATATGGTCGAACTCCTGGCCACGAAGATGAAATGAGATTGATTTTCGGAACGAGACGCTTCGCTCAGGACCGGCGACCGGGTACGTGTGTGCCTTGCCGTCGGTCATTTTTTGGAGGTAGCCCATGCGGTTTTTCGGTCGTCGCAAGCGCCTGACGGACTACGCGTCCTGTGCGGGTTGAGCCGGCAAAATTTCCCCGCAGGGGATCGCTCAGGTTCTGAGCCATTTGCCAAAGCTCACAGACGCCCGCGTGCTCGTCGGCACGGAAACGCACGACGACGCCGGGGTCTACCAATTGACGGATGAACTGGCCATCGTTCAGACCGTGGACTTCTTCCCCCCGGTCGTGGACGATCCATTTGTGTTCGGCCAGATCGCCGCAGCCAACGCTCTCAGCGATATCTACGCGATGGGTGCCGAACCGCGGACCGTCTTGAATCTCGTCGCTTACCCGGACGATGAACTGGGTGGGTTCGATTGGCTTGCACGCATTCTGCAAGGTGGAGCGGAGCGGTGTCAAGCAGCCGGTGCGGTGATCCTCGGTGGGCACAGTGTTCGAGATCGCGAAATCAAATTTGGGCTTTCGGTCACGGGGGTGGTTCATCCCAAGAAAGTACAGACCAATGCGGGAGCAAAGCCCGGCGACAAGCTGGTGCTGACCAAGGCGATTGGCACCGGGTTTGTCACGACCTCCGCAAAACGTGGTGTGTGCCCCCCGGATACGCTGAAAGTTGCCTGCGACAGCATGGTGCAACTCAATGCCATCGGTTGGCAGGCGGCCCAGGTCGTCGGCGGAGTACACTCGATCACGGACATCACCGGCTTCGGCCTCTGCGGCCACGCTTACGAAATGGCCGATGGTTCCAAGGTCACACTCGTGATTGATGTCAACGCTCTGCCGCTGCTGCCCGGTGCCGAATTGCTGACGAAGTATCGCACCCGTGCCAGTAAGACCAATCGGGAGTACGTGCAGTCGCACGTGAAACTTGAGGGCAAGATCGATCCGATCCGCGAGGAATTCTTGTGGGACGCCCAAACGAGCGGTGGCCTGTTGATCAGCGTGGAGCCATCGAACGCGGAGGCATTGGTGGAGGAGGCGAGGAAACGCGGAGCGTCTCGTGCCACGATTATTGGCGAGGTACGACCGCGATCGGATCGGTCTTTGATCTTTCGAGCTTGAAGCCCGTTTCATAGTTTGCTCCCTATGTCGAAAACTCTTTCGCTTGCACCCGCTGGACGGCTACGTCTCACGAACGATCCGGACGCAGTTCCAGCCGTGCCTGATGAGTTGGCTACCTCTCTTGAACACGCATTTGCCCAGTCCAACGCCGAAGGATTTTTGCTACTTGCCTCGAAGGAACTCGAAGGCGATTCCCATCCAGCCATCGCATTCTGGCAATCGTGGTCGCGGCGACTGTTCCAGGAACTCTGCCATCTCGGTGAGGGCTCGCATGCAAAATGGGCAGCGGTCCCCTCCCCCGCCGAACCGGAACTGGAACGACTTGTCGCCGATGCTCCGCCGATGCGTGGTCTCGAGTATCTCAATGTTGAACTCCTGAAACATAGCTGGGAAGAACTTCGCGAACTCGTCGCCACTCGGGCCGCCTCGTTCCCGGACGGACCGGGGGCCTTTCTGCAATCCGTGAATCCCGTTTGGCATCTTCTCGGACGGGTCACGTTTCATCTGGCCGAGAACAAACGCGACGAGGCTCGGCCGTTCGCCTTCCTGGCGACTTACACGCATCAGATGGGCGATCAGGGGCAAGTTCAGCATCTTCCGCTCGGCGAGGCCCTTCGGGCCTATGCCGGGGCGAAGGACCAAGCCAAGCTCACCGTC
Source organism: Gemmataceae bacterium (assembly GCA_009691845.1). Lineage (GTDB taxonomy): Bacteria > Planctomycetota > Planctomycetia > Gemmatales > Gemmataceae > SIAJ01. The sequence goes on from SIAJ01000039.1 coordinate 26,195, forward strand.
CTACTCGAACCGGTTCGACGTGCCTCGCAACGGAGCGTACTCATTCGCGAGTTGCTCGATTCACGAGCCCTGTTCACGCCTCAAGCCTGGACTATTCAGCAGGCTCACCGCTTTTTGATGGACACCGCCGCGATTGAGGAGGCCGGGGTCGTCGTCCGTGTTCCAAATTGGTGGACAGCCCAGCGATCACGGCCACAAGTTCAGGTCGTGCTCGGTTCCAAGCAAGCGTCTCAGGTCGGAGCCGACAGTCTGCTTGATTTTCAGGTGGGCGTCGCTCTCGATGGCGAGCCGCTAACGGAGACTGAACGCAAAGAACTCCTCGCGGGAACTGAAGGCTTGATGCTCCTTCGCGGCAAATGGATCGAAGTCGATCGCGAGCGATTGCAAGAGGCCCTCAAGCACTGGAAAAAGGTCGAACGCGAACACTTGCATGGCATCGACTTTATCAAAGGCATGCGACTGTTGGCCGGTGTGCCGCTCGATGAAGCCGATTCGGGCGACACCTCAGTAACAGCCTGGACCGGAATCTCCGCCGGGGACTGGCTGAAGCAAACCCTCGAACGGATTCGCAAGCCCAGCGAAGATGCGGCCTGCCGGCCGGGACGCGATCTTCAGGCGACGCTTCGGCCATACCAGGCCGAGGGTGTAAACTGGCTCTGGTTCATGACCGAACTCGGCTTGGGTGCCTGCCTCGCGGACGACATGGGCCTTGGCAAGACGATCCAGATCATCGATCTTCTCCTGCAACGAAAACGGAGCAAAGCCACTGGCCCGAGTCTGCTAGTCGTTCCTGCCTCGCTGATCGGCAACTGGAAGAACGAGTTGGCAAGATTCTCTCCAACCTTGAAGGTCTGTGTTGTACATGGCTCTGAAGCCGATGCGGGCGAACTCGCTCGACGAACGTCGAAGCCGGCGACCGGCTTTCAGGAATTCGATCTCGTCATCACCACCTATGGATTGGTTCGCCGGCAGGACTGGTTGCAACAGGTGCCCTGGTCGTTAATCGTTCTCGACGAGGCCCAGGCGATCAAGAACGCGGGCTCCGCCCAGACTCGCAACGTGAAGAAAATCTCGGCCAAGGGCAGGATCGTCCTCACCGGTACGCCGGTCGAAAACCATCTCGGCGACTTGTGGTCGCTGTTCGACTTCTGTTGCCCCGGCCTGTTGGGAACGGCCACCCAATTCAAGAAGTTCGTCAAGCGATTGAATGCCAGTCCCGAAGCCGGCGGCTACGGTCCGTTGCGCCGGCTCGTTCGCCCCTACATCCTGCGGCGAATGAAAACCGACCCCGCGATCGCCCCGGATCTTCCTGAAAAGACCGAGATGCGCGTGGAATGCGGCCTCTCAAAGAAACAAGCAGCCGTCTACCAGGTAGTCGTGGAGGAGCTGGAAAAGCGATTGGAATCTTCCGAGGGCATCGCTCGCCGTGGACTAGTTCTTTCCACGCTCATGCAGATGAAGCAAATCTGCAATCACCCGTCGCAGTTCCTGAACACCAAGACATTCCCTGCGAGCGAGAGCGGCAAGTTCGAGCGGCTCCGGGCACTCGGCGAGGAAATCGCCGCACGCCAGGAAAAGATGCTCGTATTCACGCAGTTCCAAGCCTTGACGCAGCCCCTCGCGGATTTCCTGGCCGGGGTCTTCGGCCAAACGGGGCTGGTCCTTCACGGTGGCACTCCGATCCCCAAGCGAACGGAGTTCGTGAAACAGTTCCAGTCCGACGATGGCCCTCCATTCTTCGTGATTTCTCTTAAGGCGGGTGGAAGCGGACTGAATCTTACGGCAGCTTCGCACGTGGTGCACTTCGACCGCTGGTGGAACCCGGCCGTGGAAAACCAGGCCACCGATCGAGCGTTTCGCATCGGCCAAAAACGAAACGTTCTCGTTCACAAGTTCGTCTGTCGCGGCACAGTCGAGGAACGCATCGATGCCATGATTCAGGCCAAGCAGAAAGTTGCCGACCAGATCTTGAACCAGGAGGGCGAAGCCCCACTGACCGAAATGAGCGATGCCGAATTGCTCCGCTTCGTTGCTCTTGATCTTGAGCGGGCAACCTCGGATGATTAGTCATCAATTGCCCGAATGCATCGTTTTCTGAAAGGATTCACATCATGCGTTTTCAATGGGCTCCCTACGTTCCGGTCGCACGACGAAAAGGGAATGCGGCCAAATATGCCAGCACTCTCGCCAAGAAGGAAAAGCGAGTGCTGTCCCCCGTCCGCCTCGCCGGAAAAAAGATCGCCAACACCTTCTGGGGCAAAGCCTGGTGCGACAATCTGGAGGCCTACAGCGACTTCGCTAACCGCATGCCACGCGGACGCACTTACGTTCGCAATGGCTCCGTCATCGACCTGCAGATTGAACGCGGCAAGATCAAGGCACTCGTCAGCGGGTCCGAAGTCTATCGTGTGACCATCGACATTTCCACGCTGCCTGCGTCCGCCTGGGAATGGGTCAAGCAAGAGTGTGCCCAATCGATCGACTCGATGCTCGACTTGCTCGCGGGCCGATTCGACGATGGCGTCATGCAACGGCTGACCAACAAAGAGGACGGGCTCTTTCCCAAGCCGAAAGAGATCAAGTTGAACTGCTCCTGCCCCGATTGGGCCACGATGTGCAAGCACTGTGCGGCCGTGCTTTACGGCATCGGCGCCCGACTCGATTCCGCGCCCGAGTTACTGTTTACTCTTCGTGGTGTGGACCACGCGGAACTGATTGGCCAGGCCGTGTCGGCCGAGAATCTCGACCGTTCGCTGGGCCAGGCTTCAAGCACCACGCTCTCAACAGGCGACCTCGGCGAAATCTTCGGCATCGACCTCGTTGCCAACCCTGCGGCAACCACCGTTGCGGAGTTGGCCCCAAAGTCGAAAGGCGAGAAACCGAAGAAGAAAACCGCAGCATAGGTTTCGATCAAGCGGCCTGCACCCCGAAAGAAGGGCGGAATTGCTTGCAATGTCCCGGGCGGGCCTACTCACTCATCGTAGGCTCCCCTCAATCTGATTGAGGTTTGCAGATGAGTCGCGTCAACCTCCGACCTGCCACCCGATGCGAGCCAAGAGTTTGTGCTTTCACGCCGCACGCCTGGAGGCACTGTGTTGGGAGTAAACGGTGGGCACAATCATCACAGAAAATAACGCAGCCAGTGGTCGGGTGAATCGGGAACTGGATTCTCATGAGCAGTCGGATCGATTCGAGCCTGATCTCTCGGCATCCTTTACATCAGAGCCTCTTGAACATGCCGATCTTGCGAAGCGGAGAGCACTCGCGGAATCGACAACACCCCGTGTCGCACCGCTCGGTCCGCCGAGTTGTTCGTCGGCTCCACGAACAACTCCTTTGAGGAACGTGACAGCATCCGTTTCCAGGCTCGGAGCGTGAGGAGTACATTGCTCCCGACGCATTGTTCATCTTGTTCATCTTGCTCATTCTCTCAAAGATTTGCTTGGCATTGCGATTGACAGGCAAAACGGCTTGAACTATGTCAATGGCCGACTCGGGGGAATCTAAACATCAATCGGGGAGAGGGATCATGTCCCGTGCCACACTTTTGGGTACGTTTGTGTTTGTTGTCGCCGGGCTTTCGGGTTGTGCTTCGCCGGCTCACCTGGTGAAAGTCGACAAAGACTTGGGCCGAGTTGTGATCGCCGTCCCAGAGGACACGAACACCTGGCCATACCACTACCGCGATGAAGCGTTGCTGGCCGCTGCCGCGCAGATTCCTGAACCCGAACTCAAAACGGTCACGCGCGTGAAGGTTGGCGAGCAGATGACCAACACGTCGGATTCCACCCGCCACGATCTTGGTGGCCAGAACGATAAGCCGAAGGTGGGTGAACTGGTCAGTTCAACGAGTACGACGTCCGTGTCGGACAGATACGAGTATCACATGGAATATCAGTCGGCTTCGTCGCGGTTGCCAAATTTCACGAACCGGCGGGCCGCCGACAAGGCACCGACGCCGACTGGGCCGCCACTCGACATGAATCCGAACCCGAATCCGATTTTACCCGTTGGCGGGATCGCCACGCCGGGGACACCCAATTCTGCTCTGGACATTCACGCACCGTCATCCTCAGTGGTACCGCCCATGCTGCAGCCGAACGTGCTGCCACGGACGTATATTCCGGAACCAGGACGGCGATAGAAACACGAATGGGGCAGAGAGGACATAGAAGTCCTCTCTGCCCCATGCATCCGATTTTAGTTTTTCACATCAAGCCTTCGCCGGCTCACTCGTCCCCAGCAACTGCCGCAACACGTACTGCAAAATCCCGCCGTGCTCGTAGTACAGCACTTCTTGCGGCGTATCGACTCGCAGCATTGCCTCGAACTCCTTCCGGTCTGCCTTCACCTTCATGTACACTTTACCGCTGCCGACTTTCTTGAGTGCCTCCCCGACATTTGGAATCTCGAAGACTTCCATACCAGTGAGACCCAAGCTGGTCGCAGTTTCGCCGGCCTTGAACTGCAAAGGCAGCACGCCCATGCCGACGAGGTTGCTGCGGTGAATGCGCTCGTAGCTTTCGGCAATCACGGCACGAATTCCGAGTAGTTTGGCCCCCTTGGCCGCCCAGTCCCGCGACGAGCCGCTGCCGTATTCCTTACCCGCCAGCACCACCAGAGACGTTCCTGCCTTTGCATACGCCATGGCGGCATCGTAGATGGACATCTCCGTACCCGTGGGCAAGTAACGAGTGACCCCGCCCTCCACGCCGGGGACAAGCAGATTCTTCAATCGCACGTTGGCGAACGTGCCCCGCATCATCACTTCATGGTGGCCGCGACGGGCCCCGAACTGATTGAAATCTTTCGGGGTGACTCCATGCTCAATCAGGTATTTCCCGGCTGGGCCTTCTTTTTTGATGTTTCCCGCCGGAGAAATATGATCGGTCGTGATGCTATCGCCAAGGAGTGCCAACACACGTGCCCCGGATATGTTCGTCACGCCGGCCGGCGTGCGCGGCATTTGCTGGAAGTATGGTGGCAAAGCGATGTAGGTCGATGTGGAATCCCACTCGTAGCGGTTGCCGGAAGGCACTTGCAAGGCCTGCCAGTTTTCGTCCCCATCGTACACGTCCGCATAAATTCGCTCGTACTGTTCTCGATGCAGGTTCTTCTTGACGACCACCGACACTTCCTCGCGGCTCGGCCACACGTCTTTCAGGAAAACAGGCACCCCTTTGCGATCCTCGCCGAGCGGCTCTTTCTCCCAATCGATGTCGATCCGCCCAGCGATCGCGTAGGCGACGACCAGCGGAGGCGAAGCGAGATAGTTGGCTCGCACTTCGCCATGAACGCGTCCCTCGAAATTGCGGTTGCCGGAGAGCACGCTGCTGACGACCAGGCTCCCGTCCATGATTTGGGTGGAAACCGCTTCCGGCAGAGGGCCAGAGTTGCCAATGCAGGTGGTGCAGCCATAGCCGACAACATGGAACTGCAGGGCTTGCAGGGGAGCCATCAGCCCGGCAGAAGTCAAGTAATCGGTGGCGACCTTCGAACCCGGAGCGAGCGAAGTTTTCACCCAGGGCTTCGTTGTCAAGCCTCGGGCCACGGCCTTCTGAGCCAGCAGTCCCGCAGCCACCATGACGTCTGGATTGGACGTGTTCGTGCAACTCGTGATGGCCGCGATCACGACTGCTCCGTCCTTCACCGTCCCTGGAGCGAGATAGACCGTCGTGGTTGGCAGGCTTGCACTGGTCGGGAGTGGTATGCTTGTGCTGGCAGCGGCAGGTGCAGGCTTCTTCGCGGCCTGGGCGGCAGCCTTGAGCTTCGGCATGGCCTCCGAAAACGAGGTGCGAACTTCAGGCAGACTGACGCGATCCTGCGGCCTGGCGGGTCCCGCCATGCAGGGAACCACGGTCGACAAATCCAACGACATCGTGTCCGAATATTCCGCTTCGGCCATGCCCTTCGTGTGGAACATGCCCTGAGCCTTGAAGTAAGCTTCCACCAGCTTCACCGAAGCGGCGGGCCGACCCGTTTCGTGCAGATAGCGAATCGTTTCAGCATCGACGGGGAAGATGCCGCAAGTCGCGCCATACTCTGGTGCCATGTTCGCGATCGTTGCCCGATCCGCGAGCGGTAACTCAGACAGGCCATCGCCGTAGAATTCCACAAACTTTCCGACGACCCCCTTCTTGCGCAGCATTTGCGTGACGGTGAGCACCAGGTCGGTGGCCGTCGCCGTCTGCGAGAGCTTGCCGTGCAGCCTGAAGCCGACGACCTGGGGGATCAACATCGTGACAGGTTGACCCAACATCGCGGCCTCGGCTTCGATTCCGCCGACGCCCCAGCCAAGCACGCCGAGACCGTTGATCATGGTCGTGTGCGAATCCGTGCCCACGAGCGTATCGGGATACGCGTTATTCAGGCCATCGACGAAGACCACGCGGGCCAGGAACTCCAGGTTGACCTGATGCACGATGCCGGTTTCCGGCGGCACCACCTTGAAGTTCTGGAACGCATTTTGTCCCCAGCGAAGGAAGCGGTAGCGCTCCTTATTGCGCTGATACTCCAACTTCGTGTTACTTGCGAATGCACCAGTCGTGCCAAAATCATCGACTTGCACCGAGTGGTCGATGACCAACTCGCACGGAATCAGGGGGTTGATCTTGTTCGGGTCGCCGCCAAGAGCGGACATGGCGTCGCGCATGGCCGCGAGATCCACGATTGCCGGCACACCGGTGAAATCCTGTAAGAGAACGCGTGCCGGATTGAAGCCGATCTCGGAATCCGGCTCCGCATTCGGATTCCACCGCGCCAAGGCCTCGATGTCCTGGCGGCGAACCGATAGTCCATTCTCGTGGCGAAGCAGGTTTTCCAGAAGGATTTTGAGCGAGATCGGCAGCTTGGCGACGTTGGGAAACACCTGCTCGATCGCTGAAAGCCGATGAATCGTATACGTCGTCTCGCCCACAACGAGAGACGAGCGGCTATTAAAACTGTTCGACATCCAAATTCTCCTCTGGAACGCTGTCACCATACTATTGTGTGACGACGGGCCAGAGAAGCAACGGAAATGGGGTGTAGTCTTCGGAGCCACGACCGTAAGGGAGCGATTAATTCACCCCAACCGCTCCCTTACGGTCGCGGCTCCGTAGGTCGCGACTTTACACTTGCCGTTGCAACCACTCGATCGTGACCTTTACGCCTTCCTCAAGCGTAGTTGCCGGTCGGTCGTAGCCGGCCGCGTTGATCTTGCTCATCTCGGCTTGCGTAAAGTTCTGATACTGCTTGGCCAAATCGGCCGGCATGTCGATGAAGCGAATGCTCGGCACACGGCCCAAGGCGGCGAACACGGCATGGGCCAGGTCGAGAAACGTGCGGGCTTTTCCGGTTCCGGAGTTGTAAACGCTCGAAGGGGACTTCCCACGCCAGTGCCAAATCATGTGTTCAATATTGTCCTCGACGAACACGAAGTCGCGTCTCTGTCCGCCATTGGGGAAAGCTGGGTCGGTTGACTTGAACAGCTTCACTTCACCCGTCTTGATCACTTGCTGGTAGGCCTGATAGACGACGCTGGCCATGCGGCCCTTGTGCGATTCGCGTGGACCGTACACGTTGAAGAATTTGAAACCGGCCCAGCGAGGCGGGGTCGCTCGTTTTTCTTCAACCTGCCGAAGAGCCCAGGCATCGAAGTCGTTCTTGCTCCTGCCGTACAGGTTCAATGGCTTGAGATCGTTCGGAAGCGTGCGGTCGTCGAACCCCTGATCGCCATCACCGTAGGTGGCGGCACTCGACGCATACAGGAAGGGCTTGCCGTGTTTGGCACACCATTCCCACAGTGTCCGCGTATAGCCGATGTTGTTGCGGTCGAGATACGACCAGTCCGTTTCCGTCGTGCTGCTACATGCACCGAGGTGAAAGATGGCATCCGGCTTCATTCGATCCTTGCCAAGCGAATCGAGGAAGCGCTGATGATCGAGAAACTCAAAGTGATCGAGGCCGACCCAATTCGCCGGCTTCGCCGTCGTAAGCGGATGATCCACCAGCAGCAAGTCCTGCCCAAGATGGGCAAGTCGACGAGCCAAATTGGAGCCGATAAACCCGGCCGCTCCGGTGACAGCGATCATGAATTTCTTTCTCCTGTCGTAGGCACACTCCGTGTGCCTGCGGCTATTTCTCTCGAAGGGCATGATATAGCCGATGCACGAAGGTTGCGTTATCGCATTGCAGATACTGCATCGCTCCCCCCATTCGCGAATAGCTTTTACAGAAGCGCAGATAGTAGGCGGGGTTCGATTTCGGTGGCTCGCCCGTGCTCCAATCCCAGTTCCCGCCGTCTTGCAGGTCGACCACAAAAATCGAATGATCCCGAACGCCCGTTCGCCCGTCACGCTGCCGAATGTTGTTCACGCAACTGATGCTCTTCTCAAAAACCTGCGGCCCCATGATGGCCGAACCGACGGAAAGCACGACGCCGCCATCGAGTCCTTCGACCGAACCGCCGATGAGCTTGAAATCCAAATCGGCCGCCCGCCCGATGGCCGAACCGCTGAAGACCGGATGATTCGAGATGATGTCGTAGCCGATTCCCGGGTGAACGGTCACCGGCACTTGATGTCGAAAGGCCGAAGCCAGAATCGACGCGTGCTTCCAGCGATGTTCGAGTGAATAACGGCCTGCAGACCACTTCTGCTGCAACATCGCTTGCAAAAGATCGGCCCGTGCCGCCGTCAAAGAGTCGCGCGGATCGGCTGCGATCTGACGTGACAACTCTTCGACCGAGGGGAGAGTCGCTCCGTTCTCCGCGATGAACTTGCCGAGCGATCGACCATAGCCCAGGCCATCGAGTGCCCCCGCCATGATCGCCAGGTGAATGTTCGTCGCCGTTTCATGCCAGGTCCCGAAATGCCCGCCTGCCACACCCATTTCGACGCTTTCGGTACTCGCCCCCAGCCAGGCATATTCCCAATCGTGAATGGTCCCGGCCCCGTTAGTCGCAAGATGGGTGAGCCAACCCTTGGCCATCATCGCATCGAGAATTTGGGCCGCCCCATTGCGCAGCAGATGGGCCCCGTAGATGAGCATGACCGTCGCGCCACGCTTTCGAGCGACTCGAATTTGTTCCGCACATTGCTGAATGAGAAGCGAGTTGTGCTCGGCACATGAGGGAGCAGGAGAGTCGGGGTCGATCAAGATCTCATCGACTCGCGTCAAGCTCGCACGTTGTGCGAGTGGCAACACGGTCAGGCGGGAGAAGTCGAGAGGTGCCATCTAGCATCTCGGGGATATTACAGGGGAACTCACCTTGAATCTTATGCGGGATGGACCCGATCCTCGACAGCCGACGGTAATCGTGACTGACAGCGGGGGTAACTTGCACACCAAGTCTCTGCCAGTTCCACATGCCCAAGCCATACACTGAATTGATAGGCCCCGGTACGGCTCCCTTCATGAACTGGCTTCCCCTTTTTGGCGTGTTATTCATGACGCCACTCGCGGCCGCAGCGGTCGTTGGTGGGGCGGCTGCCGTCCCGATCATTATCCATTTACTCAATCGCAAACGCTACATCGTCATCAACTGGGCGGCGATGCGATTCTTGATCGCGGCTCAGAAAAAAAACATTCGACGGCTCAAGCTCGAACAGTGGCTACTGTTGGCCACGCGCACTCTGCTCGTTATGCTTCTCGCGTTGGCCATGGCGGCGGTGATGCCCTGGTTCGAGCCGGTCTGGCAACGACTCTTTCCAGGCGCGTCCCTCTCCGTGCCCGCGTCGGGTCGGACGCATCGGATCATCGTCATCGATGCCTCGTTCACGATGGCCACCAAACGAGGCGATGATCGGACTCGCTTCGAGGCCGCGAAAATACAGGCCCGCGAAGTTCTCGATCAGTCGGCTCCGGGAGATGGCTACAGTCTGATTCTGCTCGGCTCGCCGGTTCAAGTGATCGTTCCGGGTCCGGTGAACGATCGAGACAAGATGGCCCGCGAAATCGATGAATTGAAACTTCCCCACGGCAGTGCCGACGTTGCGGGAGCACTTCACGCGGCAGGGGAAATCGCAGCCAAGTCTCGCGACGACAACAAGTACTCACGCCGCGATGTGTACGTCATTGGCGACCTCCGACGCAGTACCTGGCCCATGCCCGCGGCTGTCGCGAAATCCACTGATGCTCCAACCGGAGGCGGAGGCGTCGCGGAAACCTGGGCGCGACTCTTCGAATCCGCCCGTGTCGTCGCAATCGACGTGGCCGGGAAGGATGTGGACAATCTGGCAGTCACTTCGCTTTCGATCAGTGACACCTTGCCCCTCGTCCAGATGGACCTGGCGATCTCGGCCGTCATCCACAACCACGGTCGAACGGCACGGGAGGATGTCCCGGTCACACTCTTGGTGGGCAAGGCCGGTGAACGCTACGCACCGGTCGAAATTGCCCAGCGACTCGTCACTGTCCCGGCTGATTCAGCCGTGAATGTGAACTTTGCACTGGAGAAGCAGAATCGCTTTCGCGGGGCCGGCCAATACATCGTGCAGGTTCGCGTCGGCGAGGATGCCCTGCGGCTCGACGATTCTCGCTGGCTTGCCCTGACTGTCCGCGACACGATTCCCGTGATGGTTGTGAACGGCAAGCCCTCGGCGGACCCGCTCGATCGAGCGAGCGGATTCCTCGCGAAAGCCTTGAACCCATTTCCGGAAGGCGAGCGTTCCCCCGAAAGCCCCGCCGATGTTCGTGTGCTGAATCCGCGTGAGTTCCAGGACTCGGGGCTGGGTGATCTCTTCCGAAAAGGTGCCCCCATCGAGGTCGTGTTTCTGTGCGATCTGCCGACGATTGGCAGCAATGAAGCGGGGCGGCTGGAAGCTCACCTGAAGCGAGGCGGCAGCGTCGTGATTGGCCTGGGCCCGAACGCATCCAAGAACATCGATACGTACAATCGTGTCCTCTACAACGACGGCAAGGGCCTGCTGCCCGGTCCCCTGGTTGGCGTTCGCCGGGCTGAGAACGGCCAGCACTTCTCACTCGCGGCGGACGAGGAAGCCTTCAAACATCCTCCATTGAGGGCGTTCCGTTCCGAGTCGGAGCGATCGAGCTTTGCGACGCCGTACTTTGGCCGGTACATCCAACTCGATATACCCGCGAACGGCCCCGCGCGACGGTTGTTCTCGTTTCTTCCTTCGAACCGGAACGGCAAGGTCGATCGCCTCGATCCGGCCGTGATCGAATGGCCTCGCCATCGCGGTCGGGTGATCGTGTTCGCGAGCAGCCTGAACGCGGACTGGAACGAGTGGCCACGAACTCTGTCCTTCGCGCCGTTTATCCAGGAACTACTGCGATTTTCCGTGGCCGGTGCCTCGCGACAGACGCTCCTCGCCGGCGAACCGATCGAGGAATATGTGCCGGGAACCCTGGTTGGCCTTTCCGCATCGATCGTCCGAGAAGATGGATCGACCGTGGCCACGCTTCCCGTTGCGACCCAGGATGAGGCCGGGCTGGTGCGGCTGCCTGCCGCGGACCAGGCCGGCGTCTATCGCGTGGGCATCAATGGCCAGCATGAATCGGTCTTTGCCGTGAATGTGCCAGTCGTTTCGCCGACTGGAGGCGCCGAGAGCGATTTGCGACGGCTCACTTCCGCGGATTTCAAGAGTGCAGCACCCGATGCCAATATTCAGGTCGTGGGCGAATTGTCCGAGGTTCAGAATCGATTGTCCTCGGCCACAATTGGCGAAGCTGGCGTGTTACTACCGAGTGAGCCACGCGGGCCAGCCGTCGCGAAGATCCTGCTCGTGATTGTGGTCGGCTTGATGCTGCTCGAAACGATCCTGGCCTGGCGATTTGGTTCTGCGCGTGTAGGACAGGCCGCCGACCCGCTGCGTGTGAAGCCTTCGCACTGGCTGACTCCGCTCTGGGCGATCCCGAGCATCGCATGTCTCATGCTCACGGGAATCGTGGCCCATGCCGCGATCTCTGGAGAATTCCTGGGCTTCTTGCCAACGTCTCTCAGGCGATCCCTTGAGCAAGAGCTACTGGTTCCCGAGGCGGCGCCCGGCGAAGGCACACGCTGGCGGCTCGAGTCGATCGCCTATCTCACCGGAGATTCCGGTTCCGATCGTTGGCTGATGGCGGCGCTGATTGCGATGGCTGGCGTATTCGTTTGGCGAATGTATCGCCTGGAACGACCTGGTCCGAATGCGACTGGTCCGCTTGCGAAATGGCGTAGTCCATTGATCCGATTGGGAAGCCTGCGTTTCGGTCTGCTCGTGCTGGCCTTGCTGGTCATGCTTCCTCAAGTGAAACTGGCTTTCGAGCGTGAAGGCTGGCCCGACGTGGTCGTCGCCATCGATGACTCTGCGAGTATGGGTATCGTCGATACATTTCAGGACCCCATCATCCGTCGCCACGCCGAGGAACTGAAGGAACAGTGGAACGCAATCGCGAAGCCGAAGATCCGAGCACTCGAAGAGCGAAAAGACGCCATCCATCGGGAAATCGCGAACCATCCGACATCGGACGATGTCGCAAGACAACGCGAAGAGGTAGGGCGACTCCAAGCACGCATCGTGGACATGAAGACTCCACATCGACTGAACCTCATCAAGGCCATGCTCGCGACCGGCTCGGGCGAATGGCTCAAGACGCTGATCCAACGCAGACAAATGCGCGTTCACATTTATCGGGTTTCGAGTCAGACGACTCGGATGACCGATCTGAACGACCCCGAGCAATGCCAGCAGTTGTTGGACGAACTCGTGGACGTGATGCCGACCGGCGATTCGAGCCAGCTTGGTACGGGAATCAACAGCATCCTGAAGACATTTCGGGGCGGTTCGTTGAACGCGATCGTCCTGTTCACGGACGGTGTGACCACGCGGGGCGAGGACATTCCCTCCGCCGCACGAACCGCCGCCCGTGCCGACGTCCCACTGTTCTTCGTCGGGATTGGCAATGCGGCCGAGCCTCCCGATTTGAGCCTGAGCGACCTGCGTGCCGAAGATGTCGTGCATGTGAACGATCGCCTCGTTATGGAGGCCAAGATCTCCGCTCAAGGCCCGGGAATGCCGGACCTGGTTCCCGTCACGCTTTCAGAAATCCGTGGTGGCGTGCCCGTTGAACTCGCTCGAGAGAGCGTGCGTCTCGATCCGCTTGGCAAGCCCGTGAAGGTGCGTTTCGTGCATCAGCCCAGGGAGGCTGGCGAAAAGACATTCGTGATCGAGTTTCCGAAGTCGGCACGGATTCCGAACGACGTGGAGCCTGGAAACGACCGCCTGGAACATCGCGTGTTCGTTGCGGAAGCCAAGCGGATGCGTGTCCTCCTGGTCGAGGGCTATCCGAGATACGACTACCGTTACGTAAAAGCATTGTTCGAACGCGAGTCCGAAGCGATTCGCGGCAACAAATCCATTGATGTGGATTCGTTGCTATTGAGTGCCGACCCAGAGCACCCGAAGCAGGACAAGACTTCCATCAATCGGTTTCCGACTCTGGAAGAGTTAAAGAAATACGACGTGGTGATCCTCGGCGACGTCGCGCCGAAACAACTGACCAAATCCGAGGCGGTGCTTGGCTCATTGGTGAGCTTTGTCAAGGATCATGGTGGCGGGTTGATCATGCTGGCCGGGGAGCAATCGTCGCCACACGCGTATCGGGACACCCCACTGGCAGACATCATGCCCGTGATCGTTGAAGGACTCCCCCCTGCTGTACCGGCGGAGGCTGGTGGCTCCGCCTATAGGCCGAAGCTGACCTCGGCCGGTCAAAGCCATCCCATGTTTCGCTTCACGACGGAAGAGCAAGAGAGCGTCGACATCTGGAATCGATTGCCACCGCTCATGTGGTATGCGAAGGGCTATCGCCGCAAACTCTCGGCGGAGGTGCTGGCGGTCCACCCGGAAGCAGCCGCTCTCGCTGCGCCAGGATCGACTGCTCGCGAGGAGAATTATCCGCTGATCCTGCAACAATTCGTTGGTACGGGACGTGTGTTGTTTCTCGGATTCGACGACACCTGGCGTTGGCGTTTACGCCAGGACGAATTGCGCTTCAATCAATTCTGGATTCAAGCCGTCCGATCGATGGCCCGGGGCCGCGTGGGACGGACGGAGGTTCGAACGGATCGAAAGACCTATCGCCGGGATGATCCGGTACGCGTCAGTGTGAGATTTCCGGATGATGTTCCGGCTCCGACCGAGCCGGTGAAGGTGATCGTGGATCGAACGCCATCGAACAAGGGAGTCGCACGCGGAGAGCGTGAAACGCAGACGATTCAACTTGCGCTCAAGGAAGGAACCCGGGCCACGTTTGAAACCTTGGTGACGCGCACCCCGGAAGGCGATTATTCGTTCACGCTCTCGACGCCGCTGCCGATTGGAACGCCCCCTCGGGCCGAGGCGCGGATACTGCCGCCACCGGGTGAACTCGACCGAATCCAATTGAACGAAGTGGATTTGCAACGGGCCGCTCGCGAATCACGCGGAACCTATTATCCGCTTGATAAAGCCGATAAATTGCTGGAGGAATTGCCAGCCGGCCCGCGTGTGGCACTCGATCAGCCGTGCGAGCCGATCTCGATTTGGAATCATTCGTTGCTGTTCGCGCTGGTGCTCTCCCTGCTAACTTCGGAATGGCTCATGCGAAAGAAATGGCGTCTGCTATAGTGGAAGGTTGAGATTGCGGGAGAACGGAACCGATGCCACTTACACTCTTACCGCCTCCGCTCACTCGCGAAGACGCTCTCACGCGGCGGCTGGATAGCATTGCCGCGCGAATTCGCCGTACCGTTGTTTTGCGATCGGCGTCCTGGCTCATCATTGCTACTGCCTTTTTTCTTGGCACCGTGGCACTCCTGGACAATCGCTTTCAATTGCCGGGACTCGTCCGGGCACTCGCCTTGGTCGTCCATCTCGTCGCCCTGCCCCTCCTGATTAGTCGCTGGATTTTGAAGCCGCTGAAGGGAACCGACGATCCGATCCAGATTGCGATGCGTGTGGAACGGTCGTACCCGGAGTTCAACGATTCACTCACGAGTGCGGTTCAGTTCTTGCAAGAAGGGCAGCGAACAAGTTCGTCGAACCTGCGCAACGCGGCCATCCGTCGTGCATCTCGCAAAGCCGAACGCTATGAGTTCGATCGGGCCGTTGATGCCCGGTATGTGAAACGATCCGTCTTCGGTGCATTGCTCACGGTCGTCGCGTTCTCGTTGGGATTTTTCGCGAACCCGGCCGTGGCACGCACGGCACTTGCTCGCATCGTCGTCCCTTTCGGAGGGGCCGTCGCACCGAAACAAACACGCATCAACATTCTTTCGCCTCAGCCTCTTCCGCATCGCATGGCACGTGGCGAGCCGCTCGACCTTCGTGTCGAACTGCACGGCCAAGTTCCGGATCGAGTCACGGTATCGATTCAACTCGACGGTGCCGCATCACTCGATCAAACTTACTCCGTCCTGCCAAACGAGTTCGACCCCACCTTTTCCGAGTTGAGCATCAGGATCGAACCTTCGCGCATCCCACGCGACTTCCGGTTCCGCGTTCGTGCCAACGACGCGAACACGGGTTGGCAGACGGTTCAAGTTTTCCCGCCGCCCGTGCTCGTGCCGCTCGACGGCCGGCCCTCACCGCAGATTCTCCTGGATTTTCCGAGCTATTCCGACCTTCCTGCCATCGAACTTCCCGACGGCTCGGGAGTCATCGAGTGTGTCTGCGGCACGCGTGTGACCATTCGTGCGGCCACGGATCGCCCGGTCACAATCGCCCGGATCGGCTATCGCCCTGAGCAATCGACTTCTAGATTCCTCTATGCCCTCAGCCCGCTCGGCGCGAATTCGGACCTCTCGGCGATGGGGTTTCAACTGCTCGCGAATGAAGTCTGGGCCGATGTTCCGGTCACACTACTTCGCGATGGCACTCTTCTAGAGGTCCGCTTCATCCCACGTGTGCCTGGACCGTATGCCTTGCGCTTCGAAGACGAGACCGGACTTGGCAGCACGCGCATGTTCGATGTGCGGGTACAACCGGACCCTGCTCCAGCCGTCAGCTTGGAACGCCCTTCTTCATCACGAGAGTCGCTGCTGGTTCTTCCCGATGCTCAAGTGACGTTCCAGGCGAAAGTCGCGGATAGCCAGTTTGCCATTCGAGGCGTGCGACTTGAGTATCGCACCAACAAGGGTGGCCCCAGCCGTTCGATCGAATGGTTCGATGCAAGAGTCGCCGGGATCGCCTTGCCCGCTACGGCCAACCTTCTTGGTGGACCCATTCGAATCCCGTCCGACAACTTGCTTCGCTTGCGTTACCAGCAACTGGCATTTCATTCGCGTCTGTCCATGACGCTCTTTCGTCACGCGGATGGTTCCGCGCTCGCTCCGGGCGACTCGGCCATCGTGCAGATCGCGGCCGAGGATTTCGACAACGTCACCGGCTTCAAGGGACCGGGACGGAGCCACGAAATCGAATTGCTGATCGTGACCAAGCAGGACCTCGAAGCCGTCGAGCAGCAGGGACAAAGCGATCTGCGGACGGAACTTCTGCGTTTGCAGGCCCTGCAGCACGAAGCACGTACTCGTGTGCAAGAGGCGATTCAGCAAGCTCGCAACACCGGCAAACTCCGGCCCGAGGATCTCGACAAGCTCAACCGGGTGGAGCAAGCCCAGCAGCAAATTCGAGAGCGATTGAACAACAAGGACGACGGCATTCGAGCACAACTCGAAAAACTTCGGCAAGCCGCGAAAGACAACAACCTGCCACGCTCGGCCTCGACCGATCGGCTGGATGAGGCGGCCGCCGAACTTGCTCGACTCGCCAACGAGGAACTTGAACCGCTGGAGTCCGACCTGGCTGCGGTCCGTCGAACGAACGATGCGAAGGAACCGCCGACTGTCCCGTTGGTCCGTGCCGAGAAACGCCAGAAGGAAGTGGAGCAAACGCTGCTCGCGCTGCTCGAAAGGCTCGAGCCATGGAGCGGAGCGGGGGAGATTCGTGGCGAGGCCCGGTCCGTTCTTAACGATCTGAAGCGGCGCATCGAGAAGCAGGACCTCCTGGGTAATCGCATTCCGCCCGACGTTGCGCCGGAGAAGTTGACACCCGAACAAAAAGCGGACGTCGATCGCGAGGCGATCGGCGACGAACGTATCTCGGAACGGGCCCGACTCACGATTGAGAAAATGCATCGGCTCGCAATCGAAAAGGAAGCCACCGTTCGAGCGAAACTGAACCTGGCCGCTCAGAAGGAGACCGAGGCCAAGGAGAAGCGCGAGCAGGCAAGCAAGGAACCGATGGGATCCGACAATCGCAAGTCCCTGGAAAGGCAGGCAGCGGAACTGGAGTTGGAAGCGAAGCAGGCACGCGAGGCAGGGGGAGAGTTGAAACTCGAGGCCGACGCCTTGCGAAAAGCTGCCAACTCCGGAAACTCCGAGCAGGTCAAGGAACAGCTTCGCGATGCGGTGCAGTTCACCCGGCAAAATCAGCCCAGCCGCGCGGCAACCGCGCAGAAGGCGGCGGCCGCGAACCTCGAAAAAATGCTCGCCTCGCTCGAAGAGCAAAAATCCGACGACAGCGACCGCATGGGCAAGAAACTCAAGAACGCAGATCAGCAACTGGACGAACTGATCGAAAAGCAGGAGTTGTTGCAGAAGAAGGTCGAGGCGGCCGAGAAACTCAAAGACCCCGAGGAACGCAAAACGGAACTGGAGAAACTGTCACGCGAGCAAGAGAAGCTGGAACTGGAAGCCCGCGAGATGGCTCAGAAACTGAGCCGAAATCAGGGCGAGCGTGCGGCAGACGAACTCCGAAGGGCAGCCCGTGAAATGGCACAGGCACGCGAAGAACTTGAGGGCGGCAACGTCCCGCAAGAGAAGATCGATGAGGCACTCGACCGGCTCGACGACGCCAAGCGCGAACTGGATCAAGCCAAGAAACAGAACGAGGATGAACTCTTACGCGAGCAGGCCGCCAAGTTCGCGGACGAATTGAAAGCGCTCCGCGATCGCGAACAACGGCTGCTGGATGAATCGATCCGCTTGCATGCTCTGGTCAAGAAGGCCAAGAAATGGGAACGACCGGTTCGCACGAGCCTCAACGACCTTTATCAGCAGCAGAAGGCGATTCCCCCGGAACTTCGCAGTCTGATCGAAAAGAAATTCGAGAAGGCCGCCGTCTTTGGCCGCATGTTACAACAATCGGCCGACGCGATGGACCTGGCGGCCAAGCGAATCGATTCCCGTTTGGAATCTGCGGAGACCGGTCCGTTTGATCTCGAACTCGAAGACATCGCCGACGCAGGGATTCAAGATCAACAGAAGCTGGCCATCAAACGCATCGACCAGTTGCTGGATGCGTTGAAGCCAGACAAGCAACAGGCCGCCGCGCCGATGAAAGGAGAAATGACTCCCGACATGCCGCCTATGGGGGCCAAGCCGGGCGACCAATTGCCGCCACTCGCCCAGTTGAAAGCTTTGCGCTCGCTTCAGGGGGACATCGGCGAACGAACCGAGGCTTTCGATAAGGCCCATCCCGATCGAACGAAACTCAATGACGACGAAGTCGCCGAACTGGAACTGCTGCAGAAGATGCAAACGGACATCGCGGAACTGATCAAGCAGTTGACGGAGATGGGGAAGTGAATCCCGTTGAGCGTGCGAGTCAACAACGAGGGTCTACGAGACGAAGATTTGCGGTATGATAAATCTGGTCGTGTTCCCGGAAGGGTGCTGAGATGAACCGGTTGTTCACAATCCTCGCTTCACTCGCTCTGGCTGGATTCGCGGCCGCCCAGGAACCCATTCCTCCCCGCGAAGTGAAGCCCGAAGAAAAGAAAGCTGCGCCCGCGAAGGAACCCGAGAAGACCGAGCCGAAGGAAGAACTCGACGTGCAAAAGACGGCCGAGCGGATCGCGGAGAATGCCCAAAAAGCCGGCGAACGGTTGAAGGAAAAAGATCCGGGGGCCGACACTCGCAAGATTCAACAAGAGATTCTCAAGGACATCGACGCACTTCTGAAAAAAGCGCAAGAACCACCGCCGCCATCGACGCCCATGCCAAGTGACATGCCTCCTCCCATGATGCCGCCGCCGAAAGATGGCATGGCTCCGAAGTCCCCCATGCCCAAGGGGGGAATGGGAGAGATGCCACCTCCCAAAAGCGGTGCCAGTGGGTCGCAGGGGAACGAAGGGAAGAAGCCTCGGCGGGAACGCAAGCCGCGTAGCGATTCACCCATGGGCATGAGCGAACCTCTGGTCAAGGGCATGAATCCGTTGCCCGAGAAGAAGGACCGGAAGGAGGGACCGGAACCCAAGGGGGGAACCGAGAAGAAGGATGGCAAGGAAGACGATCGCAACGGCACGAACTCGCCGAAACGAGAGAACGACAAACTCGCCGACCTGTACAAGGACGTGTGGGGCCATCTGCCCGAACGGCTACGACAAGAGATGGACCTGTACTATCGCGAGCAATTCATGCCTCGGTACAGCGAACTGTTGAAGCAGTACTACTCGGTCCTCGCGGAGCAGCGGAAGAAATCGGGGGACGGCAAATGACGTCTCGGCGCCGATTTATGTTTCGCTCGGCCTCCGTCGGGGCGGGCTTGGCCGCGAGCCTGTCGATCCGCGCCAATCCCGGCGACGGCACGCTTCCACAGCCGGTCGACTACGTTGACCACCTGAATCCGGAATCGATCAAGGCCATCGACCGGGGGTTAGCGTACCTTGCCAACTCGCAGAATCGCGATGGCTCGTTCGGGGACACGGCCCTCTTTCGCGGCAATCTCGCGGTCACCAGTCTTGCCGGCCTGGCATTGATGGCAGGCGGTCACCTGCCGGGACGCGGAGCCTATGGCAACGCGGTTTCACGGGCGTTGCAGTTCGTGCTGAGCAAAGAACAGAAATCGCCCCCCGGCTTCCTGAACAATTCGGACGGAACGTATCGCCAGGGGCCGATGTATAGCCATGGCTTCGCGACCTTGTTCCTGGCTGAAATATTCGGCATGGTCCAGGATGCCGCGATTCAAGATCGTCTGCGTGGCACGATCGAACGAGCGATTCGCGTGATCGTGAACAGCCAGAACTCCGAAGGTGGCTGGCGATACGAACCGATGAAAATGCACGCCGACTCCTCCGTGACAATTTGCCAGATCATGGCGCTGCGGTCGGCCCGGAACATTGGCTTCTTCGTTCCGAAGGAAGTGGCGGATCGTTGCGTGAAATACGTGCGTTCCTGTCAAACGGCCGATGGCGGCTACACCTATTTTAGCGGCCAAGGCGGGGCGGCGTTCCCGCGTTCAGCGGCTGGCGTGGTGGCTCTCTATTGTGCCGGCGTCTATTCCGGGCCCGAGGTGGATCGAGGCTTGCGCTATCTCATGCGGTTCAAGCCAGGCACTTTCGCTGGACGTGCTGGCTTCATGCCAGATCAGCACTACTACTATGGTCAGTACTACGCGGCCCAGGCCATGTGGACGGCCGGCCCGAAATACTGGAACGATTGGTTCCCGGCCATTCGCGATGAATTGTTGCGCTTCGTGAGATCACGCCCGGATGGCATCTGGGCCGATCCAACTGTGTGTAGCCACTATGCCACGGCCATGGCCTGCATTATCCTGCAGATTCCCAATAACTACTTGCCCATCCTTCAAAAATGACCCCTGTCGCGGATGAACTGAGCCCCTATCTTCTCGTCCGCGTTCGCGATGGCCGAGCAGAGTTTGCACGCTGGCGTGCGGCCGAAGGGCAGGATGCGTTGGCGCTGTTTCTCACCTCGGCCAATGCTTCGGCCTATGCACAAGCGGCACTGAAAGGGGCGGGCTGGCAAGTCGTGCGGCCACCTCGAACGTCTGTCCTGGAAGTGCTGCGAGCCTGTCACGATTCGGGAGTGTTGTTCGCGGTTCTCGATCCGGATGGCGAAAAAGCGAAACGTGTGTTTTCAATCGGAGAAGTGTTGCAAGCAGTTGCGGGAATTGGCTAACTCTTGCAGCCGCATACTTGCGGATGCGGGAGTTGAGTCGGCCGCATTCTTGAGAATGCGGCTACACATTTCAGCCAATTACTTCTTCAAGACCGCTTTAACGACATCGCGAATGCTGGCCGCACCAATCTTCTGCTCCCATTGCTTGACGGTTTCGACGAACGAGAGAAGATCCACCACGCTGATCGGGGTCGCGGCGACGGCGACAACCGAAGCGTCCTTGCGCGGACGTCCGACCTTGCGACGCTTGCGAATGCCCTGGCGTCGCTTCTCCGCACTCTTGGTTTGAGCGATATGCGGCTTGGACATTTCGACATTGTGCGTCGCTTTGATGTACTCCTGATAAGCCGAGGCTCCTACATCCCAGCCCAATTTTGCGATTGCTTCGCGAACCATTTCAACCTT
>SIAJ01000040.1 GCA_009691845.1 Gemmataceae bacterium
CCTCGACCTGCGAAGCCGTGAGAAAACCGCTCCGGAATGCGGCTAGAAATACGGGATCAAGCGTCGTGGTCGATGATTCCATTCGCCGAAGAGACTACCAAATTCCGCTAGAATCCGCCAAGACCAGTTCAGGAGGCTGAAGGGTTACCCTTGGGAGAGCGACTTGGGTCGGACCAAAAACTTGGATTTGAATTGGTCATCTTTAACTCCGCCCTATTTCTTCATCAATACAAGCTATTTGAGGGACTGAGGATGAAGGAATACCAAAATAACGTTCGACTATGGGGCCTGATTTCAAGGTTACCTCTAATTCTAATTACTGCTGCGTGGGCGATATTTGAGGGCTTTAAGTCGATCACGTTTCTGGACTTGATGGTGGTAGTTATTGGATGCACGCTTATGGGTTGGGTGTTCCAAGCACTGTTAGTGATCGCCCGTGCGAGATCGTCGGACTCAATTCGCTCATCGGAGGAATTAGACTATGACGACAAGCCATACGAATCAAAAGGGTGTGGGAAAGCCCGGTCAGAACTAGGTTAGTGTTTCTATTTCTTGGGTTTCTTCTCCCAGGTCACGACGAAGTTATCGGTGGTGAGGCTACTGACAAAGTCTCTGGGACGAGTGCCATCTGCCGCCTGACCTCGACAGATAATCAAACGATTCCCGTCGATTTTATAGATTCCCTTGGATAACTTAGGGGCGTTAGTACCATCGGGAAAATACATATCGATGTTCTTAGGACTCTGGGTCGGGTCTAGCTTGAACGTGACCGTGTGTTTGGTCTTTTTCACCTGGGTGGTGTAGGTGTCACCCTTCACGATTAGTACGGTTCCCGTGAGCTTCTCTGGGCTGACGAGGACTTCCCGCACGTTCAGTTCCACCATGTACCATTCCCCCTGGACCTTCCCCTGATCGCAGTTGTCGAGGAACGCAGGGGATCGACCGAAAAGCGACAGAAGCACGACTAGAGTGTACATAAGGTTCCTGAGAGTTAGTGTGTTTTATAGACTGTGCCTTCCGCTAGTCTTGGCCGGTATACGGGGCGTTCCGATCTGCCAGGTAGCCGATTCTATGCTTCTTCCTCAGTGCCTCTGCTTCGGGCTTCCAGTTTGCTGGACTAGCGACGTACACGTCTTCGCGCTTGCTCTCTACGTGACCATCGCCAAACACCACGTTGGCTAATCCCCCACCGTGGCGGAAGTGAGAAGTTGGCACCGCGGCCCCTGCTGGAGTAGCGAGGGGTGCCGCGATCGAGTAGGTCTCTTGTAGATTCGGAGTCGCCGACGTTGCCTTGCCAATTAGGGCCGAATCCGAGAATAGGAAGGTGCTTGTAGAACCCATCCCATTCACCAGGTCGGTCAGTGTTTTCTGGGTCAGGATTGGGGCGCTAAAACTGGGTGACACCCAGTAGGTGGTGCCCATCTCTCGGTTGTAACCGTAACCACCAGATAGACCCGAATACTGCTGAATCAGCAGGCCATCTGGGAGAGAGGGACACTTCAGGATCTTCGAGTTGTTCTCGTAGAACGGTGGTAGAGCCCCTTTCATCGGGTTGATCTTCGCCGGAAATGCGGTGTCCGCCTCACCGAACCAGTACGTCGTGTTGTAGGGCCAGTTCGAGGGGTTAGGGGTCGAAATCGCGGCTGGCAGCTTCAAATGAGAGTCGTGATAGTTGTGAGCCGCTAAGCCCAACTGCTTCAGGTTGTTCGCACACTTCATCCGGTTCGCGGCTTCCCGCGTCTTCTGCACCGCTGGGAGCAGCAGACCGATCAGGATGGCAATGATGGCAATAACTACCAGAAGCTCAATCAGGGTAAAGGCACGACAAGTTCGTCCCGAATTGGGACTGAAACTGAATAATCGCATAAGCAACCTTAGTGTTCGGGTAAATTGAATTGCAGTGCAGAGTGCTACCCAAACACTCCACAAAGACCCGGTTTCGGGGTACTCGTGAAACTAGCAGTTGTGACGTAGGGGTCTGACTTGAACAGTTGCGGCCCAGTTTAGGATTTCAACCTAATTCCCTAAATCACCATTTCGAAGCCTTCTCTAAACGCTATCGCTTCCTCTCAGGGATCTGCCGGCATTAAGGTCGCGCGGGTCCGATTGCTTGAGTTCTGAAACATGATTCCTCTTTCTGCCGGTACGGGCATGGAAACGGAAGGGCAGCAAGAAAGGGAACGGACCCCGCGCGAGAAATCTGCGGAGAAGGTTGCCCGATGCCTGGTGCCGAAGCATTGGAAACAATCGCTCGACGGGCAGGTCTTCTGGCTCTCGGCTCATCACGGCCCGAACCGCCTTCCCGAAAGACTGTTGAGAACAGACTCTCAGTGGCTCAATGGCTCGGACCTGACCGATTACAGCGGCGGCCCCGCACAGGTTTCACACCTGTTTCCCTTTTGTCCTCTCTCGCTTTCGCGAGTGAGTAACCCGTCGAGATTGCAAGGATGCTAAGCTAGGACGACGGGAAGGAAATGACCAGAGGACGGCTGAGCAGACAAAGTCGGCCGGGATCAGTGCGAAGAAGGCGACTCTCGCTGGGTTCACGTTTCGATTGAAGAGTAGCCTCATTCCGCCAGCGAGTAGCAAACAATCTCCTTATCGTTCCTCGCGAAAATGCACTGGTTCGCGAACGCTGGGTGGCTCCAGGCTACGGGTCGCCCGAACGCTTCGTTTGTCGTGTCCAGAAGCTTGGCTCGGTCGATTTCCTCATATCCCTTCGGCGAGAGCTTGGCGATGATCAGGTGGCCGGTCTCGCTGAAGATGAAGTAGCGGTCGCCGTTCTTGACGAGAAATGCCGTGCCGGAATTGATCTTCTTCTCTTCCTGCTCGTCGTCTTTTCCTGTGATCGCCTTCTGCGACCACCAGAGACGTTTCCCCGTTTCGAGATTCACGCCACGCAACACGCCCGGCTGGTCGACGCCGTAAATGATGCCATCCTCGATGATGGGCGTCATATTCACGGGGTAAACTCCCGTCTCCTTCTTGCCACGCCAGACTTCTTCGACAGCCGGCTTGGTCTTGTCGAGCTTGAGAACGATGCAATAGAAGCCGATGCCGCCGACGAACAAATAGTCGCCGTGTTTTTGTGGCCCCATGATCGACATGTCCGAATACGTCTTGAGTTCGACGTCCCACAATCGCTTGCCGTCATCCGCGTTCACGCTGACGAGTTTCTCAGGCTGCCAGACGACGATCTGCTTGGTTCCCCCGGCCTCAATGAGAGTGGGCGGGCAGTAGCCAGCGCGACCGGCCCCAGGTGTCGTCAACGACTTCCAGACTTCCTTGCCGGTGTTCTTGTCGAAGGCCACAAGCAGACTATCGCCACCAACGAGGCAGGCCACGGTGTCCTTGTAGACGAGCGGGTGGCCGGTGAATCCCCAGATCGGCGTCTTGGCGTTGTAATCCTTCTTGAAGTCCTTGCTCCAAATCAATGTGCCTTTCTCGGCGTCGAGTGCGTGCAGGTCGCCCATCGCGCCAAGGGTATAGACCTTGCCATCGGCAACGGTCGGCGTGCAACGTGGTCCCGAATTGTAGCTCACCTGATAGGGGCAATCGTATTCGTGCTTCCAAAGTTCCTTGCCGGACTTCGCGTCCAGGCAGAGAAGTCGTTCCTTGCCTTTACGCTTGCTCTGTCCGTTGAAGGTGTTGCCGCGCTCGCCCTCGCTGGCCTGGTAATCGGTGACATAGACCTTTCCATTGGCCACGGCCGGCCCAGAGTAGCCACCGCTGATCGGCACGGACCATTCCTTCTTGGGGCCGCCCTTGGGAAACTTGGCGGCGATGCCGGTTTCCTTCCAGTGCCCATCGCGATTCGGACCCAGCCATTGCGGCCAATCGTCGGCAAAGGTGGCATTGGCAGTCAACAGCAGTAGTGCGAAGCTACGGTTCATTCTGCCACTCCAAGTCAAACGAAGATTGAGGTAGGATACCGACTAAGGCAAGCCGATCGAACAGCTCGCGGCAAAAGTAGTAGGCACACTCCGTGTGCCTACTACGTTCACTTCTTGTCCTTCTTGGTGATCGGCCCGCCGCCGTTGGGCGAAAGCCGTTTCCACCAATCCGGTCCTTCGCGTTCGATGCTCGCGTTCAGGGTTTCGAGTTCCTTCTTCATCTTCTCGAAGCGGTCCTTCTCTTTGTCCTTCAGGTCCGTCGTCTCTTTCGGGTCGGTCTTCAGGTTGTAGAGTTCGAGCTTGCTGAAATCCTGGGCCGCGAGAATCTTCCAATCGCCCTGGCGCATGGCCATGTGCAAGTTGTTCGGGGCCATGTTGAGCCGCCAGTAGAGAGGCGTCTGTCGCTTGACGGAGTCCGCCTTGCCCGTGAGAACGGGAAGCACGTCGCCGCCATCGATCGTTCGATCGTCGGGCAACTTGCGGCCAGCGAGCCCAAGGGCGGTCGGAAAAAAATCGCTGCCGATCACGGGAACGTCGCTGGTCGAGCCGGGCTTGATGTGCCCCGGCCAACGTGCCATGCCCGCAACGCGAATGCCCCCTTCGTACATCGCTCGCTTGCGGCCACGCAAACCGCCGCTTGAACCACGATTTCGGCCCTTCAGCACCTCGGGGCCTTCCGGCCCGTTGTCGGCCGTGAAGAAGACGAAGGTGTTGTCCGTGAGTTTTTGCGAATCGAGAGCCTTCATCAACTTGCCGAAGGCGTGATCGAGTTGCGTGACGTTGCCGTGATGCTGGCGAACGTCGGCCTCCTCGATTTTCTCGTACGGTTTCTGAAACACGGGATCCGACTCGATTGGCAAGTGCGGCTCGTGTGCCCAGACCGCGAGGAAGAATGGTTTCGTTTTGTCGCGGCCACTGTCGAGCCACTTGATGGCCTCACCGACCACAAGCGGAGCCGAATAGCCTTCAAGTTGCCCGACTGGTTTCCCATTCCGCACGAAGTTGTTCGGGTTCTTGTGGCTGGGGCCAGCGTTGTTCTGCGTGGCCATCCAGTGGTCGTAGCCATGATCGCCCGGCTGCGGCTGAGCCGGATCGTTGAACTTGCCGTTCAAGTGCCACTTGCCGGAATGACAGGTTTCGTAGCCCTTTTCCTTCAGTAGTTTCGGCAAGACCAGTTCGCTCGTTCGAAGGTGGACCTCGCTGCCCGCTTGAATCCAGGTGTAAACGCCGTTGCGATGAGGCGTGCGACCCGTGAGCAGAGCGGACCGCGAAGGCGAGCAAACGGCACTGGCGGAATAGCACTGCGTGAGCTTCACGCCTTCCTTGGCGAACGCATCCAAGTTCGGCGTTTGAATGATCTCGTTGCCGTAGCAGCCGAGATCGCCGTAGCCGAGATCATCGGCGAGGAAGAGAATGATGTTGGGAGGCGGTTCGGCTGCCGGGGCCATGGAGAAGCTGAGGAACAGCATCATAGACGAGATGAAACGCTTCATGATTATTCTCCCTTCAACACTAATTTTTACTGATCTTCGCTAATCCTGAAGAGGAACCGGTATTGTTTCCGCTTTATTAGCGGAGATTAGCGAAGATTAGTGTTCTAATGATTTCTCCGTTGCAAATTCGCTGCGTCATGCCAGCAACCCCTTCACCACATTCCCATGCACGTCCGTCAGCCGGAAATCTCGTCCCTGGAACTTGAACGTTAGCTTCGTGTGATCAAGGCCGAGCAAGTGCAAGATCGTCGCGTTCCAGTCGTGGATGTGGACGGGGTCCTTGACCACGTTGTAAGCGTAATCGTCCGTTTCCCCAAACGAGATGCCCGGCTTCACGCCGCCACCAGCCATCCACATGGTGAAGCAACGTCCGTGATGATCTCGGCCATAGTTCTCCTTGGTCAGGGCCCCCTGGCTGTAGACCGTGCGCCCGAACTCGCCGCCCCAGATCACCAGCGTATCATCCAACAAGCCGAGTCGTTTCAGATCCTTCACGAGCGCAGCCGCAGGACGATCGACGTCCTTGCACTGCCCGCGAATCTGGCCGGGCAATCCGCCGTGCTGATCCCAGCCGCGGTGCATGAGTTGCACGAAGCGCACGCCACGTTCGACCATTCGCCTCGCGAGGAGACAGTTGCGAGCGAAGCCGCCGTCCTCGTTTTTCTCGTCGATGCCGTATTCTTCGAGAACTTTCTTCGGCTCCTTCGACAGGTCCGTGAGTTCCGGCACGCTGGCCTGCATGCGATAGGCCATCTCGTATTGCTCGATGCGGGTATTAATTTCCGGATCGCCGAACGAGTCCGAAGCGAGTTTATTCAACTCGCCGACGGCATCGAGCATGTTTCGCCGGCCCTCGCGGTCCACGCCATCGGGATTCGAGAGATAGATCACGGGATCCGTGCCGCTGCGGAAACGCACGCCTTGATGCTGGCTCGGCAAAAAGCCCGTCCCCCACAAACGCGAGAAGATCGGCTGATCGGTCTTGTTCCCGCTGCCCTGCGAGATTTGCACGACGAACGCGGGGAGATTCTTGCTCGGGCTGCCGATGCCGTAGGAAAGCCAAGCCCCCAGGCTTGGTCGGCCCGGCTGCTGGCTTCCAGTCTGAATGAACGTGATGGCAGGGTCGTGATTGATGGCCTCGGTGTTCAGCGATTTCACAACGGCGATGTCATCCGTGATGGTCGCAATATTCGGCAGCAATTCGCTGACCCAGGTGCCGGACTTTCCATGCTGGGCGAACTTGAACATCGACGGTGCGACAGGCAAGGACTTTTGACCGGAGGTCATGCCGGTAATTCGCTGCCCCTGACGGATCGAGGCGGGTAGGTCCTTCCCGAAGTGATCCTTCAAGGTCGGCTTCCAATCGAACAAATCGATATGCGAAGGTCCACCGGACATGCACAGGTAGATGACCCGTTTTGCCTTCGGAGCGAAGTGCAACTTTGGCAGCACGCCCGAACTCTTGAGCGGATCGTCGGCGGCCCGCAGATCATCGCTGAGTAATGAGGCCAAAGCGGCAGCGCCGATACCGGTCGCGGAGCGGCCGAAGAACTGACGGCGCGTTTGAATGGCATATGTATTCACAACGTTACCCCTACCAGGCGTTACGAAAACCAATTCTCTATCTTCAAGCCGGGAATATCCAACGGATCACTATCTCTTGAAACGACGATGCAGCGAGGAAGCGTCAAAACGATGGAGGCTATCCGTAAGTCGTTCGATCCGATCTTCCGTCTTCTTCGCCGCGGGTCTGTGTAGAGTCGGCCATAGACGTTGGCTGCATTCGTTGTCAGCGGCCATTCCGTGAATTGCGCGACTGCGTGTCGAAGTTTTACCGTGTTGAACTCACGACTTTGGCTGGATTCAACCCCGGCCCAAAGCTCGGCCAATACAGGGGTGCATGTTCCAATCACGTGACCACCTAGAGGCATTTCGCGCACTCGATCGCGAGTTGCTCCACGGCGATCGATCCAATCGCCCGCCGCGCTTGTGTCGAGCAGATAGCGTCTCATCGAACTCCGTATCCAGCTTGTCCATGAATCGTTGTCCCATTTCTCGGCGAGCAAGATCAAAATCTGCCCGTTCTTCATCGGTGAAATAAAGGGGCTCGATTTGGTCCCACAGGGCGAGTAACGCTTGAATGCCCTCAGATGTACGCGGCCAGTCCTCTTCCGACATTCCCTGCAGTGGGCTTCGTCTCTTCACTTCGACCTGAGTGCCTTCCGGCCAGTCCACTGGTTCACCGAGTTCCAAATGGCCATCGTGCAGCGTCCCGCTAACTAAATCCATGATCTCCTCCTCTCACAACTCGTTGTCGAACTCAATTCCGCGTCACCACCTCATCCAGATTCAAAATCGCGTTCGCCACCATCGCCCAGGCGGCGAGTTCAATTGCATCCAGTTTCTCGTCTCGGGGCGATTCGCCGACTTTCAATAGCTTCTCTGCGCCCATTTTGTCTTTCGTGAATCGCGCTTTCTGTGCGTCGAATACGCGTTTCAAGATTTCCACTTCCTTCTCACGCGGCAAGCGTGCCGTCGCGAGTTTGAACACGAACGTTAACCGTTCTTCCGTTGTCGCTCCGCCTTCGTTCATGATGCGCTCGGCCAGCTTGCGTGAGGCTTCGACATAGGTCGGGTCGTTCATCAACACGAGAGCTTGCAGCGGTGTGTTGGTTCGCGAACGCTTGACGACGCAGGTCTCGCGGTCCGGGGCATCGAGTGCCGCCAGCGCGGCCGGGGGACAGGTGCGTTTCCAGAACGTGTACATCGTTCGGCGATACAGGTCCTTGCCGTGACTCTGCGTGTATTTCTGGGCCGTCCAGTTCGCGCCGTCGGCACGCGACATGAGTTCTTCCCACAAGCCAGGCGGCTGATAGGGCAAGACGCTCTTGCCTCCCACTTCGCCGTTCAACAGACCGCTGATCGCCAGGGCTTGATCGCGCAAAAACTCCGCCTGAAGCCGAAACCTTGGCCCACGTCCCAACAATCGGTTCTCGGGGTCCTTTGCGTAAAGCTCCTTGGATACGACCGACGATTGGCGATAAGTCGCCGAGGTGACAATCAATGTGATGAGCTTCCGCAAATCCCAACCCGAGACGCGGAACTCGACCGCCAGCCAGTCGAGCAGTTCGGGATGCGACGGGAAGTCGCCTTGCGTGCCGAAATCCTCGGTCGATTTCACCAGGCCCGTTCCCATGAACATCTGCCAGTACCGATTAACCGTCACGCGTGAGGTCAGCGGATGTTCCGGGCTCACCAGCCATTTCGCGAGATCGAGCCGATTCGGCGTCGAGGCCGTCTTGAGAACTGGCAAGGCAGTCGGAGTTCCCGCGGATACTTTCTCGCCACGCTTGTCGTAGGCACCCCGCACCATGACGAATGTGTCGCGCGGCTTCAGCATTTCCTCCATCACCATCGCATCGGGAATGGCTTTCTCCTCATCGACAATCCGCTTCTTGAGTTCCCCAACACGGTCGTTGAGTTGGCGAAGTTCGGGCGAGACACTGTTTCGATAGTACGCACGCAGTTCGGATTTCTGAGCATCGCTTCGCTGAGCGAGTTCGAGCTTTAACGCCGTCGCAACACTCGCAGGCATTCCGGCCGGCTCGTGCGGCGTGGCGGAATTGGTTGCCGACATGCGAAACCGACCAAACTGGTGCGCGACGAAGCCGGAGTTGAATTGCAATTGGACCGTCACGTCCTTGCCGGCCGCTTCCAGTGGTTCGGCAAGTTCGAACACCGCGAAGTGTGGCTTGCCGACTTCCGGAAAGATCGCCCATCCGGTGCTACCCGTGCCAAGCAAATTCTTGACGTCGTAACCGCCTTCCTTCTGGCTGAAATCTGCCGATGCCGATTTCAGCTTCAGCACGGTCGAATCCTTGCCCTCGCCAAGCGAGACTCGAATGCCAGTCATCACGAAGTTCCCATTCACGGATCGACCCGGGCCCTTGCCGTTCAGCTTGTCGTCCGGCAACACATCGAGGCGCAGTGCCGTCAGCTTGGCAAGGTCCGGGCGAAACGTAAACGTGTAGGTTTCGTTTGCCACGTTCGTTCCGCCGACAACGACCGTGCTGTCTTTTTCGGTCGTGAACGTGGCTCCCCCCTTGGAACGCAACTTCGTCAGTTCGAGATTCTTCCACTCCGTCTTGGCCAGGCCGGGATTTTTCTCCCATGCGGCCTGGGCAGTATCCAGTTCAGGCTTCGGGCCTTTCAGTTTCTCTTCGAGCGCTGCGATCTCCACGCGGGCCTCCGCCATCCGCCGCTCTTGTTCCGCACTCGGCGCTTTCAACAGAGGAACCGAATTGCCCTTGTTTCCGTCGAGCCCTCTTTCGGGCACGTTATTGAAGAAGGCGTAGAGACGGTAAAAATCCTTCTGGCTGATCGGGTCGAACTTGTGATCGTGGCACTGGGCACATGCGACCGTCAGGCCCATCCAGACCGTGGCCGTCGTGTTCACGCGATCCACGATGTAGGCCATGTGGTACTCTTCGGGGATCGCACCCCCCTCGAAGTTGATCATGTGGTTGCGGTTGAAACCGCTGGCCACTTTCTGGGCTAACGTTGCACCCGGAAGCAAGTCGCCCGCAAGTTGTTCAATCGTGAACTCATCGAAACGCTTGTTTTTGTGAAACGCATCGATGACCCACTCACGCCAGCGGGTCATGTCGCGGCCATTGTCGATGTGGTAGCCGTTGGTGTCCGCGTAGCGTGCCGCGTCCATCCAGTCGAGAGCCAGGCGTTCGCCGTACCGAATCGAACTCGTCAAACGAGCGACTACCTTGGCGTAGGCATCGGGAGATTGGTCGTTGACGAAGTCATCGACTTCCTTGAGTGTCGGTGGCATTCCCGTGAGGTCGAGAGTCACCCGGCGAATGAGCGTGCCCCGATCCGCTTCCGGCATGCGTTTGAGGCTCTCCTTCGCCAGGCGTCTTTCGATGAAGTAGTCAATCGCGTTTCTACCGGAAGGAACCGCTGGCTGCTTGGCCGCGAGCAAGGCCCAGTGCCCTTGATACTCTGCGCCCTGAGCGACCCAGGCTTTCAAAGTCTCGACTTGCGCCGGCGTGAGTACTTTGCCAGTTTTCTCCGGCGGCATGCGCTCGGTCTTGTTCGAAGTCGTAATGCGCCTGAGCAGTTCGCTCTCGCTCGGCTTCTTGGCGTCTAGAACCGCCAACGCACCTTCGCGGGTGTGCAGCTTCAGATCGGCCTTGCGAGCCTTGTCGTCCGGGCCGTGGCAGGCAAAGCAGTTATCCGCCAGGATCGGCCGCACATCGCGATTGAAATCGACTTTCGTTTGACCGAAAGCGCAAGGGACGATCGCGAACACGGCAAGAACGGAGAATCGAATGTTCATCGGGCAGGCCCCGGAGAGAAGACGAACGTGAGGCGGGCAGGCGCTAGAGTTCCCGACTAACCCGACGCGTAAGCGAGGGCGTCCCTCGCTTACGCGTCGGGTTCGTTTGAAACAACCTCTACCAATCATGATAAGGTACAGTCATCGCGAAGTACATGAAGGAGGCCCTCGATGATACGATTCCCGCTCCTTGCCTTGTTGACCATCTGGGCAATGCCATTTCATGCTTGGGCCCAAGACGAGAAGGCAACTCCCGTTCGCGTGCTAATCCAGACAGATGCGGGTGAGATCGTACTCGAACTCAATCCGGCCAAGGCCCCGAAGACGGTCGCGAACTTCCTGGAGTACGTGGACGGCAAACTGTACGACGGAGGTCGATTTCACAGATCAGTGACACCGAAAAATCAGCCCGGCAACAAGATTAAGATCGAGGTAATTCAGGCCGGGATTCATCCGGAGAAGAAGGAACGCACACCGATCAAACTTGAACGCACCCGTGATACGGGCATTTTGCACAAGGACGGCACGATCTCCATGGCCCGCGACGAACCGGACACGGCCACCGGCGATTTCTTCATCTGCATCGGCGATCAACCGGAACTAGATTTTGGCGGCAAGCGGAACCCAGACGGCCAAGGCTTTGCGGCATTCGGAAAAGTCGTGAAGGGAATGGACGTGGTGAAGATGATTCAGGCATCCAAGGCCGAGGGACAAACGCTGAAACCGGCTATTTCCATTAAGAAGGTCTCCCGAATCAAGTGACCGATTAGCAAAGCATTTTTACCACGGATTTCACGGATAAGACCGCATCGATCAACTGGTTTTATCCGTGAAATCCGTGGCAAAAATGCTTGCCTGGCACGAGCTACTTCTGCTCCTTTTTCACTGGAATCGACTTGGCCTTCTCGACGATGCGAACGAACTCGGCTCGATGACCGCCCTTGTCGGCACCGATGGCTGGCTTGGCCAGGTCGATCACCTTGTCGAGCGTTGCGTCGCCCCGATATTCGCTGTCGCGGAGGATCAAACCGAACGCGGCGGCTGCTCCTGCGAATCGCAAATCGGCGGAGGCTTCTTTCGCGAGTCCGTCGGCCGCGAGAATTGAACTCACTTCGCTGGCCTTGTCGGTCTCGGGATGTTTGTAGCGCATCCGCACCGTCATCCATTCGCCGGACTTCGCCGCTTCCGTGAGTTCGGTCTTGGTCTGGTACTTCAACTTCTCCACTTCGCCCACGACGACCTTCTCGCCAACGGGAACGATTTCATAAAGGGCCGTGCTGGTGTGGCCGCTGCCCAAGTCGCCGGCATCTTTCGCGTCGTCGCGAAAATCCTCGTTGCGGAGAATGCGATTCTCGTAGCCGATGAGCCGATAGCCCGCGACCTTGGCCGGGTTAAACTCGATTTGCAGCTTCACGTCCTTCGCAACAGTGACGAGTGCTCCGCCCTGTTCGACGAAGAGTTTCTTGGCTTCGTCGAGCGAATCGATGTAGGCGTAGTGCCCGTTGCCATGATGGGCAAGTTGCTCGAGCATTGCATCGTGCAGGTTGTTCATGCCGTAGCCGAGCACCGTGAGATAGACGCCCGTCTTGCGTTTGTCTTCAATCATCCGCGTGAGTTGAGCACGATCGGAAATGCCAACGTTGAAGTCGCCATCGGTGGCCAGGATGACTCGGTTGATGCCTTCCTTGAGGAAGGTCTTTTCCGCCTGCTCGTAAGCGACTTTGATGCCCCCTTCGCCATTCGTCGAGCCGCCCGATGACAGGCCGAGAATCACATCGAGGATGACGTCCTTCTTGTTTCCAGGTGTGGGCGGCAAACGCAGCCCGGCATCACCCGCGTAGCTGACGATGCTCACGCGATCGCGGTCGGTGAGTTGTTCGACCAGTAATCGCAGCGATTCTTGCACCAGCGGCAAGCGATTCGGAGCATTCATCGACCCTGAAGTATCAACAAGGAACACGAGATTGCGGGCCGGCAATTGATCCTTGTCAATCACCTTGGCCTTCAGCCCGACTCGCAAGAGATGGTGCTTCGCATTCCAGGGACACGGAGCCATCTCCAGCTTGAAGGCCACGGGCTCGCCGTTCTTGGGCGTGGCATAGTCGTAAGGAAAGTAGTTCACGAAGTCGGCAATGCGGACGGCATCCTTCGTGGGCAGTATCCCCTCGTTGATTCGGGCTCGCACGTTCGAGTACGCAGCAGTATCGACGGCCGTGGAGATGGTAGAAAGCGCGTCCTCGCCCTTGACGAGCTTGAAGGGGTTGTCGAGGAAGTGCTGATATTGCTCGGCGGTCATCTCGCCGGCTTCGTCGCCGGGCAAAACCTCGCGTTGCACTCCGGCGATTGCCAGGCCCATGGGAGCCTTAAGGTCAGCAGCCAACTGGTTGAGGCTACGAGCCTTTCCTCGTGACGGCGAACTGCCGCCACTGGCGCGGAGGAGGCTATCTCTGGTGGCCCCGGAGCGGCCGCTCAGCCCGGCAACCGCGGTTAGTGCAGCAGTTTCGCCGGGATGCGGGGACAAACCTACGGCTTTCTCTCGCTCCGAGCGGGTTGCAGCATCGAGTTGAGGTTCGAAGCCACCATCCTGATTCTTCACCTCGACTTTTGTCTCAGCGACAGCAGGAGCATCGTCTCGCCGGTTGCAGCCGATCACGAAGCCAAACAAGCCAACGAAGAGAACCCAAGTACCCCAGCGAAATGCGGGACTAGCAGGCCGAAATGCCATGACGAATCTCCTGGAATGTCGAACGGTCGAGACATGCGGAACGGGGACCGTGCCTGTTAGACGAGCCAGTTGGCGATTCGTTCCGTTTGTAACATGAAAACTTGCCCGATATAACGATGATTCTATCGGAGGGTGTTCATCGTGAAAGTCGCCGTGGTTGGAACCGGGTACGTCGGCCTCGTCACGGCCACGTGCCTGGCGGAAAGTGGCAACGAGGTCGCGGGCATCGACAAGGATGCCCGCAAGATCGAGACGCTGCTCGCCGACAAACTTCCCATCTATGAGCCGGGATTGCTTGAGTTGGTGCAACGCAATCGCCGCGAGGGGCGACTCTCGTTCAGCACCGATCTCGGTGCCGCCATCAAGAATGCCCGCATCATCTTCATTGCCGTCGGCACGCCGCAAAGTGCCACGGGCGATGCGGACCTCTCCGCCATCTGGGCCGTGGGCGATGAGATTGCGACGCACCTGAAATCCGTTCCCCCGGGGCCGCACGGCTCGCGCGTGATCGTGATTAAAAGCACCGTGCCGGTCGGCACCAACACAAAGTTGCACGAACGGCTGCTGGCTGCCGGCTGCTCTCATTTGGACGCGGCGAGCAATCCGGAGTTCCTGAAGGAAGGGGCGGCCATCGAGGACTTCATGAAGCCGGACCGCGTGGTCGTCGGCGTGCGTCGCCCCGAAGTTGCCGAGGTTATGCGCGAATTGTATGCCCCGTTCCTGCGCACCGAACGGCCGTTCATTGTCATGTCCCCCGAGAGTGCGGAGATGACCAAGTACGCGGCCAACGGAATGCTCGCGACGAAAATCAGCTTTATCAACGAGATGGCGAATCTCTGCGATCGGCTCGGAGCCGACATCAACGACGTGCGGCGTGGCATCGGGCACGACGCCCGCATTGGCTTTCAGTTTCTGCATCCCGGGCCAGGCTATGGCGGAAGCTGTTTCCCGAAAGACGTGCAGGCTATCCTCGGCATGGGCCGGGCGCACGGCTTGCCCCTCGATTTGTCCCAGGCCGTCGATCGAGTGAACCAACGGCAGAAGCAACTGCTCTTTCAAAAGATCTCCCGGCACTTCGGAAGTGAATTGAAAAGCAAAACCTTGGCCGTGTGGGGCCTGTCGTTCAAACCGAAAACGGACGATATCCGCGAGTCAGCCGCGTTGACGCTCGTCGATGCACTTCTGGAAGCGGGCGTAACAGTTCGGGTTCACGATCCGGAAGCGATGGCGAACGTGAGGGCCATTTACGGCGACAAGCTCGTCTACGTCGATCGCCCCTATGGAGCAATCGAAGGGGCAGACGGCCTGGCAATCGTCACGGATTGGCAGGAGTTTCGAAACCCGGACTTCGAAGTGATGCGGAGACTGCTGAAAACGCCGGTGATTTTCGATGGCCGCAACCTCTACGAGCCACGAACGATGCAGTCGTATGGGTTCACCTACTACGGGATTGGGCGAGCCGGGGACAAACCTCTCGCGGGGACTTGAAACTGCCCGTAAGTGCAAGATAATGTGTAATTCATTGGCCGGGGTGGCGGAATTGGCAGACGCGCCAGCTTGAGGTGCTGGTACTCGCAAGGGTGTGCAGGTTCAAGTCCTGTCCTCGGCATCCTTCCAGGGGCAAGTAGTTCGGCAAGGCCGGGCTACTTCCCCTTGGTCGCTTTTCGTAGAGCACGCGGCTTCACGAATTGCCCCCTTCGTACAGAAGCACATCGTCGACCATCAACGTCGCACCTTTCGGTAGCTTGAAAATCAATTCATTCGCCGTCGCGTTTTCGCTGCTCAACGTCAACGTGGCTTCTGCCCACTGGCCCTTGGTTTCCGGCTTCCATTCGATTGGTGTTACCTTGCCGGTTCCTGAATCGCGTAGTCCGATTGCAACAGTGTCCGTGCTACTACCGTTGTACTTGAATGTCAGGCTTGTTTTCGCGGGCAGCTTGCGTGTGCCACGCAGACCGATCACCATGCTATGTTGGCCAGACTTGGCATCTTCGACCGACTGAGCGAATTTCCAATTGCGTGGCGACTTGTGCGGCACGATCTCGAAAGTGCCCGGCCATTCCACTCCTTGCCTGCCCGTGTCGAACCAACTGGTGAAGAGCACTCGTTTCGGGAATGGCCGCTTCTCGCCGGCAGCAGCGGCCTCGTAAAGAATCATGTCGTCGATGAGCACTTCCGCCCGCGGATCGACGTAGAACTGAATGTCGTCAATCCGTTCGTCGGTCGCGAGTGCTCCACCCGTACCATCGGGCCGGCGCATTTTTGTCATGTCCACGCAACCATCGAGCCACTTGCCTTGCTCCAGTCCGGTCAGTGAAAGATAGCGGTGATAGCCATTGGTGAGCGTGTAGAGTTGCACCCGCAGCGTGTCCGTGCCCGTGAGCTTATACTTGAAGCGAAGGCGCGTGCTCGGGCCCATCGGCGGTCCGGGCACCGGATTGAAAATCACGGCCCGATACATCGAGCCAAGTTGTCCCTGGCGATCGTCGAAGTCTTGCGTCAGCACCGCCCGGCCCGCTCGCCCTTTGGGAACGGGTACGTCCTTCGTTTCCAGATTGCCGCACATCCACCAACGTTTTTCGATGTCGGTCTCGAAATCTTCGAAGGCGTGGATGCGCGTGGGAAAGTTGCCGGGCTCAATCATGGTGGTGCGATTCTCTGGCGGCTTCGGAGGAGCTTCTTTGCCGAACGACCGCACACGCTCGACGTACCACTTCACGAACTCGTCTGCGTTTGACTTCGTGGCAAATCGGGCATTGGGTAAGCCCTTACTCACGGTCGTCATGCCATCGTCGTTTACACTGAGAGTCGCGAGACCCAGTGTGAGAAATCGTTCGCTGAAGGCCGCAGCCAAAGCAACGGGGTCGAACAGGATCGGCGTTTCCTTCTCCCACAATTCGTAAAGATTCTGCACTTGATACGTGAGTGGCGTACGTGCCGAGAAGAGCCGATCGCGTTGATCCTTGTCGAGCTTCACCGTGGCCGTCGCATCGAGCGGCACCACAGTCAACGGCAGCCCGGACTGGAAGACCGTCTTCGCAGCCGGGATGTCCAACTTGATGTTCCATTCCGGTTCGGGCTTCGGCTTGCCGTCGTAACCCACGCCAATCGAGCCACCCATGATGACGAATTGCTTCACGCGTTTCGCGGCCTCCGGCTGTTCCTTGATGAAGCGAGCCACATTCGTCAGCGGGCCAAGGGCAACGATCGTCAGCCCTTCACGTCCCTTGGCGAGACGGGTCATGAGTTCAACGGCCGACTCTTTCGTCGGCGACAGCGTGCGGTTGTAAATCGCGGCCGGGTGTCGGCGATATTGAATCTGCCAGTCGATCTCGGACTTCGGCTGCGGATCGGCCCCGGCGGCAACAGGAATATCCTTCAATCCGACCTGCGTGAGGAATCGACAAACGAGCCAGGCCCGATCTTCGTCGCGATCTTTCGACAAGTGGCGAACGTACGGATCGCGCTTCTCCCCTTTGCCGACGGTGGTGACACCAACGAGTTCGACCTCAGGCGAGGCAATGGCCAGTGCCAGTGCGAACGCATCGTCAACATCGGCCCCGATGTCGGTGTCGATGAGGACAGGGCGTCTTTCGTCTGCGGCAAAGATAGGTGCGGTGAGTAGCAAGACCAAACAGGTGTAGCGCATGATGTGTCTCGGTTTGGCGAGCCGAGCGGCGTAAGCCGCCCGATCCTGACATCATCGGGCGGCTGATGCCGCTCCGCTCGCCCTTGTGATTATTTGCCAACTGCAAATCGTCGTTCAATCTTCGTCACATTCCCCTGCTTGTCGGCGATTGAGACAAGTAGCCAACCTGCTTTCACTTCCGAGATTGGTTTCGTCAGTTTCAACTCCCACACGCCTTGCGTGGTCGGCTGGAACTGTTTCGCCAAGGACTCGCCGGCTTTCACGCCGTTGATTTCAAAATCGGCAACGACCTGCAAGCTCGCCGCGTCGAGGCCGGTGCCGTAGTCGTGCATGCCGATCACGATTCTTGAGAGTCCAGCGTTCTTGCCTGGTAACGGATACGTGACCGAGAGCGTTGGCCGTTGATCGTCGAGCATCCATCCGAAGCCGGTCTTTTCGGGATTGGCAGGATTGTAATCCAGGTCGATGGGGCAGCCGAGATCGATCCAGCGAACAATCGTCCGGCGATCTTCATCGCTGAGCGGCTTGCTCTTCTTGGCTCCGTAGGCGGGCATCATGCTGCCGACATGATCGACATCGAAGCGGCTCTTGTTCTTGCCCAGATCAACCGGCTGGCCTTTCAGCACCAGGTCGCCCGCACCAGGCTTGCTCTCGGACGGATGATCGTCGTTCGAAAAACCATCCATTCGTTGCCCAAAAATTTTCCAGACCAGCAGGCTCCGTCGCGACTGGAACTTGCGGACGTAACGTGAAGCATTCGGGCCGCCCCAGCTATCCCAGCCCGGAGGTTTGTGGCCAAACTTGCCGCGTTCGTCCATCGCCAGTCGATAGTAAGTTCCAGGGAACGTGCCGCGGTGCTCGGCGTTGATCATCTCGCCGTCGGCATCCAGATCGAGCTTGGCGGCCGGCACTTTGCCTTCCTTGGATGTGTGACATTCGATGCAACTCTGGTTCAGGATGGGTTTCACGTCGCGCCAGTATTCGACGTTCAGGGCGCTCTTGGCGAAGCGTAAACCTGATGTGCCTTCGACGTCCCACTTGGTTTTGCTCTCGTCCCGTTTCGCGTCCGAAACGATCGGCGTCGTGTTCACCAGATCCCAAACTTTGTAATCGTCTTTAGCTGCCAAGGTCAGCTTGAACTCGGTGGGTTTCTGGCTGTGAGCGTGGCAGCCGCCGCAATCGTTGCGGATCTCGCCCGGTCGCAGTTGATGCCAGGTTTGCGACATGTTCAGCACCATGCCACGCTTGTCGATGGTTTGAAACGTGAATCCCAGGTCGGCGGGAATCTTGGCGAGGAAACTCGTGTCCGGGTTGCCGTCGGGATCGAGCGGTTGTTCCTTATCGATGAACTTGCGCAGCGGAATCTCGCCGAGAATTCGCAAGCGCTCACCGGCATGGTTGAAGTACCGCCGGCCGCTATTCGCTCCCTTGCGGTCGGTGGTTGGTTCCATCGCGAGGATGCGGACTGCGTGAATGTCCGAGTTTTCGTACAGACCCGCGTCTGCACCCTGATTGTGCCAATTCAGCGGCGAGCCGTTGCCGTGACTGGTGAACGCGTCGAGGCCTTTCCACGGATCGTTCTTGCCCGCAAACGTGGCTGTTGTGCTTTTCTCCGGAACCGAGCCGTTCGGATAGGTCTCGCGTTTGTAGAAGCTCGATGTCCCCACGAGTGCGAAGGGCGCTCCCTCCGGCAGTTGCTTGGAAAGCTTCCCATCGTTGGCGAGCCGTGGCAGGTTCGTCGGTTCGTCGCTGCCGTAGATTCGCTTGTACGGAACCACGGCTCGTGGCCAGCATTCGTTGAAGTTCGGGTCGTTTTTGATCAGCCGCATTTGGGCCGGCTCGTTCAATACTTCGCCTTTCTTGATCAGGTAGATGCCTCCGTCAAGTTGCGGCAGATACGTGTATTGATGATTCACGGGGCCAGGCGAATAGCACGTCAACAGATGATTGTCCGGTGCGCCGGCGGGATGCGTGTACTTGCCGACGGCCGGTGACTTCTTGTCGCCAGGAATCGACGGATCGGCCGGACCTTCGAAGCCCATGCTGAAGGGCGTGAGCGAGATGGAACCCGTCGGCATGAACGGCATCTTGTAATTTCGCGGCGTGCCATTGTCGTGGCGGCCATAACGCCAGGGCTTGTTCCGTGGGTCGTTCATGTTGGCGGGACCAAACGGCGCATAGCCGTCCGGCGGGCTTGGCGGCATCTTCAGGAGCGAGCCAAATCCCGAATTGTTCTGGTTGTAATACTCCTCGAAGACGATCTCGCCGTTCGTGAGTTGCGTCTGGAAGTGGAAGCCGTTGGGGGCGCCGCCCGGATCGAACGCACTGACGAGCGGAGCCCAGTTCGTGCCATCGGGGTGAATGGTCCAGATGCCCCAGAGAATGTCGGTTCGGACACCTTGCGATTCGAGCGAGCTATACATGATCCGGCCGTCCTTGAGGACGACGGGGTGCAAAGCGCCGGCCAAATTCAGGTGGCCAATCTTTTCCAAGTTCGGCGGATCCTCGCCGTCGCGGATGTCCGTTGCGGTGTCATCCATCACGAACAGTTGCAGAGCAATCGCAGGGTATCCCTTCGCGGGACGAAAGCCATCGCGGTTGCTGGTGAATGCAATTCGGCCGCCGGGCAGCGGGCACGGTCCCATGTTGTAGACGCCGTACTCGAAATGCGACTTGCCCTGCTCGTTCTTGCGAAAGTCTGCTGACCAGTTGGCGGCCCCCAGGTTGGGGGTGAATCGCTGATTCGTGAGTTTGACGATCTTCCTGGACTTCACGTTGATCTTGTAGATGTCCGCCCCCTGTTTCGGCGGGTTCCACTGGCTCGCTTTGCGGAGTTCGTGAATGTGTGCGTAGTAAACCCATTGGCCATCGAACGAGACCATCGGGTCGGTCACGGAACCATCGCCGCCTTCCACGAGCAACTCTTCCTTGCCATCGGGATGGAGCAGCATCAGATCGGCACCAGGCTCCATGGTCACGGGCGAGGAGAAGTCCGTGAAAAAGCGTTTGTGAATCTTGTCCCCCGCCCGTTGCGCACGGACGTAGACGATGTCGTAATCGAGCTTAATGTCCTTGTCGGTGGAGATGTGCGGCACGGTCACATCAATCGGATTGAGAAATTTCTCTTGCTTCTTCTCTTGAGCCATTACCAACGTGAGAGGCAACAGAAGCAAGGCGGGGAGAATTTGGACGACTCGCATGAGACTGCCCTCAAACGGGGTGCGGTGTGGAAGTGGACTCTGGCGGGTGATGGAAGGATACCCGAGTATGGCCGTGATCGCAATAGTCTGCCTTAGATTTGCAAAATGGTCTCCCGGTGGTCTGCGTTTCGCACCGACCACCGGTTGCGAAAAGCCCCTACGATCGACCCCGAAAGGGGTCGCAGAGAGCCCTTGCCCCGCATTTGGTCACTTGTCGTTCCTCGCTTCCCGAGCAGGCCACGCCCCCGCTCCTTCTCGTCCTTCCGCCTGAGACCCAGCGCTCTACCAAGACGCCTGTGGAGCCGTAAAATAGCACCTGGGTTGAATTCCCTGGGGGCCGAAACCCTCTCCCTTAATCTCTGACCACTCCGTTCTCGACATGATCCTTGTTATCAAGCCCGATGCGACTGCCGAACAAATCGATCACGTCATCCAGCGAATCGAGGAGCTTGGCTTCAAATCTCACGTCAGCCGGGGCGAGCAACGGACCATAATCGGCGTCATCGGCGACGAGCGCAAACCGCAAGCCGAGACACTGGCGGCGATTCCAGGCGTCGAACAGGTTCATCACATTCTGAAGCCGTTCAAGCTGGCAAGCCGTGAGTTTCAGAAGCACGATTCCATCGTGAAAGTCGGCAAGATCCGCATCGGCGGCGGGCACTTGGCCGTGGTCGCTGGCCCGTGTGCAGTGGAGAGCCTCGATGGGCTGAATCGCATTGCCGTCCATGTGAAAAAGGCCGGTGCGAACATCCTGCGTGGCGGGGCCTTCAAACCACGTACAAGCCCCTATGCCTATCAAGGCATGGGCGAAGAAGGCTTAAGAATTCTCCGCGATGTGGGCGACAAGCACGACATGCCGGTCGTCACGGAAGTGATGGACCCGCGGCAGGTCGCACTCGTGGAGAAGTGGGCCGACATGTTCCAGGTCGGGGCCCGCAACATGCAGAACTTCGACTTGCTGAAAGAAATCGGCCAGACGCGCAAGCCCGTGTTGTTAAAGCGCGGCATGAGCGCGACCGTTAAAGACCTCCTCATGTCTGCGGAATACGTTCTCGCGGGGGGCAACACGAACGTGGTTCTCTGCGAGCGCGGGGTGCGGAGCTTCGAGGATTCGACGCGCAACATGCTCGATATGAGTGCCGTGCCGAACGTGAAAGGGCAAAGCCATTTGCCGATCATCGTCGATCCGAGCCACGCGACCGGGCGACCCGATTTGATTCCGAGCATGACGAAGGCCGCGATCGCGGCCGGTGCCGATGGCGTTCACGTCGAAGTTCACGATTGCCCGGAGAAGGCCCTTTCCGATGGTCCCCAGGCCTTGCTCCCCGATCAGTTCGCCAGGTTGATGGAAGACGTACGCAAGTTGGCCGCGGCTGTCGGTTCAACGGTCGACTGAAAGAGACCCATGATCGTCGTTCTCAAAACCGAAGCCACCAAACCGCAAATCGATCACGCGATCGAACGAGTACAGGAACTTGGCTTCGAGCCACGTGTGATCACGGGTGCATTCCGGACAATCATCGCACTCATTGGCGATGATAATTCGCCTGGTGTCGAGAAGTTGGATGCCATTCCAGGCGTCGAGCATGTGCATCGCATTTTGAAGCCCTTCAAGCTGGCCAGCCGTGAGTTTCACAAGGAAGACACGATTGTGCCGATCGGCAAAGTCCGCATCGGCGGCGGGCATCTCGCCATGATTGCCGGGCCCTGTGCGGTCGAAAGTTTCGCGGGACTCGATCAGATTGCCGGGTTCGTGAAGAAAGCCGGAGCAAACATCCTGCGTGGTGGAGCCTTCAAGCCACGAACCTCGCCGTACGCGTTTCAGGGCATGGGTGAAGACGGGCTGAAAATCCTACGCGACGTCGGCGACAAACACGACATGCCGGTGGTTACGGAGGTAATGGACACCCGACAGGTCGCGCTCGTCGCAAAGTGGGCCGACATGTTTCAGATTGGTGCCCGCAACATGCAGAACTTCGACCTGCTGAAGGAAGTCGGCCAGGCCCGCAAGCCGGTGCTGTTAAAACGCGGCATGAGCGCGACGGTCAAGGATCTGCTGATGTCGGCCGAGTATGTGCTGGCCGAGGGCAATCCCTGGGTCGTGTTGTGCGAACGCGGCGTGCGAAGTTTCGAGGATTCGACCCGAAATACGCTCGATTTGAGTGCCATTCCCAACGTGAAGGGGCAAAGTCATCTCCCCATCATCGCCGACCCGAGTCATGCGACAGGCCGCCCCGATCTGATTCCCAGCATGGCGATGGCCGCCGTGGCCGCGAAGGCCGACGGCGTGCATATCGAAGTCCACGATTGCCCGGAGAAGGCTCTCTCCGATGGTCCGCAAGCCTTGCTGCCGGATCAGTATGCATCACTCATGGCCGATCTGCGCAAACTCGCGGAACTTTTGGGTCGGACAATTGACCGCTAACGCTTTTGGCAATTTCTAATTTTTTTCATTTGCGTACCGCGACTCGACCGGGTACAAATAATGAGGGTTCGCGCTCGCATCGCTGTTCTCCCTTCGTCCAGCCGTTGAACGTCCGGCACTTGCTGCCGGTAATGACGATTCTCCGTGCATTCCAGCCACCGTTGCGACTGAACCCGCGCCGTACTCTCGATATTTACTCTCTCTTCAGCGAGACTCGATCATGCGCTATCCTCATTCGTCTCCCATTCGACCGTCCAAAAGCCGTCAGCTCCGACTGGAATCTCTGGAGGCCCGTGAAGTACCGGCCGCTACCTTCCAGATCGCTTCCCTCACCGCTAATACCGTCGGGACTGTCACCCACGACTTCACGACTGGCGACGATCAGGGTGGGATCGCTACGACCGGATCGAAGGTGTTCGTCACCGGTGCCTTTGCCACGGGAAGTTTCGATCTCTCAGACCTGGCCAACCCAGCCTCGATCGGTGTCCGCTACGACGCATTGGCCAGCAACATCCGCACCAGGCAAGCCTACGTGCTCGGCAATGTCGATTTTGCCTCCAACATCAACCCGATCACGAGTACGGGCGGGCAGGTGACCCACCTCATCCCCCTCGATGGCGTTACCGGCTCACGGCTCACGGGGCAGGAGATCGAGTTGACTTCTTCGTTTTCCGTCGCCTCGGGGACCGGCATCTTTTCCGGATACGACCGGA
Source organism: Gemmataceae bacterium (assembly GCA_009691845.1). Classification (GTDB taxonomy): domain Bacteria; phylum Planctomycetota; class Planctomycetia; order Gemmatales; family Gemmataceae; genus SIAJ01. The sequence continues at coordinate 23,449 of SIAJ01000040.1, forward strand.
TCGTCGTCCACCCGTCCAATTTGGCCGTCTACGAGATTGATCTGACGCCCGGTTCGCTGGGGCAAGTGACCACCCTCAACCCACTCCTGACCACGCCGATTCATAATTCATCGGCCACCTGGGCCTACTGGGGGGTGACCGAGCACTTCGGCAATGAGGACTACCTCACTTATGTGGCGAGCGCGACTCAGATCAAGCGCACGAAGGTCCAGGACGGGTCGGTATCCCAGGTCCCCGGCGCCGTGTGGACGGACCTTGCCGACATGGCCTCCTTCACCGTCTCCCCGTCCAACAACCGCTGGTATTTCCATCACGAAGGCCCCTCTCAGTTCGTGGCTTCCGCGGCTGGGGACGAGGTCGTCGGTTATGCCGACGCCACCTTCCAGATCGGCGACCTGGTCGTCACCAACCTGACCGACTCTGATCCAGGAAGTCTGCGCGCCATGATCACGCTGGCGAACAGCCTGACCGGTGCACAGACGATCGGATTCCAGTCCGGGCTTAATGGAACGATCACCCTCCTCACACCGATCTCGGTCAGCGAGGCGGCCAGCCTCGACGGGCCAGGATCGGGCACGATCACCGTGACTGGCACCGGGACCAACGCACTCTTCGCGTCGGCCGGCACACCGGTCCTGAGCATGGGCGGCCTGACTCTCAGCAAGGCCGCCGTCGACGGGCTAGCCTTCGCCCTCCCTCTGGTGACGCTAGGCGACGTGGTTATCACGGCCGGGGCCGGCAACGTTTCCTTCGCGAACAACCTGACCGTATCGGCCGGCACGCTAACTGTTGTGGATGGGAACGCCGTCGATCTTGCTCCCTTGACGACCGTCAACGGAAACCTGACGGCTGCGAACGGCTATACAGTGACGGCAAACGAAGTCCTCACGGGAACTGGCAACGTGAATGGTGCCGTAACCCTGGCTGCTAACTCGAAGCTTGCCGGCAACGTGTCTGTCACCGGAAACGTTCTCGTTCAAGCAACGGGCGAAATCGAGCCGGGATTCACCAATGCCGGGACCATCACGATCGACGGCAACCTGACTGTCCAGTCGGGTGGGACCCTGGATTTCGCTTTCGATGGCCCGAATTCAGGAGATAAGTTAGTCGTGAGCGGCACCGTCGATCTTGGGACCGGAACCAATTTCAATCCCACAATCACTTATCCCGCCTCGCCGGGCCACAGTTTCACCATGATCCAGAAAGCTGGAATCGATGCCGTTACCGGGCTGCTGAATAATGTCCGAAATCGTTCAGGCTTGTCGGTCGGCGGCACTCTGGTCCAGGTGCGCTATGACGCGCTGACCGGGAACGATCTGCAATTGTTCGTCAATAGTGCTCCTGCTCTCAACACCGCAGTCGATACCAAATTCGATCCGATTTTGGAAGATGTCCCGCCGCTGTCGAATCCGGGTACGACAATCGACAACCTGATTGCCACGGGCAACTTGTACGCGGACGCACAAGGCCTGCCGCGAGGAGGCGTGGCCATCACCGGATTCTCCAGTGGAAGTGGCGTATGGGAGCTTTCAACGAATGGCGGCAGTAACTGGAACTCGCTTGGCACACTCTTGCCAACATCAGCTACGTTGCTTGAAGCGGATGGTGCCGGCCGGAATCGCATTCGTTTCAGGCCAAACGGGGATTTCTTCGGCACGGCCACGGTCTCCTTCAAGGGCTGGGACACCGCCAATGGCCTCGCCGATGTCAGCATCGGCGTGGATGCTTCAATCGGCGGGGGAAACTTCGCCTACAGCGCCGAGACGGAGACGGCACAGATTCTCGTGCTCGCGGTCAACGACAACCCCGTGGCAGTCGCGGACGCTTACTCGGTGGCGGAGGACGTTACTCTGAACGTGGCCGGTGCCGTTGGCGTCCTCGCTAACGATTCGGACATTGATGGTCCGTTGCCTTTGACGGCATCGTTGGTGAATGGCCCGGCTCACGGGAGCCTGACACTCAATTCGGATGGCTCGTTTACTTACGTTCCGGTTAACGATTTCTTCGGAGGCGATTCTTTCACCTACAAGGTGAAAGATGGTGATGCCGCCTTCAATGTCGGCACCGTTACCATCAATGTCACCAACTCGAACGACAATCCGGTCGCACGGAATGATTCCGTCACCCTGCCCGAAGACGGAGGTGCGGTGCCGATCGACGTGCTCGCGAACGACACGGCCTTGCCGGACGCGAACGAGACTCTCACGATCGCGAGCGCCACCTCCGGTTTGCATGGCACGGTCGCCATAGATGGCAGCGGCACATTTGTCACGTACATACCGGATGTGAACTATAACGGGCCCGATTCATTCACGTATACGACCGGTGATGGGAACGGGGGCTCGGCCTCAGCCACGGTGAATGTCACTGTCACCTCGGTCAACGATCTTCCCGACGCAGTGAACGATTCAGCCACAGTAAACGAGGACGGGGGCGAACAGACAATCGACGTGTTAGCGAACGATTCGTTCATTCCAGATGCCGGCGAAACACTGTTCATCGTGAATGTCTCGCAGGGACAGCACGGGACCGTCCAAATCGTGCCAGGAGGGTTGTCTCTCACGTACACACCCAATGGCGACTACTCTGGGCCAGATAGCTTCTTCTATACCGTCGGCGATGGAAATGGCGGAACCGACGTTGCCGCTGTTGGGATCGATGTGGTGAACGATCTCGCGGACCGATTGGAACTCGTCACGACCCCCGGCACGGTCACGTTCACGGAAAGCGTACCTCCCCCACAGACTGCCATCGTCGTGGATGGGGGAATCCGTGTCGGAACGGCCCTGGAGGGAGTCATCAGTTCGGCGAGCGTGAAGTTCACCAGCGGTTACGTGACGAAGAAGGATATTCTGATGTTTTCAACGCTGGGTGCGATCAAGGGCAAGTTCAACGCCAAGACAGGCACACTCGCTCTGACCGGTACAGCGAGCCCTGCGGATTACCAGGCGGCACTGCGAACCGTGAAGTACGTGAACAATAGCCCGGCCCCGGTCGATGGCGTGCGGACGATTATGTTCCAGGTGAACGACGTTGCCGGCAGCGGAACACCAGCCAGCAAACTGCTTCGAGTGATCGGGGTCAACACCAAGCCGATCCTAACGCTGACGGGCCCGGCCCCCGCTCCGGACGCGCAGTACAAGCTGCGAGGCAAGGGGTTGGCTGTGGCGAGCAAGCTCAAGATCGTGGATGTGGACAACACACGACTGGTTAGCGCAAGCGTTTCCTTTGGGGCAGGATTCCAGGCCGGTGATATTCTCACGGTCACTGCCAAGCCAACAACGGGTATCACGGTCAGCTACAATCTGGCGACCGGCTTGCTCACGTTGACAGGCAATGCCACACTCAAGAACTATCTTGCCGTCCTGAAGAGCCTGAAGTTCACAACGCCCATCGCTACCCCGGCAGGTCTGCGGACTCTGAACATCTCCGTGAACGACGGTGTTGCCGACAGCGATGTGCTGACGAGAAAGGTGAACGTGGTCTGACCGAAAAGGGGCCAGTCCAATCCGGACTGGCCCGTTCATTCCTGGCAAATCCCATTCCGCCCAAGCCATTTTCGGCTTTCTACCACTACCTCGAAACCGCCTGGCTGACTGAACCAGGATTCCTTGCGGATCCGCTCGGATGCCGGATAATAAGGCACTCAGCAATTAGTGTTGGCATTTTGTTGTCTTTTCCAATCCAATTCATCCAAAACTGGCGGAAACTTCTCTTAGACAAATCTCATTCCAGACAACTATTGTTGCTTCTCTAGGCTGACGTGTCTATTATTACATCACTCACAACGCGACGCACCCACGAATTCATTACGGGGCCGGGATGCCACGATCCGAGGCTGACGAACCGCTTTTACCCGAGATTGTCGGGTCCAGCCCTGCCATGCGCGAGGTGTATCGCCTGACGCGCCTGGCCGCACCAACAACTGCCAGCGTCCTGCTCATCGGTGAAACCGGAACCGGCAAGGAAGTCATCGCCCGGGCCTTGCACAAGCGCAGCCAGCGTGCGACCGGCCCGTATATCCGCGTGAACTGCGGGGCTCTCCACGAGAACCTGCTCGAAAGCGAATTGTTTGGCCACGTGAAGGGGTCATTCACGGGAGCCATCGAGAACAAGACGGGGCGCTTCGAGGCCGCACATGGTGGCACCATCTTCCTGGACGAAATCTCCAGCATGTCGGCCAAGCTCCAGGTGAAGTTGCTGCGCGTTCTACAAGAACGCGAGTTCGAGCGTGTGGGCGATTCGAAGACGATCCGCGTCGACGTTCGACTGGTGGCGGCCACGAACGAATCACTTGAGGATGAGATCGAAGCCGGGCGGTTTCGAGAGGATCTCTACTATCGGCTAAACGTCGTTCCGATTCCTTTGCCACCGTTGCGTGAACGACGCGAGGATATTACGCCGCTCGCTCAGTTCTTTCTGAAGCGTTACGGAGAGCAGAATCGTCGCGATGTTCCGGAACTGACCGAGGAAGTTACCGGCGCATTGCTCGCATACGATTGGCCGGGCAACGTGCGTGAACTGGAAAATACGATCGAACGGCTCATCGTGCTTTCGGATGGCAAGAAGATTCCCGCGAGCCTCCTCAAGTTCGGTCGGTCGAAATACTCGTTACGCAGCACGAAACGACGAACGGACGACGTGCCCGGCCTCGTTCGCCGACTCGTCGAGGTCGGGGCGCGCACGGCCCCGGCCAATGGCTCCAAACTCTACGATTACCTGGTTGGCGGTGTCGAACGCGAATTGATCGAGCAAGTGATGCGTCAATGCGACGACGTGAAAGTGACGGCCGCCGATCGCCTGGGAATCAACCGCAACACGCTGCACAAGAAACTGGAACAGTACGCCCTTAGTAATGAGCCGTCCGTTGAGGAGGATGTTCCGGCGAACGTTGCTTGACCTGTCGCCAAAACCCCTCCCCGAAACGGAGAGGGGGAGAAAGAATCACGCCCACTTCTGCTTGATCAATTTCAGTCCGTCGGTGTAAACCTCTTTCGCAGTCGGGAACAAATCTCGCCACACCCTCGTTGCAGCCGCCAGGTCCGGCAGGGCACGGCCGAAGGCCTCGATCACCATCCAGCCGTCGTACTTGATTTCCTTGAGCGTCTTGAACGCCTCGTCCCAGCGAACCTGGCCGGTGCCGGGCGTGCCGCGATCGTTCTCACTGATATGCACGTGCCCAATGACCGGGGCCAGCGTGCGAATCGGGCCAGCCTGACTCTTCTCTTCGATGTGGGCGTGAAACGTGTCGTACATCGTTTTGAAGCTCGGGTGATTCACTCGTTTCACGAGATCAACCGCATCTGCGGCCGTGGTCAAGAAGTAGCATTCGAATCGATTGAGGTACTCGATGCACAATTGCACCTTCGCCTGGGCCGCGTGCTCGGCAGCCTGACGCAGGACATCCGCGGCTCGCTGCTTCTCGTCCTCGGTCGGCGGAACGCCAGTGAACACGGCAAGCGGCGAGTGGAACGGACCGACCATGCTCTCCGAGCCGAGCGCCTGGCTGCAATCGATCGCTTTCTTGATGAGATCGACAGCCGCCCGACGAACTTTCGCGTCGGGGCTGATCGGATTCGCATCCGGAGTCACGATCGTGACCGTTGTGCATTTCAGCCCGAGATTATCGAGTTCCTTGCGGACCTTCTTGTAATGATCGACCGTGGTATCGAAGACCGGAAGCTCGACGCCATCGAACCCCGCGTCCTTGATGTCTTTCATGATCGGGTAATGCTCTTCGGTGACGTGCCCAGTCCAAAGCAGCAGATTCATGCCGGTCTTCATGCGTTGCTCCGCAAGTGATGTAAGCGCGTTAGTCAGGAGAACTATTCTCGACAGGGAATCGCATTCGACAAGGCGAGAAGCTTTGCAAAATGCGGATCACGAAAGAACGAAAGCACGAAAGCACGAAACAGGAACTGTGCTGCTCGCGTCAAGAAATGAAACTTCCAACACTAACCCGACGCGTTAGCGAGGGAGGAGTTGCATCCCTCGCTGACGCGTCGCGTTAATCAATCCGCACAGCGAATGGGATCACTTTTCGTGCTTTCGCGCTTTCGTGATCGCCTTTTCTAGCCGCTACGGCTTCGCGGAAGCCTTCTCCGGGCCAGGGAAATCGGTTGGTACTTGCTGCGTGACCGTTCCGGTCGCAGCCCATTCGCAGCCGCGGGCGAACGTGGTTCGGAAGCCGACACACTTCATGGCCACGTCGGCATGTCCCAGGGTTGTGTGAAAGACTCGGCCCTTCTCGTACTCGACGACTATCAGCATCGGCTCGTGTTCGCCGCTGCCGCCGGTCTTCGTGTCAGCGAACGCCGTCGCCAGCACGGTCAAATTCTGGGCTGGACCGCGTAACTTATCGTAAAGTTCGTCTGCGGTGTGCAGCCATTTTGTGGGAAGCCCCTTCGTGATCGGGTGATCGGTCTTCCGAACTTCGACGAGGAATTCATGCTGCCGGCCATGGCCGCCGCCTGACCCCTTCGAGGTGTCGAGCACGAATTTTCCTTCCCGAAGTCGGACGTATGGCCCGGACTTTTCATTGCGGCCGCCCCAGCCGCCGACGCCAATCATCGAGTTGTACTCGGCCCATTCCGGAAACGAGTTGTTCGCGGCATGAACGGGCACGAAGCCCCCGCCCTTGCTGACGAACTCGACGAAATCAGCTTGGGTTTCCTTCGGCCATTGGTCGCCGTTGTAGTTGGAAACGACGACCTGATAATTCGAAAACTTCGGTCGAAACGCGGCCATTTCTTGTTTGTACTTCGCGTCCTGATCCTTGAATTTGGCCAGGGCTTCCTCGTACGTCTTCTGAGCGGCCGCGTTGTTTGGGTCCTTGGGCTTTTGTGGTGCCCCGCCTGCTTTCGCAGGCGAAGTGGCCACCTCGACCTTGAAGAGCTTCGTGTCTTCGAGGATCGATTTCATAATCGGTGTGGTCGTTTTCCACGAGTGATTGTTTTGGCCGTCGACGATCAGCACCTTGATCGGGTCGGCCGCGAACGATGGGCCGGCACACAGGCAAGCGGTCAGCGTCGCTAAGAGAAGTCGCGTCATGGGAGTGGTTCAGCGGTAAGAGGGCGATGAGGAAGAGCATAAGCGTGTACGGGCAAGAGAACAAGTGATTGCCGGCGCGAAGGCAACTCGCGTAGTACACGAACTTGGCCAAGTCGATGTTTTTCGTGGTTCTTGGCCCTGGACTGGCCATTACGGCCTTTACAATCGGGTTGTTGAGTTGACTTCGCGATCCAATCGAAGCCAACCCTCCAACCAAATCATGTGAACCACGGGTCCCGTGCCCGGCGGGCCGGTCCTCCCCAATTGATCGGGACCGGCCCGTTGTTTTTTCTTGACCTGACCAGGCCTTGCTTAGTCCGCTCGCGGTTGAGAATGAGACATCCAACACGAACCCGAAGCGTAAGCGAGGGTAAGAGTTGTGCCCCTCGCTTACGCTTCGGGTTAGTGTCACCCCTCAGCAAGAGCAGTACAGAAGCTATTTTCTAACGCTAATCTTCACTAATCTTCACTGATCTTCACTGATCTTCACTGATCTTCACTGATCGGTTGCTATCTCGTTCAACGCTCCCCTTCATGGATCAGCGAAGATTCGTGTGTTGGATTCTTACCTATTTTTCCTCCACCCCAATCGGCATTGCATGTTCTGGGCCTTTCGGGCATAGGGCCGAGTTGCCCGACGACCGGGCGTAACTGCGGCAGGAGGCCGAACAGGGATGTCCAGCCCAATTGCTGCGCGCGTATCGGTGGCCAAATTTCCCAAGTTGAGTTATCCACCCGCGTATACCACGCCTTTGGGTCGTGCGTACCACGCAGATGCGCTGGATGTGCTCAAGCAACTGCCGGACGATTCTGTCTCGCTGATCGTGACCTCGCCACCCTTCGCGCTCATTCGCCGAAAGGCCTATGGGAACGTTGATGCGAAGGATTACATTCAGTGGTTCATGCCGTTCGCGGACGAGATCTATCGCGTCATGCGGCCGGACGGCAGCTTCGTTCTCGAGATCGGCGGAGCCTGGAATTCCGGCAGTCCGACGCGATCGCTCTACCAGTACGAATTGCTGATTCGCCTGTGCCAAAAATTTCACCTGGCTCAAGACTTCTACTGGTTCAACCCATCGCGCTTGCCGACGCCTGCCGAGTGGGTCACCATCAAGCGGACCCGCGTCAAGGATGCCGTGAACCCGATCTTCTGGCTCTCCAAGACGCAGAACCCGTTCGCGGATAACCGGCAGGTCCTGAAACCCTACAGCAAATCGATGCAGCGCTTATTGCGTGATGGCTACGACGTGGCCGTGCGGCCGAGCCAGCACGAAATTGGTCCGCATTTTGGTCGCGATAATGGCGGCGCGATCCCGCCCAACATGATGAGTGTGCCCAACACGCGATCAAATGAGCTGTACCTGCGTCGCTGCAAAGAGGCCGGCATGGCACCGCACCCGGCCCGCTTCCCACTCGAAATCCCGGAGTTCTTCGTTCGCTTCCTGACGGTAGAAGGCCAACTCGTTTACGACCCGTTCGCCGGCAGCAACATCACAGGTGCGGCCGCCGAGAGCCTGGGACGTCGCTGGATCAGCACGGATACCGTGATCGAATACGTGGAAGGATCGAGATTGCGCTTTGAAGAGCCGAGGAAGTTGCCGGTCGCGGCGTGAGAATCTCATAGTAGCAGGCACACTCCGTGTGCCGTTTTGATTCAGACGGCACATGGAGTGTGCCTACTACTATGGTGCGATTAGAACCGCCTCGTCTTGTCCCGTTGCAACGATAAGTGCCGCGAGAACTGCTCGAGCAGGAATTTATGGACGGCCGCGAGTTGCTTCAGATCTTCCCGCGAAGCACTCATGCCGTTCGACAACTCCACCGTCTCACCGATCAATAGTTTCTCGACCGCATCGAGGGTAGCGGGCACCGACGAGAGCGCGTCGTCAACTGCGGGTCCATGGACCGTCTCGGCCAATCCCCAGAAACGACAGGCATCCTTGTAGGTAATCTCCCGCTTCATACCCTCCTTGAAACGCCGGACGACAATGTTGTTGAACAAGTTGATGAGATGTGCCTCAACGTCCTTGGGGACCTTGATCTGCGCCAGGGCTCGCCGTTTTGGCATCGGCGACTCATCGCCCGATTGCACTCGGCGAGCTTCTTCCTTCCCCTGACGCGATAAGCAGTAGAGCTTTTGGCCCATCTTGATCAACCAGCCACGACGGGCCAGTCCGCGTTCACCCATCACGCATGCCAATACCCGATTGGAGTCGGGGTACTGATCAGCGAACCCCTTCAGCCCAAAGGTGACCGGGTTGGCCTTCCAGGCGGCGACAATCAGGGCTTCCGCGCTGAACGGCGTGTTTCCACCTTCTTCAAGGTGGTACGCAGCCAGGAGGATTTTCTGAGAAACCGTGAGTTCGGGGCCGGAGTTCACACCTATACCCTCGGACGGAAGTCGATTCTGGAGCATGTGGTTAGGAAGAGCATCCAGCCCAAATGAGGTTCTCGCAAACGAATCCATTGCGTTCTCGGACGATTGGGCCAGTGAAAGGTCTGCCCGAGCGGACTTCCTGTTATGGTCCGTAGTACGGGAACGATACGACTAGTCGTTGCCCTTGGTACAGGTTTGCAAACTCAAACTTCAGGAATGCGAAGACGAACCGATTTTTCAGGGCGTGCGGGGTGCGATTGCTTGGAGTATTCGGTTTGTAGCAATTGTAATCGGTGGTCTACCCCCGCACCGCAACGCCAGCTGTAATTTTCCCAGACGCCGGATTCAACGAATAGTTCGCCTGGACGGATGATCGTAGCCGTGTTCGCCAGCACGCGGGTAAACTTCAAGTAAATTGAACGCAGCGCATGGGGGTGAGGCTTCCCGCACTCTGGCAAGTGTGGCTACTGCGAACCCCGCAGGCCTTCTACCCAAGAAATACCGTACCACATGGCCGCGTCCGGTCGTTGGCCCCACTCGCGAAAGCTAGCGATGCAGCGGTCGAATGAGATTTCTTCGAAGTCCCCGAGCTTCAAAATCGGCTCGCGAACGCCGAGCAGGATGCCCACGATGTTCTCGACACATGTATGGAAGAGTTCCGGCTGGCCGGCACAGGCCCCGAAGAAGAGCCAAGTATTTCGTTGCGGCAACGCTCCAGCTTGGTGGAGGAGCGACACGAGGCGATGGCCGACGATCGGATCGTTACCCACACGATCGTAGGTGCGGATATAGTTGTTCCAAATACGATCGAACCCCGGAGAGACCGGCCAAACTCGAAAGATATCGTGGGCGTCGTCCTCGAGAATAATCCGGCCGCCTGGCCGAACCGCTTGAACCATCTGATTGACAACGCCCAGGGGATCACGCACATGTTCCAGAACGAAGCGTGTGTGAGCCACGTCGAAGGTGCCCCACTCTTCCGGCTTCAACGGCAAAGCGTTCGCGTCTCCCTGGCGAAAGTCCACCAGGGCGGTCTCGCCAGCCTTCGCAGCGAAGCGTCGAGCTTCGCGGAGTTGGTCGTCGCTTCGTTCGATACCGACAACCTTCGTTCCGGAGCCGACCTGTCGGGCCATCCCGCGTGTGAGTTGTCCCAGGCCACTGCCGACATCGAGAACGCTCTCGCCTACTCGAAGCGCCATCTCCTTCAGTGCAAGTCCGTTCATCATCTCGTTCATCTTGGCGAGACGATCTTGCTCTGCCGGCGAACTACCGTGTAGGTAGTGCGAATCATCGGGCGTGGGCGTGGGCGTGGGCGTGGGCGAGGGGTTCATAGTCGTGTGGCTGCCTCCCGTGCTCGTTCGACAAACTCCAGCACCTTCGCCGGGTCCTTTCGGCCTGGCGAAGATTCGACACCGCTCGCCACATCAATCCCGTTCGGTCGGACAACGCGAATGGCTTCCGCCACATTCTCCGGCGTCAATCCGCCGGCCAAGATCATCGGCACACCTGGCTGAAAATCGGCCAGCAGTTCCCAGGGAGCAGTTTGGCCCGTGCCACCTTCCAACCCTTCCACGAACGCATCAATCAGGATCGCACCTGGGAGTTGGCTCGCCGCCCGGCAACGTGTCAGGTAGCCCTCGATCTTCGCGAGGCTCTCACGATCGCGCACCCGAAACGCCGCGATGTGGCTGAACGGATAGGCATCTTCGATCGGATGGTTTTTCCCGTGATGCTGAATGCCCCGCAAGCCAAGCTGATATGCGATGGCAGCCATCTGCCGCATGGGCGTATCGACAAACACGCCGATGCTGGACATCAACGGCGGGATCGCGCGTACGATCGGCATGCACTTGCGTGGATCGATATACCGCGATGAGGCGGGAAAGAAGTTCAGACCAATCGCATCGGCCCCGCCAGCGGCGCATGCGGCCACGTCTTCTGGAGTCGTGACGCCACAAATCTTAATTCGTAGGGGGTGCATGGTGATGTTGTATTTTCTGATGAGCCAAGGCCAACGCGCCATGCACCACGACCGCTTCGCCCAATGATGCCGGAACGATGTCCGTCAATCCCGCGAACGGTGCAAAAACACGCTCGCCAATCTTCCGGCGAAGCGGCGTGAAGAACAATTCCTCGCCAAGGAGTGAGACTCCGCCACCGATCACAACCCGCTGCGGGCAGACGAGCACGATGACGGCACAAATCGCGTCGGCCAGTGCTTCCAGCGCGTTATCCAGAACCTCCCTGGCCCGAGAGTCGCCCCGCGAGGCAGCAACGCCGACTTCCTCGGCGGTCATCCTGGCCGCTCGCCCGATACCCCAACCGGATGCGATATTCTCCAGCGTGTCCAATCGCCCGTTGCTCGTGCGAGGATCGCGAACCCTGAGATGCCCGATCTCGGCCGCGCCTTTGCCCGTGCCACGTTGAATCTCGCCTTTCACGATCAAGCCGCCACCAATGCCAGAGCCGATCGTCATGTAGAAGACCGGGGACATGCCGCGGCCGGCCCCGAACATTGCTTCCGCCAGGCCGGCCACGTCCGCATCGTTTCCAAGTACGGCAGGCAAATTGAGTAATTCCCCAATCCAATCGGCCAGCGAAAATCCGTCCCATCCAGCAATCTGATGGGATTTGATCACCGAGCGTGTGACATCGTCGACCGGACCGCCAAAACCGATGCCGATGCCATTGAGCGAACTCGCGCCGAGCCGAGCGGAAGCAAGCAGTTCCGGCACGGCCGCGAGTATCTGCCGACGAATTCCCTCGCCGCCTGCTGCGACGTCCACCGTGCCACGCCAGAGACCCGTCAGCGTACCGTCGCCTGGCCCCAGACCGAGTTGAAGTTTCGTGCCGCCGATTTCGATGCCGAGGTACATATGTTCCAAGTTTCGAGTTTCGAGTTTCGAGTTAATACAAAACTAGTGATTTCGCTTGCCCGAACGCCAACTTGAAACTTGAAAATTGAAACACGAGAGAGCACCATGAAACTCGGACTGATCAATTCGGCATGGGCTCAAGCGGGCCGCGACACGTCCTACGGCATCCAGATGACCAAGGAGATCGGGTTCGACTCCATCGACATTTTTGCCGATCCGCTCGACATCGATGCCCGGGAACGCCGAAAAATTCGGGTTGAATGCGAGAAAGCCAGCCTCCCTATCGTGAGCGTCGCCTGCGTTGCAGTCGGGCTACTCGACTTCAACCCGTCGGTTCAAGCGTTTCACATCAATCGTTGCGAGGCCTACCTCGACTTCTGCCACGAACTCGATGCGAAGAATCTCTTGCTCGTGCTTGGCGAATATATCTGGGAAAAGCAGGTGATTCCGCCTGCCGAGCAATGGCAGGTCGCGGTGCGCAATTGTCGGCAACTCGGCGACTATGCAGCCAAGCTTGGGCAACAAATCGCACTCGAACTTGAGCCGTTCAAGTTGTCGCTCCTGAATAACGTGGACAACATGGTCCGTTTCATCGACGACGTGAACCACCCGGCCGTGCAAGCGAACATCGACGTCTCGCATCTGCAACTGGCGAACGTTGCCCCGGAAGAACTCCGACGACTCAAGGGAAAAGCGATCCACGTCCACATCAGTGATTGCGATGGCAAAGTCCACGGCGACCTGCCTCCGGGCCGAGGCGTCGTCAACTTCGCGCCGTATTTGCGAGAGATCAAGGACCTTGGCATCGACGGGGCGATCAGCATCGAGTTGGAGTACTCGCCGGAACCCGCGAAAATCGCGGAGTGGGTTCGCGAGGCGTATACGGCCACCGCTCGTCTCATGGAAGAAGCAGGCCTGCGCAAACGTTGAACGATGATGCAATCCGTGGGGTCATGCCTCCCTCTCGCGGAGCGAAAGGGCTACTTTGAGGAGAAAGCCGAATGCCATTCACGTTTCCTCGCTGCGAAATCGTACCAGTGCCCGATTTCCAGGCTGCCTTCCGAATCGATGGGTCGGAACGCCTGCGCTGGCATTTCGGGCCGGATTATCCGCGACCGTTTCTTTTCCCGTTGATCGGTCCCTCGGGAACAACTCTCACACGTATGGGGCATCCCGGCGATCCGGGGCACGATCACCATCGTTCCATCTGGTTCGCCCACGAGAAAGTTCTCGGCATCAACTTCTGGAGCGATCTGACAACCGCACGCATTCGCCAGAAGAAATGGCTCTGCTACAAAGATGGCACTGACGAAGCAGTCATGGCCGCAAGCCTGGGTTGGTACGATGGACACGATCCGAAGGAACTGCTCGATCAGGAACTTGTCGTGGCCGTGCGACCCGGTGCCGAGGGAGAAACGCTGGTCGAAATCCAATCGACATTCCGACCGATGGCCGAGTCACTCGAATTCGGCAAGACGAACTTCGGCTTCCTGGCGGTGCGGGTGGCAAAACACATCGCGGCCCATTTCGGCGGCGGCACCCTGACCAACAGCGAGGGGGCAACGGGCGAGCCAGCCATCTTCGGCAAGCCGGCGAAGTGGGTCGATTATTCCGGGCCGACACCGAAAGGCGGAACCGAGGGCATCACATTCTTCGATCATCCATCGAACCCGACGCACCCGACCAAATGGCACGTCCGCGAAGATGGTTGGATGGGGGCATCCGCCTGTTTCGACGAGCCACGCACAACGACCAAGAAATCGCCGCTCGTGCTTCGCTACCTCTTGCACGCCCATGCCGGGTCGGCTTCGGCGGATCGCGCTGGAATCACTCTCAAAGAGTTTGCGGCACGTCCCCGTTTCGAGGTCGTAAAGGCGACTGCCAAGCATCTGACCTGGGATGTGCGGAGAGTGGAATCCACGAAGGACACGAAGGACACGAAGATGTAGAATCCTGAGTAGCCCTCCCGCCTCCCTCTCGCGGAGCGCTTGTGCAAAAAACGAAATGTGGCGGTGGGCCTCCAGGCCTGCCGTTTCAAGGTCCCTTAGAGTCGCTGAATTCCCAGTGGTTTTTTTGATGCACAGGCCTGGAGGCCTATGCCACATGGATTCTCGCACAGTCTGGGTGCGAGCGGGCTACCTTTAAAGATCCGCATGGCCAACACGCCGGCAGCCACCGTTCCAACTCGCGAGTCGCCGGAGGACGCGCCGGAACTGCCCGAGGATTTCTCGGGACGCGTCCTGGGCGACTTCGAGTTGATTCGTCGCATCGGTATCGGTGGGATGGGTCAAGTCTACCTGGCCCGGCAACGCAGCTTGAAGCGGCAAGTGGCCATCAAGATTCTCAAGGGCGAACTTGCGGCCAACACGACTGCCTTGCGAAGGTTTCAAGCCGAAGCCGAAGCCGTCGCGAACATCACCCACGCTCACATCGTGCAGGTCTACGCCATCGGCGAAGACCAAAAACTGCACTACATGGCTCTCGAATATGTCGATGGCCGCAATCTCCGCGATCATCTGGAAAAGAAGGGCATACCCGAGCTTCGCCTCGCCCTGGACATCATGCGGCAAGTCGCATCCGCTCTCGAACGGGCCGGTGAGCTTGGCTTCGTTCATCGCGACATCAAGCCGGAAAACATTCTGTTCTCGCGTAAGGGGGAGGTCAAAGTCACGGACTTCGGTCTCTCACGCTGCTTTGGCAACGATACCCCTCTGAATCTCACTCAGAGCGGCGTGGCCATGGGCACGCCGCTGTACATGTCGCCGGAACAGGTGCGGGGCCAGGTCGCCGATCCGCGATCGGACATCTACTCGTTTGGCGTGACCTGTTACCACATGCTGGCCGGGGAGCCGCCGTTTCGCGGCACTTCGGCCTTCGACATCGCCATTCAGCACGTGCAGGCGGAGCCACCGCCACTTGTTTCCGTTCGGCCCGATCTGCCGCCCGAGTTGTGTGCGATCGTTCATCGCATGATGGCCAAGCGGCCCGAACAACGCTATCAATCGGCACGCGAGATTATCAACGACCTCGCTCGGGTTCGAGAAGATACAGGCTTGCCGGCACCTCCCCTGCCCGGCGGCGTAAGCGTATTTATTCCAGCCACGGGTCTTTCCTCGACGAACGTGCCGGCCACGAATGCGAGTGGCTTCACGATTCAGCCGCTCAGCCCTCCCGCGAGTGGGGCCTGGCGATTTGTCGTGGTCGCTCTGCTCGCAGTCGCTGCAGCCGTCGGCGGTGCGGCCTGGCATTGGTCTCAGAATTCGCGAGTCGTCGTCACGACTCCGAATCCGGACAACGCACTGGCCGACATCGATCCCGCTCCATCCGTGCTGCGTGAGAACGAACTCAAACGTCAATTGAACGACAAGGCCGTTCGGATCGAGGTCGCTTTGGACGATCTTCTGGAACTTTCGGAGATCTACATCGGCGAACATAAATTCGACGATGCTCTCAAGCTCTTTGATCTCGAGGCCTTGAGAAAGCTCGGCGCCTTGGAGCTTAGCACGAAAGAAATTCGGGATCGCGAACAGATCCCGATCCTGAGCGGTCTCGGCAAGGCAGTCGTACTGGCCTATCAGGATCGGGCCGACGATTCGAATGCGGAGTTCTTGAGAATCGTGAAGACTCATCCGCCGCTGCTCAAGGTGGACCCAATGCCTCGGCCCAAGGACGTAAAGTCGCTAGCACGCGGGCAACTCGAGGTGTTTTTCAATCGTCCTGTGGCCGGCGTGAACTGGAAGCGTGCGGTTGGAGAGGCCATCGACCGCAACGCCAAGAACTTAAACGCCAAGGTTCCCGATGACCTGAAGCGATTGCTCATCCTGCCGGCAAAGCGGCCGGTACCCAAGGGATAAATGTTCTCCTGGGAACGTCCATCAGGAAATTGGCATTCCCGGGCCGACCGTCTCGCGTGAGCTGGGCCGTGGGGACTTCTTGCACTCTGGTTTGATCGCGTCGCGGATCTGCTGGACGAGCACGTCAAGGTTCTCGTCCGAAAAGAGTTCCATGTGCCGGGCCGGTGTGCCTAACACCTGCACAGGCAGAGTGGTCCAGCGAGCCCTGCCGTTGAGGGGATCGTCGAGCCGGGTCGCTTCCCAATGTTCGGGGGCCTCCGAACGTACCAATACGATTTGGCCATCTTGCGGAATCGGTGAGCCAGGTAAGCCCACTTGCGTTCGCCCGGTCGAGAGAGGCGGTTGGCGATGTGAATACCCAGCCGGATCGTCGGCCAGGATAATCGCTTCGGGTAGCCCGGTGCAAACGTGTCCAGAGCGATAACCTTGGCCACTTCCAGGCCACGCTTTTGCATTTGCAGAGCCAACTCGAATGCCATCAGCCCTCCGACCGAATAGCCGGAGACGATGTAGGGCCCCTTCGGTCGAACCTTGACGATCTCATCCAGATAGCGACTCGCAATCTCCTCGACGCGATCGAGCGGCGGTTCAGACCCATCCACACCAATGGCTTTCATGCCATACGCCGGATATTCGGGCCCCAAGCATCGCGAAAACTTGTGAAACGTGAAGACATGGCCGCCTGCGCCCGCGATCAGAAATATTCGATGCGACTCCCTTTGCGTCCGGCCTTTTCAATTGGGCTATCAGTCCAGGGAGCCAACCAAATAAGGTATCCACCTCCACAATTTGGATCAAGCCTGGCTCCTGGTTCGAGACGCCGAGAACGCATGCCAATCTTCACCAACAGGCGATCCGGAAAGGGGAAGGCAAGGCTCCTGCCGAGCCGCCAGCCGCGGCGGAATCAGGCTCGGCAGGAGCCTCGCCCTTCCGAAACCCAACTTCTGGACAGCCTCTCATCCCAGCTACCAATTTGGAAAAGCTGGACCACTCGTTCTTGGATTAGCGAGGATCGGAGAAGCTGAGTGTTCTCGTCTCAGAGTCCGCTCAGGAGGGAGTAGAAGCGACCACCGAGTTGGTCGTCTGTGAAACAAGGGCCTTGGCCCGTTCCGTCAGGCCCAGAATGAAGGCCGAGGTTCCCGAAAACCTGGCCACATCGCACTCTTCCAGCAATCCTTGCCAGTCCGCAATCCTTGATTGTTCCAACTTGCCCATCGCTCGCAAATCGTCCGCGAGTTCGGGAGTCGTGCGCATCTCGGCTGGAATCGCGAACTGAAATGCCAAGAATTGCCGGAGCACCAGGGCACAACGTTCCGGAGTGAGAGTCTCGGAATCCAGTTCCGTCATCGCCCAGGCGGCATCCCGGGGGAGAATCGGTTTTCGCTTGCGGCGTGCCAACGCGAGTAATGTGATCGCGACGATCAGCAATCCCGGTACAATCGCGAATCGCCAGGGCGAGGTTGTGCGTTCCGTTTCTGGCGGCAAAGGTACATGCTCGAGGTCTGTCGGCGGCCGTAATGAGTCCACGGAGGCAGCCACTTTCGGTTCGATTACGTGGATGGCCGCGGTGTTCTTATCGTCCCATTCGATCGTGATCTCCGGCTGGGAACCAGCGGTGACTTGCAACGGGCCGAGCGGCACGGCTGTCTTTCCGAAGATCAACGGCGAAAGGCGATAGACCTGCGACCATTTTTCGCGGCCACTCGGCAACACTTCTCGAACGGGCAAGCCAGTCTCGCGGACCCGCCAATTGCCTTTCTCAACCACCGGCTTCGACGGCGTGACCGACAGCGGTCCAGGCCCTTCGACCGAAAGCGTGAGACGCACTTCGCCCGAGAGGCGGATTTCGCTGGTGTCTAAGTTCGCCCGTGCCTCGATTTGCTGGCGAACTTCGATGACGGGAGGTGGAGCGGCAGCAATACCGCACATGGTCGCGAATACACACATGGTGTTCGCGACCATCCCTCTTGCTCCCCCCTCTCCGTTTCGGGGACGGGGGTTGGGGGGGAGGGGTTTATTGCTCATCGTCCGCTCCTTCGCCGCGATTCGCGCAAACGAAAGAATCGCACGATGGCATCGACGTGTGTGCCGTCCGTTGAGACGTCGATCAGATCGACCTTTCCCGAACGAGCGAGATTCGCGAATTCGCTTTTCCGCTGCGCAGCCGCCGATGCGAATGCCTCGCGAACCGACGCCCGTCTCGTGTCAAGCAACAGGTGCTTGCCGGTTTCGGCGTCTTGAATCTCCAATAGTCCCGCCGAAGGTAGCGTTTCTTCACGTGGATCGCTGACCCGCACCGCAATCAGGTCGTGTTTGCGAGCCGCCAGCCGAAAGGCTAATTCGTACCCGGTATCGAGCCAATCACTCACGAAGAAGACAATGGCTCGTCGTGAGAGAGACTTGTTCAGAAAATCGAAGCCGGTCTTGAGCGAAGTGCCCGGCCTTTCGGGTTCGTAGAAGAGAATATCTCGAAGCACGCGCAACGCGTGCTTGGAACCCTTGGCCGGAGGCAGAAAGCGTTCGACCTCGTCGCTGACGACCAGCAAGCCCACGCGATCGTTGTTGGCGACTGCACTGAAAGCAATGAGTGCCGCAACCTCGGCGGCCACGGCTCGCTTGCTGTGCCGTTGAGTGCCGAACCGTTGGCTACTGCTGACATCGACGGCGAGCAGAACCGTGAGTTCGCGTTCTTCGACGAAGCGCTTGATGAACGGCGCGCCCATGCGGGCCGTGACGTTCCAGTCGATCGAACGCACATCATCGCCGGGCTGATATTCGCGGACTTCCTCGAATGAGAGGCCGGTGCCCTTGAAGACGGAGTGGTACTCTCCACCCAGCAGAGACTGCACGGCACGACGAGCCCGGAGTTGCAGGCGGCGAATCTGTCGCATGACCTCGGCGGGAAGCATGGGCGTTCCCTAGAGGGATTCGGGGGCGATGCCGCGTTCGCGCAGTTTGATGAAGTCGCTTCTCCGCGCTGCAACGGTCGACTCTGACATTTTACACGAAGACTGAGAAGTGACGAAGAGATGTAATTGCTAATTTGGGATCGCGATTCATTTGAGCGGCACAATCTTCAGATACTGCACACCCACGCTGATTTCGTCCGAGCAGTAGCGTGTGACCGATGGAGTTTCGAGAGCCAGCAGCCGCGACGGCTTGAGAACGATCTCCACGGCCACCAGGCCTTCACGGCCGCGGAAGAAGGATTCGGGATTCTTGGGGAAGAGATAACTCCCGGTCGTCGAGGAACGCAAGGCGCAGATCGTTCCCGCGTCGTACACATTGCCCGATTGCACATCCCGAAATTCGACATTGAAACAGAGATCCACGGGCAGGAATGCCTGTAGCCTCCACTGCGGACAGACGACCGTGATGAGTTTCTTGGTATCCAGCACGACTGTCACTTGCGGTTCCACCGCGACGAATTTCGTCGTTTGCACGACCAGTGCGGGGGCTTGCTGATCGCGCTCGATCGGGACGCCTTCCACAATCAACGCGGCCCGAACGAGGTTAGTCGTGTCGACGGATTTCGGAACTGCGAGATCGTCGACCGAGTCCAAGGGCATGATCTCGATTGGCCGTTGCTCGCTGACGATCTTACCGGTACGCTTCTGGCCGCGATGGGTGAACTCGTAATCGAGCACGCCATGAAAGGTGTGCTTGCCAACCGCGATTTCACGCACGTCGTGACGACTGATCGAGGCATAGGCGTATGGGTGTGGATACGCACGGCCGAGTGACTTGCCGTCCACGTAACAGGTGGTCCTGGAGCGATAGCCAAAGTTGTCTTCAAGCGGCAGCCAGGTATTCAGGTCCTCGCAGAGGCGGACTTCAATGGGGATTGGAACCCCAGAAAGTGCTGGCAGCTTCGGGCGACACGTGCTGCGAAGAACCAGGCTCTGCTGAATAAACGTATCGACCTGGTCGACCGTCGCGACTTGGCGACTGGCGATGAATGCCTGCACTGCGCATGAACGAAGGGGATGTCTGGGGGTATTGGCGATTGCGAGCAAAAGATTGAGTGAGCCTGGTTGAGGATCGATAATCAGATGCCGCAAAGATTCCCCGAGAGCCCCGTAGGACTGCATCATCGGCAGAAGTTCGCGAATCTCATCCTTATATGTCTCAAGAGCGTGACGAATCTTCTTGAGTCGTTCGAGCGTCTCGGGATCGGTGGGCTTCGAAAACTTGTCCAACTCGGGGATGATCCCCTCGCCACGTTTCAGAATTGCTTGTTGGGCTGCCTCGCGGACCGCGAATTTGGAATCGCTGAGTTGCCGAACCAGGTCTGCGAGTGAAGGAGGGGCATCAGCGAGCGAGGTGCTAACCACGCTAACGAGTGCGATCAAGCAGGCAATTCGAACCATTTGCCGTCCCCGGACGTCTAATGCCCTCGTGTACTGCTAACCCGTATCGGGCGATTACACAAACGGCGGGAGGTAGCCGACCCGATCGTCGTCGGCACACGGAGTGTGCGGGGTACTATGAGATACTGCTCGCTTTACTTCGACGTCTTGGATACCAGCGTCAGCTTCGATTTCACCGGGTCGATGCGTGGGGCCAGTTCGTACACGTTCTTGTAGCCGTAGTTGTAGAGTGCGATGAAGGTCGAGAGATTCAGCGAGGCCGTCGGCAGCTTCGAGGCAAAAGCCATCTCCGAATTGCGGAAGTTGTTATTGCAATAGATCAGGATCCGCGTGTTCTTATCGGGGATCGTCTGCTTCAGGCTTTCAATGTCGATGTCCGAGAAATTCAGGTTGATCGCCCCTTCGATGTGCAGGAGATCGAATTTCTGCTTGCTGCGGGCATCGAGGACTTTGGTGCCGTCTTCCTTGCTCATCTTGATGAAGTCGGCCTCGGACACGCGGTGCGAATCGCGATGCTTGGCGGCCTCTTGCGAAATCTTGAGATAGCCGGGCATGTCGATGTTGGGATTCGGCTGGGCTGCCTTCTGGTCGGCCGCATTCCCGCTGGACCAAAACGCGATCACGCCGAACATCAAAGCCAGTGTGACGTATTTCATGGCAAACTCCTTGAGGATTGGATTGAACTCTTCTCGCCCCATTCTAACCGCGAACGCCTGCCGAAAGCGCAACGTTGCTGTAACACTCCGTTCGAGCAGACTCGTAACGGAGATCCGACTACAATCTCGCTGACACGTCCGTGCCATCTGGTGCCAATCATGCGTAGTGCCTTCTCCGCCTTGCTGGTTCTCTTCGCCGGTTCGAGCCTATTTGCCGAGGCACCCAAACGTCCGAACATCCTCTTCATTCTGGCAGACGATCAATCGTACAAGACGGTGCATTGCTATCCCGAGTCCCATTCGTGGGTCAAGACCCCGAACATCGATCGGTTGGCTCAATCCGGAGTGCGCTTCGACCGGGCGTATCTGGGTGCGTGGTGCATGCCGTCACGAGCCTCGCTACTCACGGGTCGGCATCCGCATGGCATCGAATCGATGCGGATGGAGGGTGAATATCCCGGCAGCACCTACGATCCCAAGCAGTGCCGCTTTTGGCCCAGCGTCTTTCGAGAGCACGGCTACCACACGGCCCAGATCGGCAAATGGCATACGGGAACGGACTCTGGCCTCGGCCGCGATTGGGATCATCAGATCGTCTGGAACCGCCCCAAGCACCCGAAAAATGCCGGGAACTATTACGACAAGCAACTCCTCGCCTTCAACGGCGAGGAACGAACGGTCGAAGGCTACTCGACCGACAATTACACCAAATGGGCCAGCGAGTACATCCGCGGCGCGCATCGGCCGAAGGACAAGCCGTGGTTTCTTTGGCTCTGCTACGGAGCCATTCACGGCCCGTCGATTCCCGCCAAACGACATCTCGGGCTGTACAAGGATGCCAAGGTTACCGTCCCGGCCGACATCTTCGCTCCGCGTCCGGGCAAGCCGCAGTACCTCGACGAGACACAAGCCTGGTCGAAAGGACCCGGTGGCGAGCCTGTCATGGGCAAGAGCGGCGAGAAGTTTGGCGACGAGAGCGCCAAGAAAGCCAAGACACACGCGGCCTGGGTTCAACAGGTGAACGAGTGCGTTCCCGCCATCGACGAGGGCGTCGGCGAAGTCATGAAGTCGCTGAGAGAAAGCGGACAACTGGAAAACACTCTCGTCGTCTACTCCGCGGATCAAGGATTCTCGATGGGCGAGCACGGCTTTCGCACCAAGCTGGCCCCGTATGACGCCAACTACGCCTCGCCATTAATCGTGAGTATGCCGAAGACGATTCCAGAAGGCAAAGCGTGCCCGCAGCCGGTGAATGCACCCGATCTGGTGACGACCTTCTTTCAGTTTGCGGGCCTGAAAATCCCTTGGACCATGCACGGCCGGGACATCACCCCGCTCCTGCTTCAACCCGAGTCCACCGAGTGGAATCATCCCCTGCTCTATGAATTCACGGGGCACGATTTCGGGTCAGATGTTACCACGCTCCTCAAGAACAAGGGCAAGGCCGTCTACAACAACGTCCCCTGGTACGTCGCGGTGCGGCACGGCAAGTACAAGTACATTCGCTATCTGGCTCCGGGCGAGATCGAAGAAGTGTACGATCTGAAAGCGGACCCGGAAGAGTTGACCAACCTGGCCGGGAAGCCCGAACAGGCCGACGTACTCACTCGACTGCGCAAGGTTCTCGTCGACGAATTGAAGCAAACCGAGGCGAGTTTTGTCGAGCATTTGCCGGCGACTAAGTAAGCATCAATTCCAACAAGAGGCCAGCTATGTTCCGTCAGACGATCTTCGCTCTGTTCGCTGTCACGTGCGTGTGCCTCGCGGACGCACCCGATCGGCCAACCCTCCTCAAGCGGATGGAACTGGCCATGGGTCCGCTGCCGGCCGACTTCCACAAGAAGCCACTCGACCTTCAAGCGAGCCGCGAGGAAAAATTTGATGGGTACGTTCGCAAAACAATCACTTACGCTTCCAGCGAAGAGGATCGCGTGCCGGCCTACCTTCTCGTGCCCACTGGATTCACCGGCAAGCGGCCGGCGGCTCTTTGTCTCCATCAAACAACGAGCATTGGCAAGGGGGAACCGGCCGGGCTGAACAAGGACGCGAATAAGCACTACGCGTTGGAACTGGTGAAGCGAGGCTACGTTTGTCTCGTCCCCGATTACCCGAGTTTCGGGGACTACAAATACGACTTCAAAAAGAGCACCTTCAGTTCCGGTACGATGAAGGCGATCGTCAACAACATGCGTGGCATCGATCTGCTGCAATCACTCCCCGAGGTCGATGGCCAACGGATCGCGGCCATCGGCCACTCGCTCGGCGGGCACAATGCCATGTTCACGGCCGCGTTCGACGAGCGCATCAAAGCGATCGTTTCCTGTTGCGGCTTCTGCTCGTTTCACAAGTATTACGGCGGCAACTTGAAAGGCTGGACCAGCGATCGCTACATGCCACGCATCGCGACTGAGTACAAGAACGACCCCAAGAAGATGCCATTCGATTTCACGGATGTGGTGGCCTCGTTTGCACCACGAGCCTTCCTGGCTGTGGCTCCCGTGAAGGACAACAACTTCGCGGTTGATGGTGTCCGCGATGTGTTCAAGGCGGCGTTGCCGGCCTACGAGCAGCGCAAAGCGATCGAGGAACTGCAGGCCCGTTACCCGGAGGCCGAGCACGATTTTCCGCCCGCAGAACGCAAGGCCGCCTACGAATTCATTGACAAACGACTGAAACCTTGAAAGTTCTGTCACACGGGCCGACTCGTCGTAGAGGAGGGAAGAATGCTTCCTCCGCGCTGTCCCCGCGGCTCAGGCAGGCGATGGTGACTTCTTCTCTGCTGTCGCGTTCGCTTCCAG
>SIAJ01000006.1 GCA_009691845.1 Gemmataceae bacterium
ACGGGAATAGTGGAGCGAAAAACTAGAAAGGTTCAGTCGAAACATGCAGTTGAAGGACAAAATCGCATTAGTGACAGGCGGCAGCCGCGGCATTGGTCGCGGCATTGTGCTTGCGCTGGCACGTGAAGGCGCGAAAGTTGCGTTCGTCTTTCGTGGCAATCAAGCAGCCGCCGATGCCCTCGTTGCGGAAGTTGCGGCCACGGGCGGTGAGGCCAAAGCCTTCCAGGCCGATGTCGCGGAACTCGGTGCGGCCCAAAGAGTCGTCGATCAACTCCTTTCCGAGTGGAGCCGGGTGGACATCCTGGTCAACAACGCCGGCGTGATCAAGGATGGCCTGTTCATCCGCATGGAACAAGCGGACTGGGACACCGTCATTAACACGAACCTCAACGGTACATTTGCCTTCTGCCGAGCAGTCGCGGCTCAGATGGCCCTCAAGCAACGAGCTGGTCGAATCATCAATATCTCCAGCGTGGCCGCGGAACATGTGAATGTCGGCCAGTGCAATTATGCCGCGAGCAAAGGGGCGGTGAACTCCTTCACGCGAGCCTTGGCCGTCGAACTGGGCAGCCGCAGCGTGACTGTGAATGCCATTGCCCCCGGCTTCATCGAAACCGATATGACGGAAAACATCCGCAACAAGGCGGGTGATTTCATTGCAAAAAAACTGATACCCGCTCGGCGGCTCGGCAAGCCGGAGGACATCGCGGCCGCCGTCGTCTTCCTGGCAAGTCCGGCCGCGGGGTACATCACGGGTCAAGTGTTGACGGTAGATGGTGGCTTGAGCCTCGGTGCAGTTTCTGCGTAAGAGTTTTGTGATGGTTGCGGTTCGCACAATGCGTTCCGTTAGGGACAATGAAAAGTAAACCTGGGTAACCGGAGGTTGATCCGATGACGAAGGATGACATTTTCAAGAAAGTCGCCTCCACGCTGGTTGAGGCACTGAATGTGGACAAGGACCAAGTGTCCCTGGAATCCACGCTTCAGGGCGATCTGGGAGCCGAGTCGATCGACTTCCTGGACATCGTTTTCCGCCTGGAACGCGAGTTCGGCATCAAGATTCCGCGGAACGAACTCTTCCCAGAGTCGATCTTCCAGGGCGATCCTGATCTCGTGAAGGACGGCAAAGTGACGGCCAAGGGCATCTCGGAACTTCGCGCCCAAATGCCGTATGCCGATCTGGACACGTTCGAGAAGAATCCAACGCTCGAAGCCATCGGCGATCTGTTCACCGTCAACCTTATCACCAGCTACATCGAGTCGAAGCTGAAGAAGCAGGCTCAGGCGGCATAGGCATTCGCACTCAAAGTAGAAGGCACACTCCGAGCTTGTGAATGTTCAGGGGCATTTGTTCTCACGCTCGGAGTGTGCGGGCTACTTAGGAAATTCCATGCGCTGGATCTGGATCGACCGTTTCCTTTCGTTTGAGTCGGGGAAATCGGCCACGGCCGTCAAGAACCTCAGCCTGGCCGAGGACCATTTCAGCGAACACTTTCCCGGCTATCCGGTTATGCCTGCCCCGCTCATCCTGGAAGGGCTTGCCCAAACGGGCGGCATTCTGGTGGGCGAAGCGAACAACTTTGGCAAGAACGTGGTGCTCGCCAAGATTCCGAAGGCCAACTTTCGACGTGAGGCCTTCGCAGGGGAATCGCTGACCTACACCACCACACTCTTGCAACTTAGCGAGATTGGCGGACTGGTTGCAGGCACCGTTCATGTTGGCGAAGAGTTGATCGCCGAGGCTGAAATTTTCTTCGCCCACGTCGAGCCCGAACAATTCCAAAAGCTGACAGGCTCTTCCGAGAACTTCGTCTTCACCGGCAACCTCAAGCACATGATCGCGATGGCGAAGAAGGCGGCGTAGAAGTAGCCCTCTCGCGGAGCGAGAGGGCTACGTTGCCTTAGTGGTTAAACAAGAACCCTTCGGTGTTGATCAGGGCCCACGCCAGATCCTGTGCACCCGTTACTCGCTTGTCAGCCGGCGGCGGCAAGGCGATCGTCCCCGCCAACCGCAGGTATTCGCCATCGCGTGCACGATGTGTATTCCGCAGTTCGGTCTTCTGGGCCTCCGTCCGCTTCTCGGACGGGATCGCCAGTAATGCGCGCAGGCTCGCGGGCACACCATCGGCCAGCTTGGGTTGCACATCGTTCGTGGCTGAGACGCGGAACTTGCCGAGCGTGTGCTTTTGGCCAAATTGCATCGAGAACGTCACCGTGAACGTCGTTCCGGTTTCGCTCTTGATCGCTTCCTTCACTTCGAACAACGCTGACTGGGAATTGGCGATGCCGTTGGCGATGGCCCAACCGGTGGTCGGGTTGTTGTCGATCGCGTTGCCAACCTCGAACGTCGGTTGTGAAAGCGTGGCCACCGCCTTGTGCAAGGCGACAGGCTTGATCAAGGTCGGCTTGTCCGAGTCCGCTGCTTTCACCGTGAATTCTTGTAGCACAAAGTTCCCATTGTCAGCACGGCCTGGGCCCTTTCCTGGCAACGCGGGATCGGAAAGAGCTTCGAGCCGCAGGGCAGTAACGTGCTTCAATTTCGTGGTGAAGGTCACCGTGAACGTGTCCTTCTCAGGATTGGGGCCGTTCACCAGCACCGAGTGATCCATCGCGTTGATGTTGAACTTGGCCTTACCGACCGACGACGCCTTTGAAGCGGGCATCGCCTCCCAAACCGGTGCGGTCGAGAGGGATGTCTCCCACGCGGCCTGTCGGGCATCCAGAGCGGTCTCGTGATCTTTGAATGCCTTCAACTTCGGCTGATACTCAGCCACCTGCGTCGCGTGATCCGCTTCGCCGGCCTTGATTGCCTTCAGGCTCAATTCCACTTCCTTCGCAGTCGGCAGGCGATTCAGGATCGAGAGGAAGATCTCCTCCACGTACTTGCGATCGTCCTTGTGCGTAGCCGCGAGTTTGTTCAGGCGATTGTTCGGGTCGCGAAGCGCATCGCCGACGATCGGGCCATTCACCAGGCTTAGAATCGGCCCAAGCATCATGTTGTTCGACCGTTCGCATTCGCAGGCACTTTCTCGCACGGGTTTGCCGAACAACTCCAGGAATCCGCCCGGCAGATCGACGGCACCATCGAGAACTTGTGCGGCTCGCGAGCCGGCCGGCAAGCCGGGGAGTCTGCTGGGCGCTCCCGTGGTACGATGAATCGCGTCGTACAGCGCCTCGGCCGATAACCGGCGGGCGAGAGCATGCGAGTAGTTCGTATCGTCCCCTTCGTTCCACTTGCTCGTTGCGACGGAAAGTTGATACGTGCGGCTCTTGCAAATGGTCTTGATGAGCATCTGCACGTTGAAGTTGCTGTCGATGAAATCCTTGGTCAGGCGATCGAGCAAGGCCGGGTTGGTCGGTGGATTGCCGGCCCGGATATCATCGACCGGCTCGATGATGCCAACGCCCGTCAGATAACTCCAGATGCGGTTTACGTAGCTCTTGGCGAAGTAGGGGTTCTGCTTGGAGGTCGCCCACTTGGCAAGTTGCTCGCGTCGCGTTTCCGTGCCTATTGGGTGATCCGAGTGCGAATAAGGAAAGTTCGGCGTGGCCGGCAGCCCCGTGCGGAGGTGCGTCACTTCCTTATTCCCCTTGTCGGTGATGACTTCGACCAGCGGGACCGGTGCATCGGTGGCTGAGCCACCAATCTTCTGCCCCTTGAAGAGCGGGTCTTCATCGCGGCCGACCTGGGCGAAGAACGCCGCCAGCGAATAATACTGGTCCTGAGTCCAGCGTTCAAATGGATGGTCGTGGCACTTGTTGCAGTTGAACCGGATGGCCAGGAACAGGTGCGTCGTGTTTTCCATGACGGCATCGGGTTCGCGAAGCGTCTTGAAATAAGAGGCTGGCGGGTTGGTCACGTTCGAGCCGCTCGCCGTCAGCACATTGTAAGCGAGCTTGTTGTAAGGCACGTTGTCGGTCAACGCTTTGTGAATGAATCCACGTAGTGCGCCGGCCCCACCATCGCCCAGAAACTTGCGGTTCACCTGCAGCATGTCAGCCCATTTGTTCGTCCAGTGCTCGATGTAGTCGGTGCTGCCAACGAGCTTGTCGATCAATTCGTCGCGCTTGACCTGGACCGGCCGTTTGTCATCGAGAAAGGCTCGCACGACTTCAGGCTCCGGCGGCAGCCCGGCCAAGTCGATGGAAATGCGGCGAACGAAATCGGCATCGGTACACAAGTCGCTCGGCAATACCTTGATCTTCTTCAGCTTCTCATACACCAGTTCGTCGATGTGATTGAACTTTGGCGGATCACTCCAGGCAAAGCCGGTGCGATCACCCATCGTGAAAAGCGTGCTGGCCGAATAGGCCCCTTCGTAGCGTGCCAGCATCGTGGCCTCGCCGCGTCGAACTGTCGTGACCAGGCCTCCGCCCGATTTCTCGACTGTGGCGGCATCCGTGTTGCTGCTCTCCACAAAGGCCTCGGCCGTCACGTCGCGAGTTGAACCGTCCTTGTAAGTGGCAATAATCGTGAATTGCTGCTTCATGCCGATTGTGGGGATGACCGGGTCTTTCGGCAGCATCTCCAGTGAAACGACACGGGGTGCGGCCAAATCAAGTTTTACGCCTTGAGCAATCCAGGTTTTAGCGAGTTCATATCGCGGATCGCCGGGCTGCCAAACGACCTCGCCGCCGTGAGGCACCCCACCCGCCGGCTTCATCAACATCAGGCTGCGATCCGGGGCGGCCCGGTTGAAGCGCCGACCTTCGAGATCGTCGGTCAGGGCCCGATGATCGTAGAGTGGGTCGTAGCCGCGAAGCGAAAGTTTGAAGCCGTTCTTCCCTTCCAGCGAACCATGACACGTGCCGGCATTACATCCCAGCCGGGAAAGTGCCGGGGCCACGTCCTTAACGAACGACACGTTGTACGGGTCCTTGAGCCCGCTCACCGCCACCGGGATCGCGATCGACTTCTCGCCAAGACTGATCTTGATCGTGCCCGTGCCGCTATCGACTGGGCGGACGATGCCATTCGGCGTCGCCTTGACGAACGGCGGCAATTCGACCTTGCCGATGCGAGTGACATCGACGAGGTCGCCGTTATCGAGAGTCGCCGTCACCACGAGTTGGGCGTACTCGAACACAGTCTTGAGAATAACGCTCGCCGGCTTCGCTTCCAGCTTGGCCACGGTACGGCCAGGCGGCAGCTTCTCTTGTGCGAACGCGGGAACGGCCGCAGCCAGAACAACAACTGACAATAGGAATCGGCGGTTCAACATGCGTTCACCTGAAAGCAAGGAGAGAAATCGTGGGCGGCCCAAGGGTGCGGGCAAACGTAAGGCGGGATAGAAGAATGATAGCAGAAGTAGCCAGACCAGTCGAGCGGCCAGGCTACCAATGCGAGGCCGGCCAGCGTAACATCTTTTTCCAGACGGACCCCACCGCCGAAATGCTGGCAAATCGACCACACGCCGACCGCCGTGCCGGTAATAATGAATGCGCGGGAAAGCCGGTTGCGGTCACCCGAGTTTGCTCTCGGTTTTCATCGGGTGAGGTTTACAATTCCTTCGGCCAAGCGAAGTGTACATAAGGGAGGATTGTTGGCGACATGCAAGAGGTCCTGGACCTGAATCTGATTCACCTGTTCACGTTCTATCTCGCGGCTGCGTTCCTGCTCAGCACGGTGCGACGTCTACGGCAATACCACGACATTGCTCAGCTGGCCCTGGCGGCCCCTAACCGCTGGCCGCGTGTTCTGGAACAGATCAAGGGTCACTGGATCATGTTCCTGACCTGGACGACGTTTCGGCCGGCTGCGATCGCTCTCGGGTTGCTGCTCGCGCAAATGATCTGCTCGCGGATGATCTGGCCAACGGCAACTCTCACGATTCGGGAGCTGTTGGACGAATGGTGGGTGACGGCATTGGTGTTGCTTTTCCTGGTGGCCATGATTTCGGTCGACCTTTATTTCATTATCCGCGTCGGTGCCCTGGATCGGAGTGAGACGGAAAACTACCTCGACGAGGCAGAACACTGGCTGACATCCTGGAGGGCCCCGTTGATCAAGACGATCACGCTCGGGTACATCAATCCGCGACAGATGGTTTACGTCGAAGTGAAAAAAGCGGTCGAAGAGGGCCGTGGCCTTTTGCATCGCACGCTGTGGTGGGTGTCCGCCCAGGCCGGCTTGCGGACGGCGTATGGTTTGCTTCTTTGGCTTGCCTGGGCCGTCCATCCGGATGTCGAGCCCCCTAAACCGTTGGCAAACGAACCCGCCACCGCTATTTTGGATGTGCCGAGGTCTCTTCAGCAATCACTCAGGTCTGACGCATGACGGTTACTCTCAGTCCGGCCGTCCAAGACTACCTTAAAGCGATCCATGCGCTTGGGGGTGCCGAAGAAGTCGTATCACCCAACGAAATTGCGGCCTCGCTCGAAGTGCGTGCTCCGTCCGTCACGGGCATGTTGAAGCGTTTAGCGAAGGATGCTCTGATCGATTATGAGTCGGGTGCCGGGGCTCGACTGACAGCGACAGGATTGGCGGAAGCCCGACGTGTAGTTCGACGTCATCGCCTGGCCGAGCTTTTCTTGACCCGCGTCTTGGGCCTCGACTGGAGCGAGGTGGATGCGGAAGCCGAGGCCCTGGAGCATGCGATTTCACCACGGCTCGAGGCTGCGATTGCCGCACACCTGAACGAACCCCTCGAAGACCCGCACGGCCATCCGATCCCGAGTTCCACCGGCGAACTGCATCAACGCGATCTGAAGCGGCTGAACGAATTTCGTGCGGGGGAGCACATTGTCATTCGCGAGGTCGCAGATGACAATTCCGCCAAACTGAGGCGATGGAGTGCGCTCGGTCTGACGCCTGGCGCTCGAGTTCAAATTCTCAACTACCAAGAACTCGACGACCTGTTCGAAGTCAGCGTCGCCGGGACCATAATTCGTCTCGGGAGCGAGGGACTTTCAGGTATCCGTGGCGAAGCAATTTTCGCCTGAACAAAGCCAAATTCTTGCGACACCTGATTCAAAATCTCGATTTGACGACATCTCACGAGTAACGTAGTGTTGTGCGAGTCCAAGGTCGGTCCCGTCAGATTCGACCCAGTAGACCTCCCCCCTCTTTCAACCTTTTTTCCACCGGGAGGCAGTTCGCATATGGTTTCGCAGATATTATTTTGTCCGCTTGCCGTGATCGGGATCACGGGGCTTTACGTCGCCTGGCACAGAATTCGACTTGGTCGAGCCACTGGCCCAAAGCAGCAACTCCGAGAACGAATCACGTACATGCTGTGGGTGGCCGCAAGCCGCGGGTGATCTTTCGATATGTAGGGTGGGCGGAAGCCTTGCGCAGACCACCTCGCCCGAAGCGATGGGTTCCGCAAGGCTTCTGCCCACCCTACCAGGTCAGACCAGCCAACGAATCACCGTTCGAACCATCTCTGTCGTCGGAAGACCCAAATCGCCAAGACGGCAACCAGCAGCATGAGCCCGAGAGCGAACGGATAGCCGTAAGTCCACTTCGTTTCAGGCAAAACCTCGAAGTTCATTCCATAAATACTGGCGATGAGAGACATGGGCAGGATGACGGTCGATACCATGGCCAACATTTTCATGATGGCATTGAGCTTGTTCGAGGCGGCTGCGAGATGCGTTTGCATCAGATCACTCGTCATTTCGCGTGCCCCTTCAATCAACTCCGTGTATCGCACCAAATGGTCGTAGACATTGCGGTAGTAAGCAATCTCGCGATCGTCGACCAACTCGAACTCTCCCCGCGTCAGTCGAGCGAGTACCTCACGCATCAAGATCAGGGTTTTTCGTAGCGAGATCACTCGGCGCTTAAGATGAACGAGTTCAGTTAGCAGCTGTTGAGTTGGGGTGGTGAGGACACTCACCTCGATCTCGTCGAGTCGATCCACGATTCGATCGACCTCTGGAGCAAACTCATCCACCAGTCGATCCAGAACGAGATGAAACAGATAATCCGGTCCACGGCCAGCTTGGGCCGTGTGGCGTGAGAGGAACTGAGAGAGATCCGCGATAGCCGACAATGGCTCGTAGTGGTGTGTGATGAGCAACCGATGCGTGATGATGGCACTGAGTTGGACGACGCCGCAGGTCTTGGCGAGTTCTCCGTTCGGGGCGGTGTGAGACGGATGCAGGGGATTCGCAATGACGAACAAATAGTCCGCGAATTCCTCGACTTTCGGAAAGTGCGGCGGGGAGTCCGGATCCCGGCGTGGCTTCGTGACGTCCTCCAGGGTGAGAACATGCACGGGCATGAATTTTTCGAAAACGAGCCGCTCCTCTTCCTCGCTTGGGAATTCCAAATCGACCCACCAAACCTCCTCCTCTGGGATGTGCAGCCCGTTCGCGGGCAACTCGAAGGCTTGAATCCAGGTTCCATGCTTCTCCCCAGGCTGCCAGCGAAAAAAAGAGAGCATTGAGATAGTTCCATTTCTTGCTCGCGTCGAATGGCCCGAGCAGTATAGAATGGGGTTTGAATAGGAAGCCAGCCTGTGCCGTCTGCACCAATGGAGTGTACGCCGCGCTATGCGACCCGTCTCGCCTCAACCTCCCCCAGATGGGGAAGATGTAATCGTTGCCCGTGCCGTGCGTGGCGATGGTGCGGCTTTGGATGAGTTATTCCGTCGGCATCGGGATCATGCGTATCGAGTTGCCTACCGCTTGCTGGGCAACTCGGAAGATGCGCTCGACGCCTTGCAAGAGGGCTTTATCAAGGCACTGACGCACTTGCACGGTTTCGAACGACGATCCTCCTTCAAGACCTGGCTTTTGCGAGTCGTCAGTAACGCCGCACTGGACCTGGGGCGGCAACGTCGGCGTCGTGAAAAATTAAGCGCCGACGCGACCAGTCGGGCGACATCAGAGTCTGGATCGACTCCCGAACATGCCGACCCTTGCCGCGAGGCGGAAGAATCGGACCTGCGAAATGCTGTGGCCGATGCGTTGATGATGCTCCCGGAATCCCAAAGACGGACGTTCGTCTTGCATGTGGATGGTGGGATGAGTTATCGCGAAGTCGCCGAGACGATGGGAATCTCGATCGGCACGGTGATGAGTCGACTATTCTATGCCCGACAAAAACTGAGGGGGATCCTCGCTTCCCGAGTGCAGGCATGACCACCCCGCGACCCGAGAATTTTTCACCCGAACTGCTAGCCGCTTACGCCGATGGGGAGCTATCCGCCGAGGAATGTTTGCGCGTCGAGCGTTGGCTTGCGGAAAACCCGGAAGCACGTGAGAGCCTGGAAGTCCAGGAAGCGATGGCGCCTGGAAACGTGGAACTATGGGGGCTGGTTTCGCCGCCGGCTCCATCGGCTGCCGAATGGATTTCCACCCGCGACGGTATCGGATCACAATTACGCCTCGCTCAACGTGTGCGCCTGGCAGGGTGGGCCGGTACTCTCGGTCTCTTGACCACAGCGGCGATTCTGATTCTCGTGTTGCCTGGCCCGCAGCACAATGGCACGGATCCAGAACTGCGGCACGAGTTTCCAGGGCCTCCTCCTTCTGGGTCGAGTGACGACGAACCTTATCCGATGGCTTCCGCGTCCGACGTCCTGATTATTAGTCTGCCGGAGTCTGCGGCCGGCTTGCTGGTGGTCGGTGAGCATCCTCTCACCGATTCGTTCCTATCGTTCGCCAAGCTAAGCGACGTGCAGTTTCATGGCATTGGCTCCGATTTGGCCGGCCGGTTTCCTGAAGTGATGAGCAAAGCGACCGAAGATGTTCTCCCCATGCTTTGGGCGCCGCGAGAGCCATAGTCTTATGTGCCGTTTCACTCTCCTATCTTCCGCCATCTTGTCAATCGCGTGTTCCTGCGTGAAGGCCGATCCACCACCGGCCAAGGAAACGATCGAGGTTCAAGTCCTCGCGATCCTGGTGAGCGAACATCACAAAAACGTGCATCCGAAGTTGGTCGAATTCGCGGCGCTCGTTCAGGCCAAGGAGCCCAAGCTCACTGGCTTCAAGCTGGAACAAACGACCGTTGTCAAGTCGCTCCAACTCGGCCAATCGGAAAAAGTTCCGCTTGTCGGCAAAGAGGTCGTCGAAGTGACAGTGAACAAAGAGCGAAACGAGAAAGGGAGAATCATGCTCACAATTACCCCCCCAGGGCTCAATCAAATCACTTACGAGTGTGCGTGCAACAAGTTTTTTTCCATGGCCACGCAGCATTATGTCGGCAAGGGGAAAGATCGCCAGCAACTCTTCATCGCGATCATGGCCTCGCCTTGTAAAGGGAAGAACTGAGCTTGGCGAGCCGAGTAACGTGAGGATTATCTTCTCACTTTGATTGGTTCGGCCGTTTGATTGAAGGGATCGGCTCTCCATCCGCACACGCGTCAACGAGGATGCCGAGACGCTTCTAACGAGTGGCACGGACCACCCAGTCGATCGACATCTTGCGATACCGGGGAGCTTGCGCTTGAACGGACTCCCAGCCTTCGCTCGTGCCTTGAATCGTTTTTCGACTTCTCGTCGAACGCAGCGTGCTCACGCTGTTCGTACGAGTAAATGCCCGATTTTTGAGCGGAAGGCCTTGAGGCCTTCGTCGCCCTTTTCGCATCGGTTTGCACGCAGCGATGCTCCGCAAGCCAATCGCGCAACTCGGTAGGCGTCGCAAAACCACGGAGGCGAATCATCAGGGGGTTCGCGTCGAACTCAGATTGTTTTTTGGATTCCGACCATTCCAAAGGGCCGTGTTCCATCTCGTGGGCGAAGCGTCCCGTATCGGACCGTGGCCGATCCCGAGTAAGACTCATTCCTAATTCGGCGACCGGACAGTTCAACCCTACAATACCTCATGCATCCCGCCATGGTCGAGAGAGTCCTTCCCCGTGCAGACCGAACGCATTAGCGAGTATCTCACCCAGTTTTCCCAAACGCGTGCCCAGATGGTCGAGCAACTCGGCCGGGTCGTCATCGGACAGAGCGCTGTGATCGAGCAAATCATGGCCGCGATATTCACCCGAGGCCACTGCCTGCTCGTGGGCGTGCCGGGCCTGGCCAAGACTCTCATGGTCTCGTCGATTGCTCAGATTCTCGATGTGAGCTTCAAGCGAATCCAGTTCACGCCCGATCTGATGCCGTCGGACATCACGGGCACCACGATCCTCGATGAAAACGAGCAGGGGAAGCGTGGGTTTCGCTTTGTCCACGGGCCCATTTTCGCGAATGTGGTGCTTGCCGACGAAATCAACCGCACGCCGCCCAAGACGCAGGCGGCCATGCTGCAGTCCATGCAAGAGCGGCAAGTGACCGTCGGCCAGGAGACGTACAATCTACCCGACCCGTTTTTCGTCATCGCCACGCAGAATCCGATCGAACAGGAAGGGACCT
This sequence comes from Gemmataceae bacterium, assembly GCA_009691845.1. GTDB lineage: Bacteria > Planctomycetota > Planctomycetia > Gemmatales > Gemmataceae > SIAJ01. The sequence continues at coordinate 11,311 of SIAJ01000006.1, forward strand.
ATCCACTTCCGGAAGCCCAGCTCGACCGGTTCATGTTTAACGTCAAGGTTGATTACCCCAGTATCGACGAGGAGAAACGCATCCTGGGCATGACGGCCAAGGATGAGGTCGGCGAAACGCAGAAGGTGCTGAGCGGAAAGGCCATCGTCAATTTGCAGAAGCTGGTCCGAAGCGTGCCCGTGGGGGACTTCGTGATCGACTTCGTGACGCGGTTGGTTCGAGCCACCCGTCCGAAGGATCCTACGGCTCCCGACTTCGTCAAGAAGATGGTGGACTTCGGGGCAGGCGTGCGGGCCGGGCAGTATCTCATTCAAGCAGGCAAGGCGTTCGCAGCCATGGATGGGCGATTCTCGGTCGCCATCGACGATATCCGCAAGGCCGCCGAACCAGTATTGCGGCATCGGATCGCGACGAACTTCCAGGCCCAGGCGGAAGGCAAGACGAGCGAAGACATCATCACGATGTTGCTGAAAACCGTCAGCGAGCCGGAACCGCCGAAATACGGGGCAAAAAAGAGGCTATAGTAGTCGACACTCTCCGAGGTTGGCGAGGCCTACCGCTATATTTTTGATTGATGCACAAGCTCTCCGTGTGCCGACCGCCCGCACACGGAGTGTGCGGGCTACTCTGCCGGATCGCTCACTTCAGTCCCGCTGGCAGCACTTCATCGCTCCGGAACGGCGAAGCCGGCAATCCGGCCTTGTTGAATAAATTCACGATCGGAAAGTTCTTCCAGCCATAGCGAACGTGCATCGGCTTGCCGACGGCTTCGCTTACGAGCACGACGCTCTCACCTTCGATCGTCGCGGTGGCCGGATGGAATTTCATGTCCTCTCCGGCGACTTCAAATCCGACCAGCTTGCCGTCCTTGCCGATGCTCTCCGCTCCTGCGAACGAAAACTCGCCGACCTTCAAGCCACCAGCAACGTAATCGAAATCGACAATGAGCCGATTGCCATCCGTCTTCTTTGCCTTGTAGGAGGGCCCACTGAATTCAACTTTTTGGCCGTAGGTGTGCGCGAGAGCGAGCAAACCCATGCGCACTCCGCACGGCTTCTTGTCCTGTGGATGGATGTCCGTCAGATCGCCTGCGTCTGAGATGACGGCCACGCCGGCGTTCTTCACCTTGGCACATGCAATCGATTGAGCTTCCCGCAGATGAGCCCAGTTGTCCGCATTCGGGTTGCCCGCCTGGAAAGGGGCAAGTTGCACGCAATAGAACGGGAAATCGTGCCCCCAGCGTTTTCGCCAATCCTGAATCATCTCGGCGAATAGTGAGCGATACTCGATCGGCTTGCCCGCGTTCGATTCACCTTGATACCAGATGGCACCCTTGATGGCGAAGGGCAGAACCGGCGCAATCATACCGTTGTAAAGCGAAGCGGCGTCGTTCTGACCATACCCAGGGGCCTGTGGTTCGCCGGGCTTCCGCGGAATGGGCAGTTTGTTTTTCTTGGCTTCCTCAACCGCCTTCTCCCACTTTGCAAGTGTGAGTTGATATTGCTGTGCTGCCTTGTTGGGGTCGTAGGTCTTGGCTCGCTCGTCCAGTTGCTCCAGGTAATACTTCAAGCCTCCATCAGCCGTGAGGGCCTCTCGGCTCGTCCAGGCCTGGGCCGGAGTTCCACCCCAAGAGGTGTGAATCAGACCGACGGGAACCTTCAGCGATTCTTGCAATTGTTTCCCAAAAAAATACGCCACCGCGCTGAACATCGGCGCATTGTCGGGTTGACTTGGCAGCCAGTGATGGTGCTTCGGGGTCGGCGGCTTCGGGTTGAATCCGGACTGAGGCGTTGGTTGAGCATACTTTGCAACGGTGAACACCCGCAACATCGGGTTAGTCGAGTTGTTGATCGTTTCCACGCCGCCGGCTTTCGGACACGCGGCCAGGCTCCACTCCATATTCGATTGACCAGAGCAGACCCAGACTTCGCCGATGGCCACGTCCCTGAAGACGACGGCATTTGGGCCCTTCTTTTCTTTTGGCTCCGGCTTACGGTCCTGGCCGCGGATTGTCAGGATGCCATCGGTTCCGACCGGAAACGCGGCGAGTTTTGCGATCCATTTGCCGTCTTTGTCGGCTTTCACGGACTGGGCTTCCTCGCGCTTGCCGTCGGCGGTTTTCACTTCCAGGTGGACGTATATTTCCTCGCCGGGATCCGCAGTTCCCCAGATCGGTAGGGTCGCATTACGTTGGAGGACCATGTGATGGTCGAACAAGGCGTGCGGCTTGACGTCCGCGAAGGTGGGGGCTGCCAGGAGAAGGGCGAGAAAAATGCCGAAACGGGTGAGGCACATGGGAGGTAGAACTCCTTTTGGGTGGGTCGGTCGAAGAAAAAGATACTTACCGGATTACCAGTTTCTCCACTATGATTCGCCTTATAATCTTCCGGAGCAACTGACAACGGCCCGAGGATTCGAGGCCGGCGGTACTCTCTAAAAGGACTCCTCTATGAAACACGTATTTTTCGCACTCGGACTGGCGATGGTTTGTTTCTCCTCGGGTTACGCGCAGCAGGAAGAGAATCCCTACAAGAAGTCGAAAGTCGGCGATTACTACACCTTCAAGATGACAACCAAGATTGCGGGCATCGCGACCGAAGGGGAGTTGACCCAGACCGTCACCACGAAGGATGACAAGGAAGCGATCATCGCCATCTCCGGAAAACTGCTCGTGATGGGGATGGATGTGATGATCCCTGCCAAGAGCGAGGCCATCGACCTGACCAAGCCTTACGATCCAACGAAGGCGACGGGCAAGCTGCCCGAGGGCACGAAAGTGGAGGTGGTGAAATTGAAGGATGGGCCCGAGGCTCTTACGCTCGGGAAGACAAAATACACTACGAAATGGCAGACCTACAAGCTGAAGATGTCGACCATGGGGATGGATTTTGAAGCGGATCTCAAGGTCTGGCAGACCAAGGACGCCAACGTTCCGATGGTGAAAATGGAGATGACGTCCGAAGTGATGGGTAACAAATTCGAAGTGATCATGGAACTGAGCGAAACCGGAAACAGGCCCGTTGAGAAAGTACTGGAGAAGAAATAGCGGCTCGACTAGCGAGGGGATTGCCCGCCACCGGTTTTCCCCTCGGTCGCCCTCGCCCGCTGGATATCGGCTCCGAGAGTCTGCATCTGAAATGGCTTCGGCAGCCGTTCCACAATTCCCAGTCTCTTGATGCTTTCATCGGGGACCTGATCGGCGTAGCCACTACACAGAATAATCGGAATGCTCGACCCGAGTGTCCGAATTCCTTGCGCGAGTTCCAAGCCCGTCATGCCGGGCATGGTCAGGTCCGTGATGACAAGATCGTACTCGTTTGGATTGGCGCGAATGGCGGCCAGTCCTGCAGCGGGATCGCCGAAGGTCGTTGCGGAATGACCGAGAGACTTGAGCATGAGCTGGCCCAGGCGGGCGATTGAGGTCTCGTCGTCCACGAACAGTATTCGACAGCTCGTCAACGGCTCTGGTGCGATCGGCCGAGATGCTTCTCCCGACCACGAGGCAGAGTTGCTCGCGGGCAGGTACACAGCGAAAGTCGTGCCGGCACCCGGGCTGCTCTCAACAACAACTGCTCCTCCATGATTCTGAACGACCCCGTGAACCACGCTCAAGCCAAGTCCGGTCCCAGCGGGAGCTTTGGTTGTATAAAACGGCTCGAATAAGCGATCTAGAACGGTTTTGGGCATGCCAGGCCCGGAATCGCTTACGCTGAATCGCACGGATAATCCTTCGCGAAGTGGCGGATGCTGAGACGCGAATTCCGCGGTAACGTCCACAGGCTCGATCGTGACTTCCAGCCGCCCACCTGCTTCCCCCATCGCCTGCACCGCGTTCGTAAACAGGTTCATGAATACTTGATGGAGTTGGGTACTGTCCCCAAGAACAAAGGGGAGTCGTTCCCCAAAGTGGGCTTCGATTTCGACGATGGCCGGTGCCGAGTTCCGAATGAGTTGCAATGCTTCCTGAGCGACGTCGGCCAGCCGAACCGGCCGGCGTTCGGCGTGCTGCCTATTGCTAAACATCGGGATTTAACGAACCAGATCGCGGGCACGTTGCGCTGCTTGAATAATCTCGCCACTGAAGCCTGCTACGGCAGCGTCCGGCGTGGATCGCCGAATCACCTCTGCAAACCCCAGGATTCCGGTCAAAATATTGTTGAAGTCGTGGGCCACTCCTCCCGCGAGTTGCCCTAAGGCCTCCATCTTTCGCGACTGAGCCAGCCGGGCTTCTAACGCGCGTTGGGATGCCTCGGCGCTCTTGCGAGAGGTGATGTCCCGGATGACGGCCAGGATGTGCCGCGCATCCGGCCCGAAGAACGGGATCAGGCTCATCTCTATCGACAACGACGATTCTTCGGAGGCAAACCGGGTTTCTCGCGTTCGTGTCTTGCCGGATTCTGCAGCCTGGTAGAAATCCTGCAAAATCGATTCGGACTCCGCGTGATCTCGCCCCACCAGATCGCGAACGACCGCCTCAAGTTGTTTCCCAATCAGCGTGGTCTCAGCCTGGTCGAGGCCGAGCGATCGGGTCATCAGGAGCGTGGCCCGGTTCACGGTCGTCAACCTCCAGACCGCCTCGCGTGGAAACCACGTGTACAAGACCACCGCATCGGAAGTGTTGTCGTAAATCATCCCGAGTAGAGAACGCTGTTCGCGGAGGACGGTCTCGGCTCGCAGCGTCGTCTTGCGTTCGGTCGTGTCACGGAGGGCTCGGGCGACGGCGGGTACGAACCGGATCAGGTTCTGTTTCATCAAGTAGTCGGCCGCACCCGCTCGGATCGATTCGACGGCAACCTCTTCGCCCACTGTTCCCGAGACCACAAGGAACGGTAGATCCGGCGTCAGTTGCAGCGTGATGGCGAGGGCTTCCAGTCCACTAAACCGAGGCATCGTAAAGTCGGAAATGATCATCTCAAACCCACCGGGGTGCAGTGCGGCCCGAAGACCGTCCGCCGTATTCACTCGTTCGCTGGTCGGAACATAGCCCCCTTGGCGGAGATGGCGGACCAACATCCGCATGTCCTCCTCGGAATCCCCGATGAACAAGACGTGAATCGGCGTGCCCACGTTCGCGCCCTCGCGCACGTGAGGCTAGCGGGCCGATGGACCTGTGAACGGCATCCTGGATCGCTTGTGTTCACGAAACCGCCTGGTTGAGATGAGGGATAACCTGGTGAGGAAGTCAGGCTAGTCGTTTCCGGAGCGGATGGACAAGCCAGATGATTGGTAATCTTGATTGTCAGGCATGCTCAGGGAAGAAATTTTTGACAGCAGTGAAGGAATCACTTATTTCGAACCCTGGCCGAGCGAAAACGATCCCACATTTGCGGCTGGCCGGGGAGTGTCCAGCCAGGCACGTGGAGTTTGTGCTTTTTCGCCAGTTCCATGATCATCCGCGGATAATCGGGCCAGGTGCCCTGAGCTTTGGTCAACAGTTCCAGATTGGCTTTGCCTGCCTCGGAGCGGTTTAGCTGAGGTTCGAGCACCTTTTTCAGAAACTGTTCGATCTCCGTAGGCATCTGATCCTTGCTGCAATCCCCAAGCGGTACGGGCAGCGTGAGCTGAGTCTTCTGGGCATACCTGGTCAGTTCTGTTGCGAATTCCGGCCAGCGTCCAACCGACTTGCGAACATCCTTGAGTTCTTCTCCGCCCAGTAACACCCCCTTCTTGCGAAAGTGCTTGTCATTCTTGACCAGGTATTCCTTGACCGAATCGGGAAGCGAATTGAAATCTTTTGCTCCAACCTTACCCGGCAAGATCGGATGCGCGTCCGAGAGCCGAACGATTTCGAGCGCATAACCAAAGTAATGGCCAAAGTCTTCGGCATTGCCACGAGCATCATCCAGAGCTTTTCGTTCGTGGTCCAACAGGTTTTCCTTCAGATGCTGGACGAATGTTTCGATTTGAGTGCGCCCCTCGTTCAGGAACATTTGCGGTACTTTACCAGGGACGAACTGATCCCAGGAACGCAAAGCCAGTGCCCACTCTTCGTCGCGTTCGGCCTCCTCGCTCCGCCATTCCAGAACGCGCTGCTTCTTCGCGTCACCCTCCATTTTCGCGTACTCGGCACGATACGGCGAGGGCAACGTCCTCACCCAATCCTGCTCGCGCAATTGCCGGACGATCTCGATTCGGGCCAGCGCGGAAGTCGCCGTTGCCACACGCTCGCGATCCGCTTCGGGCAGGCGGACGAGCCAAGCGTTGTATTGTTTCATCACGCGCTCGTAACGAGCTTGCGACTCCGGGTCGAGTGCCTGAAAGTCCGAATGCAGTTTTCGGAGTTGCGATTTTCGACTCGGTTCCTGGGCGTGATACCAGACCTGCTGGCGTCGGAGATATTCGGGGTCGTCCGGATTCAACGGGGATTCCTGGGCGGCCATCGCAATCGAGAGCCCACACAGGACCGCGATCAAGAGTACGTGAAGGCACATCGGCATCCAGCGATGCATTCGGGATCCGGTCGTAGGCAGGATTCGTCGCATCGTCTCCCGATCAGGATTCCGCAGGGTCGGCAAACAACATGGGCGAATCGAGTTGTTTCAAGTATTCCATGTCGTCCACGTTCCGATACAGTCGCAGGTTTTTCATCAAGGGAACGTCTTCGGTGGGCACTTCCATGACGGCCAATTTGGCTGCGGGAGCGTAAGCCTGATGAGCAAAGTAACCACCAAATCCGGCCGCAGCGATCGTCAAGAATGACGCCAGCCAAAAACTGGCTCCGGACCTCTGTACTGGGCTCGCGGCCAGCGCCGAATTCGCCGGGGCTGCCAGGATCGACTGCACGTTGCCGCCCGCAGCGGGCACCACCAGCATCTGTGATACGGTGCGCGACGCGAACGAAGCTGAGGGCTGTGGTTGGGGCAAGATATCCAGAATGTCCCACGTGCGTTGTAGCGATTCCGCCTGGGCGCGTAGTTTCGGATCCAATCCCAATCGTGTGGCCAACGACTCCGCGTCGGGGGGTGAAAGTTCGCCGTCGAGGTACGCGACCAATTCCTCCGTCGCTGGGTCGCTCGGAGCCTTGTCATCCGCTGGTGGTTTGGAGTCGGCCACGGGTCAGTCCCCCTCCACTTCCGATTCGTCGGCCGCGGGGTGTTCCTCGCCGTCCATCAAGACGTATCCGGCTAGGGCGTCGCGGAGCCGAGTTCGGGCCCGGCTTAACAGTGACTTGACCGCCTTGGTGGTCAATCCCATCACGTCGGCAATTTCCAGGTAACTCATGTCCTCGAATTTGTTCAGGAGCACGGCCATCTTTTGGCGTTCATTGAGTGTGTCCAGTGCCGACCGAATTCGGTCGGCCAGCTCCGCCTGACGAAGCCCGAACGAGGGGGTCGCTCCGTGATCGCGCACCAGTTGCTCTTCGGGACGAATCCCCAGAGGGCCAGAGTCCGAGGCAGACAGCGGAACCGCCGGCTTGCGATTGCGATTGCGTAAAGCATTCAAGGCGAGATTGTTGGCGATCGTGAAGAACCAGGTCGAGAACTTGGCCTGGGGCGTGTACTTCTTGCGATTTCGATAAACCCGCAGAAAAACTTCTTGAGCAAGATCTTCCGCTTCTTCGGTGTTGCCAACCAGGTGGTGCATGATCCCAACGAGACGGTGCTGATAATGGCTGACCAGTTCCGTGAAGGCAGCGGTATCGTCCTCCCGTACCCGCAGCATGAGGCGGATGTCCGGGTCGCGTAGTGCCATCTGGGCGCTGGTCTGCCCGATCGCCACAATACCTCTTCCCCGCGATCAGTAGCCCGCACTCTCCGTGAGCGCGGGTCGGGATACGGAGTATGCCGACTAAATTGCCGCCACTGCTAATTCCTGCTCGACCTGGCGCCGCAGTTGCCCGCAGGCCGCGTCGATCTCCGAACCCTTTCGCTTTCTGACTTTCACGCTAATCCCCGCTCTTCTTAGAGTATCAATGAACACCGTCTGGGCATCTGTGCCCGGGGAGAGATACGGAAGCCCTTCCACTTTGTTGAATGGAATCAGATTGACGTGGGCTTTCCGACCTTGAAGCAGCGTCGCCAACTCGCGTGCCTCGCGCGGGCTATCATTCAATCCGCCGAGTAGCACGTATTCATAGGTCACTTGACGTCCGGTTTTCTCGAAGAAATAGTCCGCGGCTGCCAGAATGTCGTCGATGCCTGTTTTGGAATTCGTCGGCACGATGCGGGTTCGAAGTAGGTCGTTCGGTGCGTGAAGCGAAACGGCCAGATGATATTGCTTGCCCAGATCGGCGAGCGCCCGCATCTTCACCGGCAATCCCACGGTCGAGATCGTGATATGCCGAGCGCCGATGCCGAGTCCATCCTTGTGGCCGGCAATCTCCAGGGCTTCAATCAAGCTGTCCAGGTTGGCCAAGGGCTCGCCCATCCCCATCACCACAATGTTGGACAATCGGCCATCGACAGGCGTCAGGTTTCGTAGTCGCACGAGTTGTTCGAGAATCTCGCCAGTCGTGAGATTACGAACCACGCCGTTAATCCCGCTGGCGCAGAACACGCAACCCATGCCGCAGCCGACCTGCGTGCTAATGCAAGCCGTTCGACGCGGCGCCTCCTGAATGAGTACGCACTCGATCGTGCGACCATCGTGAAGCTTGAGCAAGAGCTTGTGCGTATCGTCCGACGCAATCAGGTGCCGTTCGATGTGCGTGCCAAGCGGCGTGAAATGTTCTGCCAGTTCGCCACGAATCTCCTTGGGGAGGTCGGACATTTGCTCGAACGACTCGGCCCTGCCGGCCAACACGCGACGACGAATTTGTTTGACGCGCAGGAGCGGCTGGCCACGTTCCCCGAACCACGAATGCAGTGCATCCGAGGGCTGATCAAGGAGTGCGGGCTTGGAAACAACGGAAACGTCTGGTAACAATTGCATAGGTGAATTGTAAAGCGAACGCCTCCGGAAGAACAGCGTCGAACGCGAATCCTGCTGCCGGGGACGCCGATCGGGAGATTGGAGAGCCGAGGCTTAGCGTTCTCTCAGGTGAACGCGAAATGCTCCAGGATAGTTCGCGTAAGCGGTACTCGTCAGGCCATTCTGGGTCGAGCCTACGAACCCAATCGACGGCCCAAGGATCGTGACTTTGACATTACCGACCTGTCCCACTTTGAGGATACCCATGTGGACGGCGGCGGCGGCGAGCGTTGAATCGAGCGTATACATCTCGGTCCCCCACAGTGACCCGCCAGCGGCTCCGGTTACGCGGAAGGTGTACGTCTTGCCGATGTGTACCGGCTGCTGGTAACCGGACATGCTACCAGGGTCTGGTAGCATCTGTGCCAACTCATCCTTCTCTTTGAATCCGTTCGTGGACAGGGCAACGACGTCGGCAAGTTTCAAGGCAATATCGCCAAACGTGAAGGGACGGGCCCGCAGCGTGGGAACCGTAATTTTACCGGCAATCTTCGACTGGGCCGTATGAATGACGTCATAATCGGGGAGGTTGAGCCTGGCCTGGGCCACTGTAGCTTCGAGTTTTTCCAGCAACTCTTCGGCTCGTTTGGCGATCTCGGCGTCCGACGACTTTGCGGCCTCCTTCAGCGTGGGGTAAGATTTTTCGCGATACTTCAAGAGCAGTGCCGTCGCTTCTTCCCGTTTGCGAAACATGGCACTACCCAGGTCCACGGCGGCGGACTGAATCAATGCGGCCACATCATCAGGGATTCTTAATCCCAGATCGACTTTGCGAATGTCGGTGATGGGAATCAGCAGCCTTCCGTGCGGCGTCATGAATTCGACTTGTCCCTCAAGCAACGTGAGCTTGACGACGCTATCATCAATGAGCTTGACATCCACAACGAGCTCATTGGGTCGCGTAGGCTTTTTCGGATCCTCTTGAGCGTAGATTGGAGACGTTTGCCCAAAAATGGCGACCGCAGCCAACAGCCACGCCGCAACGGCGGACAGACGGGTCATGGAGTTCTTGCTCTGAAGCGGAGGATGGGCGATATGGGGTAGCCTATCCCTATCTAGGTAAACTACGCAAGCCCAATCAACTGTAACAACTGGCGAATTGCACAGAAACTGCTTTGTCAGCAACGTCGTTCATTTAGGGAAATCCCCTCAATCCGATCCGTTACGGTGGCCGATACCGGTTACAGGTTTCCTATGTTCCGCCCGCGAAGGGCCGACTGAGGCATCGATCATGCAGACGCTCCGCCGTATCAGGCTGCTTAGCCTATCGACACTTGGCCTGTCCATGGGCCTGCTGACCGGGTGCCAGACCTGGATGGGGGGCATGACGCTTCCGTCAGCCCATTATCTGGAAGGTCATCACCCGCAATACTTCCCGGCAGAACCTGAGTTTCCGCTATCGCGTGAACTCGCGTCTCAACAAGAAACGGCGGGGCTTCTGAACCCGCGCGACCGTGCCCCTGCCAAGGGTGCCGCCCCGGTTCCGGGCGTTGCGCCAGCCGCACCGGCCGCTGCCCCGCCATTGCGATAAATTTCAGTGGATGACCAGCCGCCAGGGAGACAGTCATGGGTATGCACGCATTCAAGCGGAGTCGTCGGGCCATGCTGGCTGCGGTTGGTCTTGCGGCCGGGACGCTCGTGGGCTGTCAGTCCACAGGACAACAGTTCGCTCAGCCGGGCGTCGCTCGTGGGGACCTCAAGTCCCCTGTATCTCCTGCGTTCGCTCAAATTGAGGCTGGACGACAGATGACAAACGGCTCGGGGCGCATGTCTCCCCAGATGGTGATGCAGCAGCCGATGATGGCCTCCCATCACGCGAACCAGCGGGGCATCCCCGCGCTGGGATCAGGCGGCATCGTGTATCCAGTCGCCAATGTCGGCAATGGTCAACCCCATATGCAGCAGCAGATGATGACGATGCAGGGCATGCCGCAACAGATGATGCCGATGCAGCAAATGCAGCAGCCCATCATCATGACGATGCAAGCCAGCCCCGGAATGCTGATGCCCGCACCGGCCGGCCAGCCGATTTTCATGATTGTTAATGGGCCGAATGGTCCTCAATACGTTCAAGTGGATTCGGTGCTGCCTGCCCCAAGCTCTCCCGTTTCGATGACCGTGCCGATGGCTCCTGGGCAAGTCATCGGCTTGCCCGCTCCTGAACCAGCACCGGCCCAAGGACGGATGCCTGCCACACCTGCAGCGCCGACGTTCACTGCGCCGCCGCCAGCATTCGTGCCGACGCCGACGCCTGCTCCAGCTCCGATCGAGATGAGCAGCAAGTCTCCGAAAAATTTGGCCACGAGTGTCAGTGCCAAGTCGCCAACCGGCCTGGTCCTGCCGGCTAATGACACCGCAGGCCCGACCCTGGGTACCTTCCCAGCCGCTCCGGCCGTGGCACCATCCGCAGCCAACGTGCTGCCTCAACCGAATGCCGTGTCATCAGACGACTTCATCCCGTCGGCACCCGTCTTCTTGCCGCCAGGCCGGTAATACATCGCAACGGTGCCGCGACCGTCAGGGAGCGGTCAAGAACGGAGCCGCGACCGTAAGGGAGTGGTCACCTGCACCTAGCGTGCATCTGACCGCTCCCTTACATTCGCGGCCCCGAAAATACCATCTCGCTCCCTTACGTTCGCGGCTCTGAAAATCCCGGCTACTTCCTTGGCTTGCGATCGTACAAATCCGCACTGGTTTGCCGATCATCCAGCAAATGCTCCGCGAAGAAATCCCACATTCGTTGTGTAAAATACGGCTGAAAATCCGCGAACCCATGCCGTTTTCCGGGCAGGATAATCATGTCGAATCGCTTGTTCGCCTTGATCAAGGCATCCACCAGTCGCATCGTGTTTGCCGGGTGAACGTTGTTGTCCATGTCCCCGTGAACCAGCAGGATGTGCCCTTTGAGATTCGCAGCCAACTCCGCGTTCGTCGGCACCTTGATCTCGAATTTCGTCCTCGGGGCCTCGGTCTTTAGCTCCTCCTTCTTGGCTTCAGCCTTCTTCTCCTCGGTCTTCTTCTCTTCAGCTTTCTTGACTTCCTCCTTCTTGACTTCAGCCTTCTTCTCCTCGGTCTTCTTCTCGTCGATCTTTTTCACGTCATCCATCTTGGCCTCGATCTTTTTGTTTTCAATTTTCTTGTCCTGCGGTTCGTCCTCATCGTCAAACGGCTTGGCCGGTGGGATGGCCTTGCCCTTGATCTCCTTGTTGTCCTTGGCATCAACCGGCACTTCCTTCAGGCCGTGATAACGCTCGGACCAGTTGTCGTTGTAGATGTTGTTGTCGTGGTTCCCGGCCGAGGCGACGGCGACCTTGAAGAACTCGTTGTAGGGTTTCTGCAAGAGGGCCGCGGCCGAGAGGAACCCGCCGCCGGAGTGCCCATAAATGCCAACGCGATCGAGATCCATGAAGTTGTGGCGCGCGGCCAGTTGCTCGATGGCCGCCTTCTTGTCGGCCAAAGCATAGTCGCGCAGATTGAAGTAGCCGTAACTGTGATAGGCCTTGGAGCGGTCTGGTGTGCCGCCGCGATGGCCGACCTGAATCACGATGAACCCAAGCTGAGCGAGTTGCTGATTCGTGCCATACGCGGAGAAGGTGTGAATAACCCCTTCCTGCTGTGGCCCAGGGTAAACGTGTGCGATGATCGCGTACTTCTTCTTCGAATCGAAATCGAACGGCTTCCACATGTTGCCGTAAAGCGTGGTCACGCCGTCGGCCGCCTTCACGCAAAACGTTTCCGGCAGCCTCCAACCCGTTTTCGTAAGGGCTGTCAGGTCGGTTTGCTCCAGTTCCATCACACGTCCGCCCTTCTCATCGAGTACGTACGACATCGGTGTCGCGTCCACACGCGAGCACGAAGTCACGATGAATCTCTTCGAAGGTGAAAGGTACGATCGGTGATTGGCCCCACGACAATTGTCCGCGTGCGACGAAAAACAGGTGGCACTCGGGTCGAGGCATGTGAGATCGGTGCCGTCGAAGCGAACGCGATACAGATGGTTGTAGTAGACGTTCTCGCCTGGCTCGCGGGCGTTGCCGACGAAGTAGAGAAGGCGGTTCTTGCCGTCCACATCGACAATTCGACTCGCTCGCCAGGCTCCAGTCGTGATCGGGTTCTTGAGCTTGCCATCGCGTGAGTACAGGTAGAAATGGGCCCACCCGGAACGTTCCGACCACCAGATCATCTCGTCCGATTCCTCCACGTAGCGAAGATTCTGGAAGTCGAGAAACGCGGCGTCAAAGCCGTCCGCGATCAGGCATTTTTCCTCGCCCGTCTTGGTATTCAACGAACAGACTTCGAGATGCCGCTGCAATCGATCGCGATGGACGAAACGCAATTCGTCCCCGGTCTTGTTCCAGTGAATGTCGCTGTAACGCTCGAAGGCCCATTTTGGCTTTACGCGAACGAGTTTTTTGCTGGCCGCGTCGCAGTAGTAAAGCTCGACCTTGTAGACCGCATCCTCGCCGGGCATTGGGTACTTGTACTTCTCAAGAGCAGGTCGAGGTTGAGCAATGGCATCGACCAGGAAGAGGTCCTTGACACTGCGGCCATCCGTTCGCGTGACCGAGAAACACTTGGAGTCCGGCGACCAGGTGACGTTCGGGCGGGTCTTGCGATCGGCCAGCGGAATCTTGGTCTCGGTCGTTGTTCGTGTGCCGAACCGTCCCCCACCTCCACCGAATCCGTACTCCTCCTCGCCGTCCTTCGTCAGTTGTGTCGCATCCGCTTCCTTGCCGTCTTCCGCGAGATACAGGTTGTGATTTTGGCTATATGCATAACGTTTGCGGTCCGGGGAATAAGCCTTGTAGTCGCCGCGCCCGAAACCACCTTTTTTCGACTCGGTCTTCGTCTCGTCTTTCTTGTCTTCGTTTTTCTTGACGTCGTCCTTGCGCTCGTTTTCCTTTTCCACTCGCTCACGCTCTTCACGCTGTTTTTCGAGAAGCTCCCGGGTGCGGTCGTCCATGTCCCCCTTGGGAATAAATCGAGGTTCCGGTGGAGCCGGCCCAACCTTGGTCAGTTTGCCGGTCGCGAACTCGTACTCGAATTGCATGTCGGCCAGCACGAAACGCATCTTCAAGCCGTCGTCCGTCACGCTCGTTCGGGTGAGGCCAAGCGTATCCGTGTCAGTTGGCTTCTGAAGTGACTCCGACAGTTGTGCGGCCAGCTTGGCAGTATCGAACAGCGGCTCCTTGCTTTTTTTGGCCGGGTCCACTCGCCAATACTTCGTGCCGTTCGGAGTACGGACGCTATACCAGAACTGATCGGTCTTGCCGATGAACGAGGGGAAGACATTCGATTCTTGGACGTGTTGGTAAACAAACTCGCGATTGAACTTGCTAGCCAGCGGAAAATTGGCCCCGGTTGCCTTGATCGGCTCGGCTGCCGCGAGCGGGAGAACCCAAGCCAGAACACAAAGCGTTAGGAGAGAAGTGAGTCGCATGTTGGAACCCTGATTGCGAGGTCGAAGGTGCTGCGGATACGTATTTTAGGACGTTCCGGCTGGATTGGAGGAGAATCGAAAAATGAAAGGAATGGGGAAGGATTTGAACCTTCAGACGACAAGAGAGAGATAGCGCGATGGAGGCTAAAACGTAAGAGCAGTTTTAGAAAATTCCGAAAAAAGTATCGCCGCCGGATTTGGAGGACATCCGAATCAAAGGCGAACTGTAGCGTAAACTCAGGCCACGGGTCGAAGAAATCGGCCAATCGGCCTAAGAATAAGATTCGTTCCAGGCAAATGCGGAGTTTCGCATGGCGGCCCCTTCGAGTCCTCTCGTTCGCGTTCGTGAACTCTATAAATCGTTCACACGTGGCAGCGAGGAGATTCGCGTTCTTCAAAAGCTTACGCTCGATGTTCCCGAAGGGGAATTCCTCGCTCTCATGGGGCCTTCGGGTTCGGGCAAGACCACGCTTCTGAATCTCATTGCCGGCCTCGACACGCCGACGGGTGGCGACATCCACGTCGGCCAGGAACATGTCTCCGCGATGTCCGAGAGCGAACTCGCCCGCTGGCGCACCAGCAGCGTCGGCTTCATTTTCCAATTTTACTATTTGCTCCCCGTGCTCACCGCCTACGAGAACGTCGAATTGCCGCTCTTGTTGTTGCCCATGAACAAGGAACAACGCCGTAAGCAGGTGCTCACGGCCCTCGATCTGGTCAACTTGCGAGACCGCATGAATCATCGGCCTTCGATGCTCTCCGGCGGCCAGCAACAACGAGTCGGTATCGCAAGAGCAATGGTCACCGATCCGGCTCTGATCGTGGCCGACGAGCCCACGGGGGACCTCGACACCAAGTCGGCCGATGAAGTGCTGAACATCATGCAGATTTTGTGCAAGCAGTTGAACAAAACGGTCATCATGGTCACGCACGACCCACACGCAGCGGAGCGAGCAGGCCGCGTGCTGCACCTGGAAAAAGGCAAGCTGGTGCTGGACGACGATCGCACGACGGAATTGGGGAAACGACAGGTGGCAACGGTGTGAACTCTTCTCCCCCTTCCCTTTTAGGGAAGGGGGAAGCAAGCGGAGAACTAAATATGCCCGGCATGGGCCTGGAAACCTCGCTCGTCGAGGCGACCTATCAACTAATGTTGCTGCTGATCATCCTCGTCATCTGCGCGGTGTTTGCCGGGATCCTCACGCTTCCCATCTTCTACGGCGCACTGGGTTACAAGGTTATTTGGTTCTGGGCGGCAGACTCGTCCGGCAACCGCGGCTTCTCAAAAATTCTCTCCTCGTTTTGCCGGGTGTTTCCGCCGGCCTTCAGCATCTTTGCGACGCTTGTGAGCCTCGGGTACTTCGGGGCCTTCGACTGGCCAGGTCGCCTCGTGGGAACGGTGAAGGGCTACAAACCTGGGCCGACGCAGTCTGCCGTGAAGGAGATCTTCGACGGCTTCACTCGCCGGATTGGCGAGAAGGCCGCACCGAGTCTTACGCAAGACGTGCAAATCGATTGGGCTCGTTGCCCCGACAAGGCGCAGGAACTTGTGGACTTGTGGGACGAGGAGCAAGCTCCGCCACCCGATCCGTTCAAGGCCATCTTTCCCGCTTATCAAAATCCGCCGCTGGAGCCGACGGGGCCGCCACCGGTGCCGACGGCCGTGATTGCGAAAGTGGCGGAGTACATCGCGGCCGCCCAAAATGGCTCGCTGTACGAAGGCGCCAACAGATCCACGGTCGACAAAAGCGTCCTTCGAGCCGCCGACAACTACTTCGACCGTGCAGGCAAGGAAAGCAAGGCGGCCAAGGAGAAGCAAATCTCCGCGATCCGGGCGATCATTCTGTATGTGTTTCTGATCCTCGGTCCGATTCCGCTGATGGTTTTCATTACCGCTTTCTTGCTGGGAAGGCGGGGTGTAGTGCTCGGCATGCGGAACATCATCCGGGCATTATTGCGAACTTCGCTCACTTACCTTGCCGTCTTCGTGTTGGTGTTCGTGCTCTGTTGCATCTGGTCGATTCTGTCATTCATCGGCGCGATAACCAAGCAGAACGATTCGAACCTGAAGGGGATCGTGACCGAAAAGCATCAAATCCCGAGCCAGATGAAGCCAAGCCATTTGAGTACCGTGAAAGCTCTGATTGCCGAACTTCCGCCGGGCGAACGCCCCGAAAATATCGAAGACAACATCATGACCTGGGCCTTCGTGGGTGGATCGCTTGACCCGGCCAAGCGAACGCCGCAGAACTCGATTTTCTTCTTCGCGACGGAGCCGGAAAAACTCACGAAGATGATGCCCGGCCTGGAGGATCTGAACGGCGAGGAGCGATCCCAAATTGATCGGGCCGTCGTGGAAATGGCCAAGAATAAAACGGCCGTGGTCATCGGTGCGGAACGCCTGCGGCAGATGGGCAAACGCATTGGCGATCACTTCAAAATGACGAGCATGAACTACAAGAACCTGGTTTTCGATTTTGTAATCGTCGCGGAGTTTCCGCTCGGTTCCCGCTGGGACACGAGTGCGGTCATGAATCGCAAGTACCTGGAAGATGAACTCGATGCGTATGCCGGGCGAACGGGATCGCCGCATCCGCTTTCTGAGAAATGCATGAATCTTATCTGGGTGCGGCTGCCGAATCCCAAGGCATTTGAGACCTTGCAGGCGAAGATTAACGATCCAGGCAAGTTTTCGCCGGCCGTCAAGATGGAGATCGAATCGTCGGCCTACGCGAACTTTCTCTCGCCTTACAAGACGCTGTTCTGGTTCATGAAGTACCCATTGAGCATTGGCCTGCTGGCGATTACCACGCTGGTCGCATCGCTGGTGATCGGCATCGGTGTGCGCGAACGCAAGACGGAGATTGCCGTGCTCAAAGTTCTCGGCTTCCGGCCGTGGATGGTGCTGGGCCTGGTGCTTGGCGAGGCATTGCTCGTGGGGATGTTGAGCGGCTTCATGGCCACGGCGACGGCGTACTCGGTCGTGAATGCGCTCGGCGGCATCTCGATGGGCATTGCTTTTTTCAATCGGTTTTATGTCCCCGACGACGCCCTGTGGTGGGGCCCGGTCGTTGGCGGAACGTCGGCATTGATCGGTTCGATTTTGCCTTCGATCAGTGCGTACAGCATCAAGGCCTCGCAAGTTTTTAGTCGAGTAACGTAAGTCCCCTCACGGTCGCTTCGGGCTCTAAATTTTGGGGAGCCCGAAGCGTCAGCGAGGGAGTGCAGAATTCAATCCGCGAGAATTTCATGCCGACCGAACTGCAACACCAAACGCCGCCGCCGGAAAGTGGACTTTCGTTCGCGTTCAACACCGACCGCATCCTCGAAGTTGTTGCCGCCGTTCCGCAGATCGTCATCGGGTTGTTGCCACGAACGTGTCATCGGCTGCTCCTTCGCGTCATCGGCAAACAAAACGATGAAGCACGTGGGGCCGAGGTTTTCGCTCGTTCGGTGGTCGCGATGGCCCTTGCCCTCGCCATTTTCTTCGGCCTATTTCTGGGCGCGATCCTGATCCTGGCGGCTTGGGCGTGGACGTTCCCGTCGCTCGTTCGTGGGCTTGCGTCCGTCGGCATCATCGGTACGGATTCCGGCTGGCTCAACCTGATACCCGTTGCATCCATGGTCCAGGCGATGTACGCATCGATTCTGGTTTATGCGACCGGCTTGTTCGTGAAGGCACCTTACCAGCAGTTCGGCCGGCCGTTTGCCACGCTGCGAGGCATCTTGTGGCTGCGGGAAGTGATTGCACGAATCACCGGGCTTTTGTGTTTGCTCGGCTTCGGCTTGCTGCCGCTTTCGACGCTCTTGATGTTCTTGCCGATCGTGATGCCCGAGGAGGCCGTGCTCGCCGATACGGTGACGCCCGCCCGCACGGCCTGGCAGCGATTCCTACGTCGACTCCATGCATTTTTGATCGGCGCAACTATGCTCGTCGCGATTCTCACATTCGCAACGCAAATCGTTTCTTGGATGGGCCTGAAAAGTTCGACTTACGGCGGCATGACGCGAACGATTCTCGGCGAATCAATCTCCAGTCGGCTACCGCAAGCTCTCGTCGATGGTTGGCCGTTCGTGATGTTGCTCATGTATGCGACGGATTTTCTGCTGCTTTTCGGCATCGGCAAGGTCCCGCTCTCGTACAACTTTCGCAACCTGCGTGTGCGTTGGATCACCACGCTGATGACCTGCATCGCATTCACGGTCGTGGTGTTCCTGCTGATCCTCATGTCGGCCTTCGTGGATAGTGTCAATCGCCTGACATCCAACTCGGGCATTCCGGGCAATGTGTTCGTCCTCTCGGAAGGTTCAACGGACGAGTTGTTCAGCACGCTCGGCTATGGCGACACCGGTAAGCTGGAACTGGAAGTTGCCACGACCGATCAGGAAGGCCGGCCATTGAAGCAGATAATTGCCGTGAAATCCAGTCCGGGCAAGGGAGGCCAACCGCCGGTACGCTGGTGCTCCAAAGAGACGTACTTCGTTATCAATCAGGAAATTGCCAAGCCGACCGGGGATGGCCCTGCTCGCCGTTTCGTGCAACTTCGTGGCCTGGACGATGGCGAGATCGGCGGCAAGGTCCACGACATCACGCTGGCGAAAGGCGAATGGTTCGGCCGTGAAGGGGCCATCAGCATTGCCGGCGGTGTCACGGCCGTGCCGTGCGTGTTGGGTGAAGGGGCCGCGTCCGCTTTCGGGGCCGATTATGGCCGCAAGCAACTCGACATCGGCGACGTGTTCAAAATCGGCGATCTCGATATGGTCGTCGTCGGCATCATGAAATCGGCCGGCCGCACCTTCGATTCGGAAACCTGGGCCACCAATGCCCGCGTTTCGAAGGCATTCGGCAAACAGGCGTTCACCACCATCGTGCTCCGCGTGGCCGACGAGAATCCTGAGACCAGCCAGCGGTCCGCGGACTTCATGGCCTTCCATCTCACCAAGAATTTCACCAACCCACGAGTGCGTGCCGTTCCGGAGACTCGGTACTACGAAGACTTGGCCAAGTCGAACTCGCAACTCATGTTCATGGTGACCGTCGTTGCGATCATCATGGCTCTCGGCGGCACCATCGGCGTGATGCTCGTGATGTTCGCGGCCATCGCTCAGCGCATTAAAGATATCGGCGTCATGCGCGTGGTTGGCTACAAACGCTGGCAGATTCTGGTGTCCTTCATGCTGGAATCGCTGGCAATCGCCCTCATCGGCGGGCTACTGGGTGTATTTTTGATCCTGTTCGTGGATGGCGTGGCAACCGCTTATCAGGGCGGCTTGACGATCACGAGCAACGTGAGTTCCGGTCAGGGAGGCGGCAAAACCGTCGTAACGAAACTCTCGTTCGGCCTCGACGGATTCGCGGGCGGCATGTTGTTCACGCTCGTCATGGGCCGGCTGGGTGGATTGTTGCCCAGCGTCGGGGCGATGCGTCTGGGAATTTTGGAATCGTTGCGGTAATAATCATCCCCGTTTCGCGTTCGAGCCAGCGGTTCGAATGGGGATTGCGAATCGAGCACGACATTGTGGAAAGCATCATCGCTTCCAAGGCTGCGGCGTTCTCGCTCGAAGCGGCGACAGCGTTGCTGAAGCTTTAGTTTCGTCCGCGTGAAGCAAATCGCATCGCGGCCTCTTGCGAAAAAATAACGCCGGTACGATTGATGCCGCGTGACGGATCACGCTTGAGAAATAATGGATCCTGGCTCGCACTTACGGGCTTGGGAGATTCCCGAGTTGGAAGTTCGTCGTGCGGGCGAACCGACTGCACGGTGCGATGACACGTCCCGGCCGGTTCTGGAGCGGTGAAGTCGAAACCCCACAGTTGGCATGTCGTATCGAAGATGGGCCATCCGGGGGCTTGCTATCCGGTACGGCGCAGGGTACGATGCTGGTGACCCCTGCAGTGTACGTGCTTGGGCCGCGTTATTTGCGGCGAACCAATGAAAACCCGTTGGGGGCCGAATTAGCCGATTGGTGCTGCATGCCCACCGCCCTTCTTCGCGAAGGGGCCGCTGTGGTGATCCAAATATCCAGCCGGCAGGCTCCCACTTTAGTCACGGGTTCCCCAAAGTCGTCTCACACGGCACAGGTGGGGGTCATTTGTTCACATCCTGCGCGCTCGCTTGCGCACCCCAAATGCATACAGCTCATCATTTTATCATATTTAATTTCGTTGATACGATTTTTGGCAAGTCCGAAGAGACGCACTCTTCTGGATTTAGGGATTATCGCGATCAATTCGCGAAGAAAGTTGTTGACAGCTGCAATTGCGAAGGTATCATCTCGCGAAGATGGATCGCCTCACCCGTCAGAAGGTATCGAAATGGCTCCTTGCAAGATTGCCTGCGGGTTCGACCAGCCCAAAAGTTCAGCTTGCCAGTACGCTTTGTCATCAGCTCGGCATTCACTTGCAATGCTTGTCCTGGCCCGCACCCCGATGGTGTGGAGTATTCTGTAACCCTTACGAATTGATTGAAATTCTGAACCGGTCCTTGTGGCCGGCACCACCGCCCGCCCGTGCGGCCGACAAGGATGGTCTCGCGGTGGAAGGATCACGGACCAAAGGTCACTGGTGGCCGGGTCATCCGAGGAAAGGATGCCTCAGGCAATCGCCATTAAGTGCGTGGGTCGGGGAGGGCGAAAGCTGCCCCCTGCGATCCGGTTCACCGGACCTCTGGAGCCTCAAGTGTCAGGGAAGCCTTGAGCTGCCGTGGAGGCCCACACCGCCGAATTAGGATGTCGGCGGTGTGGGCCGTTTTCTCGTTTTCTCACCTCTGAGTTCGTTTCTCTCCCTGGTATGTGAACCATCGAACGCTTATTCATATCTGAATAGGTAATTGCCCGTTCGGAGATGGTTTCCTCATGCCTGCGGATTTTCTTGGCCTACTAAGCGAACGTGTCCTCATTCTCGACGGCGCGATGGGCACCAGCATCCATCGCTACAACCCGACCGACGCCGACTGGGGCGGGGCCGCGCAGGTCAACAACTGCGACTACCTGGCCGTCAGCCGACCCGAGTGGATTTACGAGATTCATAAAGGGTTTCTGGAAGTCGGCTGCGACGCAATCGAGACCAACACCTTCAATGGCTCGAAGATCGTGCTGGGCGAATTTGGCCTCGCCGATCGGGTTGACGAGATCAACCGGCTGAACGTGCGCATCGCACGCCGCGCCGTCAAGGAGTTTAGCACGCCGAGCCGGCCGCGCTTCGTAGTGGGCTCCATCGGGCCGGGCACCAAGATGCCCTCGGTCGAGAACGCCTCCATCTACGCCCACTTCGACGTGTTGGCTGACTCGTACCGACCACAAATCGTTGCCCTCCTCGAAGAGGGCATCGACGCACTGCTCATCGAAACGTGTTTCGACATCCTGCAAGCGAAATGTGTGGCCATCACCGCCATTGAGGTCATGAAGCAGAAGGGGATTCGCGTTCCGCTGATGGTGCAGATCACCCTGGACGACCGGACCAGGGGCGAGACCTTGCTGCCGGGCACGGAAATCCCGTCGGCAGTGACGACCTTGCTCGCGATTCCAGAAATCGATGTGGTTGGCTTGAATTGCTCGGTCGGCCCGGACTTGATGATGTCTGCGGAAAGGACGCTGAGTACGTCGTGCGATCGGTTCCTGAGCGTCTTGCCAAATGCGGGGCTGCCACAGAAACGCGGCGACGAGACCTACTTTCCGCTCCAACCGAGTGAACTCGCGGATTGGCTCGAACGATTCGTCAACGAGTTTGGCGTAAACATCGTCGGCGGGTGTTGCGGTACGACTTTCGAGCATCTGAAAGCGGTTGTGGATCGCGTGGGCGGTAAGAAACCCGTTCCGCGTTCGCCCAAGTACGTGCCGGCCGTTTCCAGCTTGTTCGCCGCGATGGAACTGAACCAGATCCCGCGCCCTCTGATTATCGGAGAACGCACCAACACCAACGGCTCGCGGAAATTCAAGCAGCTTCTCGAAAAGGAAGATTGGCATGGCCTGGTCGAAATGGGCCAGGAGCAGGAGCGTGAAGGGGCTCACATCATCGACGTTTGTACTGCTTTCGTCGGCCGCGATGAAGTCCGCGACATGAAGGAGGTCATGAGGCGATTCAACGCCGTCATCACCAGACCGCTCATGATCGACTCGACCGAAGTCAACGTCATCGAAGAATCGCTCAAGCTTGTCAGCGGCAAGCCGATTATCAACTCGGTCAACCTGGAAGATGGCCGCGAGAAGTTCGACAAGATCGTCGGCCTGGCTCGCAAATACGGAGCGGCCCTCGTGTGCGGCTGTATCGACGAACGCGGTATGGCCCGCACGGCGCAGACAAAGTTTGAGGTCGCGTCCCGCATTTACGAGATTTGCACGAAGGAATACGGACTGCCTCCTTCGGACTTGCTGTTCGACCCGCTGGTGCTGCCTGTCAGCACCGGCCAGGAAGAAGAACGCCGTAATGGCTTGGAAACGCTCGAAGGCATTCGCCGAATCAAGGAATTGCCTGGGGCGCTCACCACGGTCGGACTCTCGAACGTGAGCTTCGGGCTCAGTCCGTATTGCCGGCAGGTCGTGAACAGCGTGTTCCTGCATTACGGCATTGAGTACGGGCTCGATTCGGCGATTCTTCATGCCGCCAAGATTATTCCTCTCGCTCAAATTGATGAAACGGGACGAGAACTCGCTCGCAGGTTGCTGTTCGTCGAGTACGACCAGGGCGATCCGTTGCAGATGCTCATCGAGCATTACGGCGACAAGAAAGTTGCTTCCAAAAAGGGCCAGAGTCTCGGCGAGACCGTCGAGGATCGACTCAAGCAAGCGATCATCCAGGGGCGCCGCGAGAGTTTGATTGCCGACCTCGATCTGGCCCGCCAGCAATATCCGCCGCTCGACGTCATCAACAAGATTCTGCTCGGCGGCATGAAAGTCGTCGGCGAACTGTTTGGTAGTGGGCAGATGCAGCTTCCGTTCGTGCTGCAATCGGCTGAGGTGATGAAGGCCTCCGTGGCGTATCTCGAACAGTTCATGGAGAAGGTGGCCGGTTCCGAGAAGGGGAAGATCATTCTCGCCACGGTGAAGGGGGACGTTCACGACATTGGCAAGAATCTCGTGGACATTATTCTCTCCAATAACGGCTACAAAGTTTTCAACCTCGGCATCAAGCAGCCGATCGATGCCATGATCCGGGCCTTCGAGGAACACGATGCCGACGCGATCGGCATGAGCGGCCTGCTCGTGAAATCGACCGTGGTCATGAAAGAGGATCTGATCACACTGAACGAACGCGGCATGGATCCGCCAGTCATTCTGGGCGGGGCGGCACTCACGCGCCGCTACGTGGAGCAGGATTTGACCGCCCTCTATCGTGGGAGCTTGTTCTATGGCGAGGATGCGTTTGGCGGTTTGCACATCATGGATCGGCTGATGCAGGATAAGAAATTGCGTTCATCGGGCAGTCGCGGCATGGCCGGTCTGGCCGAGAAACGCACACCCGCGCGCAAGATCGTTGAGCCTGTTGCCGAGGTCGCGGTCTGCTGTCCGGTTCACGCGCCGGCGATGCGAATGCTGCCCAGTCGTTCCCCGACTTTGAAACCCTCGCCGAACATTCCTAACGCACCCTTTCTTGGGAGCCGGGTTGCGACGGATTTTCGCGTCGAAGAACTCTTCAAGTACCTGAACGAACGAACCTTGTTCAGCACGCAATGGCAGTTCCGCAAGAACAACGTCGTACCGGCCGAGTACGAACGCCAGATGCGCGAGGTGGCTTACCCTGCCCTCGAACGGCTCAAGGAATTGTGCCTGAAAGAAAACGTCCTTCGGCCAGCCGTGGTGTATGGGTTCTTTCCGTGTGCGAGCGACGGGGACGATCTTGTGATCTTTCAGGAAGACCGCGTGACGGAGCGTTTGCGATTCACCTTCCCACGCCAGGATCACGGCGATTTCCTGTGCCTGAGCGATTACTTCGAACGGGGCACTGGCCGGGCAACCGACGTGGTTGCGTTCAGTGCCGTGACCATGGGCAGCGAAGTCAGCCGACTGGCGAAGGAATGGTTCGAGGGCAATCGTTACCAGGATTACTTGTATCTGCATGGCCTGGGCGTCGAGTCGGCGGAGGCTCTCGCGGAATTGTTTCACAAGCGAATGCGGGCAGAATGGGGCATCGGCGGAGAGGATTCGCCGGTGATCCAGAAGCTGTTCAAGAAGCACTATCGTGGTTGCAGATATGCGTTCGGCTATCCCGCGTGCCCGAGTCTGGAAGATCAGGTGAAGCTCTTTGAATTGCTCGAACCCGAGCGGATCGGCTTGGCCCTGAGCGAGCAGTTCCAACTTGAACCGGAACAATCGACAACGGCCCTGGTGGTTCATCACCCAGACGCGCGATACTTCAACGTGACCCGCACCGCCGGCTGCGACGTAGCCTAATCGAGTCAATTCAGCTACGAAAACACGGACGACTGGGTCCGCTCATTCATCGTCCATCATTTATTATGATGGGATGGCGTATCCTCAAAACGCTCCTCCACAAGGAGACGCTTCGACATGCGACGAACCGGGGCGGCCTCGTTTTGGCGGGGTTGCTCATTACGGCTTCGCTGCTGTTGGCCGCCCTGAATCCAGCGGGCGATCAGGATCGGCCGGCCACTCTGGCTGGTCGAATTCATCACTGCATTATCTGGTACGACGACGATAGCGACTGGATTGATCACCTCCGTACCAACATCCCTGCGGGCCTGAAATCGAACATCCTCTTTTACCGGACAGAGCAAGCTATCGGTTTCAACGAGTACATCAAGAATTACGAGACGGGCACCGGCGGCATCGAGATCCGCACGATGACGAATCCGGATGGCCTCGTTCGCCATCGGGTGTCTGTGCGTTATTCCTCGGGCGATCGGCCCGGCATGGCCATTTACGAAA
The DNA here is from genome assembly GCA_009691845.1 of Gemmataceae bacterium. Classification (GTDB taxonomy): domain Bacteria; phylum Planctomycetota; class Planctomycetia; order Gemmatales; family Gemmataceae; genus SIAJ01. The sequence continues at coordinate 36,545 of SIAJ01000006.1, forward strand.
GTTGGTTCTGCCGCGAGACTCAGCGATTCTTCCACGCACGTGCCACTCAGAATCTTCGCAAGGCCGGCGTGAACGTGGATCGCGAATTTCCGTTGCCAATCCTGGACGACGAACTCTGGGCACAACAGCAGGCATTCCAGTCAATGACCGACCGCTATGCAGCACTTGCGAACGGTTAGCCAGCGTCATCACCCATGCCCTCGGTTGAATTCAAGGAGAGATCGGTTGAGGGGAACGCGCTGGACCTGCGAGCAGTAATTGCAACGGCCCTCGTGTTGTTCTCGCTCTGCTTCACGTGCGTTTATCTGATGCCGTCGCTCATGTGCGAGGAACGCGAGCGGGGCCTATTGCTCGCCCAGGCGCTGAGCCCCGCGAGCGCGGCCGAGATCCTGGCCGCGAAGTTCCTCTTCTACCCGGCGTTCGGCATCTTGCTCGCGACCTTACTAGCTGGAATTCACAATCCGTCGGTGTTAGGCAGGCCTTTCTTCTGGATGTCGCTGGCCACCTTGGCTGTCGGCACGCTGGGCATCGGCATGACGATCGCCTGCCTGGCGAAAACGCAACGGGCCGCGAGCCTGGGGGCCTTGTGCTACATGCTGGCCGTGGCCCTGATCTTGTTGGTGTGCCAGCAGAATAATCTGAGCCGACTCCCGAAATTGGCTCTTGAGTATCATGCTCCGCACTTGCTGCATGCGACTCTCACCAATCAAATCGTGGACGACCACTGGTGGAATCTACTCGCCTCGGCCATTCTGGCTTCTGGCTGGGCAACACTGGCCGTGTTTCTGTTTCGCAAGCGTGGTTGGCAATAGCCGGACAGACGAGGTCCGTCCCCACGCTCAAAGTGGTGACGGACCTCTGGTCTGTCCGAGCCTGGGGCACGGCTACTAACGCTCATTCTCGCCGTGGCTGGGCGGGCTTTCTTCCATCACCACGGTCGCATCACTTGTTTCTACCTTGGCGGCAAGATTCGCCATCCGCTCCTCCAGTTCCGCGTCTCTCAAGCTTCGCTCGGTTCCCATCAGGTGTGCCCAACCTTGAAAGCCAGGCGTGTGCAGGCAGATCGCCCGAATGCCCGCCATGATCGGCATCGCGAGGAACAGACCGGGGAATCCCCACACGAGATCGAAGAACAGGCATGAGATCATCACCGTGGTCGCATTCAGGTCCATGCTGCGACCCATGACCAGCGGCACGATCAGATAGCCTTCGACTGTTACGACCACGGTGTAGAGAACCACGATAAATGCCGCGTCCATCGGGGTGAGGTGAATTAGTGCGTCCAGCACGGGCGGGATACCCGCGATGATGGTGCCGATATAAGGCACGTAACATAGTACGACCGTGAATAACGCCCACGTCCAGGGCTGGAGCAAGCCCATCCGCCAATAGACCAGTCCGAGGAACAATCCCAGCCCAAGGTTGACGATGGTTCGCCAAACGAGGTAGGAACGAATCGCGAGCGCCATGCCCGTGAGCGCCTTGGCTACGTGCTTCTGAGTGTCGGAACTCCTGCCGAAGATGTCCTTGATTCGACTGGCCAGGTACTCTCCTTCGAGCAATAAGAAGAGCAGAACGAACAAGATGATGATGCTCTGAAAAATCCACGACGCGGCAATCTTCGACAGATTGATGAGTTGGTCGGTCACGTAGCGTCCATCGAGCAACTGGCGTGTGTAATTGTAAACGTTCGAAGAATCGGGATCGCGGGGAAGGATCCGCTCCACGTTCTCGCTCGGAGCGACGGATTCGAACGTTTCGCGAGTTGTCTTGTAGACCTTCTTGAGTTCCTCCGGTTCACGCGGGTTTGGCAGTTCCTGAACGATCTGCGGGACGGCGAAGGCGAACCCAGCAAACACGGCCACATTGATGAGAATCAGACCCAAGATCACCGTCATGCAGGCCAGGATCCAGGGAAATGCCAGCTTGCGGTGCAGCCAACTCGCGGCCGGCCACAGGATGACTGCGAGCAGAGCGGAGATCGTGACCGGAATAAAAACCGACTGACCTAGATACAGGGCCACGGCCACGCCCAGCAAGGCGAGAATATTCAGCCCGATTCGGGTGACCGCGGTGAGGTTGAGATTCATGAGCGACTGCGTTCTCGCAAGGTTTCAGGAATCAGCTTATCATCGTGGCCCGAAGAGTATTGTGCAACAGCATGGCAATCGTCATCGGCCCGACTCCCTTGGGCACGGGCGATAACCAACCAGCCACGGCCGCCACGCTCGCTTCATCCACATCGCCGACCAACTTGCCATCAACTGAATTAATACCCACGTCGATCACGGCCGCCCCCGGCTTTACCATCTCGGCCGTCACGAAGCGTGGCACGCCCACGGCCGCGACGAGAATATCCGCCTGACGACAAATGGACGGCAAGTCCCGTGTGCCACGATGAACGACCGTAACCGTGGCATCGCCTGCCTCGGGAAACGCCTTCGTGGGTTTCTGCATGAGAATCAGGGCCAGCGGCTTGCCCACGATGTTACTACGTCCGATGACCACAATCTGTTTCCCGGCAATCGAAATGCCCGAGCGAACGAGCATCTGGTGGACGCCGAGAGGGGTGCAAGGAAGAAACCGCGGATGCCCCGCTGCCAGAAGGCCGACGTTTTCCGGATGAAAGCAATCGACATCCTTCAACGGCGAGACCGCCCGAATGACCGCCCCCTCATCCATCTGTTTCGGTAATGGCAGTTGAACCAGAATCCCCGACACGAGCGGGTCGCCATTCAGCGTGCCGATCAAGTCGAGAAGATCCTGCTGACTCGCGGTGGCCGGCAGTCGGTGCAGCCAACTCGCCAGCCCCGCCGTCTCGCAAGCCTTGCGCTTGTTGCGAACGTAGACCTCGCTGGCGGGGTTATCGCCCACCAGCACGGCCGCCAAACCGGGTTGCCGCCGACCGGCTTGAACCCGCTCGGCAACCACAGCCGCGACCTCCGCCTGAATGCTCGCGGCAATGGCCTGGCCATCAATTTTCAATGCGGGCATCCAGGACCTCCGGGGCGAATTGCTCGTCAATATCCCTCATGATATTGCCGGCAAGCGCTGCGGTATCGAGATGATTGTGATCTTGAACTGCACGAAGTGAATGGCGAGAATCTTGCGAAAGAAGGATGATCCAAAAACACGAATCTCGGCGGCTGCGGCCGATTGCAAAATGGGACCGCACTCCGGACAGAAATACTGCTGAACGGGCATCTCGGGCCTCGCGAACCCCGGGGAGGGTTAACATCCCAGGCTGGCTTGCGGGAGTCAAAAGTTTCATCGGGGACGATTGAAGCCGTGGGCGATGAGCGTACCTTGAGAGCAAACTGTCTCGTTATCCTCGGAGTGTTCCATGCGACGACTACGAATCTTGGCCATCGCTTTGCTGAGTTGTTTCGTCTGTGGCTGCGTCGAAGGTGAGTTGGTCTACACGCTCAACCCGGATGGCAGCGGAAAGGTCGAGATGGACCTGACCTCCGCGCCGAAAGTGCTTTCTCTGGAACTGAACAAGGACGACCCGGATGAAATGGCGCGAAAAATGCTCGTGAATGAACTGACCGGCCCGGGTTCGCGAGGCCTCTCGGGTTGGTCCAACGTGCGTGGAGAGTTCACGAAAGATGGCCGATTCCGCTTTCGTGCAACGGCCTATTTCAAGCGACTGGAGGACGTCAAGGGAGACATGTTTGACAAACTTCGGCTGATACGAGGGGCCGACGGCTCGCTAACCTTGCTGCCCGACAAGAGGGAACAGCGACCGGGAACGAAGAAGGAGCCGCCACCAAACTTTGCCAAAATGACCGACGCGGAATGGGCCCGCTTTCTTCTCCGTCAGCGGATTACGGGCCAAGCTATGAAGCCCCTGTTCACTTCGTTCATGGCGGATGTAAAGGTCAAAGCCACATTTCGCATGCCGGGTGAAGTAACGGCGATCAAGGGATTCAAGCCGCTCGGCAAGGACGGGGCCATGTTCGAATTGGATGGGAACGCGGTCATCAAGGAGTTCAATCGGCGGCTGAGTCATACGGACGCGGAACTTCGCAAACAGTACCTCGAAGGCAAAGGGCCGGACTTCGACGAGGAGAGCGGAATGGAATCGCTCTTGTTCGGCACTCCGGTCTCGGTAACGGTCGCCAAGCCCGGTGCTCCCGTGTTCGATTACGCGAAGGCAGTGGCGGCCGCCGTTGCTGGGAATGCCGAGTTGCGAAAAAAATACAGCATCCCCGAGGACCAAAAACTGCCAGGCGAGGCGGGTTTCGGGAAGGGGCCGATGGAGTGAATCTAAGGCAGTGTTTCTTCAAACTTGGGTTGATGGCTGTATTTGAATGTAGCCCTCTCGCTCCGCGAGAGGACGGCCGAGGCACTGCTGATCGCTGAATCGTCGCCGCCCAACGCTGTGGGAAGCCTCCCTCTCGCGGAGCGAGAGGGCTACAACCCAATCATGGCAGGGCTTACAAAGCAGAACTGTTCTCCCAAATCGATTAGCTTTTGCCACCCTCCGAACAGCAGGTTAGGTGGGCCATCTGCTGTTGGTTGTTCACTATTGCATTGCGTTGCACGCAAGTCACCTGCGACGAAAAGTGACTCGGTGAAACGCAAGCAATGAATTTCACTTCTACTCCTTCATCTTCGCGATCCACTCGCGGATCAGGGCTTCGCCTTCTTTATCCACCACATTTGAGGCGACATGTGGCATGCGTCCCAAGCCCGTTCGGGTCATGCGGTGATGAATCAGGGACTTGTCCGGTTGACCCGGTGCCAACAGACGGGCGTCCTTCAGGTCGAAGGCACCGTGAGCCGGTTTCACGTTGATGATGCCGGATTCCTTCAAGGGCTGAGCGAACAGAAGCTGGAACTCCGCGTTGCCGCCGCCCCACTTGCGATGGCAGTGGCTGCAATTCGCATGAAGGTACGACCGGGCCCGGGCATCCAGGTCTTGAGTGGCATCGCGATAATCGACGGCCTTTGGCAGCTTGTCCGGCTTTTGCGGCAAGGGCTTGCTGAACAGGCCAATGTGCTCGAAGGTCGAAAGTTGATTGGCCACACAGTCGCCGTAATCGTGATCGCGGTTCGTCTGGAGCGTGTTCACGCCGAGCACGTACTTCGCGGACATCGTGTGACAAAGCGTGCACTCGGTTCGGCTCGGGAAGTGCCAAACCTGTTCGCGTTTGCCGCCGGGGGCCTTGGCATCCTGAATCTCGTACTTCTTGTCGAGCCCCTTGGATTCGATCAACTCGGCATCGGTTTGCTCGTCGTTCCACAAATAGGTGTAGCCGAGCCAAACTTGATCGCCGACTTCCTCGCTGCCGAGCACGCGCTCGCCGACGAGCAAGCGGGTTTCGAGTCGCTTGCGGGTCTTTGGGTTGCCCGGTTCCATTTCCAGAGAGAACGTTTTCACCATGACGGTGCCGTTCGGAAAACGCCAGCCGGGCAAGGAGCCTGGAGCGGGTTGCGGGTATGTCATGGCATCAAAATCGATCTTCGTGTTCGCTGGAATGGCCATGAAGCGATCCTTGATCGCGTTGTCGGACCAGAGTTCGGCATTCACGGAATAAGGGATCACGCCGGGAGCGGGGACGTGGTCCTTGGTCGAAGAAAACAGGCCGGTTTCGCTGAGCTTGCGTGGGAACTTCGGCAGATTCGCGGCCGGCGGCGGAGCGGGAATGATTCGGTGCAGGCCACCGCCTTGATGATCGACCGCATAGATTTCGCCATCCAGATCTTCGCCCCAGGCGACGATTCGGAGTTGCGTGTCGTTCAACTCGCGATGCTCGCTGACTTTCTTGGTCTTGCCGTCGTATCGGAAACTCCAGACACGGCCCGTATCGTAGTCACCGTAAATGTAGGCGTTCTGAAGTTCGGGCAGCCGCTTGCCGTGATAGATGTAGCCGCCGGTGATCGAACGGAACTCGTGATGATTGTGTTCGATCACGGGAGTCAGAATCGGTGTCGGTCCCTTCGGGCGTAGCGGGCGGAACGGGTGCAGGCCTTCCTGAACGCTCCAGCCGTAGTTGCCGCCTTTCTCGATGCGGTAGACCATTTCCCAAAGGTCCTGGCCGACTTCGCCGGCCCACAAATCGCCGGTGGCTTTGTCGAAGCTGAATCGCCAGGATTGACGCAGGCCATAAGCATAAATTTCAGGACGTGCCCCCTTCGTCGCGACGAACGGATTGTCCTTCGGGATCGAGTACTTGCGTTCGCCTTCGGTCTTGTCCACGTCGATGCGGAGGAACGAGCCGAGCAGATCGTCGAGCCGTTGGCCGGTTTCGAGTTGGTCGGCAATGCCGCTGCCATCGCCGGTCACGATGTAAAGATAGCCGTCTGGGCCGAAGCGAATGCAGCCGCCGTTATGTCCGCCGGACGGCCAGGTCAGAAGGACGGCCTTGGAGTTGATGTCGGCTTCGGGAATCTCCGTTTTCTTCATCTTGAATCGCAACAACTCTGTGCCGTTCGGCTTCTCCTCCTCGCGAATGCTGACGACATAGATGTAGCCGTTCTCCGCGAACTTGGGATGCAGGGCCATGCCATACACATTCTGCTTCACATCGAGCAGCAGATGTTTTTCACTCGCATCACGCTTGTTCTCGAACGTGAAAAGTTTGCCATGTTGCTGAGCAACCACCAGGCGATTCGTGCCCGGCAGGGGAGCGAGTTCGAGCGGCGAATCGAATTTCATTTTGGGGAAGGCGTTTTCGAGCACGTATGGGCTCGGAGGCTCCGGCGAGCCCTGCACCTTCGACGTGGTCCAGGCAACGCGTTTATCGAGGCCGGCCTCTTTTCGAGGCTTCAATTCGGGCTTGGCCCGTACTTCGTCAGCCGGCATGAGCAAGCCGAGCGCCGCCCCGAGGCCGATGAGAAGGGCACAACCAAGGCAAAGATAACGAACCATGGAGAACATCCCGAGAGAGTGAGAAGTGCTTCGCATTCTAACCAAGGATCGCGCAGGTGCAAGCACTCAAATCGTGGCAACAACGAGAAATCCGTACGCCCGACAACCGGGAAGAACCCAGGGAAACCGCAAGCGGCCTTCGGTCGTGACCGGTTCAAAGGTTTCAACGCGGAGTCCCAAAGTCGAGAGCGCCGCCACCAGTTCCGCCTTCGCGAAGTGATGAATGGTCAGATCCGCCCCGCCGCGGGCTTGCGGCATGGTCCGATCGCCTGGCTCGGTTCCAGGTCTGCCGAGCCCGAGACCGAATTTGTATCCTGCATTGTGCGCGTGCAGGACGAATCTGCCGCCCGGCTTGAGAATTCGCCGAACGTGTCCAAGGAATCGCGTCCGATTCTCCGAGCCGCGAATCATGCCAAGCGTGCTGAACAGGCAGGCCGCGTAAGCGAAGGTGGCCGATGGCAAGGCGTCGAGTTCGACGAGATTGGCCTGCAAGAACTCGATCCGAAGAGATTCGGCTTCGGCCTTGCGTCGTGCTTCTTCCAACATGGTTTCCGAAAGATCGACACCAAGGCAGTCGAACCCCCGGCGAGCGAAATGAACCAGCAGCCGTCCCGTGCCGCAACCAAGATCGATCAGTTTGCCAGGCGAGGGAAAATGCTCTTGAGCGAATCGAACGTCGAAGTCGAGTAGTGCGGTGCCCGCCAGTGCCACGTCGTATTCGCGGGCGACCCGTTCGCTGGAGACATAGTCCCAAAGCCCTCGATCGACGCCGGGAGGAAGCTGCCAATCGGGAGTCATAATTGACAATGGATAAGGGACTACGGACAATAAGCAATCGTCGAACTTATCCATTATCCTTTATCCATCGACCATTATCCACTCCATGCAGACCGACATCCGAATTCGCGACGTTCTCTTCTCCTTCGAGGACTTCAAGTATCGCACGCCGATCAAGTTTGGCGGCGTGGCCGTCAGCGAGGTCACGATCTTGAACGTCGAAATTGATGTTGAAACACGCGGAGGGAAAACGGCGCACGGATTTGGCTCGATGCCGCTTGGCAACGTCTGGGCTTATCCTTCGCGGAACATGGCCATCTCGGAGACTCTCGCGGCCATGCGGGCCGTCACGGAAACGGTGGCGTTGGTTTATGGCGGGCATCGAGAATTCGGGCACCCGATCGACATCACCTGGGCCATCGAGCACGAGTACATTCGGCAGGTGAAGGAGCTGGGAACCAAACTGAAAGTGGCGGATCCGATCCCGGTGCTGGCCACGCTCGTTTGTGCCAGCCCATTCGACGCCGCGTTGCACGATGCCTTCGGTAAAGCGCATGGTTTGAATTGCTACTCGACTTACGGCCCGGAATTCTTGGCGAACGATCTGGGGCATTATCTCGGCAGAGAGTTTGCGGGATTGAGGCTGCACGATTTCGTCTCGACCAAGGCCAAGCCGCACATGCCGCTCTACCATCTGGTTGGTGCGCTCGACCCGCTGGTGGCCGCAGAAGTGAAACAGCCCGTCGGCGACGGCCTGCCCGAAACACTCGCGGAATGGATCCCTGCCGATGGCCTGACATACTTGAAAATCAAGCTGAATGGGGACGATCTCAATTGGGATGTGGAACGCGTGCTCGGTGTTAATCGCGTGGCCGAGGAGCAACAAGCCAAGCGAGGCGTGACGACCTGGCACTACTCGCTCGACTTCAACGAACGATGTGCCAATGTGGCTTATCTGCTCGAATTCTTGAAACGTGTGCAGGAGGGGACGCCACGCGGATTTGAAAAAATCCAGTACATCGAACAGCCAACACGGCGCGACCTGAAGGCGGATCGGGCAAACGTGATGCACGAGGCCTCCAAGCTGCGACCCGTCGTGATTGATGAATCGCTGATCGACCTGGAAAGCATCCTCACCGCACGCGAGATGGGTTACACTGGAGTGGCTTTGAAGGCGTGCAAGGGGCAGACGCAATCGCTGTTGATGGCGGCAGCCGCAAAGAAGTTTGGCATGTTCCTGTGCGTGCAGGATTTGACGTGCCCCGGTGCCTCGCTCATCCAGTCGGCAAGCCTGGCCGCACATGTTCCCGGTATCGTGGCGATCGAATCGAACGCCCGCCAGTACTGCCCGGCCGCGAATGCGCCGTGGGCCGAGCGATTCCCGGGAATGGTCCACATCACAACTGGGACAATGGAAACGGGATTGTTGGATGGGTTGGGACTGGGTGCGGTTCCGTAAGTCCGATTTTGCCTCGGCTGTCGTGTGCTAGACTGCTCACATCAAAATGCGAGGATGCGTTGTGAACGATCGAGTCCATCCCACCGAAGCCCTGCTTTCGCTCGCTCTCCCAACGGGCGGCTGGGGATATTCCGCCGGCCAACCGCTTCACTTCGAGCCGACCTGTCTGGCGACGCTCGCTTTGGCGGCCGAACGCGAGCAGCATCGCGAGCCGATCGATTGCGCGATTGCAGTCCTCGAAACCCAAAAATATGGTCGTGGCTTATATCGACTCGATCGTGGTCGGCCCGAAGCGGTTTGGCCGACGGCATTGGTTGTCGCTTGCCGGGCTGCGCTGGCTCTGGATGTACGCGATTCGAGCATGCGTCTCCTGGAAGTGCGAGGCCGCACGATCATCGGCGATCCGGAAGTTCAGCACATGGTGGATATCGATTCGCAAAAAGTCGGCTGGCCCTGGGCGGAGGGAACCTTCGCCTGGGTTGAACCAACGGCCTGGTCCGTGCTCGCGTTGCGATTGTCGGGGCACGGTAACCATCCGCGTGTCATCGAAGGGGTGAAGTTGATCCTCAATCGTGCCTTCGAGTCGGGCGGGATCAACTACGGCAACCGGCAAGTGCTCGGTGCGCTGAGCGAACCGATCCCCGGGCCGACGGCCATCATGTTGCTCGCACTCCAGGGTCACGACGATGAGCAAGTGCGGTCTGCTTGCCGTTATCTCATCTCGGCCGTGGCACAGAGTACCGATCTGGAACATCTCGGTTGGGCAAAACTGGCCCTTGCGTGTTATGCGAACGATCCGGAAGTCGCGGAAGTGCTGCCCAAGATCGATCGGCGAATTCGCGATTCGTATGCAGTACAGACGGCTGAGGGGAGGCCGGTTAGCGTTCCGCGTCATGCCCTCGCCGCACTGGCCTTAACGAGCGATGTGTTTCATCCGCTCAGGTTGAAGGGGGCGAATGCCCAGCGAGTGCCTGCCACGGGCGAAGCCGTTCCACCAGCCAAGACGGAGGCGAGACCGAAGCCGGGATTCATCGAGGGAATCAAGATCCGCTTTCGCAACGTGATGGTGCGTGGCCTTGGGGCCTTGAGACAACCGCCAGACTTTGGATCCGTCCATATCGCTCGCGCTGAATCGTACGACTCCGATCTCGTTGCCGTGCTGAAACAGCAGTTCGAGCATTATCGGCCCCACGTGACGGTCGCGGGCAAGCGTGTGGTACTGAAGCCAAACCTCGTCGAGTTTCGCAAGAATCAGGTAATCAACACTGATCCGCGATTTGTGGACGCGGTCATTCAGCTTTTCAAGGACGAGGGGGCGGCCGAGATCATCGTTGCGGAAGGCCCTGGTCACTGGCGCAACGTTGAGTTCCTGGTTGAAGAGAGCGGCCTAGGTCCCGTATTGCGAAAGCACGGCGTGAAATTTGTCGACCTCAATCACGATGAGCCGGTCAAGGTGCCGAATCTTGGCCGCACCACGGGGCTCGATTATCTCTATCTCACCCGCACCGTGGCGTCGGCCGACGTTTTTGTTTCGCTTCCCAAAATGAAAACGCACCACTGGGCCGGGGCAACACTCTCGCTCAAGAACCTGTTCGGCACGCTGCCCGGCATCTGCTACGGCTGGCCGAAGAACGAACTGCACTGGCGAGGGATTCCCAACAGCATCATCGATATCGCCCTCACGCAGTCGCCACACCTGGCTATCGTCGATGGCATCATCGGCATGGAAGGGGACGGCCCGCTTGCGGGGAAGGCCAGGCACTCCGGTGTCATCGTCATGGGGATCGATCTGGTTGCCGTCGATGCCACATGCTGCCGGCTCATGAAACTGCCCCCGGAACGCATCCCCACGTTGCTGCTCGGCGAGCAGATGAAACTCGGCCGCCTGCGGGAGGCGGAGATTCCGCAGATCGGCGATCCGATCGAACAATGGGCCCAAGCCTATGAGTGGCCGCCGAAGATTGAGTCGCAACTGGTGCCGGAGAAGAAAGCGGTGGCGTGAGCAGAGCGTCAGACGATCATTTGTTTTTTCGCGAGGCGATCATTCCCCCTCCAGCCCCTCGAACAACGTCGAACCGACGCGGACAAGCGTTCCTCCTTCTTCAATCGCGACTTCATAGTCGCCCGACATCCCCATGGAGAGCTGAGTTAGCGAAGCGTGCTCCCCACGATGCTTGTCGATCATGGCCTTCAGTCCGCCAAACGCGTGGCGGGCTTGTTCCGGATCGGGACTGAGTGCCGCCATTCCCATCAGGCCGACGATCTTGACGGTCAGCGTCTCCTGTCGCGGGAGTATCGCTGCCAGTTCCTCGGCATCAAAGCCGTGTTTCTGGTCCTCGTGGCTGGCATTGATTTGCAGTAAGACTTGCGGTCGCAAGTTCTGTTTACGTGCCTGAGTCTCGATCTCGTCCAGCAATCTCGCGCTATCGACGCTGTGGATCAAGTAACTCAGCGGCAGCGTCCGTTCCACCTTGTTGCGTTGCAGGTGGCCAATCATGTGCCAGCGAATTGGGAATGCCCGTAGTGCCTCGGCTTTTCGCCAGAGTTCCTGAGGACGACTTTCGCCGAGGTCGGGCACGCCCAACTCGGGCAATAGGCTTGCCACGCGTGTGGAGACGGTTTTGGTCACAGCGACAAGCGTCACTTTGTCCGGTTCTCGTCCTGCTCGACGCGAGGCCACCGCAATTCGCGAACGCACGGTTGCGAGGCGCTCCGTGAGGATGGCCTTGAGTTCTGAGTCGGTCATGGTCGTCTTTCTCCTGTCTCGTGTCGTATCATAAGCGTTTTCGAGTTACACAAGGGTTTGACATGGCCGACATTCGGGCTTTTCGCGGTTTTCGCTACGATCTGGGTCGGTCGGGTCCGCTTTCGGATCTCGTCGCCCCGCCCTACGACGTCGTCGATGCGGCTTTGCAACAGGCCCTGCACGATCGCAGCCCTTTCAACGCGATCCGCGTGGAACTGAGCAAAGAAGAACCGGGCGATACGGCAACGAAGAACCGTTATACGCGGGCATCCGAAGTTCTGAGTGGCTGGATCAACGACCACGCCCTGCAACAAGATTCGATGCGCTGCCTCTATGTCGTCGAACAGGAATTCACTGTTGAGGGCACCACGTACAAACGACGAGGGTTCATCGCGCGAGTTCGTTTGGAGCCGTTTGGCACGGGGCGAATCTTTCCGCATGAAGAAACCATGTCCGGCCCGAAGGAAGACCGTCTGAAGCTTTGCCGTGCCACCGGCATGAATCTCAGCCCGATATTCGGACTCTACCCGGACGCAGACAACGGGATCTTCGAGCGTCTCGAAGCACACCTCAAACAACGATTGCCGCTCGAAGCCCGCGATCACCTTGGTGTCATCAGTCGGCTGTGGACCGTGACCGAGGAGCATATGGTCGGCTCGATTATCAGTTCCATGGCCGAGAAGCCTGTTTTCATCGCGGACGGGCACCACCGCTATGAGACCGGGCTACGCTACCTGGAGGAAGCACGAGCGGCTGGGCAGGTGCCGAACGACGAGACGGCCTCGAACTTCATCATGATGATGCTCGTTTCGATGGCCGACCCCGGGCTGATCATTCTGCCCACGCATCGGCTCGTGTCGGGGTTTCCGGGCCTGACGGCCGATAAGCTGCAGGTTGCTCTTGCACCGCATTTCGTCTGTGAGCGAGTGTCATCCGCTCTCGAAGCCTGGGAGACGATCGAACTGGATGGCTCGCAATCGCTCCTCGCGTTTCACACAAAAGCGGACGGGGTCTGGCAAACGGCTCGATTCGTAAGTCCCTCACTCATGGCCGACCTGGCCAAGGATCACAGCGCGGAGTGGCATGACCTTGGCGTGAGCGTGTTGCACGTTGCCGTTCTGAATCAATTGCTGCCAGCCGCAACCGGCGGGAAAGCAACGTGCAAGTACGTGCATCTGCTAGGCGAGGTGGAACAGGCGATCGCGAGCGGGAACTGCGATTTGGCCGTAATGGTGCCGCCAGCGACGATGGACCACGTCGAGCAGATCGCGGGCAATCGTGAGAAGATGCCCCCCAAGTCCACGTATTTTTATCCAAAATTGCTCACCGGCCTCGTGTTCAATCCACTGAAATCGAATTGAGGCGATGCCCATGCCCGTGTGCTTCACGTTCGACATCGAAGAGCATCATCGGATCGAGGCCGCCGCCGATTGCAAGTGTTCTCAAGAAACGCAGGCCGAATATGCTCGGCGCATGGAAGTCTCCACACGCTGGCTCCTGGAGACGCTGGCCGAATTCAAGGCCCGTTCGACTTTCTTCATCGTCGGCCAGATTGCCACGACGCACCCGAAACTCGTTCGAGACATTGCCGAAGCCGGGCACGAAGTCGCGTGTCATAGTTGGGACCACCAACGAGTCCATCGGCTCTCTCAAGACCAATTTCGTCTCGACGTTCGAAAGGCGAAGAGTGAACTCGAGCATGCGTGTGGCCGGCCAGTTGTCGGTTATCGTGCTCCCACGTTCAGCATCACTCGTGAAACTGCCTGGGCAATTGATGTGCTGGCCGAAGCGGGCATGCGCTACGATTCGTCGGTGTTTCCCGTGCACCACGATCGTTATGGCATCCCGGCTGCTCCGCGGGTGCCGTTCCTGGCGACGGGGACCGAACGCAGTCTTCTGGAGTTTCCCCCCGTCACCTACTCGCTGCTTGGCAAAAACCTTTCAGCAGCGGGCGGCGGCTATTTTCGTTTGTATCCCCCAGCAATGATCCGGGCGGCAGTTCGGCAAGTGCTTCGCGATCCGCTTGGGCTCCCCGTGCTCTATTTTCATCCCTGGGAATTTGATCCCGATCAACCCCGTCTACCGCTGGGGCGAACGAGCCGATTCCGAACGTATGTCGGCATGAATCGAACCAAAGCGCGTTTGCGAGATCTCTTGGGGCGCTACAATTCGCGTCCGATGATTGAGATGGTCGAGACGTGGCAGGCGAAATCCCTGCCGAGCTTTAACCTGAGCGACTGACATGATTGGGGACGCGGAAGTGCGATTCAGTTCCCAAAGTAGCCCTCACACTCCCTGTGAGGGAGGGCTTCTGGGTGTGGCGTCAGTCGCGACCCTCACGCGGAGCGTGAGAGCTACTATTTTTCGCCGCTCGCCTACACTTTCGTTTTGCCCTTGTTCGCCGTCGCCTTGGCAAGATCGATCAGATCTATGAAGCCATTGCCGTCGATGTCGGCAAAGCGATCGAACGTGGTCGGCTTGCCGATTCGGCTCGTGATTGCCTTCAAGTCTGCATCGTTCACCACGCCGTTGCCGTCAAAATCTCCCGGCAGCACCACGAAGTTTCGGCCGGCGTTCTTGGCAAGCACATTGCCGGCAATATCCAGCACATTGGTCTGGTCGAGTTTCAACGAGACGCGGTTGATGCCGATCGCGCTGCCAAGGTTCCAGGAGGCAGTGCTGGTCGCTACGTCGAACGAATCGAACGTCAGCGGGAGAGTGAAACCGTTGAAGCCCGTTAGCGTCAAGGCGTTGGCAAGCGTCCCAACCTGGATGTTCTCGCTAAAGACGACCGAAATCTTGGTGATTCCGTCCCACGGCAGCACTGAACGCGTGGTCGAGAGGTCGACGTAGCGAGTCGGCCCGTAGTGTACGCGAATGTTCGAGACCGTCGGTGCGATGCCATCCGTCAGCGTCAACCGAACCTCGCCGGTGTCCTTGTTACCGCGATTGTCCGTCACCACGTAAGTGAACGTGTCGGACCCAGTGGCTCCCTTGTTCGGTGTGTACACGAGGGCCGAGCCCGAGCGTGTCACCCGGCCAAAGGCTGGCTTGGTGTAACTCAACACCCGAAGGGCATCGCGATCGGGATCGACGTCGTTCGAGAGCACATTGATCTTGATCGGTTTTCCGGCGGTCGTCGGAAAATCGTCGAAAGCCACAACGGGGTCTTGGACGGGTGTCACCTTGATTTTCACGGTGACGGTATTCGAGAATGACGTGCCATCGAAGACCTTGTACGTGAACGAGTCGGCCCCATAGTAGTTCGCCACGGCCTGGTAGTCAAACGAGCCATCCAGGTTGGAAGCGAACGTGAGGGAGTGAGCCGGTGTGGTAACAATGATCACGGAAAGCGAGCCCAGATCAACGTCGGTGTCGTTGGCAAGAAGGCCATTCGCCGCAACGGACAACAGGGTGTCTTCCGCCACAATGTACGTGCCGTCGCCAGTCGCAACTGGATCGTCGTTAACTGGGAGAACATTAAAGGTGACAGTCCCATTGAGTGAATCCGTGGTTCCATCACTCACCTTGTAAGTGAAGGAGTCGGTGCCAAAGAAGTTGTCGTTCGGCTCGTAAGTGAGCGAACCATCAGCTTGCAGAACGAGCACACCGTTAACTGGGTCCGTTAGCTTGGTCAGCGTCAGAGGTTGGCCGTCGAACTCGTCGTCGTTCGACATGATCCCCGTGATGGCATTGATCGTGAGAATGGCGTCTTCATTCACGGGGTAGATGTCGTTGTTGGCTACCGGAGCATCGTCAACCGGAATAATGGTGATCGTGACCGTAACCGGGGCCGAGTCGACAGTCCCATCGTTCACCTTGTACGTGAAGGTATCGGTGAAAACCCCCGCAAAGTTGGAGGTCACCGGGTAGTTATCTTCTGGGGTGTACGTGAAGCCGCCGTTGGCGAACAGCGTGAAGGCTACGGCGTGCGTTGGGCCCGTCACGAGGATTGCTTGCAACACATCCCCGGCATCGGCATCAACATCGTTTTCGAGCACTCCGGGCGTGGAGATCACGAGTTGCGTATCTTCCAGCGTCTCGTACTTCACACTGGCATCCGGATCGGCGATGGCCACCGGTGCATCGTTCACCGGATTAACGGTAATGGATGCCGTGCCAATGTCGAACGAACCAGCGGGATCGACGACACGATATGTAAACGATGTCGCGCCGGTGAAATTCTTCCGTGGAATGAACTCGAAGGAGCCATCGAGCCGAACGGTCACGGAGCCAGCACCTGTGGGCGTGTTCGTTTCTCGGAAGGTCTCCATCGTCAGGCCTTCCGGATCGACGTCGACGCCATTGGACAGAAGACCGTTGGACGAATCCACATTCAAGGTGACTTCCTCGTCGGTGCTGTAGAAATCGTTTTCCGCGATCGGGGGGTCCTCGACGGGAAAAATCAAGATGGTGAGAGTGTCCTCCGAGAAGGCCCCTCCCAGATCGGTCGCCCGGATCCGAATGTCAGCAGTGCCGTTGGCATTGATTGCAGGCGAGAAACGCATGAGGTCTCGAGCCGCGAAGTCGGTCGTGCCCAGCGCTGGGTTGCTATTTGAGACAACGGTGTAGGTCAGGCCAGTGTCGGTGCCATCCCAATCTTCGAAGAAGATATCGAAGCTTAGCAGAGTGAAAGGAGGGACATCCTCGTTTTGAGGAAACGGATCGGAGATTGGCGTTGCCAGGTCCGGAGGCCAGTTGAAGGAGAATGACGCGCCGACCGCCAGCCAGAGGCCTGGGTCGGTCCCTGATGCTGCGGGGTCGTCCGCGACGATGGCGTAATTCCAGAAGTACTGGCTCGTGGGATCGACCGTGAGGGCTGTGTATGGCCCCCACAAACTCACGCCGCTCCCTCCATCCACGTCGTATGGGTCATTGGCGGCAACAACTTCTCTACTACTCTCGAGGAAGCCTGCCGGATCGCCGGCACGCCGGGCAGCAAAGAAACCGTTGAGGCTTTGGGGGCGGCCACTCACATTGCCCACGCCGGCGAATGAGATTGCCATGTTGCCATTGCGGTCCACCGCCACGGCAGGCGCAAAAGTGGCCATGTCGTTGGAGACCGAGGAATCCACACCTCCCTGGTCCGAAAGCGTCGGGGAACCGCTCGTAGAAACCTTGAACCAGTGCGCAGTGGCCTCGCCGGCATCCGAGCCACTGCTGGGGTTAATCGTCGAGGCGAAGTACAAGGCGTTGTTTTGCCAAACCGCGTTGCCGACACGGCGGTCTCCGGTGTCGATCAGAACCCCAGCGCCCGGCTGAGGCGAGTCTGGCAAGGTTCCACCCTGATCAATGTCGACTGCCAAGTTGATCGTCGAAACGGTGAACGTTGGAGTCGTGAGCGGATTGTCAATGCGAACGACTTGAATGGATTCGTTCGGACCAGTACCCGTTTGAGCGCCGTTGTAGGCAACCAGATACGTTCCGATCGTTCCGCCTGGCTGCGTACCATAGATGTGCGCCGGAGCAAGACCTTCGTAAAGACTTTGATTCGAAGGGTCTGGATCCAGCAAGGGGATGGCGACCGGCGATCCGTTCTCGTACCAGCCGCCCGTCCCAAGGCCTTTTGGCATGATGCGTACTCGAGCATCTTCGTACGCTCCGCCCACGAAGCGGTTTTGGGTCGTGGTGATGTAGACAGCCTTGTCGTCGACGGCCAACGTCATCTGGCTGGCAAGCGTAAGATTGCCGCCGAAGTCCACCTTATTATCCTGCGATTGCTTGTACCACGACGACGTCGCGTTGCTTGGACTCGAGTCGTTAGAAACTGCAATCAACAATCGCGAGGTCTTAGTGCCAGCCAGGTTGACGTTTTCGATCACGCCAAGAACGAAGCGGTTGGCGAACTGATCGTAAATGACTCGAGGCGAGGTGTACTCCGCATTTCCAGGAGACGAGAAGAATACGTTTAACGCCGTAGTCGTGACCGGCCCCGCACTGTTGCCAGCCGTCGGACTGGGAACGGTATGCCAACGGATTTGATCTTTTGTGATGTAGACCGTATGTGTCATTCCGACTGCCATGCTTGGCGACGGCGGCGTAGACGTCTGATCGACTGGACCGAGAAAGCTCCAGCGTACCGGAGGCGAACTCGGGACGGTTCGATCTTCCAATGACTCGACACGAAGGCGAGCCGATTGTGGACGCTGAGGTTTACGAGGCACGGGAACGACTCCGGAGAGTATGCGAGAGTAAGGGGAGCAATGCGATCTCAATAGATTACTGGATCGAACCGGGTCTCTGCCAGAGAAAAATCACACGAGAGCCTAAGAGGCAGAGTGCACTTTGCGGATAACACGAACAGGACCTACCATTCCTTCCGACGAGTCCCGATGGCGTTTGGATGCTTGAAGCAACTTAACGCTCCGCGAACTCTACCTCCCATGTTGAAATCCAAGCAGGTCCTTGCACGAGCGTCTGGAGGCAATTCCTTACAGTGCAGTCTTTTGCGCACCTTGAGACCTGGATTTTGTGAGAATCCATGGCCGCCTCATCGAACTGAACATAAATACATAGCAATCGGGATTGGCCGCGAGCAACCGATAGCTGGCACTCAATCGTCCAGAATACAGGTTCATCCCACTAGCCGAGTTGCTCTGGTATCCTAAACTACATCTCTTTCCAAAATGCGTGTTCGCCGCGTTGATTCCCGGCGACTTTGTTGAGATTTGCCATGCCGCTCGGTCTCATCGGTACCAAAGTAGGGATGACGCAGGTGTACGACGCCCAGGGGCAGGCTGCCCCTGTGACCGTTTTGCAACTTGGCCCCTGCCCGGTTCTTCAGATCCGTACGGCGGATCGTGATGGCTACTCGGCCATTCAAATCGGCTTCAAAGACAAACCACGTAAAAATGCGACCCGTGCAGAGCGTGGCCATGTCTCGAACTCACTCGAATCCAAGCGGCGCAAGAAACGCCAGGGCGAGGAGATTCCCGTTAAAGCCGATGTCGAACCTCAGCGGCTTATTCGCGAATTTCGCCTGGCGGGTGAAGAAAGCCCAGCCGTCGGGGTCAAACTCACGGTCGAGATGTTCAAGGACATCAAGTGTGTCGATGTGATTGGAACCACGAAAGGTCGTGGAACCGCCGGTGTCATCAAGCGCTGGGGCTTCGGTGGTATGCCAGCTGCCCACGGTGCCAAGAAGGTGCATCGCGAACCTGGTTCGACATCATCCGTCGCGAGTAATCGTGGTAGCGGTCGTCCGAAGCGAGGCAAGAAACTGCCCGGTCGTTACGGTGCCGAACGCGTGACCATTCGCAATCTCGACGTTGTTCAAATCGATCTGGAAAACAACCTCCTCCTCGTCCGTGGTGCCGTCCCAGGTTACAACGGTGCGTTCGTCATGGTCCGGCCGACCAACAAAAAATAAGCCGGTATTCGACGCTGGGGTTTGGGTGCCGACGATGATTGCGATAGACTGAACTGGTCGTCGGCGAGTCCCAAACCCTAAACCAAACACTCCCTCCTATGCAGGTCGTCGGCGTCGACCTTGGCACGACCTATTGCGCGGTGTCCGCTCTGGACGATCGCGGCCAGCCTGTTACTCTGCCCAACCGCGATGGCGAAATGTTAACGCCCTCAGCGGTCTTGCTTCTCGACGACGATCGCGCCGTCGTCGGTCAGGCTGCACTCGATGTGGCCCAAGAACAGCCGGACTCCGTGGCCACGCTCATCAAGCGACGCATGGGGCTGGCGAGCTTTGGCCGAACCGTGGCCGGGCGCGATTATCGGCCCGAGACGCTCTCTGCTGTCATCCTTCGTAAGCTCGTGCAAGACGCCGAACTTCGGCTGGGGCCGGTCGCGAAAGCCGTCATTACCGTTCCCGCATACTTCGACGAAACTCGCCGCAAGGCCACGCACGATGCCGGCCGCATTGCCGGGCTCGACGTTCTCGACATCCTCGACGAACCCACGGCGGCCGCACTCGCTTATTCCTTTCAACGGGGCCACTCCGTTCCAAGCCCACATGCGACCCTCACCGATCAGCCACAGACGATTCTCGTGTACGATCTTGGCGGCGGAACGTTTGACGTTTCGGTCGTGAAACTCTTGCCCAAGCGGTTCCAGGTTCTCGCGATCGAAGGAGACGTCCGTCTCGGCGGCAAGGACTGGGACGACCGGATCGTGAATCATGTGGCCGAGGCATTCCTCGCCGCTTATGGCGAGGACCCGCGATCCGATTCGCAGAGCCTGACGATGCTCCATGCCGCCTCGGAACGTGCCAAGCGAACCCTCAGCAAACTCGAACACGCCAGTGTGACTGTCAATCACGCAGGTCGAAAACTGGCCGTGCCGATTTCACGCAAGGAGTTCGAATCGCTCACGCGCGATCTGTTGACCCGGACTCGATTGACAACACAACAGGTGCTTCGCCAGGCTGGCTTGAACTGGGATCAAGTCGATCGGGTTCTCCTGGTCGGCGGCTCGACGCACATGCCGATGACCGCGACCATGCTCCGCGATCTCAGCGGCAAGCCGCCGGACAATTCCCTTGCCGTGAGCGAAGTCGTTGCTCGTGGAGCCGCGATCCATGCGGGAATTCTCTCCGCTCGCAGCGGGAGTGCCTCCCTCTCCATGTCCCCTGCGGCAGTGAATGCTCTGGCGGATGTGGTCGAGATCAGCGTGAACGCGCATAGCCTGGGCATCGAGGTTCGCAAGGACACTCACCGGGCGAACGATGTACTGATCGCGAAGAACACCCAACTCCCGTCCGCAAGCAGTCGCGTTTACTTCACACGGACCGAAAACCAACAGCGGGTGCGTGTACGCGTTCTTCAGGGTGAAGCGTCGCAGGCCGAGGCATGCATCCCGGTCGGCGAATGCTGGATCGAGGGGCTGCCGACAAATCTTCCGAAAGGCTCGCCGGTGCAAGTTCGTTGTGCCGTGGCCGCGAACGGCTTGGTAGACGTCATGGCACTCGATATGACCAGCGGCCGCATGGCTCGTGCGGAGATTCATCGTTCGACGGGTCTGTCGGACGAGCAGATCGCCGTTGAGGCGGAGTGGGTCAAGAGATTGCGGATTCAGTAACACACAGGTAGCAGTGCCTGCTGATCCGTCGGCCCAAAAGTAGTAGGCACACTCCGTGTGACTACTACTTTTGGGCCGACGGACTTTCTCAATCATGTTTCATTGCCCGAGACGTTCATGGCTGCACCAAAATTACGTTGCGAAGCGTGCGATTGCAGGTTCGACCTTGACCCCTTCGACGTCCAGGAGCGACAAGTGCGTTGCCCCCAGTGTGGGGAGATGGTTCCGATTCGGACCAAGTCCGTCCGCAAATCCGGCGGCTCCGGGACCAAATGGATCTTGATCGTTCTCGGCCTGTTCGGGTTGCTCGGTCTTGGATGCTGCGGGGGCATTGGCTTTTTGTTCTGGTCTTTCGTCAAGCCAACTGATTTCCCAGAACAGACGCAGGACTATGCGGATGCACGCAAGACGTACAAAACCCAGCTTTTGCGACAGGGTGCCTCGCACCAACCCTGGAAACCGGAAACACTCCCCGAGAGCGTGCGTGAGGTCACATTCAAATCGGGCGATCTGCAATTGAAGGCCTGGGTCAATCAGCCGCCACCTGATGGCCCAAAGAAGCCGGCCGTTTTGTTCTTGCACGGCGGGTTCTCGTTCGACCAACTCGACTGGGACCATTGCCGGCAGTTTCGCGACGACGGATTTGTAACGATGACGCCGATGCTGCGAGGAGAGAACGGACAGCCCGGGAACTATACCCTCTTTTACGACGAGGTGGACGATGTGATCGCGGCCGCGGAACATCTTGCGACAATCCCAGGCGTCGATCCGAATCGCATCTTCGTGGCCGGCCACAGTGCGGGGGGCACGCTGGCCCTGCTGGCCGCGATGACCTCGAAACGATTCAAGGGGTGCGCGTCGTTCTCGGGCTCGCCGGATCAGGTCGCTTTTGTTCGCGATCAGCCGGACTTGGCACCCTTCGACACGAACAATTTCAAGGAACTCGAAATGCGCTCGCCACTCGCTTACCCGAAGAGTTTCAAATGTCCGGTCAGGCTCTACTGGGGTAATGAAGAGCATGTGTTCAAGTTTAGCTCCCAGCGTGTCGCCAAGAAATCGCAGGCTTCGGGCCTGGACGTGCAGGCGATTGAAGTGCCGGGCGATCATACGACGTCCGTCGATCCAGCGATGCGCTTGGCGAGTACGTTCTTTCAGCAGGCGAAGTAGCTCAAAGAAAAGAGTTGCTCCATTCGAGAGGTGGAACATGCGATCCATTCTTCTGGCCCTCGCGATCGTGGCGATAGCCGAGTTGCCGAACCCGCCGAAGGCTCCTGCATGTGCGCCCGCCCCGCGTCGCGGAGAATCCATCGACGTCAACTCCGAAGAAGCGATCGTCTTCTACGACGCGAAAACGAAAACCGAACACTTCATTCGTCGGGCCAACTTCCGTACCGAGGCCAAGGATTTCGGGTTTCTGGTCCCCACGCCCACGAAGCCGGAATTGGGCGAGACGGAGAATTACATCTTCGAGAGATTGGACACGGCCACGTTGCCGAGGCACGTCCCATCCGGAAATGTGAAACGGATTGTGCAGAAGCGAAATCTACCGACTGCAGCAGCCGGGACGGCCGAGAGGGCACCCTCTGTACCAGTCATTCTCGACCGCAAGAAAGTCGCTGGCTACGATGCAGTCGTGTTGCAAATTGACGAGGACGATGGCCCGGCATTCCTCGGAGAAGGCGCCAACCGGCTGTGGCTGATTCTGGGAGGCGTCGTCGGACTGGGCGTGTTGTTCCTGGGTGTGGGATTCTTGATCGTGCTCAAGAAATTGCCACGGGGAGAATGAGCATTTTTCAGAGCCGCGACCGTAAGGGAGCGGGCAACGACGCCCAGATATCCAGCATTTTTCAAAGCCGCGACCGTAAGGGAGCGGGCAACAACGACCGATATCTTATCGGTTACTCGGCCGCTCCCTTACGGTCGCGGCTACGGAAGCAGCCTACAGAATTCACTGCACACGATGCTCGCCGCGACTGCGACATTCAGAGATTCTGCTCGATGAGGGCTGTCGCCAAATCTCGGAATGCGAAGTCGATTCGTGCAACGGCTGAGAATATCGTCGCTCAGTCCGTTGCCCTCGTTTCCCAACAGGATCAGGGCATCGGGCTCAAGCTGGGCTTGGTAAATGCTTTCTCCCTGCGGCGTAGTCGCATAGACCCGTTTGCCTGCTTTCGCGAAATGCGACACGACCTCAGCGAAGTCGTCACGATAGTGTACTTGGACGCGTGCAATCGAACCCATCGTGGCCTGGACGACCTTGGCGTTGAAACAGTTGACTGTCGAAGAGTTGGCGACGATCTGCGTGATGCCGAACCAGTCACATAGTCGGATGATTGTGCCGAGATTTCCCGGGTCTTGGATGCTTTCCAGGCCGACCACGAGTTTTCCTCGACAGGCAGGGATGTCCAGTGTCGCATGTGGTATCGCGACGAGAGCCAGTGCTCGATTGGGTGTCTTGAGTTGGCTGAGTTGCTCGAGTTCGCGCTCGTCGATCTGAAATATTTCGACCTGGGAAGGGATCGTCGATCGCTTATGTTCGAGCCAGTCTGCCGTGGCGAAAATGGTTTTGATTTCGATCGGTGAAAGGAGCAAGTCTTCGACGATCCTCGCCCCCTCGGCAACGAACAGGCCATATTCCTGCCGGGCTTTTCGCTCTACCAACGAGCGAACGAACTGTCGCTGAGATTTTGAAATCATTGGGATCTTCCTGCAATCTGCCTGCTCAGCGGGGTGGATGTCCAAACCAAAGTCCGTTCACGCAAAGCCACCAAGACGCAAAGGAAAACCAAGCAACGCTCTGGTTTCGGTCTCTTGGCGTGAAATACTTTCACAATCTCGGGATGACGCTTGTGAATTCAGCGTCGGACTCTTGCTTTATGACAAATCTGGGGTTCGCGAAAGAACGGAGGCGTTACGGAGTTGGGGTCAAAAGAGTTGTTGGCCTAGCCGCCGCGTGGCGGTATGACTTCGATTCGCTTGCACTGCTACTGGCTTGAGACGATGGCGATGCAAATGTCCCCACCCGAGTTCTCAACGCCTAGCCGATACGTCACTCGCATCGCAGCCGTGTTGCTGGCTCGTACGGCGACAACTAGTTCGTCGCCTCGTTCAAAAATGTTACAGTCGCCCCATTTGCAATCGGGTGATCAGATACTTCGAAAGCGTCTGTTCCAGCGGCACATCGGTGCTGGCTCGGACGTAATCGACGCGATAGGCATCGCAGCCGGAGCGAAGTTCATCGAAGTATTCTTGAACCACCCGCAGATAGGCCGGGCGAATGAGGTGCGGCCTGGTCTTGATCTCTTCGGGCACTTCGAGGCCATCGAACTTCACGTTGCCTGTGAAAGGGAAAGCGATCTCGTCCGGGTGCATCACGTGGAACAGCGTGACGTCGTGACCCTGAAAGCGAAGGTGCTTGACTCCCTTGAGGAAAGTCTCCACATCGTCGAACACATCCGAGACGATGAAGACCAAGCCACGTCGTCGAACGCGGTCGGCAATCTGTTCCAGGAGTGGACCGATGGAGGTTTTCTCTTTTGGATCGAGTGCTTCGAGCGCGTGTAAAATTACATTCATATTCGCCATGGAACTCGATGCAGGAAGCTGCACACGCCAGTTCTCGTCGAATATGTTGAGGGCGACGCTGTCACGCTGCTTGACGATCACATAGGCCAAAGTTGCTGTCAACAGTTTGGCGAATTCCAGCTTATTCGTGGCTCCGTCGCCGTACTGCATCGACTTGGAACCATCCAGCAAGATTGTGGCCGTGAAGTTCGTTTCCTGCTCGTACTGCTTGATCGTGTAACGCTCGCTGCGTCCGTAGCTCTTCCAGTCAATGTGGCGCGTGTCGTCGCCGGGGACGTACTCGCGGTGCTGAACGAACTCGACGGAGAAGCCGCGGAACGGAGACTTGTGATCGCCGACGCGAAGTCCTTCGACGATGGACCGTGCCTCGATGCCAAGGGCTTCGGCACGGGAGAGGATCGATGGATTCAGATACGCAGGCATCGATAGACTTTCAGGACGTTCCGGATCTCTGATCCTCTTGCTGCTCCTTCCCTCCCAGGGAAGGAGCAGGGGGGGGTTAGGCAGAACCTTCCCCCCTCGCCGAAGTTTTACCGAACCCCCAGCCCGTTCCCTAAGAGGGAAGGGGAGCAAGAGAGCACAAGGTTTTAGCCCAATGGCACGGTCTTATCCCGCGAAATCTTTCGCCGCGGTCTTCAGCAGTTTCTTGATCACGTCATCCACGGTGATGCCTTCGCTCTGGGCCGTGAAGTTCATGATGAGGCGGTGCCGAAGAATTGGAGCTGCGACCGCGACGATGTCGTCGCCGGAAACATGATTGCTGCCCCGTAAAATGCAGTGGGCTTTCGCGGCCAAGATCAGATTCATGCTGGCTCGTGGGCCGGCACCCCAGGTCAGCCACTTGTTCACGAAGTCGGCTGCCTCCGGCGTTCCCGGTCGTGAGAGCCGGGTAATTCGCTTGGCAAACTGGAACATGAGGTCCGAGACCGGCACCCGGCGGACGACCTTCTGCAAGAGAAGAATGTCGTCTCCGTGCAGAACTGGGCTGACCACCGTCTTGGTGTCGGAAGTCTGAATGCGCATGATTTGCTCTTCCTCGTCGGCGGATGGGTAATCCACCTTGATGAGGAAAAGGAAGCGGTCGAGCTGAGCTTCGGGGAGCGGATAGGTTCCTTCCTGTTCGATCGGATTCTGCGTCGCCAGCACGAAGAACGGGTCCTTCATGGGATGGTCGATGCCGCCGATTGAAGCCTTGCGCTCTTGCATCGATTCCAGCAACGCGGCCTGCGTCTTCGGCGGCGTGCGGTTGATTTCGTCCGCGAGAACGATGTTCGCGAAGATTGGTCCTGGAAGGAACTTGAATGCACGCTGCTTCGTGACCGGATCGTCCTGAATCACTTCCGTACCCGTAATGTCCGAAGGCATCAGGTCCGGCGTGAACTGAATGCGCTTGAACGACATGTCCAGCGATTGGGCCAGCGTGCTGACCATGAGCGTCTTTGCCAGGCCTGGCACACCCATGAGCAGGGCGTGCGAGCGGCAGAAGATCGCCATCAACAGCTGGTCGAGAACTTGTTCTTGCCCGATGATGATCTTGCCGACTTCCTTGCGTAGCCGTTGATGGGCTTCGCGCAGCTTTTCAAGCATCTGGGTGTCATTCACGTCGGCCATGAGTATGTGGCTCGCAAGACGGCGCTAATCGCCGATAGGGTGGGATGTTCTTTCACGTTATAGCAGCCATGCTAGCCGATCGGCAAACGCGTAATTGAAAATTTGGTGAGCGGAGGCAAACTCTTTCACCCTCATGGATTGTGAGTCGCCCGGAGTTCCGTTACAGTCAAGTAGATAATGCTCCCACCAAATGCTCTGGAATCGGCCACTCTGGCACTGGCAAAAGAGAACTACGCGCGTGCAGAAGAACAGCTTCGCGAAATCTTGGTTGAACGCCCCGAAGATAGCGAAGTACTGGGATTTTTGGGCCTGGCCTGCCGTGCGCAGGACAAGTCCGATGAAGCGGCCCAGTTCTTGGAACGAGCTGCAAGACTACGGCCGAATTGCGAAACTCTGAGCAATTTTGCAGCCAGTCTCACCATGCTCGGTCGTTTTGAAGAAGCCA
The DNA here is from genome assembly GCA_009691845.1 of Gemmataceae bacterium. Lineage (GTDB taxonomy): Bacteria > Planctomycetota > Planctomycetia > Gemmatales > Gemmataceae > SIAJ01. The sequence goes on from SIAJ01000006.1 coordinate 63,075, forward strand.
TTCTGCTCTATCGCCAGGCACTGGCCTTTCGACCCGAGTATCCAGAGGGACACCGTAATCTTGGGCTTTGCCTGTCCACGGTCCAGCGAATCGCGGAGGCCGAGACAGAGTTCCGGACTGCCCTTCAGCTCAAGCCCGACTTCGTGGAAGCGTTGAACAACCTCTGGGCCTTGCTCACGAGGGAGGATCGACATGCGGAGTCGCTGGAAATTTCCGCGCGAATGTTGGAATTTCGCCCGAATGATCCAGACGTTTGGAATGCACACGGAATTGATCTGCACTTCTCCGGTCGTTCGCTTGAGGCGGTGGAGGCCTACTCGCGGGCACTCCGCCTGAACTCCTCTCATGCCAACGCTCGCTTCAACTTGGGAAGCGTGCAATTAGGTCTGGGGGACCTCAAGAATGGCTGGATCAACTACTCGGCCCGGTGGGAAGCACATCAGTCCAAGCCACCGGCCGTGCGTGTCCCGGAGTGGGACGGCAGCGATCTCAACGGCAAGACCATTCTGCTATGGGCGGAGCAAGGATTGGGAGACTCGATTCAGTTTATTCGCTATGCGACGGTGTTGTCGGCACGCGGTGCCAAGGTGGTCTTTCGGTGCCCGAAGCCGCTCGTGCATTTGCTGGCCCGGACGCCTGGCATCGATCGCATTGTGCCAGAGAATCAGCCATCGGGCCCGGCCGATGTCCATGCATCCGTGGTGAACTTGCCGCGATTGTTGGGAATCCATGCGGTGAAAGACATTGCCCCGCAGCCGCCATACATTACGCCGGCTCCGGAACTTGTCTCTCGATGGGGCGATCGCCTGAAACTGTACCGCAGCCTGCGGGTCGGTGTGTGCTGCGGAGCCAAACACACGCAACCGGGCAACCGCGATCGTTCTTTTCCCTCGGAGTTCTTCGGCCACCTGGCACGAGTAGCGGGAGTTCATCTATTCAGCTTGCAAAAAGGGCATGCCGCTGCCATCAGCGAAGTGATTTCGTTTCCAGGCTTGGACGAGGAACCCGGCCCGTTCATGGACACGGCCGCCATCATGTGCAATCTGGATCTCGTAGTAAGCTGCGACACTTCGATCGGGCATCTCGCGGGTGCGCTGGGGCTTCCCGTCTGGCTGGCCATTAATTTTAACGCCGATTGGCGCTGGATCCAGGGTCGGGACGATACTCCCTGGTATCCGCGAACTCGGCTGTTTCGACAGGAAAAACCGGGAGATTGGGACGGTGTCTTTCGAAGAATCGCTACCGAACTGCGGCCACTCGCTGCTCGGAAATTGGTGCCGGTCGAGATTTCCCCCGGCGAGTTCTTCGATCGCCTCGCTATTCTCGAACTCAAGCACGCACGCATCGCAGATGCCGAGAAGAAGGAGTTAATCCAGGCTGAACTTGAAGGCCTACGCCCAACCGAATTGCGGTTCGCTCCGCTCGCGGCCGAGTTGTCCAGGCACATTGCGGATCTTCGAAGTGTGAACGAAGAGCTGTGGGAGATCGAGGACCATCTGCGTGATTGCGAACGCCGACAGGACTTTGGCGACGCGTTCATCCAGGCGGCTCGGTCTGTCTATCGACTCAACGACCGCCGGGCGAGCTTGAAGCGAGAGATCAACCGGCTGCTTGGATCCAGAAGTGGGGAAGCGAAATCGCATACGACCTGTTGAGCGGGGGCCATGCTACTCGACGACCAGACTTTTCTCGATGCCATCTTGTCCGGCCGCAACTTGCCAGTGCGATATTTCCGCTAGCAAGATGGTTGGCCATATAACACCTGCTTTTCCCAGAGGTTCGCCCTCGGCCATGCGTGACGACCATCCGTGCTTGTATTGTGGACAGCGTGCTTTCACCATCCTTCATGCGGGGATTGAAGATCGGCTCGGCTTTGTTCCCGGAAAACGCGATTGGCTCGTGTGCGAGAACTGTGGCAGCGGCATCCTTTCGCCTTTTCCGGATGTTTCCGAGATCCCTGGGTTCTATCCGCCGGTCTACACATTCGGGCTGAAACAGGACGAGGCAGGTGGCACGCTTCAACACCTGATGGCTCAACTCGAATTCCAGGCTTTCTACCGTCCGCAGTACGAGTCGCAGGCCCAACGAATCTTGAGGCTCACGCGAGTGCCTAGACATGGCAAGATGATCGACATCGGCTGCGGACGTGGCTTACGGATCCTTTCTTTTCGCCGGTTGGGCATGAACGTTCACGGCATGGACCTCATTCCGGAGCCGGTCGAGTATGTGAAAAACGAACTTGGTATCCCGGCAATCTGCACGGACATGGCCGGCTTGCCGAAGGCTTTTGAACCCGGCACTTTCGATCTCGTAACAGCATTTCAAGTGATTGAACACGTGCCCGACGTGGATGTCATGATCGAATCGTGCTTCGCACTCTTGAAGCCAGGCGGTTGGTGCGTGATCGCCACGCCGATGGTCGATTCCATGCAGTCGCGGTTCTTTGGTCGACGTTGGGCGGCAGCGACCGAGGCCCCACGACACTTGACGCTGCCGTGCAAGAAGGGGCTACAAATCACACTCGAACGCCACGGATTCACGGACGTACTTGCTTCGTACGACTCGGTCTGGATGGCAGCCGGGCACTTTGGCCTCTCCGCGGTCCCTGGGGCGGCCACGACCCACTTCTACGGACGTGGCAAATTGGCCGCACTTGCTGTTCGCGGGCTTGGTGCACTGGCCGCAGTGGTGGCACTCCCCTGGTGCTGGCTGGAGAACGTGGTCTGGCGTCGGCCGGCGATCGGCATGATCTTCGCTCGTAAGCCCGATTGAAGGGAATAAACCGCAGGCTTGCACATCGTATCTTCTGGCTGTCACTCAACCGCCGAACGGTCCGGGGCCGAATACAATGGATTCTCCAGACAAATGGTTCGCTTAATCCCTGCTTGCAACTTTGCCATGCCGACCGACCCGCCGAAGACGGATGATGTTTGTATTGTCGTTGCTGCCTACAACGAGGGTGGTAGACTCACGCCCACGCTGCGATCTCTAGCGGGTCAAGGCTATCGCAATATTGTGGTCGTCGATGACGGATCACGCGACGACACCTATCAGGTCGCCCTTGCAGAAGGGGTCTGGGCTTTGCGGCACGTCATCAATTGCGGTCAAGGGGCATCCCTTCAGACGGGTATAGCCTTCGCCCTCCGCAAGGGTGCCCGGTATGTGGTCACGTTTGATGGCGACGGGCAACATTCCGCGAACGAAATCGGCCGGCTTTTGGAGCCTTTGCGAAATGGGACGGCCGACGCCGCGCTTGGCTCGCGGTTTCTCGGCCGGACGATCAACATGCCGTTCAGCAGGCGTCTCGTCCTGAAGGGCGGAGTCCTGTTCACCAGGGCGGTTTCGCGAATCCGCGTCACCGATGCTCACAACGGCTTCCGGGCCTTTACCCGAGATGCGGCCGCCAAGCTCAAGATCAAGCAGAATCGAATGGCCCACGCGTCCGAGATTCTCGACCTGATCGTGCAGGCCCGCCTCCGCTATGTCGAAGTTCCGGTGACGATTCGCTATGCCGCCGAGACGACCGCCAAGGGCCAAAGTTCCTGGAACGCGGTGGCCATCGTTATCCAGTACTTCCTCGGGAGGTTGGTGCGGTGAACCTCTTTCAATGGTTGACCCTGCCGCCGCTGGCGATTCTGGCCCTCCTCGACCTTTCTCGCGCCATCTTCCGCCGTCCGAGATTCCGCACGGATTTGTTGGTACGGACCTTCGTTTGGTCGGCTGGTGCCCTGGCCATTGCCGACCCATTGATTACCGTCCGAATTGCTCAGAAGGTCGGCATCGATCGCGGTACGGATCTCGTCATTTATGTCTTCGCACTCGCATTTTTGGGAACGACTTTCTACTTCTACTCGCGCATGATTCGCATGCAACGGCAGATCACTGAATTGATTCGCCACATTGCCCTTCGCGAGGCAGAGCAGAAACCGCCATCCGGAAGCGTCTGACCCAGTCGAGCCTGAAGCGTAAGCGAAGGCGGCGGTGAACAGTTCCTGTGTCCCAGTGAAATTCACGCAGCCATCGGTTGGAGGGAGCCGTCTTCGCTGACGCTTCAGGCTCCGCAACACTTCGGCTCGCCGAGCAACGCCCGCAAGAATCGCCACTTTCGCAGCGCATGCCGAAATCGCATTCGGCTCAGGTCGCGGGCGATGCGAAACAGGAGGTGCAGTCGAATCACTTTCTTTCGTGCCGCGATACGAGCCATTTCGCTCCAGCCGCGTTCCCGTGCCTGCCGGGCAATTTGGTCGTGAAGTTGCGACTCTTCCTCGAACCTTGTCAAGCTCTCGGTGTATGCCTCGGTCGCATTCTCTCCGTGCCGGCGGTAGGCGTAAGCCACCTCGGGCAGGCCGACGATGGTCTCGCCCTTCAGCAATTGCCGGGTGTAGAATTCAAGGTCCAGAACGAATCGCCATTGGCTGTCAAACCGTTCGCGACCCAGCCGGCTCTTCCGGTAGCAGACCGTGGGACACAAGATGAAGTTGCCGTGCATCAGCGACTGAACTGCCGGCATGCCTTGCAAAATCAGGGGCCCACGCACTCGCGGCTTGAGCCAACTCTTCGCATAATCGATGAAGGAGAACGACTCGCGTCCCTTGGCGTCGATGATCCTGGCACTGCAAAAGAATGCGGCAGCCTCCGGGTATTCCCTCCCGGCACGCAACATCGTCTCCACATAATCGGGCAGCAATTCATCGTCGTTGTGCAACAAGTCAACGAGATCAGTCCCCGCCTCGTCCAGGCAGCGATTCCAATTCCCGGCCATGCCGAGATTCTTTTCGTTCTTCAGATACCGAATGCGCGAGTCCGCGTAGGATGCAACCAGTTCCGCGGTTCCCGGCTCAGGGCCATCATCACAGATGACGAGTAACCATTCGGACAAAGATTGACGCAGCACGCTCTCGATGGCGAGGCGCAGATAGGCTTGCCCTTTGAAGAAGGGGATCGCGATGGTCAAATGTTCGGTGGCGAGGTGATTCACGGGTCGTATTGTTGTAGGGCAAGTGTTCAGAAGGCCCTACTTGGCGACAGGAATCGCCATAGACTCTCATCAACCTCACCCGGGAGTCTTCATGCGTCCGACTCTGTTTGCCCTGTTCGTTCTGGCCGCCATCGGCCGGGCTGAGCAATTCGACTACTACACTCATGCCGTTCTCTCGAAGGCCATCGCCGATGGCACGATCAAGGAGTTCAAAGAACTGACTTCCGACCAGATTGGCGATTATGCCTCGGCCCTTCCCGATTCCTCTTCGGCCTTTCTGGTGGTCATGACCAATGACAAGCGATTTGCCAAAATCCTTGCTCAGCCCGCTCGACAGAAAATCGGTGCCGACAAACAGGCTGCGATGCTTTTGATCGACAAATACACGACCTACAAGGGCACCTCGGACCGGGCGGTTCAATCGTCGAGCACGAACACTCATCTCTACCCTGGGTTGCGTTTGAGCCTCGATTTCGGCCAAGTAGTGCCCGAGGCGATTGGTGGCGATTTGATGGTGGTCCCCGGGGACAAGGACCCCAACGCGTTCGTGGTGAAGCCTCTGAAGGATGCCAAGCTCTACGTGGTGACCAAGCCGATTGCGGGCGTGGTGCCGAAGAAAGCTCCCAAGCTGGTTGTAGGTGAAGCATTCGAACCCCGTTTCTTCGCGGGACGATACAAGCTTCACGATGATGGCCGGCGCTCCGGCGTGCTGAAACTTGAGGTGAATGATGCCGGAGAAATCAGCGGAACATTCACTTCCGACAAGGATGGCCGCGAGTACGAGGTGCAGGGGAAATCTGGCACCCCCAAGCACGCGGTCACTTTCACGATCAAGTATCCCGCGACGACGCAGACGTTCACGGGCTACATGTTCTCCGGCGACGGCAAGGCCATTGCCGGGACCGCCAAGATGGTCGAACGTGAGGCGGCCTTCTACGCGGAACGAATGGAAGATTGATCTCCCCCAAACGAGTATAGGGCCTCCGCCATGAATCCAACTGGGCTACCTGCGGAGGTGCTTTGGGCGGCCATTGGGATCGGTATTGGCTGCGGGCTCACGCTCGAGATCATCGTTTATTATTTTTTCACCCGAACACTCACTCGAACGCAGCGGGAAGTCAACGTATCGAACCGTGATATTTCTCCGCGTGCTTTGTGGTGGTCGGTCTTCCTGAATCTAATTCCCCTGCTCGGGCCGCTGTGGGAAATCTTCGTGGTGCTGAAGCTTTCCTCCTCGATCCGCAAGGAATTCGCCGAGCGCGGCTGGAACACGAAGAGTGAGGGATTTGGCCGGACGGTCGGTCTCATCTGGGCGTTGGGCGGTTTGCTTTACATGCCCATCGCCATTCTCCAAATGTACCTGTTCCTGAACGGCGACGTGTCAACGGCGGTCATGCTCAGTGCGATCGAGACGCCGATCTCAATGTTGCTGTTGATCTGCTTTGTCTTGTTCTGGATTCAGATCGCTCAGTATGGAACTCGATTCCGTGCGGGCCAACTTATCGAGGCGAAGCGAGCCGAGAGCCGAGGAGCCTGAAGCGTCAGCGAAGGCAGAATTTTCCCTTCGCTGACGCTTTTTGAAGTTGCGATTTCTGTAGAGACATGTGATTTCACGAGTTTCTTGTCTTACGCTTTCAGCGTAAGAACCAGACGGCTAGGCGAATTGTTTACCAATTATGCGTGAGAAAGATTCACGAGAGCGATAATTCAAAACGGACTTCGGGCTCGTGGGGTCTTACCCTCGCTGACGCTTCAGGCTCCTCGTCATTTAACCCTTACTTCTCTTTGATTCGCTGCTGCAACAAGAATGCCAACAGGTGGTAGAAGTCCTCTTCCTTGATCGTCTCCACCAGATTCGCGGGCATGGGCGATAACAGCGAAATTCGGCGTTCATCCACGTCGTTCTTGGGGATGCGAACCTCTTTGCCGAGCGAATCGGCGAGCACCAGCAATTGGCCTTCCTCCTTGAGGAACAGGCCCGAAACCGTTCGGTTATCCTTGAGATTGAGAACCGTGGTTCGGAATGCCTGATCGACGTTGCGGGAAGGATCAAGCATATCCTCCAGCATCCGATCCAGACCGCGGACGCCGATGCCATCGAGTTGCGGGCCGATCTTGGCTCCTTCGTTCGCAAGCTGATGGCAGTTCGCACAATTGTTCTTGAAGATCACGGCCCCGAGTTTTGCGTCCGGTTTCGCTTTCGTGAACGCATCCCGCCGATTCGCCATCAACTCCGTCATCTTCGCATCCGCGTTGGGCAGGCCTTTGGTTAATTCGGCCATCCGCTCCGCTGCCTTGGGCAACTTGCTCTCCACGACTTTCGTGCTCACGACCCGCTCCTGGAGCAACCGGCCCGATGCCTTGCCCGCAGCGACCGCCTTGAGCAATAGTTCGGCACCTTCGGGCTTCGCAGCCAGCGCAGCCGCGACTACCGTCTGCAATCGGGCGGGGGCTTTCTCGATCACGGCGAGAAGTTCAGAATGGGCAGCCGGCGTGCCCAGCGAGCCCAGGCCTTGTGCGGTCTTCTCGCGCATGGCGATCGGCTCTTCCGGGTTTGCCAGAATCTTAGCCGCTTCTTTCACGCCTCGTGCCGCATCCAGCGCCGATACGGTTAGGAGCGCGGCCGCCCGCTGGTTCTCGTTGCGGTCCTTTCGAGCGGCAAAGCCGACGACGGTCTCGAGGCTGTTCTTTAGCTTGAGAGAGGTGGTCATTTCGAAGCATCGCTGAATGGTTGCCCCATCCGAATCTGCCAACCCACGGCCAACGAGTTTCTCCGCGAACTCCGTGTCATCTTTGTCAAATCGGGTGCCGCCCTTTTGTTGCAAGCCGCGAGCATAGGCATGAAACAAGGCGACCGTAAGCCGCACATTGTCCGGCTTGTGCGTGGTGATGAATGTGTAGAGTGTCTTCATGCCGTCGCCATGACGGGAGGCATGTTCGACGTACTCGGGCAATCGAGCCGAATCGTCGGCAAGGGCCTTCAGGTTTGCAGTTAGAAAGTCGGCCGCATCCATCCTGGGAAGGCCTTTTGCCACATCGGCGATGATGCCGATTGCCTGGTCATCGAGTTGCATCGCCTTCAACGCGGTCCAGGAGGCTGGGTCACGCAACGTTTCACGAAGAGCGATCCGGCGGGCATGCCGGAGGTGATCGTCGACTTTGGGCGTGCTCGCAATCCCCTTCACGAGCGGAAGCACGTTCTCTGCCTTGGGAACTGCCGTCATCCATTCCGCCGCAGCGCGAGCGAGTTGTTCGTTGCCACCAATTTTGAACTGGTCCTGCAGGCGATCACGCATCACTCGGTCGCCGCGACGAAGCTCATCGGCTTCCCATTCCGCTTGAGCAGTTCGGAGGCGAATTTCATGCACGGCACGCAACGAGTCCTCTCGGTGCATGGCCTTTGCCATCTGTTTCTTTTGCTCGCGAGCTTTACGGATCGGCTCGGCCTCATCCACCCACATCTTGTGCGTCTCGTAGACATTGGCCTCCATCTCCTCGACCTTTCGCGCCTCTTCTTGAGCTTTCCGATTTTCCAACGGGTTGATCAAGGCGATGGTCGCTTGCATCCGCAGTGCCAGATTCGAACTCCCGAGTAGCTTGTCCAGATCCTCGTGCTTCAACTTCGTGAGGTCTCCAGGCGGTTTGATCGTTTCGTGCTTCGGGTTGTAAACGATCCGCCAGATGCGGCCACGGGTGCGATCGCGACCTGGGTGCAGCAGCGGGACCTCGTAGTGTCCGATGAGCTTGTTGTAAAAGTCGGAGACATACAGCGCCCCATCTGGCCCGAGCTTGATGTCCACCGGACGAAACCAGAGGTCTGTGCTGGTCATGAAGTCGGACTGTTGGACAGCCTCCGGCGTCGAACCGTTGAACTTGATCTTGTCCCAGTTGATCCGGCTATTCACGACATTGCCCAGGAACATGCCGCCGAGATAGTCCTTTGGAAATTGGTCGGCCTGATACCACGCCAGCCCGCATAGACCCGTCGAGCCGTGATCGTGACGGATCATCTCTGGCCCATATCCCAGGCCATCATGCGGCTTGCCGAAGCTTTGATAGACGGCCCCGCGAATGAGTTGTGTCATCGGCTTCGAATGGCAATCGGCCGTGTAGAAGTTGAACCACGGATCGTGCGTCAAGCCGAACGGATTCACCTGGCCACGAGTGAAGACCTCGATTCGCGAGCCATCTGGCCGAAAGCGGAACGTGTTACCGCTGTGCATGGTGACTTCGTGCCCGTCGGTTCCTTTTACCTTGGAGTCGTTCGAGAAACCGTGACAGGCATAGACCCAGCCATCGGGCATGAGCGTGAACGAGTTCACCATGCCGTGCGTGTCCCGAATGCCGAAGGGCCCGAAAAGCTTACGACGCTTGTCGGCCTTGCCGTCGCCATCCGTGTCCGTCAGTTCCCAAATGAAGCAGCCAATCGGGGCGGTTGCACTGTCCGGCCCGGGGTCGATACTTGAGACCAGCACTGTCTTGCAATCGGGCAAAGGCAGTAGGCCAATCGGGATGTTTAGCTCGTCTGCAAAGGTCTCGACCTTCTTCGCCTTACCGTCGGCACCAAAGTCGGAGAGGACCATCAAGCGATCTTTTGGCTTGCGACCAAACGCGGCCCAGGGATACTCTTGCGACATGGTCACGAACATCCGCCCCTTCAGGTCGAACGCAAGCTGCATCGGCTTCAGGATGTCCGGATCGCTGGCCACGAGTTGGGCTTCGAAGCCTGGAGGGAGCTTGAAGCTTTTGCGTTCCTCCTCGGGAGTTTTCGCGTCGGTTGGTGCGACCAGCGGGAACTGTGCCTGTACGTTTCCAATCGAGAAAACGAGTGCGAAGCAGGCGAGAAGCCGAGTGAGCATGAGAAAGAAACTCCGTCCAGCAAGAGAGAGCGGTTTGGTGATTGTAAAGCTCGGCAAGGCGAAGTGAATGCGAGAAGTTCGAGAAGCGAGAAAGTGTGCGCTCTCGCCTAAGTCGTTCGAAGCAATGCCCTCCGTTGCCAGAGGAACACTGACTAAACAAACGAGGCGTGGTTCCATCACGAAACCACGCCTCGCCGTCACTCAATCTCGATCAATCTTCAATCCGGAATATAGCTCGCGGGCCTGACCGTGGGTCGGGTCGGTGCCGACAAGCCAGTCGTGCCGATTTGGTAGACCATCTTGTCGGCCGTCATTTCGCTCCACGCTTTGCCGTACTTCGTCTTCATGTGAATGTTGCCCTTGAGCATCACTTCGCCTGAGTTGGTAAGAATCGTCAGGTGATCGCAGGTCCCCTCGACGCCGGGGGCCGTGAACTTCACTCGACCGATTGCCATGACGCCGGCAACGGTAGGCCTGCCTTCGTGCGGAGGTGCCAACTCGATTTTTTCGCCGTACACCTTGAGCAACAAATCCGTCGTAGCCGAATTGCGAATCTCGAAACGCGGCTGGCCGTCGCCGATGCGTAGGAGCATTTTCAGCTTCGCGTCGGCAGCCAACGGCTTGGTCGGTATGGGAGAAACCGATACCGTTTGTGTGATGACAGGTGCCATGGGGGTTACCGAGGGCACCGGGACGAAACGAGGAGGCGGCGGCAGGTCGTCGACTTCGAGCATCGGAGGCTTGGGTAAGTCGGGAACCGGTACGAGCGGTGTCGCCCGAGGTGGAACCGGCCCCAGGTCGATTGTTGGAACCTTTGGTGGTTCAGGCATAGGAGCCATCGGCTTGGTCGGCTCCTTCAGATCCGGCTTTGGTGCCGACGGCAAGCTGATCGGCGGCGGCGAATCGACCTCGGGTTTTTTCGGTTCGCCTGGCTTGGCGGGGGCCTTTGTATCTTCGCCCGCTGCAGGTAGTACGGTCAGTGGGATCGGCAATGGTGCAATCGGCTCGAATACTGGCAGGTCCGCAGGCTTGGTCGGTTCGGGAGCTTTTGTCGGCGGCAGGGCAGGTATCATCGGCAATGGCAGTACGAACTCAAATTCGTCAGCCTTATTTGGCTTGGCTGGCCCCTCGACCTTGGTCGGTTTGGCTGGTTCCTCGGCCTTAACCGGTAAGGTTGCTGGGGCTTGCGTATCGTCGCCGTTCACTGGCGAGGCAGGTTTCACGGTAATTGGCGGCAACGTGGCCGGCTCTTTCGACGGATCCGCTTTCGTTCCGGACTGCGGTCCAGCAAACACGGCCAGCCCGCCGACACCAATGGTCAACGTGCAGGCCAGAACTTTCCAACGATTCATTGCCATGACTTCTCTTCTCCTGGGGCGGGGGAATCCCCCAATCGACCCGATCCATAGCAACTCCCCCATCCTGTGTCTGCGCCAACTCGCTAAGGCGAGCAGTTTGCCGTAACCTCCAAGTTAGGTTTGGGTTGCGAATTCGCGGCGTCGGCATTTCAGAGAAGAAACTTAACGCGAATCTTCATTTATCTGCGCTAATCAATTCGCGTCGATCAGCGTGAGTGAGAGTTGGAATGTCTGGTAACAGTGCTTGTGCTGTAGGTTTTGACCACCACTTCCTGCACTACAATTTGGACTTGCGCAAGCAGTCCTCGATGCTTCGTTCTCTGGCTGAGACAAGACGGAGAAGGAATTTTCGTCCGGTCCAGCCATCCAAACTGACCTTGCATGTCCAGGCTGGCTGGGCTATACGTTTGACCCCGAAATTCTGAATCCAGACCAAGGCAGGAGGCCGTTGTGAATGTTCGCCGTCCGGGGCGTGACGAAGTTGGAATGCCCAACGATCGCGAATCGGAAGCTCTGATTTTGACTTCGAGTACGATCCGCATTACGGAACCAGCCCAATCACGCGATTCCAACCATCCGGACGAACGACTCTCGCTCTTTTGGCGCGTGTTCGGTGGCACGTTTCTGAGCATTTGTGCTCTCGTGGCCATCTCGCTTTACAACAACCTGGCCAACAGCATCACGGAATTGCGCGGCGAACTGAGTCGGGTGAATGAAGCCCGTGGTGAGATGGTGAAGAAAGAGGAGTTCAACAGCCGTACTCAGAACATGTGGGACCTTGTGCAAAGCCTTCAGGAGATGAGGGTCGCGGTCGGGTCGCTCAAGGAACAGATGAACGCTCAAAACGAGAAGACAGCCGAGATGAAGGGCCTCCAAGAGAAGCTAAGCCTGCTCGATCAACGCGTCAAGGCGGCCGAGGACGATCACAAGGCACTCGTGAAGGCTGAATTTTCCATCTCCATGCTGGAGCAGAAGGCGGCCGTCCGGGAAGCTCAACTCAAGGCAGCCGAGGACGAACGCAAGGACACGGTCAAACAGTTGCAAGATCTTCGGGAGCGCTTCGCGAAGGTCGAAGGGGCCGCAGAAGCCAAGCCCGCACCCAAATCCAGCGTCCAGTCCGAAAAGGACCGATAAACTCGAATGCGATGCCACTCAGGGCAAGCGAATCATCCGAATTCGCTTGCCCTGTTTCACTTTACGAACATATTTCCCTTCTGTTCTTGCCTTCCCTCACTGGGTAGGATGTCCCAACTGGTATTCATCTTCAGCAAATTTTCACATCTGTTTCAATCGGATGTGCGGGCGAACCCGTCGTATGAATGAGGAACCATGACTCAGCCCGGCGCGAGCCTGCCTCCGAAGGGGTCCACGACGAGCGCGGAAGAACCGCGCTCATCGGCGGACCGGTTGACTCACGCCTTCAATGAGATGCGGGACGAATTGGTAAGCACCCTCCTGTACGTCCTGGGCAACCGGGACGATGCTCTGGATGCTGCACAGGAGGCGTTTATCAAGTGCTGGCGAACGCAGGACAGCCTCGCTGACGTTCAGAATTTGAGGGCGTGGATCTTTCGGGTCGGGCTGAATGCCGCGAAGGACATGAAACGCTCGGCCTGGAAACGCCGCTCCAAACCGATCGCCGGAGACGAGACGATGATCGAGGGTCGAGACATTTCGCCGGGCGATTCCCTGGAAGAACGGGAAGACTTGGCCCAGCTACGAAAAGCCATCCTCGACCTGCAACCGAACGAGAAGGAAGTCTTTTTGTTGAGGCAGAACGGAGGCTTCACCTACGAGGAAATTGCGGACATTCGCAAGGCCCCCGTCGGAACTGTGAAGACGCAGATGCGGTCAGCCCTCCAGAAATTGAAGAAGGTTCTCGCTTGAGTTGGGAAGTGGTGAAGAAGCAAGTCGGTCAGGTTGGAACGAACACTAGCCGGTGAGTGATGCCATGGTCGATCGATCGCGAAACGAGGAACTGATGCTCGAGCATCAGTACGGCCTGCTCGGGCCGGACGAAGAGCGCGAGCTAAATGAATACCTGGCAACGACCGAGGGTGCCACGCTGAAAACACGGGCCCAGGCCTGGACTGCGCAATTACAAGGAGCTGCCCGCGAATCCTTTCCAGATGTGCAATTTTCAGCACCCGCAATCGTTATCCCGAATCGCTCAACAAATTCCGATCGTTTGATGATTCGCCAGGTATGGTCGCGTTGGGCGGTGGCCGCATGTCTAATGATCGTTCTCGGTGTCATGGGAGCCCCGGCCGCGTATCAGTTCATTGGCTGGAGTGCCCAATCGTACGAGACGGCCCAGCTTCGTGCCGATGCCATCGCCAAACGCGATGCCGTTCGCAAACTCGAGGCAGAGCAGCAAATCACCCGCGAGCAGATCCGCAAGGGACACGAACAGGCCCAGGTCGCTCAGCGAGAGTCAGAAAAAGCGTTCAACGATGCACTGGCCAATGCTCGCAAGGCCATCGAAGCCAAGGAATTCACGGTCCGTCTTCGCGGGCCCGATCGCATTCAGCCGGGAGCACCGAACGAGTGGCAGATCGACACCTTGACCAAGTCTGGTGCTTACGCATCGCCGAAGAAGATCGAAGTCGTGGTTCGCGATCAGAAGGACACGGAACTCCTCCGCGAGACGCACGCGGATTCTCGGGGCTCGACTTCGCTCAAGCTGGCCGCCGATTTTTGGAAGAACGTCAAGCCGGGCTCGGACCTTTACCTCGAGGTCGTGGCCTACGCAGACGATGACCGCAAGAGTGTCCTGGCGGAGCGAGTGCCGCTAGCGCGCCCCGTATATGTCACGCATCTCGTGACCGACAAGCCGTTGTACAAGCCGGGCGAGATCATTCGCTTCCGGTCGCTCACGCTCGATCGTTCCACGTTCTTGCCGCCAGCTCACGACATGAACTTGCAGTTCTTCATCCGCAATCCGGACAAGGCAAGATTTCAGATCGACGAGGGAAATGGCCGCGTGCTGAACGGGCTTCTGCCAGTGGTCGGTCCGGATGGCAAGCCGGTCCGAGGGATCGGCACGGGCGAATATCAGTTGGGCTTGAATGCCCCCGGAGGCGAATACACGCTGGAAATCGAGGAAACCGAGGAGATCAAGGGCAAGCCGCCACGCAAGACTCTGTTGGATACCCGTCGCTTCCTCGTGAACACCTACGTTCCAGACACGTTCGAGAAACGGCTGGAATTCGACGGCAAGTCGTATGGCCCAGGCGATGCCGTCCAGGCACGCGTCGAAGTGTCACGCACCGCCGGTGGGCCGATGAAGGATGCCCGTGCGGACATCGTTGCCAAGCTCTCAAATGGCAAGGTGCTGTTTACAGCCAAGGGCGTTCGTCTCGAGACCGTCACTGACCCTGGGACTCGGCAAACCAAAGCCGTGCATAATCTTCGCTTCAAGCTGCCCGATGATCTCTTCGTGAATCGGCCCGCTAATGCCCCGCCTCTCACCGCCACGCTTACCGTGACGATTCAGGATGGCAGCGACGCCGAAACCATCGTTCGACCCATTCCGTTCGTTGAAAAAGATCTGCGCATCGAGTTCTTCCCCGAAGGTGGCGACTTGGTGGAAGGCCTGCCCAGCCGTGTCTACTTCCAGGTCCGCATGCCCTCGGGCAAACCGGCTGATCTGAAAGGCTCAATAACGGACGGCACGAACAAACTCTTCGACATCGCCACGATAACCGACCCGGAGCAGCCAGGCGTGAATCGAGGCCAGGGGCTGTTCACATTCACGCCGGAAGCCGGCAAGAAATATTTCCTCAAGCTCGTCTCGCCGGTCGGGATGAACGAGCCAACGAAAGAAGGCTTCCCACTACCCGTCGCCAAAGCTGAGGGCGTGGTACTCAAGACGCTCGATGCCGTCACCGAGAAAGGCCAGGTTATCCGCGTGCAGGTCCAAGTCGCCAAGGGGCCGAAGATTTTGCACATTGGGGCCTATGCTCGTGGCCGACTGATCTCGCATCAACGAATTGAGATGGATGCAGGCAAGCCGACTGAAGTGAAATTGCAAGGGGACGAATCGCTGGGCGGCGTGACCCGCATTACCGTATTTGAGGAGCCGAAAACCGAGGCCGGCAAGAAGATCACACTCATTCCACTGGCCGAACGACTCGTCTATCGCAAGCCGGGCGAGCAACTGATTCTCTCGGCCAATCCGGATAAAGCTCGTTACAGCCCGGCCGGGAAGGTCGCTCTCGAACTCAGTGCGCTGAACGAGGAGCAAAACCCCACGCCAGCCATCTTGCTGGTGGGCGTGGTCAACCAAAGCATCATCGCGATGGCCGACAACAAGACCGATCGTTTGCTGCCAACGCACTTCCTCTTGGCCGGCGACGTAAAAAATCCGGCCGACCTTGAGCACGCAGACTTCCTGCTTACCGATCATCCGAAAGCCGCGGTCGCACTCGATATTTTGCTGGGCACTCAAGGCTGGCGACGATTTGCCGAGCAGAACATTCTTCCCACGAATCCGGTTGAGAAACGCGAAGTGGAGCGCATGTTGGTCGCTCACGGCCAAATGACAACTGCACCGCTCGAGCTTTTCAAGCTCGAAGAAAAACGGATCGCCGCCGAGTTCATGCCGAAAGTCGAGCAAGCCGGTATTCGGTCTGCCATCGCTCAAAATGCGTGGGTCAAATTCCAACAGGAAGATGAGCCGAAGAATCGCTCCACACTCGCCTCCGCCAAGGCCCATGCGGAGAGCCTCGATACGCAGCACACGGCCGCCGCGGCCGAGCTTTACAAATTCGAGACAAGATTCGATCGGATTCGTGGCGTCGCCCTCCCTCTGCTCGTGATCGGATTGTTGGTTCTCGCATTTGGCGGAATCGCCTTCGCAGTCGTTCGCTGTGGCCGGGAACGCAAGCCGTTCGTGCGAACAGCCGCTGCCTCGTTCGCGATGGCCGCACTGGTCATCGTGGCCGTGTTCTTTACCAGGGCGACTCCCGAGGCGGAGCGAGCATACGTGAAGCTCAAAGCAGATCAACAAATGGCAAAGACTGGATACAACCCGCCGCGCATGAATGCGGCACCCGCGGGTGGAGTCATGAATCCGGAATTCGCCCCGGTTCGCGACCCCCTGCCGGCAATGCCCGCTCCGAAGGGACCGAAGGACAATGGCTTCAAGCCGCCGGTTCGAGCCAAGGCCGGCCCTGAATTACGCGAGGTAGAAGTGCAACGGATGCGAGAAGCCGCTCGCATGGTAGCCAACAAACCGGTACGCGATCGTTTCGATCCCGCGGTTGCGGAGACCATGCCTCCCGAGGATTCGCCGCTCATGCCTTTCGTGGTTCGCGAGTATGCCCACGAACGCGATCCGTCCTTCGGCAACGTTCGGGCCGACTTCACTGAAACGGTTTACTGGCACCCGGTGCTTGTCCTGCCGGATTCAGGCAAGACCACCGTGCATTTCCAACTTTCGGACGACATTGCCCGCTATCAGATTCTCGTTGCCGGCCACACGACCGATGGCCGCATCGGCGCGATCACCAAAACGATCGAGGCCCGCAAGCCGTTCACGGTCGATCCGAAGTTGCCGCTCGAGGTTAGCCACACCGACACGATCGACGTGCCGATCCGCGTCGTCAACGACAGCGACGACCGCCGGGCGATCAGCTTCACGGTGACGCCTTACAATCTCGCGGTGGAAGGTGGGGCACTCAAAACTCCGGCAGGCTTGTGGAAGGACACGATCGATCTGGCCGCGAATGGAAAGGGCCGCAAAATTTTCCGCCTGAAGCCCACGATTCTCGAAGGCGATGCGACGCTGACGGTCCTTGGCAATAGCGACCCGGCCGCGGAACCGGACGCGGTTGGCCGGTTGATGCGAGTCGTGCCGGAAGGATTCCCCTTCATCGGCTCCTTCAGCGACATGCTGGAAACGAGAGCATCGGGCAGTGTGGTTCTTCCGAAGGACATGGTGAAAGGTACACTCAAGATTCGTCTGGAGGTTTACCCGACCTCGATGGCCGACCTTGTGAAAGGGCTCGACGGCCTACTTCGGGAACCGAGTGGCTGCTTCGAGCAAACTTCGACGACGAATTATCCGAACACGCTCATCCTCGACTACCTGAATCAATCAAATCAGGTGAATCCGCAGGCCACCGCGCGTGCGAAAGAACTCCTGGACAAGGGCTACTCCAAGCTCGCAGGATTCGAGTGCCCGGATACTCCGGCCAAGTTGAAGCAAGGGTTCGAATGGTTCGGCTCGCCCGATCGGGCACACGAGGCACTCACGGCTTACGGCTTGCTCCAATTCAAGGACATGGCCCGCGTGCATCACGTGGACCCGGAGTTGATCAAGCGAACGCAGGCGTTCTTACTGTCACGTCGAGATGGCGAAGGGGGCTTCAAACGAAACGCGCAAGCTCTCGACTCGTTCGGCGGAGCGGCCAAGCACACGACCGATGCTTACATCGTCTGGGCCCTCGTGGAAAGCGATCCGGACGATGCCGAGAAACTGGATCTCAAAAAAGAGATCGCGACCATCAAGGCCGAGGCTCTCAACGAAACTTCGCGTGGCGGGAAGGATGCGTATTTCGTTGCACTGACCGCAAATGTGTTGCTCCAACGAGGTGATCGCGAGACGGCGATGAAGCTGCTCGACCGATTGAAGGGAAAGCACTTCAAGGCCGGTGCGGTGACCGGCGGCGAGACCAGCATCACACGCTCGGGTGGCCGCGACCTGGACATTGAAACCACGGCATTGGCAATGCTCGGCTGGCTGCGTTCGAACGAGACGAAATATGCGGGAACACTGAAGGAATCCACGACGTGGTTGAGCCAACAGCGTGGCGGCCAGGGGGGCTTTGGCTCGACGCAATCGACGATCATGGCTCTCAAGGCTCTCATCCTGCACGCGAAGAAGAATGCTCATCCCACGGAAGCGGGCGAGATCAAGTTGCTGGTCGGTGGAAAGGTCATTGGCACGAAAATATTTTCGGAAACGGAAATCGAAGTGATCGCCTTCAACGTCGATAAGGCAGAAGAGATTTTTGCGGCAGGTGCCAAGACGGATGTTGAAATCGTGACCGAAGCCAAGCATCCGTATCCCTTCGCTCTGAGTTACACCTATACGACACTCACTCCAGCGAGTGCCGAAAAATGTGCGGTGAAGCTTAAAACGAAACTTGGCCGCAATGAAGCAACCGAGGGTGAAACGGTGCCGCTGACGGTGAGCCTGCAAAATCTTCAGAAGCAAGGGCAAGGAATGGCCGTCGCGATTGTCGGCCTGCCTGCTGGCATGAAGGTGCCCACGGATATGAAGCAACTGACGGAGTTGCGTGAAAAGGGGATCATCAGCTTCTTCGAAATGCGGGGCCGAGAATTGATTCTTTACTGGCGAGAACTGGCACCGGAGCAAAAGATCGACGTGAATCTCGAGTTGATTTGCGAAGTGCCGGGTCAGTATCGCGGGCCGGCCAGCCGCGGGTATCTGTACTACAACGCCGACCACAAGCACTGGGTTGAGCCCGTGGCAATGCGGATTCAACCAATGGGTCCTGCTGGCGAAAAGGTTGCCGAGAGGTGACTCGCACTCGACGGCGACCCTGCGCAGCCCCCGGGTTAAAACCGGGGGCTGTGTTTTTCTATAGTAGTCGGCACACTCCGTGTGCCGACTACTATGAACACCCAAGCCATTGTCGAAATGGCCCGGTTATTCGAATCGTGCGAGTTGCCCTACGAACACTGGACCCATCGGGCTCATCTCCCGGAAGCGTTGCTCTGGCCCGTCGAGCCCGACCGCAGGCTCTTAGATTTCTAAAGTAGTAGGCACACTCTGTGTGCCGTCGAGCAACGGCACACAGAGTGTGCCTACTACTATCGGCATTCCCAA
Organism: Gemmataceae bacterium; assembly: GCA_009691845.1. Classification (GTDB taxonomy): domain Bacteria; phylum Planctomycetota; class Planctomycetia; order Gemmatales; family Gemmataceae; genus SIAJ01. Next base: position 82,128 of record SIAJ01000006.1, read on the forward strand.
AGGTGAAGCAAATGGCAAGTCGCGAACTGTCCGGATTACGCGTGTTGGTCACCGGTGCCTCCCAAGGCATCGGCCGGGGGATCGCGGTTGAGGCCGCCAAACGCGGGATGCGCGTCCTGGCCTCTGCACGCGGCATGGACTTGCTCACGCAACTTGCCGACGAGGTCAAGAAGAACGGGCAGTCGCTGGAAGTCGTTCAGGCCGACGTGGCCAAGCCGGAAGGCCGCGAGGCGATGCTCCATGCCGCAAAAGAAAAACTTGGCGGTCTGGACGTGCTCATCAATAACGCGGGCATCGGTGCGACTGGGCACTTCGCGGAATCGACGCCGGACGTGCTGCGATCCATCATCGAAACCAACTTCTTCGGCACCGTGGAAACCACGCGTGTCTTGTTGCCCTTGCTGAGAGAAGGCAAAACGCCGGCCTTGGTAAACGTGTCGTCAATACTTGGCCGTCGAGCCATTCCCGGGCGGTCGCTCTATTGTGCCAGCAAGTTCGCGATTGAAGGCTGGACGCAAGCGATTCGTGCCGAGTTCGCCCGCTTCGATATCGATGTGATCACCGTGAACCCCGGCCTGACGGCCACGAACTTCTCGACCAACATGCTCGAACGAAATGCGAAGCAAAGCCTGGACCACATGCGTGGTATGACCTCCGAGCAGGTGGCCGAAGCGACTTTGAACGCCCTGGCTCGCGGGAAGAAGACCGTGAGCCTGACGTTCCAGGGCAAGGCACTTTTGTTTGCGGCCCGCTTCATGCCGGGTCTGGTCGATCGCATCACCAAGAAAAAAGTGCGCCAATTGTTTGCCGACGAGATTGCGGCGCGGAAGAAGGCATAATGGTTTTGCTCCCCCTCCCCGAAGCGGGGAGGGGAGTAGCCGCTTGACACGCCCCCACCGTCCAGCGCATGATAACGGTAGATCACACCCATTCGTTCGGAGCGTGCCATGCGGATTCTCCTCTCGTTGGCGATCTTGGCCATGCTGTCTGCTCCTGCTCTTGCGTGCATCAACGATAGCGAGTTGATCAGCCACGAGCGCGAATTCAAGTCGCAATATCAGGAATCGAACTACACGCCACCGGAACCGGAACAAATTAGTTCTTCGAAGCCATATCTACTCGGCGGAGCCGGGGCGATGATGGGGATGGCCGGCGCGTTTGTCCTGCTGCGTCTCCGTTCCGCACGCTAAACGATGCGAAAGCCTCATGTTTGCCTACTGATCTTCCTGGCTCTCGCCTGCTCAGTCGGCGGGTGTATTGGCGGTGGCTATATCGGCGCGACTCTGGCACCCTCCGACAAACCGCGCGCCGTCTACGCCCCTCTTCCGCATCACGTCCCGCTCTCAGCCGATTCGCCTTCGTTTCGCTTCGCGATGGTCCACGATGTGATCCACGAACGATACTCAAGGCACGGCGATGCTTTCTACGAGGAACGCGAACGCCTCGCGCGCGAACGCGTGACCGGCTTCCATCCCGATTCGGAAACAGCCTTTGCGTTGACGGACGATATTGCCGTAGGCAGGGATCGCCGTGGGAAATTGATCGAGGCGATCGCGATGATGCGCGACAAGCTCAAGCGGCAGGAAGCACTTGGACTCAAGGGGAAAGAACTCTATTCGTCGTACGCCAACTTGGCGGAGTTTCTGCTTCATGGCCATTTATGGGGGATGATGAAGGGGGAGTTCGCGGCGAGACAAGGAGTAAAAGAGGCTCGCGATCTCATCCGCAAGTCAATCGAGGCGAATCCCAAGGCACATTTTGGTCGCGAAAGCTGGCAACTCGTCGCGATTGAAACACTGATCGAGTTCGGCAATTCGGCTGAGGGAGCAAAGAAAACGGATTTGATTGGGAATCGACTCGATGTCTCAATCAAAGTTACGTCTCACAAGGGCACCTATGAGCATCTATACGCTGATACCCAACATGTAATGGGACGCCCCTATCAGTCGGACTGGTCGACGAGAGTCAATCGAGGCTCCAGTGAGACAGGCGTTTCCCCTGACGGTCTTGAAGAGACGGCGCGAATAGACCTACGTGAGCGAAGTATCGCACATGTCGGCCGAGAATCGCCTGTGGAAAAATCGCATGGATCAGAGCGAGGCAAGCGTGCTTCCTTCGACGAACCCGCCTTGTGGCTTATCGGCGAATGGAGACAAGGCAGTGGGCCAAATCCACATTTTGCGATGTGTTTGGGCGAGATCATGCTTCGCGTTGGGCAGCGCTACCTGGCTTGGAGTTGTTTCGAGCGCGCAACTCGTATGTCCGAACAATTCTGGCCGACCGCCGCCCTTCAGGAGTTTCTGCGAACACACTGCCGCGAGAGGCAGCAGTCGATCGAGAAATCGTTGCCAGAGAGCGAGACGGCGATGCTACGGCCGAACTTCGATAGAGAATTCGCCTTCGGGTTGAAGTATCAGCAAGAATATCAGGCCTTCGCCGAACAGCAAATCCAGGCGGGCAAGAATCTGAACGACCCGCATTTCACCGAGGAGTTCCATGCAAGCCACCCACCAATTGCGTCCAAGGTTGGGCCGGAGGAATGGTATGCGGGCGAACGCTCAACCAGCGCCACCAAGGCAACAATGAAGGGGTTCTTCAGTTGGGGGCCTTTCACGGGCGGAGCCTGTCTGCTGCTTTCTTCGCTACTGATGAATTGGCTTTTTCGGTCGCGGCCGAGTCCGTTGAATCTGAAAGAAATCTCACTCCCCAAAACTCACCAGCCCCCGCAGCGCCTCGATCCGCTTCGGCCCGATGCCGCTGACCCTTCGTAAATCATCGATGTCCGTGAATGGCTTCTTGGTCCGTTCGGCGATGATTCGTTGAGCCAGCACCGGGCCGATATTCGGCAACGTGTTGAGTTCATCCAACGTGGCACGATTGACATCGACCGGCCCCTTCGAGCTTTTTGGCTCGCTCTTAGACGTTGGCGGTTTCCGCGTCAGCCGATCGGGCTCGGTCTTCTCGGGAATCGCACTTTCCAGCGGAGCCACTGTCACCCAAATGCGCAGCTTGTTTACGGTGGCGTCGCCGATGCCTGGAACCTGGTCGAGGTCTTCGACTTTGTTGAATCGCCCGTTCGATTCGCGATGAGCCACGATGCGGTCGGCCATCGCAGGGCCGACGCCGGGGAGTTGCAGCAATTCGTTTTTTGAGGCACGATTCAAGTCAACGCGATGGGCGGCGTCCCGGTTCTGCTCGGTGGGTCGAGTGCCGAAGCGATCGAGATACCAGCGGGAACCAATCAGCACCGCCAGGACGAGCAAAAGAATCAGCGTGACCGGCTGCACGCGTCGCGGCAGTTCGTCCGGCTTCGGATTCGCAGGGGCAGGCTCCACGGTGAAGTAGAGTCTATTCCGACTGAACGCGAATCACCACATAGCGGGACCAATTTTCCAGGCCGGGACAGACGCGGAAGATTCGCCGATCCATTCGATCAAACCAGCCGTTGGCTTTGGCCTGCCGGCGAATCGCCCGCATCCCCATGCCGAGAAACTGATAGCCATGTACCTTCACGGACGGAAACATGCCGTGCAGATGTTCGAGATCAAGCACGCTTAACGGCTGCTCGTCGGCCGTGCGATGCTTGCCCGGGTAGGGCAAATAACGTCTTGCGAAATCGAGAACCGGGTTGCCACGCCAGGGTTCGCAGAAGACGACCGTGCCGCCGGGCTTCAGCAGTCGCTTGATTTCGCGGCCAGCCCGCTGGATATCGAGATGATGCAAGATTGCCGAGCCCCAGATCGCGTCGAACGAGTGGTCGGGGAATGGCAGCATCTCCGCATCGGCCTGGAGGAACTCGGCTGCCACCTCGTTCGCAGTCGCTCGTCGCCGGGCTTCTTCGATGTACCCCTTGGAGACATCGATGCCCGTCACCACGGCTCCGCGTCGCGCGAGTACCACGCCGGCCATGCCGTGCCCGCAACCATAATCGAGTACGCGTTTGCCAGAGACATCGCCGAGCATGTCGAAGGCTGAGCGAATCCAGCTTTCATGATCAAGGTAGTCGGCATCGCGAAAGCGGAGCGACGCAAGATCCGCGAATCGCCCAGCCCGCTCGGCGGCCTGAGCATCGTGAAATTGTTGTTCGTGAACGAGCCGATCCGTGGCTAGCATGATTGCGTTCCTGGCGGGTAATGGAGAAGAGGATACCCGCCAGGGGCCAAATTGAGCAAGGCGAACTATCAGTTGTCCATGAACACTTCACCACCGGCAACAGAAATCATCGCTCCGAGTACCGCTGACGAGGTCGATTGCCTGAGGAACGTGATCGACCCATCGCCACGCAGAATGTTCGCCCCGCCGCTGTGGAAGGCATAGATTTCGTCGTGGTTGATGACATTGATTGCGGAACAGCCACCATTTTGGACGGTTCCGTTGGCGTCAAACCCATGAACGGTGATCTTCGCGTTGTAGTCACCCCACGCGGAATTTAGGGTGAAAGATCCGACGGTCCAGGCGAAGGGGACTGGTTTGCCATTGCGGTAGACCACTTGTCGCCCTGCGTCTTCGGCAAAAGTGATGGTGTTCGACGTGCCGTCCACCATGTCTGCGAACCTGGGTTGGCCCGATTTTTGGCCCAGGAGTCCCACTTCCTCCGTTCCGGTCCAGGGTGAGCCGGGAGCGCAGTTATTTCGAAACGACTGGCTGTAGCCACGGATGGGAGCGTAATCCGTGCGACCAAGAAGCAAGGGCTGTGGCAGGCCGAAATAGGGCCCGTAATCCGATTGCGTCGAACTCTTGCTGGGATTCGAAGGACACTCAAAGATCTGGATTCGGGCCGTTCCACCAGGATTGGTGCCCATGGGAGGAGGAAGGTTTGACGGATCGATTACCGATCGATCGACACGCATGAGTTTGGCGATATTGTCCTGTTCCAGGTAGGCCAGAATCATGGCCAATGTAGAGTGCCCCTGAGTTTGAGCCCCATGTGGATTTCCTGTCGGAGCGGGAGTGAAGTCGAACCCCCAAGCCGGGAAGTAACCGGTCGCGCTTTCGTGGTTGTGCAGGCCCAGGCCGATTTGCTTGAGGTTGTTCGAGCATTTCATCCGGTTCGCGGCTTCACGTACTTTCTGGACGGCCGGTAGTAATAGGCCGATCAGGATGGCGATGATGGCGATGACGACTAGCAGCTCGATAAGCGTAAATGCCCGCTGCCTTTTCAGATGTGTGCGATTCATCGTTGTACCTCCGATGAGAGGAAAGAGAGAATGAAACGGAATTAGTCAATCTTGATTGACTCCAATTGATTGCGGCCGGACCGGATCTCGATCTCGATCGTGGATTTTTCGGTTGTCTCGTATTTTCCGCCCAGCCGGTCTTTCGGTTCCGGCCCGCTGGTATCGGTGCCCGTTAGCTTGCCCGAGAGTCCAACGGGTTTGACCTCTTCGGGCCAGGTCAGTGTCACCTTGTATTTTCCCGCTACGGCCCCGACTCCGTTGGTCGATGAAAGCGTGAACTTTCCGGCCTCGTCCGTGATGCCGGAATAGCGGGTTGCCGTTTGTTCCGCCGGGTGAAAGAGGACGATAACGCCCTTCGCTGGCTGTCCGTTGTGAAGGACTTGGCCCTCAACGGAGTTCAGTTTCGCGTCACAGCCCGACCCTGCCAGGCACAAAAACGCCAGTCCGGCGGAGGGAAGTCCAAATCGAATGATCGTTGAAGTCATGCCACACCTTGGAGAGGTAGTGAGGCGATTTGGCAACTGATAAGTGCCTGGGAAATCGGTTAGATCGTACCACGAGTTAGTCGGAACGCAATCGTTTTCTCAAATAGTTCTGGGAAGCGAGAATGTTCCATTCCTGTTCGCGTTTCTCTGGCGAAGCCAACTCGGAGGAGACTCCGTGCCAAGTGCAGTGATTCTGATCGGCTGGGCCCTGGTTTGTGGTCACTGGCTTGGCCGAGTCAATTTCGTGAGGAGTGGGGATCCTGCTATTCACCCGATCGGCCGGAATTTATTGTGCCGACACTTCTGTACGCAGGAGGGGCCATACTCTACATGATCGGCCGCGTGATCTGACAAGATCCCAAAATGGTGCAGGGCGTGCTGGACCCGCCTTTCGGTTTGCGGAACACGTCGTAGCTCGCAACGCCTGACCAAATCTCCGGAACGAGCAGGAACGGTACGCGCTCGGGCGCCCCACACCTGCCCCATCGATATCGGCGTTTCTGCAAAAAGAGATTCCTCACGGCAGGATAACACTTGCTATCGTGCCAGACTTGTCAGAGAATACAAGAGCTTTCCAATACCACCTGCCGGTATCCCACCAGACGGTATCTTTTCGGAGGACCCTCCTGTGCCAACTCGCTTTTCTTCTTGGCTTTTCCTCCTCGCTTTGGCAGCAACGCCTGCATTTGCTGCCGAGCCGGAGAAACCACAACTGCCTGTTGAGTCCGTCGCTTTGCCCAAGCCGGCCGACATTCAATCGCTCGCCGTCTACCCAACTCAGCTGTCGATCAGGGGGCTTGATGATGCGGCCCAATTGATCGTGACGGCTACTTTGAAGGACGGGAAACTGCAAGACCTGAGCGGCGACGTTCAGTATTCCGTCGTGGATGCCAAGACCGCTCGCGTGCTGCCAAGCGGCCGGGTGATTCCTTTGGCGAATGGTTCGAGCCAGGTGATCGCCAAGTTCGGCGACAAGGCCGTCAACATTCCCGTGACCGTCAAACACGCCGATGAGAACCTGCCGATCAACTTCCCGAACCAGGTTGTTCCAGTGTTCACCAAGCTCGGGTGCAATTCCGGCGGTTGCCACGGCAAGGCGAGCGGACAGAACGGGTTCAAGCTTTCGCTTCTCGGGTACGAACCGGAAGTCGATTTTATCTCACTCGTCAAAGAAGCCCGTGGCCGTCGCATGATGCCTGCCGCTCCGGATTCGAGCCTCTTCCTGCTGAAGGCCTGCGGCATCGCCCCGCACGGCGGTGGCAAGAAGATGGACAAGGACTCGGATGAGTATCGCCTGGTGCGTCGCTGGATCGCGGCCGGCATGCCTTACGGCCAGGAAAGCGATCCGACCGTCACCAAGATCACGGTATACCCGGAGCATCGCGTGATGACCCGGCACAACAAGCAACAGTTCGCAGTTTACGCTCACTACTCGGACGGCATGATTGAGGACATCACTCGTCGTGCTCAGTACGAATCGAACGATCAGGAAATCGCGGTGGTCGAAACGACTGGAACCGTGCGAACGCTGGGCCTCAGCGGCGAAGCAGCCGTGATGGCCCGTTTCCAGGGGCACGTGAATATCTTCCGTGCGACGGTGCCGTTGGGTGCGAAGACCCCTGAATGGCAGTTCCCTGTCAGCACCGTGGTCGACACGCACACGGCCAAGAAGTGGAAGGACCTAGGCTTGGTTCCCTCAGAATTGGCGAGCGACGAGACGTTCGTCCGCCGGGCCTACCTGGACCTGACGGGCTCGCTGCCGACGCCGAAACAGGTTGCCGAGTTCGTGGCCAACAAGGACGCGAAGAAGCGTGACACGCTGGTCGACCAACTGGTCGAGACGCCGGAATACAGCTTCTACTTCGCGAATAAATGGGCCGACATCCTGCGGGTCAAGCGTGGCCGCGATGGCAACGGTGCCGGACGCGCTCGTGGCACGTTCGCGTTCCACAACTGGATTCGCGAAGCGGTCGCCAACGATAAACCGTACGACGAGTTCGTTCGCGACATCCTCGGTGCGACCGGCGACGAATCCAAGAACCCTCCGACCGTGTGGTACAAGGACCTGACGCAGCCGGAACAGTTCGTGGACGATACGGCCCAGGTGTTCCTTGGCCTGCGAATCGCCTGTGCGAATTGCCATCACCATCCGTATGAGAAGTGGAGCCAGGACGACTACTGGGGCCTGGCCGCGTTCTTCGGCCGCGTCGCCAAGAAGCAGGTGCCAGTACCCGGTACACAACAGCAGTCGAACATTCAAATCGTCTACACCCGTCCCGATGGTAACGTGACCAACAAGCGAACGCAGAAGTCGGCCTTGATCAAGCCTCTCGATGGCGAACCGCTGGACATCGAACGAGGTGAAGACCCACGCCAGCGTCTGGTGGATTGGATGGCCGACCCAAAGAACCCGTTCTTCGCTCGGGCCGTGGCCAATCGCTACTGGGCACACTTCTTCGGACGTGGCATCGTCGATCCGATCGACGACATGCGTGTCACCAATCCGCCGACGAATCCGGAACTGCTGGACGCCCTGGCAAAAGTCCTCGTCGACAACAAGTTCAGCCTGAAGGTGCTCGTGAAGACGATCGCCAAGAGCCGAACGTATCAACTCTCGGCCATTCCGAACGAGTTCAACAAGCACGACAAGCAAGCGTACGCCCGGTACTTCCCGAAGCGAATGAGTGCGGAAGTCCTGTTGGACGCGGTGTGCCAGGTGACCGATTCGCCGACGCAGTTCGCCGGCTTGCCGCAAGATCGTTTTGCTCCGAAGCGGGCGATCATGCTGCCGGATGAGTCGTTCGCCTCGTACTTCCTGGACGTGTTTGGCCGGCCGCAACGCATCAGCGCTTGCGAATGCGAGCGAGTGAGCGATGCCAATCTCGCTCAGGCGTTGCACCTGCTGAACTCGGACGAGATTCAGGGCAAGCTCAGCCGGGCCAGTGGCCGGGCCAACACGTTCGTGAATCCGAAGGACGTACGCCCGGATGCGGAGAAGGTCGAAGAAATTTTCATGTGGGCGTTCAGCCGCAAGCCAACGCAGTCCGACATGAAGGCGGCTCTCGATCACATCGAGAAGCACAAAGCAGCGAAGCAGACGGCCTACGAGAACATTTTGTGGGCGTTGATCAACACGAAGGAATTCGTGTTCGTGCAGTAGCAACTGACATCCGAAAACCTCTGGTAATTGGATAAAATCACAAGGCCGGTCCCACCCTGGGGCCGGCCTTGCTTCGTTTCCGAGAGATGCATGGCTGCGAAAATCCAGGTCGTTCAGGGTCCGTTGGGGCCGCGCTTGATCGAGCGGTTGCTCGACGACCTTCATGCCGAGCCAACTGTAGGCGGTTCGGTGTGGCTCGCACCATCGGAACTCGCCGCTGCGGAGATTCGCAAGTCGGTTGGTTCATCACACCGCGCACAGAACGTTTGGAGCCTGGAAGCGTTCGCCCGAGAGTTATTCCCTTCCGGTAGCACCGCGTCCGCCTTTCGTCGCCGGGTGAATTTGGAACACGTCACCCGCGACTTGCATGCAAAAGACAAGCTGGAGTATTTTTCACGCGTGGTCGAGACTCGTGGCTTCTTCGAGGGTGCCATGCAGATGCTGGACGAATTCGAAGCCGCTGCCGCAAAGCCGCAAGAACTTCGCAAGGCATTGAAGGGAAAACCATCCGCGAAACTCAACGAATGTGGGGCGATCTTTGAAGCGTTCGAGAAACATCGCGAAGAGAGGGCCAGCCTGGCCGACATCGTCGCGGAACTTGGGCCAGCGCTTCCCGAGCGATTTTCCAAGGTCGATACCGTGTTCTTGAGCGGCTTCACGTCGTTCACCGAGGCCGAACGTCGATTTCTGAAGTGGCTGGCCGAGCGGGTTGCAACGATCAAGATCGCCATTTCCACACAGGCCGTAGCGGCAGGCGATTCGCTAGCCGGGCTTGAGATAACAAGCGAGACGCTTGCTCCTTCAGTTTCGGCTTCAAAGCAACCGAGTGGCTTGCAACGCCTCCTCGGTAATCTGTTCACCCCGAAGCCAGAACCGGGAACGGATGCCGCCGGGCTTTCGCTGATCGAAGCCCCGGGCGATGTCGGCGAAGCGAGGCTGGTTGCCCGACGAATTCGGACACTTCTTGCTGATGGTGCCAGTCCGGATGCGATCGTGGTAACGTCACGGGACCTGACACACTCGTTCGATCTGCTGGAAGAAGTGTTCGAGGAATACGGGATTCTCTCGGACGTATCTTGTGAAGAACCCCTGTCACGGGTCCCGGCCGTTCGAACGCTCATTCAGGCGTTGCGGCTTCTCGATGAAGACTTTCCATTTGCCGGCGTCACCGCCCTCTTGCGGAGCACGTACTTCCAGCCAGCCTGGACAGAAGCAGACTGCGAGATGCCCCTGAAGACGGAGAGTCTGCTGCGAATGCTCGGCGAGCCACGAGGTCGCGAGGCTTATCTGGGTGCAGTGGAAAGCTGGCGCATCTCGCCGCCACAGGCCCTGGAGGATGAGCAGGCCGAGGACTCGCTCCGCCGAAAGAAAACTCGGATGGCCACGGAGTGCCAGCCGTTTGTGAAGCGGTTCTTTTCAGCCTGGGATGCGTTCCCGAAACTTGCCACGCATGGGCAATTCGTGGCCTTCGCGAAGCAGTTTAGCATCGAGATGGGAATCGAGGCCACGGCATCGAGCGATGAACGCGATCGGACTGCATTGCAGGCGCTGTGGGCGACACTCGTTCCACGCGGCAAGCAGAGCATCACTCGGCAAACGTTTCTGCGCCTGCTCGGAACCGCGGCAACCTCCGAGATGCGATCGCGCTGGAAGGGGACACCCGGCCTCGTTCGCATCGTCCCCGCCGGGGAGGCCCGCCATCTCGATTGCGACTATTTGTTCGTCCTCGGCCTGGGCGAAGGGAGCTTTCCGCGTCTTTCATTGCCGGGCTCATTGCTCGATGATGGCGATCGCCAGCGGTTACGCAACCGAGGAATTGCACTGCCCGATCCTGCATCCCGGCTGGCCGAGGAGCAACTGCTGTTCCGGCAACTCATCGCCCAACCACGCGAGGGGCTGATTCTCAGCTACCCGGCCCTGGACGAGAAGGGCCAGCCGATGTTGCCGGGGAGTTTTCTGCGAGCAGTTCATGCATGCTTCGTTCCGAACGCGATTTCTACCGAGCGGCAGAAGATGCTGATCGAGGGTTACACGAAGCAAACGCCACTGTCCGTTGCGGAATCGCGGACCCGGTTCGCATTCGAGAACGCCGATATCCGGAAAGCGAATTGGCGATCCCTCGCGTTACCTCCCGACTTGTGCGAGCAGTTAAGTTGGTCGGCGAACATGGCGCAAGAACGCTTCCGCACGAAGGAATATGGGCGATTCGACGGCTTGGTGGATCGCCCGGAGATCGTCGAGGTCGTTCAGAAACGACTCGGCGTTGAGAAAGTCTTCAGCCCCACGGCACTCGAAACCTACGTGGCCTGTCCGTTCCGATTTATGATAGAGCACGTTCTCAAACTCGGCGAACTCGGCGAGCCGAGCGAGGAAGTCGAGCAGACGCGTCGCGGCTCTGCCTACCACCGGGCGTTGTCCCGGCTGCACAAACATTTGAACAGCGTCGATCCGTTGATGTCGCAGACGAAATTACCGGATGTGGTGGGTTCTCGATTGCGCGAGGAGATCGATGTCGCCGTGGGTGAATACGCGAAGCGAGCGCCGAGCCGGGCTTCGCAGAAGTTGTGGGAACTTGAGGGCAAACGACTGCATCGCTCAGTCGCTCGCTATCAGGGGCACTGGGATGATTTCTTGGAGCCGTTGCGAAAGAGTCGGACGGCACCTAGGCCAATTCACCTCGAGGCGGATTTTGGATTTCCTTCCACCGATGCCGCCGAGAGTTTTCCTGCGCTGACAATCACCGTCGGCGAGGTCGAGGTTCGGCTTGGTGGCCGAATCGATCGGGTGGATGTAGCCGAACTCGAAGAGGGCCTCGGCTTCTGGGTGATCGATTACAAAACGGGCCGAGCGAGCAACTACACCGGAGGTGGGCTTGCTCAGATGGAGAAGTTGCAACTCTCGCTGTATGCGCTCGCGGTAGAAAAAGTCTTTTATCCCGGGCGGAAGGCACGACCTCTTGGACTGGCCTACTGGCTAGTCACGGATACGGGGCCCAAGCAAGTGATGCCGAAGAAGACCGCCTGGCTCGACGACCCGGAGCAATGGGCCGTCTTTCGCGAGCAACTCGAAGCATGGGTGGCGAAGCTTGTGGGCCGGATTCGCCTTGCTCAGTTTCCGCTTGCTCCACGTTCCGAGAACTGCACCGATACTTGTTCGTTCGCGCAGATGTGTCGGGTCGGACAGAGCCGTGGGACTGGGAAAGAGTTCGACTTGCGCTTGCCGGGGGAGGAAGCGGGGGTCAAAGGCGTCAGTTTAGACAAACGGCAGGATCTAGCTTCCCCAAAGTAGTCGTCACGCTTCGAGCGTGTGAATTTTTGTCATCGACCCATAGTGGACGTTCGCTCCGAGCTTGTGCAGGAATCGCTTTCGACCAATATGGCACGACGCTCCGCGTCGTGAAACGCCAGTCCAGACCGAGACTTGCATGGTCCTCTCTTCGCGAAGTTCACGACGCGGAGCGTCGTGCCACATTGTTGCACAAGCCCTCCGCGGACGTGAATGCACGCCAACCCACGAGAATCAGTGTGCCGTGGGTGGAAGGCTCACGTTCGCGGAGCGAACGTCCACTATGTGCCGCAATTGTTCACAGCCCCTCCACGTGATGAACCTACCTCACGTTGTTGCTTCCTCGCGGGTCACTTGGCTGTTGGCCCGGAGTCTTTCTCGGGTCCCTCGGTTGCCGGCGGCAACTCCTCGTGGTTACCCTTGCCCGCTCGGGGTTTGTCCAGGAACTTGAATAGCATGCCATAAATGAACATCGCCGAAAGAACGCCCGTCAAGAAATCGAACATGATTACCATGAGGGCGGTATAAACCATCAACGCGAAATGGAACCAGTTGTGAGCCCATACCTGCTTGATTTCCTTCGGCTTCACCATGTTGAAGGCGACCCACAGCAGGATTCCGCCGATGCAAGCCATCGGCACCAGTTCCAGGTAGTTCGCCAGGAAGAAGACAAGCAGCAGTTTCATAACGCATTTCATGATCCCAGCCAGCGGCGTCACGGCACCCACCTTGATATTGGTGGCAGTACGAGCCAGAGCCCCGGACAGCGGCATGCCGTTGAGGAGAGGCACCACGGATTGGATCAGCCCCTGGCCCCAGAATTCCTTGTCCGGGTTGTACTTCGTGCCGCGATTATCTGCCAAACGGTCCCCCATCCGAGCCGCCAGGATGCTTTCAAAACCGCAGACAAAGGCAAAGGCCAGCGCGTAAAAGACCAGATCACCCAAGACGCCTGGTTCCCACGACGGCAGCGACGGCGGCGTGATCAACAGAAAGTTCGTGGGGATCTCGCCGTACTTTGTCTTGATGATCGTGAGTTCGGAACTGCTCAACACGGTCGTGGACAATATCGTGCCGACGCCGAGGGCGATCATCGGAGCCGGAATGTAAACGGAGACCTTCAACAAATATCGTGTAATCAAGAAAGTCAATCCACCAATGAGCAGCGCCGCCCAGTTGAATTGGTGCAGGTTCTCGGCGATGATCCGAATCTTGGTGAAGAATCCGCCGGTGACGGAGGCCTTTAGTCCCAGAACTTCGCCGAACTGAGTCAAGGCGATGGTCACCGCGATACCGACGCTGAAGCCGACGACAATGGAGTGCGGCACCAGGTTGCCGACCTTGCCCCACCCGAGCAGTGCAAACAGCATCAGGATGGGCCCCGAGCACAAGCAAATCAGCACCAGAAAGCCGTGTCCCGCGTAGGGATCCTCGGGCGTTCGGTAGGCCAGCATGATGCCGGCGATCACGGGGATCAGGGCGGCCACCGGCCCGTAGACGTTGTACTTGGAGCCGCCGAACAGCGCGCCTACCAGTCCGGCGATAGCGCCAGCCATAATGCCGTGTTCCGGCCGCAGCCCCGAAGCCATGGCGAAACCCATCGCCATGGGAATGGCCATCATGGCCACGAGCAACCCGGCACTGGTGTCGCGCCAGGCGATCTGAAGCCAATTCCGCTTGTTCATGTCCTCATAGCGAGCTTCGAAGGGGTTAAGGAACAGTTTCAACCGATCCCACATTGTTGATATCCTTTCTCGCTCCCTGAGGAGGCGAGGGTGTGATGATGAATGAAGCCCGCCAGGTCAGATGGCATGAGCAGGACTCAGGCGGGCGGCCGGCGGCACCGGCCCAGGCAATGCTTCGGCCACCGGGACGAACTGGCCTTGCTCCGGGTCGTAGGCAAAGACTTTGCCCAACTCGATCTTGTAGACCCAGGCGTGCAGCTTCAGCTTACCGCGGGCCAGCCGAGCGGCGACTGCCGGGTGCGTACGCAGGTTTTCGAGCTGGACCAGGACGTTTTCCTCGACGGCGGTTGTCAACTGAGCTGCGCCCATGCGATCGAAGTACTTCTCGCGCATGATCCGGCGCGTGGCCTCGGCATGTGAGAGCCAGGCAGTCATGGCGGGCAGGTCTTTAAGGGATTCCGGATGAAGTAACCCATTCATCGCACCGCAATGCGAGTGCCCGCAGACGATGATGTCCTGGACGCCGAGACCGGCCACGGCGAACTCGATGGTCGCCCCCTCGCCGCCGTTGGCCGCCCCGTGAGGCGGGATGATGTTGCCCGCGTTCCGCAGGATGAACAACTCGCCTGGCTGCGTCTGGGTAATCAGGTTCGGGTTGATGCGCGAGTCGGAGCAGGTGATGAAGAGAGCTTCGGGATTCTGGCCGCCCGCCAGGCGCTCGAATAGCTCGCGCTGCGGGCTGAAGAGGTTGGACTGAAAATGGTGGATGCCTTCAATGAGCTTTTGCATGGTCGACTCCTCGGTCCGATCGCGACGCGAACGCAGAGCGCCGACAGTTCGCGGTCAGGACGTAAATGTGTGTTGGTTCAAAAACGAGAGGAGCAATCGTGCGGATTAACAGAGTTGAAATATACCGGCACCGGTCAAGAGTCGATGTGAGACGGGGGTAAGCGACGAGAGGTGTCCGAGAAAAAGGCGAGCTGTACCTCGATCAATTCGCTCCCCGGGCGGAGCCTTCGGACGGATGGTTCCTCGGCGCGAATGTTGGGCCGACGAGACGAGTGCCGAGCGGTCCTTGGCGTAAACCTCTTCTTCCTCCGGAAAGGAAGCCACATTGGCGACCCAGACAGAGAATGGAGAGTTGAAGAAACTCAGCGTTCCCGTAAGGACGCAGACCAATAGCATCGAGATGCCTTGCAACTGGCATCGGCGGCTGAGAACGGTCGTTGTGGAACTATGAATCATTTGCTCACTTATGCATAGCGGGACGACAGCCGAGAAACAACCCACACTGAACAATCATTGCCTAAATGTACACCTTTTTCACTCGTCGGATTCATAACCCGTATTCGAGCGCTGTGCAAGAGGCTTGCAAAGAATCGATGCCACTTCATCGGGACTTCACTGAAACCACGTACACGTCCGACCCGCCGCCACGCGTCGAAATGAACGCGATCTTTTTGCCGTCCGTGCTCCAGGTGGGCGAGGTATCTTGCGACGAATGGCTCGTGAGATTCTCCCGGCCAGTGCCATCGCTGTTAATCAGGTGGATGTCGTAATTGGCATCGCGGTGGGAGACGAAGGCAATTCTCTTGCCGTCGGGCGACCAGGTTGGCCAGGAGTCGAGTCCATCGCCATCCGTGAGTTTCGTGACTTTGGTGCCATCCGCATTCATGACGAAGAGCTTTTGCTTGCCCGTTCGTCCGCTGCTAAACGCGATCTTCTTGCCATCGAGCGACCAGGCGGGATGCAGGTCAAAGGTGACCTCGCTGGTTAACCGCTTGATATCCGAACCATCCGCTTTGCATGTGTATAACTCCGGGTTTCCATCACGCGTGCTGACCCAAAGAACCTTCGAGCCGTCCGGCGACCAGCGAGGCGATTCCTCGAACGCCTTGTGTGGGACCAGCGTTTTATGGTCCGTCCCATCCGAGTTGATCGTGTCGATCTGAAGCTTGCCGTCCGTTCCTTGCAAAATGTCGAGCACGAAGACGATCTTTTTGCCGTCATTCGACCAATTGCCATCGAAGTGGGGCGTGTCTTTCGCGACCAATCGTTTGAGGTCAGTCCCCTCGGCCGACATCGTCCAGAGTGCCATCTTCCCTTCGTGAATGCGGGTGAACAGAAATCGCGTGCCGTCCGGGGACCATTGCAAGTGTTGCTTGAATGAACCGTCCTTGGTGATGCGGATCGGTTCTGCCGCAGGGAGGCCACCCGCGACCAATAAACCGAAGAAGAAAGACCATCGCACGGCGAACTCCCGGTTCGAGCAATCGCTCCCATCATATAACATTCGCTTTCGGGTCCGGAGTCCACATGGCCATTCGCACGCGGTTTGCACCCAGTCCCACCGGTTATCTGCACATCGGCGGAGTCCGCACGGCCCTGTTCAACTGGCTGCTGGTGCAACGACACGGCGGGCAGTTCATCTTGCGCATCGATGACACGGACGTGGAGCGCAACAAGGCCGAGGCCCTTCAGCCGATTCTCGATGGCTTCCGCTGGCTGGGCATCAACTGGGATGAAGGCCCCGAGATCGGCGGATCGTTCGGGCCATATTTCCAGAGCCAACGAAGTGAGCTGTACAAGAACGCGGTTGAGAAACTGATCGAGACGGGGCACGCCTACCCGGACTACATGACCAAGGAAGAACTGGATGCCGAGCGCAAGGCGGCCGATGACGCCAAGAAGGCCTACGTCCATCGCGGTCCGCATCGCGAGACACCTGCAGCCGAGTGCGTGAAGCTTATTGCCGAGAAGCCGACGACGATCCGCTTCAAGGTTCCCACGGGCCGCGACGCGATTGTTGAAGACCTCGTCTGCGGCCACTGCAAGCAGAAGACCGACCTGATCGGCGATCCTGTCATCATGCGAGCAACCGGTTCGCCCCTTTACAACTTCGCCACCGTGGTCGACGACATTGCCATGGAGATTACGCACGTGGTTCGGGCCCGCGAGCATCTCACGAACACCTATTCGCAAGTGTTGTTCTGGGAGGCTCTCGGAGCCCCATTGCCGAAATTCGCACACTTGCCCGTGGTCAACGAACCAGCCCCGAAACCGGGAGCGAAGTACCCACCAGGGGTAAAGCCACCCAACAAGAACAAGAAGCTCAGCAAGCGCGACATGGCCAAGTTCGTAACGCCCGAGGTTCGCCTCCAGCTCAACGCGATCGGCTGGACGGACGAGCAGATTGCTGCCCGCGACGACCTCAACCCGGCGACCGTGGCCTTCTATCGCGAGTTGGGCTACCTGCCCGATGGTTTGGTCAACTACCTCTGCCGCCTCGGTTGGTCATTCGACGACAAGACCGAATTCATGACCATGGCGGAGATGAAAGCGAACTTCACGCTCGATCGCGTCAACGATTCCCCGGCGAGCTTTGACCCGGAGAAGCTCTACTGGCTGGCAGGCGAGCACATGAAGACGCTCTCGATGGAGGACCGAATCGCCGGCAGCGTGCCATTCCTGGTGAAAGCGAAGTTGATTGCCGAGCCGCTGGATGCCACCACGAAGGAGCGGCTGACTCGAATCATCGGGGCCATGGGCGACCGGCTCAAGTTGTTCAGCGATATTTTGATTTATGCCGGGCCGTTCCTGAAAGCGGAACCCGAATACGATCCGCAGGCAATCGAGAACGTGCTGCAAAAGCCGGGCACGGCGGACTTGCTGAAGGAAATTTCAGCAGCCCTGGCCACATGCGAGCCATTCGATGCGGCTACGACGGAGCAGGCGTTGCACGACTACGCGGCGGACAAGGGCATCAAGGCAGGCAGCCTCAACCAGCCACTGAGGATTGCAGTTACAGGCGTTTCAAAGGGGCCCGGCGTATTCGAGACACTGTCGATTTTTGGGAAACCGGAAGTGCTGCGGCGAATCGATTTGGCGCTGGCAATGATCGGAGAGTGATTCCATGAAACGGAAATTGTTAGCACTCAAACAGGGGAAAAATCAGCTCGATGAGGGCGTGCCAGTGTGGACTGAAGATCTGAGCGACGACTGTAGCGACGATAGGCATGGTCTGATTCTTCGTGACGAAAAAATGGACACGCACTACTCGTGGTCGGCTTGGGCACTGGCTCAGCCGCATGACCTGGATATTGCCTGTTCTAACTACAAGCGAAGCGAGCGATGTTCTACCGGTTTTCACGGACGTGCCTCAGCGGAACGAGCCGCAAGGAAATTCCTGGACTCTGCAGAATACATTGGGCAAATCTTGAGGTGAAAGCATAGAGCGATGTCTAGACGGTCCGCTATCGAGTCACAATGAACCAAAACACTTACAACAAACTAAAGCATGAAACAATTTGACATCTGCGGCCTCGGCAACGCCATTGTGGACATCTTCGTCGAAGTGACCGACGCGGAACTGGCTGCCACGGGCTTTGAACGCGGTACCATGCGGCTCGTGGATTTTGCCGAGCAGCGGGTGCTGCTTGAACTATTGCATGCTCGCGATCCGCGACTGGTTAGCGGCGGTTCTGTCGCGAATTCGGTGATCGCGCAATCGCAACTGGGCGGGAAGGGGGCCTTCATCGGCTGTGTCGGCGATGATCGTTACGGGCTACACTATCAAGAAGAGTTTAGCCAGCTTGGCATCGCCATGGGCACGTCTGTGGTCGTCGACCAGACGACGGGAACGTGTGCCTGTTTGATTACACCCGACGCCGAGCGAACGATGCGGACCTGCCTGGGCGTATCGAGCCATCTGGCCGCGAAGCACATCGATGCAGCGATGATCCGGGCATCCAAATGGCTGTTCATCGAGGGCTATGTGTTCGCCAATCCGGAGGCCGGGCAGGGTGCGATTCGCGAAGCCATTCGTGTCGCACACGAGAATGGCGTCAAAATCGCCCTGACCTGTTCGGATGCATTTGTGCCTGAGGTATTCAGCGACGCTTTCCGCTCGGCTCTGGCCCAGGCCGACTTGCTCTTCTGCAATGCGGTCGAAGCGTGCTCCGTCGCCAAGGCAGCAACTGCCTCGGATGCGTTCACGAAATTGCAGGTTCTTGTTCCGTCCGTCGTCGTAACCGATGGCCCGAACGGTGCGTACCTTCGTCACGAGGGAACCGAGGCCCACGTGGCCGCGTTTCCGTGCGAGCCTCGCGATCTGACCGGCGCAGGCGACATGTTTGCGGGTGCGTTTTTGTACGGCATTACCCACGGCATCGCCCCGGTCAAGTCGGCACGGGCCGCGAACTTCCTGGCCATGAAAGTCATCACGCAAGTCGGGGCCCGGTTGCATCACGGCACGAAGAGTTTTTGGGAAGAAGCCCTCGCGGCGAGTTGATCACCCGGTTTGAAACACGATTGATTTGCAACGAAAGAGGAACATTCAGTGGCTCGCATTCGTACATTTATCGCGGTCGATTTGGCAAAGGGCACCAAGAAGAAAGTGACCGCCCTCCAGGAGGAATTCTCCAAGAAGGCCCCCGGCGTGAAGTGGGTCACGCCTGACAATTTCCACATTACCCTACTTTTTCTCGGCGAGGTCGAGAAACGTGAGGTCGCCTCGGTTTGTCGAACTGTGGAAAAGCGTGCCCGCAAGCATTCTTCGTTCAATCTAAACGTTGAGGGCCTTGGGGCATTCCCGAATACTCGGCGGCCAAAGATTCTCTGGGCTGGCATCACCGACGGTGCGGACGAATTGAAATTACTGCACGACGACATTGAAGCAGGCCTGCTCGAACTCAATCAATATCGTCGCGAGGATCGTGGATTTACTCCCCATCTCACGCTTGGCCGCCTCTCGGCGGAGGACCGTGCCGAGGACTGGGAACCAATCCTGGTGGCCCACGAAACCTGGCTGGGAGGCACCACGACGATCAACGAAGTGATCGTGATGTCGAGCGACATGAAACGCGATGGCCCCGAGTATTCGATTATTGGCCGGGCAGCTTTGAAATAAGTGTTGTAGCCGCACTCGCCAGAGTGCGGGAAGCGGCGACGTCACCCACGTTCTGGCGAACGCGGCTACCAGTGGAGTTTCAACATGATTCGTTCAGCGTTTCTGCTGAGTGCCTGTCTCGTCTCGTGGTCACTTGCCGACGACAAGCCGTTTGTCGGCAAGGCATTCACGCCCGAGAAGGGTTTTACGCCCGGAATCGAAGGCCCGGCATGCGACGCGAAAGGCAACGTCTACGTTGTCAACTTTGCCGAACAGCAGACCATCGGCAAGGTCACGCCGGACGGTAAGGCCGAGGTCTGGGTCAAGCTTCCCGGCAAAAGCACGGGCAACGGCATCGTGTTCGACAAAAAGGGAATGATGTACGTCGCCGACTACGTTGAGCACAACGTGCTGATGATTGATCCCGAGACCAAGAAGATCACGGTGTTCGCTCACAATAAGTCGATGAATCAACCGAACGATTTGGCAATCGCACCGGACGACACGATGTATGCCAGCGATCCGAGTTGGGACAAAAGCACTGGCCAAATCTGGAAGATCAGCCGCGATGGCAAGACGACTCTCGTCGCGAAGGACATGGGCACGACGAACGGCATCGACGTGAGTCCGGACGGAAAGACGCTCTACGTGAATGAAAGCGTGCAGCGTGATGTATGGGCGTTTGACATCGACAAGGCAGGAAACTTATCGAACAAACGTCTGTTGAAGAAATTCCCCGATCACGGCTTCGATGGCATGCGCTGCGATGTCGAAGGCAATCTGTTCATCTCTCGATATGGCAAAGGCACGGTCGTGAAGATGTCGCCCAAGGGGGAGATTCTGCAGGAGGTCGATGTGCTGGGTGGTTCGCCGAGCAATCTCTGCTTCGGCGGCCCGGATGGCAAAACGGTCTATGTGACGGAAGTGACCAAGCAGCGGTTGGTTTCCTTCCGAAGCGACACGGCCGGTCTCGCGTGGAAACGATGGCAGAAGTGAAGCCGGAGGCGATCGCAGCGCCTCAAGAACCTGTGCCAATACTGTAGAGTTCCAACCGGTCGATTCCTCAGGATATCTGAAGTAGCAAACATGCAAATCACTCTCGACTACGGACGAACCGGCCTTCAGGTCACGCTGCCTGATGACCGGACCATCGCTCCGTTGAGCATTCGCGAGGCCGCGCCGTTGGCCAATCCGGAGGCGGCGTTGGAATCGGCTTTGCGCAAGCCGATCGGCACGCCGCCGTTGGCCGAACTGGCACGCGGCAAGAAGAGTGCGTGCATACTGATCTGCGATATCACGCGGCCGGTGCCAAACAAGCTGATCCTTCCGCCGCTGCTGCGAACCCTGGAGGCAAGCGGCATTCCGCGCGATCGGATCATGATTCTCAATGCGACGGGGCTGCATCGCCCGAATAAAGGGGCGGAGATGATCGAGATGGTCGGCGAGGAAATTGCCGCCAACTATCGCATCGAGAATCATCACGGCAAGGAGAAGCACGAGCATACGTATCTTGGCACGACGCCGAACGGCGTGCCGGCCTGGATCGACACGCGATATGTCGAGGCCGACCTGAAGATCACGACCGGTCTGATCGAGCCACACTTGATGGCCGGTTATTCGGGCGGCCGCAAGGTGATCTGTCCGGGAATCGCGGCTCTCGAAACTGTGAGCGTCTGGCATGGCCCGCGATTTCTGGAACATCCGAAAGCCGATTGCGGCATCGTCGAAGGGAATCCGGTTCACGAGGAGAACACACGCATCGCCCAGATGGCTGGCTGCGATTTTATCGTGAACGTGGTCATTGACGGCAAACGACGAGTCACGTGGCTAGGTGCGGGACACATGATCGAGGCCTGGCGGCATGGCGTGGAGTTCTGCCAGAATATCGTGAAGGCAGGCGTGCGTGAACCGCTCGATGTAGTCGTGACGAGTTGTGCCGGCTACCCGCTCGACACGACCTGGTACCAGGCCGTGAAGGGATTAACGGGAGCGTTGCCGATCGTCAAGAAAGGCGGCACGATCGTGCTAGCAGCGTCGCTCAGCGAGGGAATCGGCAGCCCCGAATTCCAGGGGCTGCTCAAGACCTCTGACTACATGCGACGTTTCTTGCCCGGCGCTGTGCGAGCCCCGCAGGCAGCGACCTGCGAGATGGATGAATGGCAACTCGTGATGATGGCGAAAGTGCTAGATCGTTGCAAAGTGAAAGTCGTGAGCGATGGGCTTTCCCCAGAGATTTTGCGGAGTTGCATGGTGGAACCAGTCTCGAGCGTCGAAGTCGCGGTGGCCGCCTCGCTGGCGGAGTATGGGCCAAGTGCCCGAATCGCGGTGATTCCGAAGGGGCCTTACGTGCTGCCTTATGTGGCGGGGTGAGGCGGCTCCGAAAAAGTTTGCGTCCGACTCGTGAATCGTGGATGATCTCAAAAGTTCTCCGCTCTCCCCCTTGAGAGAACTTGCATGGCCAAGACACTCGCAGATGTGTTGGCAGCCGAAGACGATCTCGTTGTTTGCAATGGGCTCTACTCGCTGTTGCTCACGCGCTACGGCAAGCTCTTCAATCCCGCCACGTTGCCCGTTGAACATCGCACGGTCTTCAGCGTTTGGCACACCAACATGATGATTGGCAATGGAGGCTTCCACGCCTTCTTCAATGCCGAGATGCCCGGCGATCCGGATTACACCCATATGCTGGCCGGGTACAAAGCCATCGGCTGCGGGCCGGCATGCGCCGCGCTCAATCGCGTCTTCGATGCATTTCCAGATCGTGTTCCGTCCGACGATCCGGTCGAACGATTGAGAGTCTTTGTGCATGGCAATAATGAGGTGGACGGTGCGCTCAATCGCGATTTCCTGGAAACTGCGGACGCGTTGACTACGGCAGTGGCCGCGTACATTCGCAAACATGCCGCGGCGCTCGCGGATGTGGAGAAGCCAGGGACCGGCTACGCAATCGCGGTCCCGAGACGTGCGCTCAAAGCGGCGGTGTCGGTGCCGGTTGTTGGGCGACTCGACCCGGTCGCGACCGGCTTGCCACGGCTACCGCGCTGGGCGAGAGCAGCGTTCTACGCGCATTGCGCTCATTTGGTCTTCTCCGACTGGGACGAAGCCTGGCCCGAATCGCCGCCCATGTATCGCGAGGGAATCGAGCAGGCGATCATCCTGGCCCAACTTTGTGCCGCGCAAGGCCGAGCAGTCGGCGATCTGAAAGCAGCCAGCCAGCAGGCGATTTATGCAGCCCAAGCCGCGGCCGCGACGGATGCCAAGGCCCGCATGGGGGGACCGCCTCCCGCTGACCCAGTCGCTGCCACCAACATCGCGATTTCAGCCGCCACCGCTCTGGACTTTATCTCCGGCGACGAGGAAGCAGACTTCGGTTTTGCCAAGGCGGCAATCGACGCGTCCGGTCGCGCCGACTTGATGGAGCAAGTGCAAGACGATTTTCAGAAACTAAAAAAACTCGCCCGTGAAGGAGGCTGGACCGAAAAAACGCCTGTGCCGCCGGAAGTATTTCAATCCGATTTTGATGCACGAGGCAAGTCGTGGTGGAAACGCTGGTGAGAAACTTAATGAGATGGACGGCTATCGGCCTAATCTTGCTTTCCACTGCCGGTGCTGCAGAAAAGCCACGACTGCTGGTCCTCACGGACATCGGAGGCGATCCGGACGATCAGCAATCGCTGATTCGGCTGCTGGTTCACGCCAACGAATTCGAGATCGAGGGGCTCATCGCCAGCGCGGCGGGTACGCCAGGCGAACTCAAGAAAGAAGCCGTCATGCCCGAACTGATCCGCGCGATTGTGGAGGCCTACGGCAAGGTGCAGCCGAATTTGCAGAAGCACCATCCGGACTTTCCGGAGGCGAAGAAGTTGCTTGGCCGCATCAAGGTTGGCAATCCCGAGCGAGGCAGAGAAAGTCTCGGGGCAGACAAAGATACCGAAGGCTCGCTGCATATCATCGCGTGCGTCGATCGCTCGAATGACCGACCACTGAACGTTGTGATTTGGGGCGGCTCCACAGAACTGGCCCAGGCTCTCTGGAAAGTCCGGAACGACCGCAAACCGGAAGAACTGCGAGCGTTTCTCAAGAAAATCCGGGTTTACGACATCAGCCATCAAGATAACACGGGCCCGTGGATCAACGAAGAATTTCCCGATCTGTTATACGTTCTGAGCAAGGCCCCCAAGGGAAAGGACAAACGAGACGGAGGCTATCGCGGCATGTACCTGGGAGGCGATGAATCTCTGACCAGTCGCGCCTGGGTGGATCGCCACGTCCGGAAAGAGCGTGGGCCGCTCGGTGCCCTTTATCCCACGGCCACATGGACTGCACCCAATCCACACAGCACGCTCAAGGAAGGAGACACGCCCTCCTGGCTTTATTTTCTTCCGGTCGGTCTGAGTGCCGCCCAGCATCCCGAGTGGGGCTGCTGGGGTGGACGTTTCCGAAATGAGGCGAAAGGTCTGTACGTCGATGCCGCAGACACAGCGAATCAAGTCACGAATGCTCGCTCGACCGTTTCCCGCTGGCGGCCCGCCTACCAAAACGAATTCCAGGCCCGCATGGACTGGTGCGTGAAGGGAGTGAGGGAAGCCAATCATCCGCCCGTTGCTGTGTTGAACAAAGACTTGAGCCAGGATGCGCTTCAAGTAGCGGCGAAGCCAGGAGAAACCGTTACACTGTCCGCATCAGGGTCGAGCGATCCCGACAACAATGCACTTTCATACCGCTGGTTCGTTTATCGCGAACCCGGAACGTACGAAGGGGAGGTGAAGATCGAGAATGCGGACAAGATTGAGGCGAAGATCAGCTTGCCTGCGGACGCGAAAGAAAAATCGATCCACGTCATTCTTGAAGTGAGCGACGACGGCTCGCCAAAACTGACACGCTATCGGCGGGCGATTCTTTCGGCTCGCTGATTACCTCTTCTTGCCTTCCGCCAGCATGATCCGAACGTAAACCTTGCTCTCGGCTCGGGCGTACATTCGATTACCTTCGAAGGCCAACTCGGTCACGCGGCCCGGTGGTGCGGTGAACACACCATTCAGCCGACCGGTTGGATCGAAGGACTGGATGCCCAGGCTCGTTGCGACATAGGTGCGATTCGATCCGTCCATGGTCATGGCGCTGGGATCGGCCTTGTATAGTTCAGGTGGCGTAATCTTCTTCCGGCGATCGTCACCAAGAACTTTCAGACGTGCATAACGATCCCCAGGACCCAGTGTGCCGTCTTTCTCGATGCGGAAGGCCCAGACATGGCGATCAGTGGCATCGGCAATCAAGAGTGTTGATCCACCGAGTGCGACCGTGCAAGCCGTTGGCTCTGCGAGCGAATGCTTGATCGGTTCGCCCGGATTGTTCATCACGCGATCGAGGATCAACAGGCGATTCTTCGCGTCAACACGATAGCCGCCTGGCTCGCTCTTTGGCATCTCGCCATCGTGCACTCTCCAGCCTTCGCCCGGCTTGATGATCTCGCTCAACGGCATGTCCTGAGCGCAGGCAATACCGCCGATGAGCAAGAGCGTAGCAATCGATAAGTATTTCATGATGCGTCTTGGGGTTACTGAGCGGGAGGGGTATCTTTCCACAACCAACGCAGGGCCTCGGGCATTGTCGCCCCACCTTGCTTGCCATTGTGACCGCCATCACCGAACTCGAAGCGGTAATCGTACTTCATGAATTTCAGTGATGCGGCCATTTGCAGATTCGCCAGGGGCCACGAGCCGTGCAGGTTGTCCAGGTCGTTCGAGCCCTCTTGCAGCCAGGTGCGAATCGGCTTGCGTTCCGTCTTGCGAATCATGCCAGGGATAATGTCGCCACCCTGGATGTTCGTGAAACTGCCGACATGGCTGAGCACTTTCGAGAACAGGTCCGGCCGTTCCCATGCCGCTACAAAAGCACAAATGCCGCCAGAACTGATGCCGCCAATGCCACGTCCTGCTGCGTCCGTGCGAAGTTTGTAGTCCTTGCTGACCGCGGGAAGAATTTCTTTCTCCAGAAAAGTGGCATACTGCGGCGAAACCGTGTCGTACTCGAACGAACGGTTCGACCGGCCTTGTCCCTTGCCCTGAGCAGGGACATTGCCGGGGTTGATGAAGATGCCAATGATGACTGGCACTTCTTTACGATGGATCAGATTGTCGAGCACCACAGGCACACGGAATCCTCCGGTCGGATTCTGATAGCCGTTGCCATCCTGAAAGACCATCACGCAGGCAGGAGTTTTGCCGTCGTACTGTGCCGGCACATAGAGCCAGTAATCGCGTTCCGTGCCTGGGAAGACTTTGCCGCTCCACTTGTGTGCGGTGATGATTCCTTGGGGAACGCCCACTTGTTTTTCCGAGTCGGGGCCAAGTTTGTAGTCGTCCGCTGCAAATGCCGAGACGGCGAGGCTAAATGCAATGGATGTGAGCAGAAGGGATCGCATAGTTGAGTCGAGTTTGGGAGGCTTCGTGGAGATTGAGATTAGGGGATCGCCCGTGGTGAGGCAACCAAGAGGGAGGGCACCTGGCTAAACCGTGTCCTGGCGTTGCTCGGTGGAATGGTCGGACCTCAGTGGTTGAACAGAAACTCCTGACTGACTAGCAGGGCCCACATTAGATCCTCCGCTGCTTCGGCGCGGTCGCTCCCAGCGTGAAGCAGACCCGTGCCACGCTGCCGTTCACGCTCCGTCGGCAGCCGGCTCAGAACGGTCAGGTATAGTTCTTCGACCAGACGGTCGTCAGTCGTCTTGGCATTTAGCAGGCGCTGCAACGTGCCATCCTTGTCACGGAGTTTGCGGCCGATGGTCTCGCCGTTCAGGAGGTGCAGAATCTGCGGCAAAGTTATTTCTTGCGAACGGATGCACTCGCAAGCGCTCATCCGCTGTTCGGGACGTCCGAACATCGTCAGAAAGCGCGAGCCCGTGTAGCTGAACGGTATCTGTATCGATCGTGCCCCCGGCGGTGCCACGCGTTGTTCCTCGTCCACGCCCGTGACCTGACTGATGGAATCGAGCAGTTGCTCGGCCGACAGTCGCCGCAGGCGGGCATGCGAAAAGTTCATTTGCTCGCGCGCGTTCAAGGCGTTGGGTATGGAACTCGTCTGATATGCACGCGAGTTCAGGATCGTTCGCGTCAGATGCTTGAAGTCGTACTTGTGAGCGATGAAGTCGGCGGCGAGTTCCGCGAGCAGAGGTTCGTTGACCGGCGGATTACTGAAACGCATGTCATCAACCGGCTCAACAATGCCCCGGCCCAACAGCTTGCCCCAGACGCGATTCGCGATGGCCCTCGCAACCTGCGTTTTCGCCGCTTCGAACAGCCAGTCGGCCAGCACTTCCCGGCGATCCTGCTGAACGGGGACCTCGATGGACTTGCCGTCCAGCAAGCGGAGTGTCGTCTTCTTGCCTTGCTCCCACGGCAAGTAACGCTCCGGCGGCACGAACGAGTGAATCTCCCGGCCGCCCGGATCTCCGGCCCCTTCCTTCGTGCTGAGGTCGGTGAAGAATGTCTGCAACGACTGATAGTCGGCCTGCTTCCAGATGTCGAACGGATGGTCGTGGCACTGGGCGCATTCCAGGCGAACACCGAGGAAGAGTTGCGGCACGACTTCCGCGCGTGGCAATCGATTGACGCTGAACGTAATCGCCGGGTTCTGGAGTGAACCCCCCTTACTGGCCAGCAAGGACTTGACGAACCGATCGTAAGGCACGTTTTCGTTGATCGAACGGCTCAGCCAATTGTAAAGCGTCATGACCCCCTTGCGCCCGGCAGAATCGCCGGTTGCGGTCGTCCCCGAAAGTTCGAGCCAGTAGGCCGCCCAGACGTCGCCGAACGCTTCCTGTTCAAGTAGCTCGTCGATTTTTCGTTCGCGCTTGTCCGAACGGAGGTCGGCCCAAAAGGCGTGCACTTCGGCTGGCGTCGGCGGCAAACCGGTGACATCGAGCGACACACGTCGCAGAAACTCCACATCGCTTGCCAATGCCGAAGGTAAGATCTGAATCGCCTTCAACTTGGCATGAACGTGTCGGTCGACGAAATTGTTGACGGGTTGCTCGGTCCAGCGGAAATCCGGCGAATGACGAATGACCAGGAACCGGCTCAGCGCCATCTGGCCCAGAAAGCGTACGAGAATGGCCGCCTCGCCTTCGCGCTTACCGACGACGAGTCCGTCGGGGCCGACCTCGACAATTCCTTCGGCCGATAGTTCGAAAATCGCCCGATCGGTGACATCGCGGCTCGTGCCATCGGCGTAATGAGCAATGACTGCCAATTGCTGTTTCATGTGCATCTTCGGCATCAAGCGAAAGACCGGCAGCACCTCGATCTTTTGCAATCGCACTGCCTTGCCGACGTCGGCGTTCGCGCCCTCGGTCACCCATTGTCGAATCACCTCATAGGCATCGGATCCTTTCTCAAAGCGCTTGCCGCCGCGATGTGGATCTAGCTCTGTCGGTTTCAACAATATCTGACTCTGTTCTGGATCCTTCAGATCGAGACGCTTGCGGAGTGCCGCATGGTCGGCGGCCGGGTCGTAGCCACGCAGGCTGAGTTTGAACCCGCCCTTTCCCGATGCATGACCATGACAGGCTCCGGCGTTGCACCCTGCCTTTCCGAGGACCCCCATCACTTCGTTGACGAAACTGACGGGAGCCGATTTGTTCGGTTCGGTAACGATGACCGTCGTTTCCGTCGTGCGGCCGAAGCCAGTAATCCGCACTTTGGTCGTCCCCGCCTGTCGAGACCGGATGATTCCCGAGGGCTCGACACGAACGATCGCGGGATCGAGAGGCTCGATTGTGACGGTTCGCGTGACATCATGGAGATAGCCATCAACGGCGAGCGCGGTCACGAGCAATTGCTGACGCGCACGTGGGAGGGTCAGGCGAATTTCGGGTTGCTCCACGGAGAGTTTCTGCACGGACGAAGGTAGCAGTTCATCGGCAGCTCGACTGTCGAAGCAAGCGAGGGCGAGAACGAAAATGGCCAGCCGTTTTGAATCTCTCATCGCTTCGCCTCCTTCGACGCGGGACGAGTGGTTACGCACGTCACTTTCTGCACTCGCCAGTTCCACGGCAAATTGGTCATTTGCGGATCGGACAAATGGAGGCGGCGCTCCGCGATCCGTCGGAAGGTCGTGCCGTCGGGTCGGGTTCCTTCGCCAACGACGATGATCTCAAAAAGTTCTTTCGGAGCTTCGGCCGAAGCGATCACGAGCAATTCAGCCTCTGTGTTGCCTGCGGGAATCACAAGGGGTTTCACGCTGACGCCCTTCGGCACGTTGACCGCCGTGACGCGAATCGGACCGGCGTAATCGCGCATCGGGCCGTTGTAGTGCGGTTCGTCTTCTTTCGTCCGGCGCACCGACAACCGCAGCTTGGCTTCCTGACCGGGCGTTAGCGCCAAAGTGTCGGAACGATCGAGGCGATGCCAGCCATCGTCCTCCTGGTTCGTCGGATTCTGCTTGCGACCGAGATAGAGATGAAAGTCCGGACCGCC
Source organism: Gemmataceae bacterium (assembly GCA_009691845.1). Lineage (GTDB taxonomy): Bacteria > Planctomycetota > Planctomycetia > Gemmatales > Gemmataceae > SIAJ01. The sequence goes on from SIAJ01000006.1 coordinate 111,283, forward strand.
GCGCTCGATGGTCAGGCGGTAGCCGAACTCGCCTCCGCCACGACTCGTCGTGTCTCGAAGTGCGACGACGACTTCGCGAACTCCGGCGGGTACCTCAAAGTCGAGTGCGGGGTCCGGCAGGCCGCGACCGACTTCATCGTCGTTCTTCGCCAGCAACTTCTTGCCGACCGGGTCGTAGGCCATCAGATATCCGTCGAGAGCGGAACCGAGATGGTAGGCGGACGCACGAAGGCGCACCTTCTCGCCGGGTGTCACGGCGAGCCGATAGCGGTCTTCCTCGCCGGGCTGAGAAATCCGACCATTGACCGTGATCGGCCACTCGAGACGTTGCGGTTCCGAACGCTTTTCCTCCTCTATCGTTTCCGGCAGGTCGCCGGCCGCAAGCGTCCAGGGTAACGAGCCGGGATGATCCGGCAGCGGCAGCCGCCAGTGATCGCTGAATGCATCGTCGGGCACCTTTGCCTTCAGAATCGACGCTTTTCCGTCGCGGTTCACGACCGTGAACGACACGGTTTCCCCTTTTCGACCGCCCAGCGGGAAAACGGAGCGTGCGTAATCGAAAGCACCGATCTTCACCGTGTAATAGTTGTTCCAGCCGCCGCCGCCGGTGGAACGCATCTCCAGAATCTGCTCGCCCTGCTTGGCGAACGTGTGGTCGAGCCGTTCGTCCCGTTGCAATGTCGGCGTATCGTGCGCAGTGGCCAATGTGCGACCGCTGCCATCTCGGAGCCAGAGTAACGGATCCGGCGTGAGGCCGACTCGCCAGGTTTCGGTCGCCAGCATCAATCGCTGGCCGGCCTGTGCAGTGAATCGAAAAGCATCGATGTCGCGTTCGAGCCGATTGCCGACGATGACGCAGGGAATCGGAATTGGCTGCACCGCGTCGAGATCGAGTTTGCCGACTCGATAGCGGCCGTTCGGTTCCTTGACGCGAATCACGGGCACTTCGACGACCGTCACGAGCCGCAAATTGGAGATGCCGTCTGCAGTCCGGACACGGGCGGGATAGACCCCCGTTGCGACATCTGCGGCAGGTTTGATCCGAAAGCTTGCTGCTTCATTGCCATTACTGCCGCCATGAACCTCGGCCTTGAACGGGAGGATCAACTCGGATTCCTTGGTGAAGCCTACGCCGAATACTCTCACTTCGTTGTCGACGCCGCGCTGAAACGTGGGTGGATTCAGTTCGCGGAGGCCCGGCGGTTCGGCATCAACCGGAGCCGACCAGACGAGTACCAAAACGAGAAAGAATCGCATGGGAATCATGAGGGCCTCACTCAATCAGTTCGCTGACAAACCGCCCTTCGCGGACGATCTGGATGTCCCGCCCGCTTGTTGTTGGCAAGAACTTCACGGGATCAATTCCGAGCAACACGTAGATGGAATGAACCAGTTCCTCGGGTGTGACTGGCCGATCTTTCACGAATGCGCCCTCCTTATCCGAGCTGCCGATCACTCGGCCGCCCTTCACTCCGCCGCCGGCCAGCAGCACCGAGAACGCGTTTGGCCAGTGATCGCGGCCCTGCGTGGCGTTGATCTTCGGCGTACGACCGAACTCGCCGAGGACGACAATTAGCGTCTCCTCCAACAGGCCGCGTACGTCCAAATCTTCCACCAGGGCAGCCAGCCCACGATCGACGGCTGGCAATCGCTGTTTCAGCTTCGGGAAGATGCCAGTGTGATCGTCCCACTCGAAATCGCTCGCGGATACGAACGGCACTCCCGCCTCGATCAGCCGGCGAGCCAGCAATAGACGCTGACCAAATTGCGTTCGCCCATAGCGATCGCGAACGCGTGCATCTTCCAGGCCCAGATCGAACGCCGCTTGTGCCCGCGACGATGTCATCATCTCGTAAGCCTGAACCGTGAACCGGTCCACGGCGTCACGGGCATCTGTCGGATGGGCCGTGCGAAATTCTTCGTTCACCTGCTCGGCGAGTCGACGTCGGCGATCGAGTCGTGCCGATGTGAGCCCGTCGGACAGCGACACGTCCTGCACCCGGAACTTGCCGTCGTTGGGATCGCCGGGAATCGAGAACGGGTTGAAGGCCGGTCCGAGATGACCTCCGCCGCGACCGTCCGGGATGGCAACGTAGTTCGGCAAGCCCGCGGCCCGCTTGGTTCGGCTGGCCTCGAAGCCCACAACCGCTCCGATCGCCGGGAAATTGTGACCGGGTCGGAACGAATAGCCGGTGTTCATGTAGGCGACGCCCGGCTCATGTGCCCCGTCCCGATGCGTGACCGCACGCAGCACGGCCATCCGGCTCATCTGGGCGGCGAGCAACGGCATCGTCGCCGAGAACTGAATCCCCGGGATGTTGGTGGCCACGACGCCGAACTCGCCTCGAATCTCGGCAGCAGCTTCCGGCTTCGGATCGAAGGTCTCATGATGGCTCGGTCCGCCACCTAAAAAGACAAAGATGGTACTGCGGGCCTTCGCCGTATGGCCAGCGAAGGCAGTGCGCTGCAAGTAATCCGGCAACATCAGCCCGATTGCGGCAAGGCCGCCAACCTGGAGAAAACTTCGCCGGGTAGGCTGCGTGTATTGGCCGCGGTCGCGTGCATGGTGCATGGAATCTCCCGATGGACGAACCGGCAGAAGATCACTGAGCATGTCGCATGGCGATGTACAGGTCAACAGCCAAGCTGAAAATCAAGAGTCACTCCGACCACCCGTTCAGAATCCTCTGGCGAACTGGACTCTCGACGGGTAGGGTAGAGTGAGTGTGCCAGCCGAAGAACTTTCCGCCCCGGCCTGATCGACAACCCACCTGGGCTCACTTTTCGACGAGGTATTGCCATGAACACCCGCCGCTTCGAACGTGGCTTCGCTTTTCCCTTCCTACTGCTTGCCGTGTCCTCGGCCGGTCTTGTCATCACGGCTCAGCCGCAACAAGCCGCGGACCCGGACAAGGCCCGGTTCATCGGCCCGCTGAACATGACGCCGCCGCACATCACCACCGACAAGGCGGTGAAGTACGACTTCGACATCGTCTACGTCCGGGCGCCACGCAAATCGCCCGACGGCCGGTCGAAATGGGCGGAAGTCGGCGACCCCAGGACGATGGAACCCGGAGCCGATCTGATGCTCCTGCACCCGGACGGCAAGGAAGAGGTGCTTGTCCCAGTGACCGCGAATGAATCGATCGCGGATCCGCAAGTTTCCCTCGACGGTCAGTCGGTCTTCTTCGCCAAGATGCACGACGCGACCGGGCACAAGGGTGCGGACATCTACAAGGTCCAGGTGTCGACCAAGCAGGTCACGCGGCTGACACAGCAGACATTCACGCCGAACACGGGGGCGACCGACTGGTCGAAGACGCCGCTACCGTCGTGGGGGGTCTACAACCTGGGCCCGTGTCCGCTGCCTGGCGGCAGGCTCGCGTTTGTCAGCGACCGGAACGTGTTCAAGGCGAGCAATCCCGGTTACGCGCCCAATGCACTGGCTCTCCAGTTGTTCGTGATGGACGACGATGGCGGAAACGTGGAGTGCATCGGACATCTCAACCTTGGCATGGCACTGCACCCGGTCGTTCTCAAGGACGGCCGGATCATGTTTAGCTCGCTGGAATCGCAGGGTTTGCGAAGCCATCACCTCTGGGGTGTCTGGTCGATCCACCCAGATGGCACCAACTGGGGACCGCTCTTCAGCGCTTTCGAGATTGGCAATGGCACTGCGGACTCAACGCACTTTCAGACGCAACTCTCCGACGGCAGCATCGTGGCCGAGTCTTACTACAACCTGAACAACTTCGGCTTCGGAACCTACCTCAAGTTCCCGGTAAGTGTTCCGGATGGTTACGCCGGCTTCGGTCCTGGATTTAAGCCGGATCCGAAGAACGCAAAAGTTCGTCACAGTCGCCATGCCGATGGCCGCGGCATCTACATCCAGTTTCCGTTCAGTCCATTCGGCATCGGATCTTTGACACCGTTCGTGCTGAAGGGAGATTCGCCTTCGGATCCAGCGGAACCGGGGAAGAAAGATTCTCCTCGCGTCGGCAAGTTCACGCACCCGGCCGCCGCGCCAGATAATCACCTGCTCACCACTTATTCCGCAGGTTCGCTCAACAGTTTCACGAAGCACACGCCCGCGTTCGACAGCGGTATTTATCTGATCAAGGACGGCAAACCGGTGAACGAACCAGGGGAGATGCTGCTTGTGAAGAACGATCCGAAATATCACGAGCAGTGGCCGCGAGCAGTAGTGCCATACAAGCGCACCTACGGCATCGACGAGCCGAAACGACTCACGCCGCTTGCCAACGACGGCAAACTCTCGACCCATCTTCCTGAAGGCACGCCCTTCGGACTCGTGGGCACGTCCAGCTTTTACAAGCGTGAAAGCTATCCCTACGGAGTCGTGAAACCCGGCACCGTGACTGCGGGCTTCGCGGGGGAGAAGGACCCCACCGGCTACAAGGGTTTCGATTCGTCGCACAACTGGAGCGTGCAAGGTTCCGACGCCGGCCTGTACGCCAACGAAGACGTTCATGCGGTGCGAGTTTTACTGCTGGAGCCAACGAGCGAGGCGAAAAAAGGTCGCACGTACTACAACCACGCCCGCGAGCGCATGCGCATTCTCGGCGAGATCCCATTGCGGAAGTTCACCGGCGATAAACAACCGACCGATCCGGACGGCAACCCGGACACCAGCTTCCTCGCGAAGATTCCGGCGGATGTAGCTTGGACGTTTCAGACACTCGACAAGCGCGGCATGGTGTTGAATGCCGCTCAGACGTGGCACCAACTGCGCCCGGGCGAGATTCGCAACGATTGCGGTGGCTGCCACTCTCACAGCCAGAAGCCGACCGATTTCAAACTCACTGCCGCTGCGAAACCGGACTACATCCCCTTCGATCTGACGCGGAAAACACCCTTGCTTACCACAAAGTCGAAGGATGAGTCGAAAACGAAGTGGGACGCGAAGGACGAGGCCGGCCTGCGTTATCAGGCGGATCCGAAAACTGTCGAGTACTTTCGCGACATCAAACCGATCTTCGAGCGAAGTTGCGTCGCGTGTCACTCCAGCAAGTCGGACAAGCCGGCCGGAAATCTAGTGCTCGACGATCCCGCGATGGTGAAAACACAAAACCCGGCTGGGCTGGGCTTTGACATCAATGTGCCAGGTACCTACGCTCGACTGGCTGCCGACAAGGAGGGAAAATGGGGCCACAAGCCGTTGCACCGTCACGGCTGGGCGCATCTGCCTAACTCCGCCTCGCGGTACATTCGCATGATGCAATCCCGCCGTAGCCTGCTGATCTGGAAGGTGTATGGCGAACGGCTCGATGGCTGGCAGAACGACGACTTCCCACACGAACGGATTCCGGGGGACCCGAGTTCTCTTCAACACAAGGGGCAGCCGGTTGCTGACTCTCCGAAAACCCGCGAGATTGCCCACACCGGTTTCACAGGCAGCGCGATGCCGCCGCCCGACGCTGTGAAGGCCGGCAAGGTCGTGGCTCTTTCCGACGAAGACAAACTCACGCTGGTGCGCTGGATCGATCTTGGCTGTCCGATCGACCTGACAGCCGATGCGAAGTCAGGTTTCGGTTGGGGGCTGGACGATCAGCGGCCGACTGTTGCGCTTACCTCACCGAAGGTCGGAACGAACGCAACACTCGACCACCTGCTGATCGGCCTGCACGACACCGGCACGGGGTTGGACATGGACAGCCTTCGCGTCGTGGCGGACTTTGCTATCAACGATACCCCGGCCGGTGAGAACCTGGCCAAGCAGTTCAGGAGCGTGTCGCCCGGCGTCTGGGAGTGGAAACTCGCGAAGCCGATCGCTGATCTTCCGAAAGGGATGCTGACCGTCTCCGCAACGGACCGCCAGGGTAACAGCACTCGCATTGAGCGAAAGTTTTCGGTGGGAGGCAAACCATAATGGGCATGACAGCACTGCTGGTGCTGGTCGCTCCGCTCCTCGGAGCCGATGAGCCGAAACTCGCTGCGTCCCTGGAAATATCCTGGTACTCGCCACTCGAGCTAATGACGCAACTCGGCAAGCGAGATGGCATCCGCTGGGCGATGCCGGAGTCGCTGGCCGGGCGTGCCCTCGTGGGCGGCGAATCGACGGTCCAGGAATTGCTCGACAACGCCTGCGAGCAATGGGGACTGCATTGGACGGTGTTGAATCGTGTAATCGTGATTCACAAGGCGCATGCTGAAAATTTAAAACGGTGGTCTGGATTTCTCTCGGCTGGGAAAGAAACTGCAGCCGTGGCGGCGTGGGAACTCGGCTGGCTACGGGACGCGCGGGCACTCTCGCCACTCACGGAAGCGTTGCTGAGCGACGACCCTGCCATCGCCCTGGCTGCGGCACGAGCAATCAACCTGTTGGCGCGCGAAGTACCGATTGGTCGGGACGAGCGCGTCGAACCAATGCCGACGGGGCGGGTCAGCCTCGCAGCCGCATTTCCTCTTCCCGCGGGACTCGCGGTCAAGCTCGATTCGCCCTACCCCTCCGTTCGGGCCGCCGCCTTGCGTCTGTTCCTGGCCCACGGCGGCAAAGAAGCGAACGCGGCGGAGGCGAGAACCGAGAAGGACGCGAGCATCCTGGTGCGCCAGGTCCGGCAACAATGCCTGTTCACGCCCTCTCCGGACCTGAAGGCGAAGCCCACGAAGTGGGAAGTGCTGCTGCCACTGCCAAAAGACTTGGCCGAGGTGAAGGCGGCCTGTGCCCGGATGATCGACGAACTGCCGGGCCTGGAGAAACGGAGCGGCTGGGAGGAAATGCAGCACCGCGTTCGCATCATGGCGGCGTGGTCGAAGGCCGGGAGCGAACCGGCAGCCGATGCGCTGATCGACCTGACAGGCACGAAGTTGCAGTTCGGCTGGTTTCCTGGTTTCGTGCAGATGGAATTGGCCGCCACCGGCAACGAGAAAGTGACCGCGAAGCTCAAGGATCTCATGCCCAAAGCGAACCAGTCTGCGCTGGTCCGCGGGCTGGAGCAAAGCTACGCTGGCGATGCCCTGCTCGCGTTCACCCGCCCATACCTCGCTGAACAGACACTCTGTTATGTCACCGCTCGCAAGGCAGGCCGCGAGGTACTCGACGACCTACAGGTCCTGGCCGCGAAGGGCAACTTCGCGGCTATCGACTCCATCGGGATCATCGGAGGCCCGAAGGCCGTGCCGGTTCTAAAGACCTTGCTGAATCGAGATGGTCCAGAGTCGGTCACGCTGGCTTTCCGCGCCGCCAAGGCGCTCGGCAATGTCGGTTCGCCCGAGGCGGCGGACGCCCTGATGGAGGCATCGAAGAGCGACAGCCGGCTGCACCGGCACGCGGCCGCACTCTTTCTCGGACGAAGCGGAGGTCCCAAGGTCGAGGCTTGTCTGATCGAGGCTTCGGACAAGGACCCAGAACGGCTCGTTCGGGCCGCGGCAGCCGACGCCCTCGAACAGATTGGTGGGGGGAAGAATCTCGCCGCCGTCGCGAAGTTCCGCAAGGCGGATGCGCCGGTTCCGGTTGCAACCCACCAACCGCGCAACCCGCGATTCGGGGCCGACTTTCCCGTCAACGAATGGGTGAATCTCAAGATCCGCATCGAAGCCTTTGCCGAATTTGGTGAGATGGGCTGGAACTACGATGCTGCCAACAAGCTGTTCTTCCGCTATGGAGGGTGTTCCGGCTACACGAACGAGCTGACCGTGTTCGACCTGGGAACCGAGCAGTTTACGCAACGACGACCCAACGAAGAAATGGCCGGCTGGGAAGATCGTCGGCCACCACGAGGCTGCTCCGGCGGGCGGACCTGGGACCCGTACCGCAAAGCCGCATGGATCGGTCCGTCGATCGGCGGCACCGCCAGCGATCTGGCCATCGCCGAATACTACAACAAGGACGGTGGCTACCGTTTCTCCTCCTACGACCTCGCCACCGATCGTTTCCGCCCCGCCCCTTTTCACCAGGCTCCCTACGGCGAGGCGACCAATCGCTACGCCTTCGACTGGAAAAATGGCCTGCTGTACCCGGTCAAGTTTCAGCATGTGAACCACAAGACCAAGGACTGGTGGGCGCTCGACACTCGGTCGGCCGACCCCTATGCCGAGGAAGCCTGGCTCAACAAAACCAACCCGCCGGGCGACTACCCCCGACATACCGGCTACACAATCGCGACGGTCGATCAGAATACCGGCTTGCTCGTCGTGTACGTTCCCCCCTTCGACAGCCGCCCGCCGGAAACCTGGACCTACGACCCAAAAGAAAACCTCTGGAAGAGCATGGAGCCGAAGGTGCAACCCAGCGGGCAGGCCGGTGCCGGATTGGTCTACGATCCATTTCACAAACTCATCGTGCTGCAAAGCGGGAAGTCGGTCACGCAATTCGGCGGGCCCGATGACTCAATTACGTGGAGCTACGACGTCCGCACCAACACTTGGACCGACTTGAAGCCCAAGGGCGGGCCGGGCAACCCCTGGGTGGGTGCGATGGACTTCGACCCGGAGCACAACGTCTTTGTGGTGTTCAACCACCGTGACCGAAGCGTGTGGGCCTATCGCTTCAAGACAGTTCCCGTCGGTACGGCGAAAAAATAAGTCAGCATGAAAGCCCTCCCCAAGGAGTGATCCACGCCATGTTCCTATCGAAAATCCGGATTGCAGCGTTCCTCGCAATCTCTGTTTTGATCACTCACCAACTACTAGCTGCCGCAGCCGACTCAGCGGACAGACCCCCGCAGCGGCCTTTGCGCGTGGACCCGCCAGCAATCACGACCGACAAGACGTTGAGGTACGATTACGACATCGTCTATGTCCGCGCACCGCGTGTAACCTCGGGCACGGACGGAAAGGAACGCCCGGCACCTGTATGGCCAAACGCGGCCGAGCCGGAAAACCTGCGTGCCACGACGGATCTGATGCTCCTGCACCCTGACGGGAGCGAGGGCGTACTCGTCGAGGGAGGCAAGGGCGCGATAGCCGATCCGTACGTCTCCTTCGACGCCCAGTGGGTCTACTACTCCCACTTCCACGACCTCAGCGGCCACGGCGGTGCCGATGTGTACAAGGTCCACGTCAAGTCGCGCAAGATCGTGCGGTTAACGCAGCAGCAGTGGACTCCCAACACAGGAGTTCCCAACGGCAGGACGATTCCCAGGGGCGTGTACAACATGCACCCCTGCCCGCTTCCAGCGGGGCGGGTTGCCTTTGTCAGCAATCGCGACGGCTTGAAAGCCCCACGCCTCGCCCAGGGGGCACTGCAGCTGTTCGTCATGGACGACGACGGCAACAACCTGGAAAAAATCGGCCACCTCAACGTCGGCCAGGCGCTACACCCCGTCGTCCTCAAGGATGGCCGCATTATCTTCAGTTCGCTCGAAGTCCAGGGAAAGCACAACACTGGCTGGGGAATCCTGGGCATCCACCCGGACGGCACGAATTGGGACCCCGTCGTGAGCGCTCTATCGCTCGGCGGCGCCCCGATCCCGTTCCACTTCCAGACGCAACTTTCTGACGAGAGCATCGTCGTCGAAAATTACTACACGCCCGCGATGGGTGGCTTCGGCGTCTACTTCAAGCAGCCCGCACGTCCGCCCGCAGGCACTCCGGCCTTCGGGCCGGCGAAGGTCCAGCAGGATCCAAAAATGGCCATGAAGAACTCGTACTTCCGCATGCCATTTCAGCCGAACGGCATGGAGGTGCTGACGCGATTCACCCACAACCACGACTCGCCGTCGCTCCGCGAAGATCCAAAAGACTTGAAGTCCCGTCACACAGGCTGGGTGACCCATCCCTGCGGAGCACCGGACAATCATTTGCTGACGGTCTGGAGCGGAATGATGCCGGCCGACCAGGGGCGGATCACCGATGACAAACGGCCGGTGGACGCCGGCATATACCTGATCAAGGAGGGCCGATCGTTCTGGGAACCGGGCGAGATGCTGCTCGTCAAGAACGACCCGAAGTTTAACGAGCAGTGGCCACGCCCGCTCGTACCGTACAAGCGAATCTACGGTGTCGATGAGCCGCAAAATCTCCCCCGGCTGGCGAACGATGGCACGCTCTCGAAACATCTGCCAGAAGGAACGCCGTTCGGACTGGTCGGCTCGTCGAGCCTATACAAGCGTGAGAGTTTTCCAGGCGGCGCAGTGACGCCGGGCAGCGTGACTGCGACCGGTTCGCCCTACTCGGTGTTCCCGACGCGCGAGCACCGCACGAACTGGGATGGCCAGGGTGCCGACGCGGGACTCTATGCCAATAGCGAGATTCACGCGGTCCGCATTCTGGCGATGGAACCAGCGTCGCTGGCTGTCCAAGGCAAGTTCCGCAACCACGCGAACGAGCGGTTCCGCATTCTCGGTGAGATCCCGGTCCGTAAGTTCATTGGCGACAAGCAGCCCACCGACCCGGACGGCAACCCGGACACGAGCTTCCTCGCAAAGATTCCCGCCGACGTGGCCTGGACCTTCCAGACCATCGACAAGGACGGCATGGTGCTGAACATGGCGCAGACGTGGCACCAGATCCGGCCGGGCGAGGTGCGGAACAACTGCGGCGGCTGCCACGCACACAGCCAGAAGCCGACCGACTTTAGCCTCACCGCAGCCGCGAAGCCGGAGTACCCGATCTTCGACCTGACGAAGCAGACACCGCTCGTAACTACCAAGAAGGACGACCAGTCCGGCACGAAGTGGGACACGAAGGACGAGACCGGCGTGCGATACGCAAAGAGTGTGCTGAATGTCGAGTACTACCGCGACGTGAAACCGATCCTGGAGCGGAGTTGCGTTGCTTGCCACAGCGGGAAGTCCGAGCAGCCTGCGGGCGGCCTGGTGCTCAACGACGAGCGTCGGCTGAAGGACCAGTTGGGGCCAGCCACGTACCACACCCTCGTTCACTCCGGTGAGTCGAAGTCGAAGCGATACCTCTGGCCATCCCAATCGCGAACGAGCTTGCTGACATGGAAGCTGTTCGGACGTCGCACCGATGGGTTCCCCGAGAAGATGGTCCCCGGAGCAGAAGGGGACCACTCCGGTCTCCTCGCCCGCGGCGGTCAGCCCTACGCACCATTCAAAGGGAGCATTATGCCTCCGCCAGATGCGGTGAAGGGTGGCAAGGTCGCTCCGCTGACGGACGAAGATCGTCGCACCATCCTCCGCTGGATCGACCTGGGCTGCCCGATCGACCTTGACTTCGACCCCAAACAGCCGGATCGCCGCGGCAACGGCTGGATGCTCGACGATCAACGGCCGACGCTGGCACTCACCGAGCCACAGGCCAGAGCGTCGAGATTATCGCGTGTCCTCGTTGGTATGTCGGACTACGGCACGGGTCTGGATGCAGACACCTTCTCGGTGGTCGCAGACTTCGCGATCGATGGCGTCGCGGCCGGGGAGAATCTAGCGAGGAAGTTCAAGGCCCTGCCCGAAAACCGATGGGAACTGCGACTCGAAAAATCGATCACCGATCTTACCAAGGGCAAGCTGACGGTATCAGTGAAAGACGGACAGGGGAACCTGACTCGCATCGAACGGGAGTTTTCGGTCGTCCCGCCGGCGAAGTGAATATCTGATCGCGATGTTCCTCAACGCTACCTCGCCCCGCCGAGTGCTGACGCGGTTGAGATCATGCTCTTTTTCGAGGCCTGTGCCGATCACCTCGAGGTAGAACCACAGCGTGACTTCACGAGTGCTCTTGGAAAACCCCTTGAAGAGTTGCGTGGCAGGCTCTTCGATGTGGTAGACGCCCGGTGCCTGCTCGCGTTGATCGCTCTCGATCCGCTCGCCATGAGTGGGATGCGAATCGAATAGCCCGGTCTTGCTCTTGAGCATTTCTGATTCGATCGCCTTCAGTTGGGCCTGCGGGATACGATCGCAAACCGCAACGGTCAGTTCCGTCAAATCCTCGGGGAGTTGCCCTTTTTTGTGCCAGCAGGCGTCAGCCATGCTGAATGCGATGTCGGCTGCCACTCCAACCTGGATCAACTTGCTAGTGCCCTGTCCAGACTAAATTTTGGGGTTGTTTGAACCGCCGTTTTTGTGGAATCTCCGCGTCAACAAGGAGGTTCCCATGAACAAGAAGTATATCGTGCGTCTCACGGACGAGGAACGGACGGTTTGCGAAGCGACCGTCAAGA
>SIAJ01000122.1 GCA_009691845.1 Gemmataceae bacterium
CGAAATCATGTGGCGCGGAATGCGCCGCGTTTTTGACTTCGCCCTCGCCTGGGAAACCCGCACCGAAATCGAGAAACCTAAATTCCACGATGGTTGTGTATAAGGATGAGAGCTCTGCTTGGGGACGCATCGTCCGAAGCTCCGCTTCGAATTGCTATACTCCACGCGGCCGAAAATGGTAGCTTCGTTGCTGAAGCATACTAACCCGAAGCGTAAGCGAGGTAGTGCGTTACGTCCCTCTCTTACGCTTCGGGTTGGCGTCAGCATCGGTCGCGAGCAGTATATTCGGACTCGCTGTCGCTCGCGTGAAGCAGAGCTTCACAGGCGACATTCCCAAGCGGAGCTTGGGTGGGTGCGGGTTGCACGGCGTCGGACGTTGAAAGTCGCGGAATTCTCCGTGTTTGCTCGTGTTTCTTGGCGTCATCGGCCGTTCCGCAATAATACCCAAAAGCCCCCACAAACCGCTACCCACTGGTGTCGTGACACCTGGTCGAGATTTGTCGGCCGGGATGCCGCTAGTGGAGCGGAGTGGGTCATCCGTCGTTGCCGCTCAGACGTAATCGACCATGCCAGTCTCGGACGGGCGATCGAGGCCGCGGGGACTGCACTACGGCATTTGATTAGCGCTAAGGGAAGCCAGTTCTGGCCAACCGCGGGCTACAAGCGCTGGTGCCAACAGCACGACATCCGGCCGAGATTCGGTGCCATCGTTAGGAACGGCAGCATTGCCGTTCTGGAGTGTGCCCTTCGGACGATCAAGGAAGCACTGCGACTCCTTGCCGTTCCCACACGGCGAGAGGCCATGCGCCAAGAGATGGGCTTGCTGATCGACTGGTACAATGAGCATCGACCGCACATGAGGCTTGGCGGCAAGTCACTGGACAAGGTCTACTTCGGCCGATTCCCTGCCAATCGTCGTCCACGGATTGAACCGCGACTGGTTTGGCCGCGCGGATCTCCGTGTGCATTTCCGCACGCGCTCGTTGCTGGCAAGGCCGGCGGTCGATTCGACATGGAAGTCGAGCACATCCACGGGCACCGGCATCTGCCGATTGTCAGACTCCGTTGCGCGGCTTAACGTACGTCGAGCATCTGCAAACATGACTGACGCGAACTGCCGCCGAGAACAGTCTGCACTCACAGCGTTTCTCGAAGCATTCCGCGGTGTCAAGTTGCCAAAGACCTGGCTCGAGCCGCGTCGTGCAGCGGCGTTGCATCCATTCTCGCTGTCCGCAATCTCGGCCCTGCCATCCAAAAACCCCGAGAGAAAAGTCGCTGGACCACTGCACTTGTCATTCAGCGGCGGGCAAACTGCTGCATAATAATGGAGCTGGAAACCGCGACTTTAGTGTTGAACACGAAACACAGAGGGTGTCATGCCGGTGGCGGACCGGAAGGCACGGGTGAAGGCGCTGTGGTCGTAGAAGCCACAGGCGTGTGCGATCTCGGCCACGGATTGATCGGTATCGCGAAGCATGCGCGACGCTGCCGCGACCCGCGACTTGGTGATGAACCGGCTCGGTGTCAGGCTAAAGAGCCGCTTGGTCAGGCGAGCCAGTTGCTGAGACGACAGTTTTGAGCGACATGCGAGCCAGGCGGGAGTCACCTCGGACGAAAGGCTTTGTTCGAATTCTTCGAGGGCACTTGCGAAGTCCTTGGGAATCTCGTGAGGTTCGACCGGCCCGCGGACATCGCGAGAGAAGCCGATCAAGCCAACGACGGCACCGTTTGAATCCAGCATCGGCAGCTTCGTCGTAAGGCACCAGACCGGGTCGTTCGGTCGATGCCATTGCATTTCGAGATGGTCAATAAGCGGACGTCCGGTTCGCAGAACTTTCTCGTCCTGTTCGGTGGGAATCCGACCAAAGTCGCCGGGGCAGATGTCACGCGGGCATTTGCCGATGACTTGCGACTTGCTCTTTAATCCATGCCGTGCCACGAGCGACTCGTTTACGGCAACGTATCGTCCCACAGCGTCTTTGACGAAAAAGGCCACGTCCGGCGACCGGTCGAAGAGCCGTTCCAATAAAGCGACGTCCACGGGCGCAACGCGAGGCGGCATGGCAGATTCGGGATGTTTTGTGCGCGGATTCACGGTTCGATGCGATTCTGGGCCAAGAGTCGCGTGGTCGCTGAGTTTAGAATTGAAGCTTCACAATCCATCATCCCCAAGAGCACATTCTTAAAAGTGACTATGAAGACTCACTTGGCAATACCCGCGATCCTGCTCATCTCGCTGGCTCAATTCACCACGCTGGAAGCCCAGGAGCGCTTTCACGCCAAGGGACCATCTTCCGAAGTCAAAATGGAATCTTATCAGCAGGGAGTGGTGCAGGTCCATTTCGATCTGTTGCCGACCTCGATGCGGTTCAACGCCCCGGCTTACCCGTGCATGGTCACGGAAAACGACATCCAATACAGCAACGGGTTTGCGGAAACGTATGACCCGAGACTCGACCAAAATGTCAAGGAGACTTCCTTTGAACCGGGCTTCGATGACTTCAACGAGTATTCTCGCATGTGGATTGAAAGCCAGAATGACGCGCGCATCGTCGTCCGCGTCCGCGGCGCTCTGGTGTCCGATGAGGGAAGGCAGATTGCGCACGCGGACATTCCCAGTGGTTCGCCGCATGGCAAAGGAGACTGGGTGGATGAGTGGTACTACATTTACCCGGACGGCGTGCATACGCGGCATGTGAAGATTTACACGGGGCTCGCCGCTCGCAGCCTGCCGTTTGGTTCTGATCGCGAACCCCCGCGCGTCATCCATGAGTTCATGGAAGCGATGGTCTTGGGAAAGAAGGGACGCACGCCGCAAGACGACATCGAGAACGATGCCGTGACGCTTATCAAGACAGTCGGCGACTACTCGGAAGACATCATCCCCGAAGGCAAGGCGAAGACATTCTCGTTCACGCCGTACCCGCGCGATTTTGGCGAGTTCAGCAGCGCCAACATTCTCGTGGTGAATCTGAAATCGCGCTACAAGCCGTTCACGATTGCCATGCCGCATGGTGTCAGAACTCAGCCGTATAAACGCGACAACTCGCTCGTTGATGGTTTTCAGGTGTGGGGGCCGGGCGAGCATCGGAGCTATACCGTGCCCATCGGGCACATGATCAACTACGGGCATTATCGGAAAACCGAGAAGACCATCGAGCAGGTCTATCTGTCCGGAGTGATTGAGTCGAAAGATCCGAGAAAGGAACTCGTTCCGCTGGCTTGGTCGTGGATCGTGCCTCCGAAGGTATCGATGGAAACAGAGAAACCAAGCTACGAGACGGAATACTACGATCCCGTGCAGAAGGCCTACGTCTTCGATTGGAAACATGACCAGAAGGAACTGGAATTCGAGTTAATCGCCGATCCCGATTACTACGGGGTGGCCACAACGATTGTGAATCCAGCTCTCGTCGTGGGCAGCTGGGGAAATGATCCCGTTGAAGTGGCGATTGATGACAAAGCGATCAAGCCCGGTAAGAACCTCCGGGTTGGATACGAACCAACCCCTGCCGGCACGAGCCTTATTCTTTGGCTCAAACTTGAGTCGAAGGAACCCGTCAATATTTCGCTAAGCAAGGGCGGGAAGTGATGAATCCACCATACGCAAAGCAGGAACTTCTCACATGAAGATCGCACGCATCTTTGGTCACCGAGTTGAGCTGCCGTTGGTCGAAGGCTCGTACAAGTGGTCCGGTAGGAAGTCGGTGTCGGTGTTCGACAGCACGATCGTCGGTGTCGAGACGGACTGCGGACTCGTCGGTTACGGCGAGGTCTGTCCGCTGGGACCGTTCTACCTGCCGGCGTATGCCGAAGGTGTGCGAGCCGGACTCCGCGAACTGGGTCCGCATCTGCTGGGCTTTGATCCGCGCGAGCTGACGAAGCTCAACCATCGAATGGATGCCGCGCTCAAGGGGCATCCGTATGTGAAATCGGGAATCGACATCGCTTGCTGGGACATCCTCGGCATGGCCACGCAAC
The DNA here is from genome assembly GCA_009691845.1 of Gemmataceae bacterium. Classification (GTDB taxonomy): domain Bacteria; phylum Planctomycetota; class Planctomycetia; order Gemmatales; family Gemmataceae; genus SIAJ01. The sequence goes on from SIAJ01000122.1 coordinate 3,982, forward strand.
TGCCGGTCTGCACGTTGCTGGGGGGCCGCTTTGGCGAGAGCGTGCGGCTGTACCGCGCCATCTCGCAACAGGCGCCCGAGGAGATGGCGAAGAATGTTCAAGGCTACCGCGAGCAGGGCTACACGCGATTCCAACTGAAAGTGGGCGGCGATCCGGATACCGACATCGAGCGGATTCGGGCCGTGCGAGCGATGCTGCAACCGACGGACCGGCTCGTCGCCGACGCCAACACCGGCTGGACGCAGCACGAGGCGATGCGCGTGGTTCGAGCCGTGCGAGACGTCGACGTATACATTGAACAGCCCTGTCTGACTTACGAGGAGTGCCTGGCGGTGCGGCGCAACACGAGCCATCCGTTCGTGCTCGATGAGAACATCGACTGTCTGGACATGCTGGTGCGTGGAAAAGCGGACCTGGCAATGGATGTCGTCAATTTGAAGATCAGTAAACTGGGCGGACTGACGAAAACCCGGCAGGCCCGCGACCTGTGCGTCTCGATGGGAATTGCCATGACGCTCGAAGACAGTTGGGGAGGCGACATCACGACGGCAGCGATTGCGCATCTCGCACACAGCACGCCCGAGGAATTCCGCTTCACCAGCACGGATTTCAACAGCTATGTCACCGTCAGCACGGCGACTGGTGCTCCTCAGCGGCAAAAAGGATTCATGGCTGCGAGCAGCAATCCGGGACTGGGTGTCGCACCTCGATTGGACGTTCTCGGCAAACGAGTCGTGGAGGTCGCGTGATCACGGCACTCACCGCCAGCCAGGCAACGTAACCATCAATGTGATTCAAAAGCGAAAGAAACCACAATGAGACGCGTCTCCGCGATCATCACTTCCTGGCTTGTGATGGCCAGCACGCTTGTCGCTGCCGACGATCGAGCAGGTCATACACAAATCCTGGCCGAGGCCGAGACACGATTGAAATCAATTTATGACAAGAGGGAGTTTGCGCCTGCTTCATTTTCAGGAAAATGGCTGCGAGACAGTTCCGGCTATTTGGTTCTCGAAAATCCTAAGGATGGTTCCGAGCCAGAACTCGTGCAGTACGACGTGGCGAGTGGGAAACGCTCCCTCTTGATCGGTGGCGACCGGCTCGTTGTGCCGGGTACGTCTGACCGATTGCTCATTCAGGAATTCGTTCAATCGCCAGTCGCCAACCAGTTTCTGATGCAGGCGCGAATCGACACCAGCGGGAAAACTGATTACTGGCTCTTTGATTCGAAATCTGGTGACCTCAAACCGATCGCCGCCGAGATCGACCGGCTGTCCTGGGAGAACACGTTTTCTCCTAACGGGGATCGACTTCTCTTCGGGCGCGGTCCAAATCTTTATGTGTGCGATCTGGCCAACGACCGCACGACCCCGTTGACCACGATTGAAGGCAACGGCGTTCTGGAGAACGGTGTCGAAGCGAGCTGGAGTCCCGATGGTCTGCAGATTGTCTACGTTCAATCCGATTCATCGAAGGTTCGCCAACGACCCGTCATTTACCCGACTGATCCGACTTATCCGGAAGTGTCGCTCCAACGATTTGCCCGCGTCGGCACCCCAATCCCGACGCTGCGAGTTGGAGTCGTCGATACTAATGGCGGAGAGACACGCTGGGTGAACCTGCCATCCGAACCGGGCACGTTCTACATCAACGACGCGAGCTGGGCGGGAAATTCGGAAGAGCTGCTGGTCGAGATGTTGAGCCGTTCTCGCGATGCTCGTCAGTTTCTGCTCATCAACACGGGAACCGGAGCGATCTATAAGGCGTACGAGGAATCTGATCCGGCGTGGGTCGATGCGAGTTATTCGGCCAACGCCGGCCTCGAGTGGATTCAGGATGGCAAAGCGTTTGTGCTGCTCAGCGAGCGGGATGGCTGGCGACATGCCTTTGTGGTTTCTCGCGATGGCAAGCAACAGTCGCTGTTCACAAAACACGCCAATGACATCATCGCTCGTGGGCCGGTCGATGAGCACGACGGATGGTTTTACTTCCTCGCGTCGCCGGAGAACGCCACGCAACGATACCTCCATCGCGTGCCCCTGGATGGATTGAGCGATTCAAGACGAGTGACTCCTGTGGACCAGCCGGGAACGCACAGCTACGATTTCTCGCCTGATCGGAAGTGGGCGTTCCACACGTATTCCACGTTCGACTCGCCGCCAGTAATCGACTTGGTACAACTTCCTGAACATCGCTCGGTGCGTGTCTTGGAAAACAATGCCGAGTGTCGCCGTCGAGTCAGCCCGCTGATCACTCAACCCACCGAGTTCTTGAAGCTCGACATTGGAAACGGGGTCGTGATGGACGCGTGGATGATCAAGCCGCGCGACTTCGACTCGACGAAGAAGTACCCGGTCTTCGTGTTTGTGTACGGCGAACCGCACGCCCAGACGGTCCTGGACGATTGGACTGGCGGCCAGAATCACTCGATGTTTCATCGAATGATTGCTGACTTCGGATATCTGGTGGTGTCCATCGATGGCCGCGGGACGCCGGCTCCCAAGGGCGCAGCCTGGCGACGAGCGGTGTATGGAAGCCTTGGACCATTATCGACGGAAGAACAAGCGGCTGGTGTGAAGGAGTTGGCTCGGACTCGATCCTTTGTGGATTCGTCTCGCGTCGGGATCTGGGGTTGGAGCGGCGGCGGCTCGAACACATTGAACGCGATGTTTCGCAAGCCCGATGTGTATCACGTCGGCATCGCGGTGGCCCCGAAGCCACAGCCGGATCTCTACAACGCCTGGTTTCAAGAGATCTTCATGCGCACTCGTGAAGAGAACCCGGAAGGCTATCGCCAAGCCGCGGCAATCAATTTCGCCGAAGGCCTGCGGGGAGATCTGCTGATCGTGCATGGCACCGGAGAAACCAACACGCACCTTCAAATCACTGAAGGTCTCGTCGATCGACTCATCGAGCTAGGCAAGCGTTTCGACTACATGGCCTACCCCAATCGCGACCACGACTTGCAGGAAGGAAACGGCACCGCAGTCCACCTGCGTCTGTTGATGACTCGTTACTTGATTGAGCACCTTCCGCCTGGACCTCGTTAACCACACCGATAACCCTTTGGATAGGAAACTCATTGAACTCAAACATTTTTCAGGGATGTATCCCAGCGCTGATGACGCCGTGCCAATCTGATCGCACACCGAATTATCCTGCCCTGGTGAAGAAGGGACAGGCCATGCTGGCGGCTGGCATGACTGGAGTTGTGTACTGCGGTTCGATGGGAGACTGGCCGCTGCTGACGGATGAGCAACGACAGGAAGGTGTTCGCCGGCTGGCCGAAGCCGGAGTCCCCGTCATCGTCGGCACGGGTGCTCAGAATCCCGCGCGAGCCGCTGCACACGCTGCTCACGCGCAGCGTGTGGGAGCCAAAGGGTTGATGGTCATCCCACGCGTTCTGTCACGCGGAGCGTCCCCGGCAGCTCAGCGCGCTCACTTCGCTGGCATTCTTGGAGCGGCACCCGATCTGCCCGCCGTGATTTACAACAGTCCCTACTACGGGTTCGAAACCAAAGCGGACCTGTTCTTCGATCTCCGGCGCGAGTTTCCGAATCTCGTCGGCTTCAAGGAGTTTGGCGGTGCGGATTCTTTGAGTTATGCCGCCGAGCACATCACGCATGCCGACAACGATGTCCTGCTGATGGTTGGCGTGGATACGCAAGTGTGTCATGGATTCATTCGCTGCGGTGCCGTTGGTGCGATCACCGGAATCGGAAATTGCTTGCCGCGTGAAGTGCTGCACCTGGTCGCACTTTGCAAACTGGCTGCTGCCGGTGATGTCGAAGCCCGGCGACTGGCGCGAGAACTGGAAGATGGCCTCGCTGAGTTGTCGCGTTTTGATGAAGGGCCCGACCTGGTGCTGTACTACAAGTATCTGCTCGTGCTGCTCGGCGACACGGACTATGAATTGCACTTCAATGAATCCGATCGGCTCTCGCCAAGTCAAAAACACTTTGCCGAAGCGCAACTGAAGTTCTTCCAGCAGTGGTGGAGTCAGTGGTCAGGCAAGGAGAAAGTGTGATGAACAAGAACACATTGTTCGCAGAAGCAAAAGGTCAATTCATGAAAAACGCCATTCAAATCATCTCCGCACTTTTTGGTGTGACTCTTGCTGCAAACGCCTCAGCGCAAGACGCGATGAGACCGTTGAAGGTCTTCATCTTGGCCGGGCAGTCGAACATGCAGGGGCACGCGCAGGTGTCGACGTTTGATTCGATGGCCGATGATCCACAAACGGCGCCGATCCTCAAGGAGATGCGCAATGCCGACGGCACGCCGCGGGTGTGCGAAAAGGTCTGGATTTCATCAATTGGGTGCCTCGGCGATGCTTACTCTGACCTGAGAGAGCAGAAAGGCAAACTGACCGCAGGTTTTGGTGCTCCAGACGAAAAGATTGGTCCGGAATTCACGTTCGGCATTTACATGGAGAAGTTGCTGGGTGAGCCCATCCTGATCATCAAGACCTCCTGGGGTGGCAGAAGTCTGCACACGGATTTCCGTCCGACGAGCGCCGGGCCATACTTCTGGAGTGACTTCGAGTTGGTCCAATTCAAGCGTCGGGGCGACGACCTGGAAAAGAGCAAGGCAGACAAGATCAAGGCCACTGGTGTGTTCTACCGCCATATTATCGAACACGTGAAGAAGGTGCTTGGGGACATCAAGCGGGTGGTGCCGGAATATGACGAGAAACAGGGCTACGAACTGGCTGGCTTCGTCTGGTTTCAAGGGTTTAACGATTTAGTCTCGGACTGGACTTACGACAAGCAAATGAAGCCTGGTGGGTACGATCTTTACGGAGAACTGCTTGCACATTTCATCCGCGATGTACGCAAGGATCTGTCGACGCCCAAGATGCCCTTCGTGATTGGCGTCATGGGGATTGGCGGCGTTGAGGAAGGGAAGAAGGCACCGCAGATGCATTTTCGCCAGGCCCAGGCCGCGCCGGCGTCGCTTCCTGAGTTCCAGGGCAACGTGGTGGCAGTGCAGACTGCACCCTTCTGGGATAACGAATTAGACACTCTTCAACAGCGGATGGAGAAACTCCACGCCAAGTTGGATCAAAAGTTCGAGAAGGATTCGAGCTTAACTCAGGAGGCCAAAGACGAAGCGCGCCGCAAAGCCGTCGCGGAGACCTTCACGCCGGAGGAATTGAAACGTCTGAAGGGCGTCTCCAACGGGGGCTACCACTATCTCGGTGCCGCCAGGATTCTGGCACCGATCGGCAAGGCCTTTGCCGAGGAGATGGCAAAGTTGAACGCGTCTCAACAGCCGAAGAAGTGACGAAGTGTTCTTCAGATACAAGGATCAAACCATGACGACCCGCTCCCTGACGGTTCGACTTGTCAGCATCACAATTCTTTGCGTCGCATCGCCGCTGCAGGCGCAGGTTCATTATCACGACAACGACAGCCCGTGGGGGGAGCGCGCGAAATCGGGGCCGGACGCGGAAGTGCCCGGTTGGTTCTACAACCTTGGCATCACGGGTTTGCGAGCGCAGTTGGTCACCGATCAACCGAAGGCGTTGCTGATCAAGCACGTCTTTCCCGCGTCGCCAGCAACCGGTCACGTCCAGATTGGCGACCTGATCGTCGGCGCTAGCGGCCAGTTGTTTAAGGAAAAACACCGCAACGGATACGGTCAGACTGTCTTCGGCGCCGACGGTCCGGTATCAGAACTGGCACAGGTGCTTGAAGAGTGTCAGAGCGGCAACCGCAACGGGAAGCTCTCGCTCACTGTTCGGCGCGACAGTGAGATAAGAGGTTCCTCTCCGGAATTTGTGGGTGAATTCCGGTGAATCGCGTAAGGGTGTCGGAATGGTGCGTTCGTGATGGGGAGATTTGGTGTGCGTGGAGGGCCGCCCGGCTCGTTGTGGCCCCGCAGCCGCAATCCGGCCTGCCCACACC
>SIAJ01000123.1 GCA_009691845.1 Gemmataceae bacterium
GGAACAGGCTTTTACGAACAGAAGCTATTTCGCACCGAGGTCAAGCCGGAATATGGTCGCGTGACCGTGAAGAAATCCGATGCCGGCGTATCGTGGGGCAGCATTCACTGGCAATACCTGGAAGACGTGAGCAAGATCACGGTCCACGACGGAACGCCTTTGAAACTTGAGAAGAAGCTGTTCAAGCGAACCTACACGAAGAAAGGGCCGGTTCTCGAAGCCGTGACCGGGGCCGTCAACGTGGGCGATGAGATCGTCGTGCGAATTGTACTGCGAACAGACCGCGATATGGAATACGTCCACTTGAAGGACCATCGCGGCAGCGGCACGGAACCCACGAACGTACTGAGCCGGTACAAGTACCAGGACGGCCTGGGCTATTACGAATCGACAAAGGACACGGCTAGCCACTTCTTCATCGACTACTTGCCCAAGGGGGTTTACGTGTTCGAGTACGCGGTCCGCGTCCAACATCGCGGCCAGTATCCAACGGGATTGGCGAACATCCAGTGCATGTACGCACCGGAATTCAACAGCCATTCCGAGAGCATCATGTTGGATGTGAAGTAACGAAAACGTGATCGTTTAGCGTTCGAGCCGTTGGCTCGAACGCTAAACGAAGTCAACTACTCCCGCGTCACCGCCTCGTCCAAATTCAAAATCAATCGGCAGACGGCCGAGTAAGCCGCCAATTCCGCCACCTCTAGCTTCGCATCCGCCTTCGCTTCACCCACGGCCAATAGTTTTCGTGCAGCCTCGGGGTTCTTGCGGAAGCCATCCAGTTGTCGGTTGAACGCTCGCAGAAGGACACCGGCCTCGGCTTCTGTCGGCCCACGCGAAAGCACGCGTCGGAATGCCAGCGACAAGCGAGCTTCAGCCGATGTCTCTTCCTTCATGCACCGTTCGGCTATTTTCCGAGAAGCTTCCACGTACGTGATGTCGTTCAAAAGAGTCAGAGCTTGCAACGGTGTGTTCGTTCTCGTCTCGCGAACCCAACAGGTCTCACGGGCGAACGCATCGAATGCGGCCAATCCCGGGGGCGGTGAGGTGCGCTTCCAGTAAGTGTAAAGCCCGCGTCGATAAAGCTTCTCGCCGGTGTCCTGTTCGTAATCGCCCACGCCGGACAACTCGTTCCACAAGCCTGCCGGCTGATAAGGCTTCACGGACGGCCCGCCTTCGCGCTCGACAAGCAAGCCACTGGCGAAGAGGGCCTGATCGCGAATCATTTCGGCGGAGAGTCGTTGCCGTGGGAACCGCGACAGCAGCCGATTCTCCGGGTCGCTACTCCTCACTCCTAATTCCTTACCCCTTATTTGCGAGGATTGGCGATACACCGCACTCGTCACGATCAGGCGATGCATGCCCTTCACATCCCAACCGGAGCGAATGAACTCCATCGCCAGCCAATCGAGCAATTGGGGATGCGAGGGGAAATCTCCCTGCGTGCCGAAATCCTCGCCGGTTTTCACGAGGCCGGTGCCAAAGTGCATCTGCCAGATGCGATTGACGGCCACGCGGGCCGTGAGCGGATTCTCTGGTGAAACCAGCCATTTTGCAAGGTCGAGGCGATTGCCGGCTTGCAGCTTGCTGGCAATCTCAGCGGGAAGGGCGGCATTGACCTTGTCTCCTGGTCGGTCGTACTGGCCGCGTAGTAGCACGTGCGATTCGCGTGGCTTGGCCATCTCTTCCATGACCATCACCGTGGGGACCGAGCGTTGAAACTTCTCTTGTGCCAGACGAGCCTCGATGAGAGTTGTGGAGGCTGCCCGGACTTCAGTCGGTGCCTCTCGGTCAAGGAAGTAGCCCAATAACTTGTCGTCTTCGGGCAGCTTCAGCTCGGCTTCTGGCTTGGCCAGAAGTTCACGGATCGATGCGGCAACCGCCAAGACTCGGGCCTCTGGGCCATCGACAACTCGCGAATAAACGTACAACTCGTCGATCTGGCCATCGAAGCGAGTTGCCTTGCCCCCGCCGGAACCGATCCGCAACGGTTCTTTCGTCTGGAAGTTCTGGTTCAGTTCATCGAGGAGTGTATTCGTCCTGGCGCGATTCCCGTTCACATACACTCTCACGCCTTCGGCCAGTCGAGAGGCATCATAGCTAACGACCACGTGTTGCCACTCATTCAGCTTCAAGGCCTCAATCGTTTCGAGTCGAAGAGCGTCGTCTAGCCAGCGTTTGGTCAGGTGAACCCGGATCTTGCCGTTTACAAGACGAATGGAGTAGCCATCGGCACGCTCTTCCTCGGCCATGCGTGAGATCAATGTCCCGTTTTCGGAACGCGGGCGAACCCAGAAGGAGAAGGAGAAGCGATCGTCGAAGCCAAAGTCTGCGACGTTTCCGGCATCTGCGAAACGCTTGCCGTCTAGATCGAGGCCTTTGCCGGAGTGTCCGGCTCCCAGAATCGTGTCTCCATCGCGAACCGCAAGCTTGGAGGCGTCGTTGAACGGGAAGCTCGCGACTAGATCAAGCTGCGGAATCCAATCCGGGATTGCCGTTCCCTTCGCGGTTTTTTTCCATTTGGAAAATGCGGCATCCGCGACGGGTCGAGTGTCCTCCACTTTTCTCGCGGCGTCTCGAACCCGTTGCTCGAGAATGGCATATTGCTTCCGCTGTTCCGCAGTGGGTGCCTGAATGTACGGCGGCGAGTTGCCGTACTTCACCGCTCGGCCCTTTTCCGGCACATTGTTGAAAAATGCGAATAACTGGTAGAACTCGCGTTGCGTGAAGGGATCGTACTTGTGATCGTGGCAGCGGGCACAGCCGAGCGTCAGGCCAAGCCAGACGGTGCTCGTGGTCTCCACACGATCTGCGACATACTCGGCCGCATATTCCTCGGGAACGATGCCCCCCTCGGCGTTGCCGCGATGATTGCGGTTGAAGCCCGTAGCGATGCGTTGATCGAGCGTCGGCTTCGGCAGCATGTCTCCCGCGAGTTGTTCGATCGTGAACTGGTCGAACGGGAGATTGCGGTTGTAGGCCTCGATCACCCAGTCACGCCAGCGCCACATGTCGCGCTCGGCATCGGTCTGGTAGCCATTGGTATCGGCATAGCGAGCGGCCTCCAGCCATCGCCAGGCCATGCGTTCGCCGAAGCGGGACGAAGCCAATAGTCGATCTGCGAGTTTTGCGACTGCATCAGGCGAGGCATCGCGAACGAAGGCCCCGACATCTGCCGGCGTGGGTGGAAGTCCCGTCAGATCGAATGACATTCGTCGTATCAGCGTGGCACGATCCGTTTCCGGCGAGGGTCGCAGTCCCGCCTTTTCCAGGCTTGCGAGAATGTGGGCGTCGATGGCCACGCGTGGCCAGGTGGTTTCTTTCACGGATGGCAGCGTTGGTCGAGTCGGCGGCACGAACGCCCAGTGCTTCTCCCACTTTGCCCCCTCGGCGATCCACCTGCGAAGAACTTCCGCCTGGGCAGGTGAAAGTTCCCGGCCAGACTTCGCGGGCGGCATTTTTTCTTCGGCGTCCTTCGAGAAAATGCGGCGAATCAACTCGCTCTCGGCAGGCTTGCCGTCCACGATCGCGGCGTGACCATCGCTTTTCTTCTTCGCGTCTGCCTCACGATCGAAGCGCAGCCCGGCCTTGCGCTTGGCGCTATCCGGACCGTGACAATGGAAACACTTGTCCGAGAGAATCGGCAGCACATCGCGATTGAACGAAATCGGTTCCGCCCGCGACGTGGCCGAGAGAAGCAGCAGCAGGAAAAGGATTCGAGAGAGCATGAGGAATAGCGTAGCCGAAGTTGCCGGGGAATGAAAGTCTTTGGCAGTGCCCTTCTTGTCAAAGAGAATCCCGCCCACAATCTTCTTGCTTTTCACACCTGTCGTGCGAGAATGCGATTGGCTACTCCCATCACCCTTCCATTCGGGTTCTAAAATGTCGGCGTACCATTTCGGTTTCGTAAGGAGACTCTTTCATGTTGATCCTGCCGGCGATTGACCTGCGTGGCGGCAAGTGCGTGCGGCTCAAGCAGGGCGATTACAGCCAGGAGACGATCTTTGGCGATGATCCCGTAGCAATGGCCCGTCGTTGGGTGTCCGAAGGGGCGAAGGCGCTTCACCTGGTTGATCTCGATGGTGCGAAAGCCGGCAAGCCGGTGAATGGGGCGGTCATTCGCAAGATCGTTGAGGCGGTGGATGTTCCCTGTCAAGTTGGTGGAGGGTTGCGCACGGAGGCGGACATCGAATCGTCTTTGGAAACGGGGCTTGCTCGCGTGGTCCTTGGCACGCGGGCCCTGCAGGACCCGACCTGGGTTCGGCAGATGGCTCACTCGTTTCCAAAGCAAATCGTTCTCGGGCTGGACGCTCGAGACGGCAAGGTTGCCACCCATGGTTGGGTCAACACGTCCGAGCAGTCCGTGCTCGATGTGGCTCGTGAGTTTGCCAACTGGCCCCTGCATTCGATTGTCTACACGGACATTGCCTGCGACGGAATGATGCGAGGGCCGAACGTGGAAGGTTTGGCGGAACTGGCCTCCGCCGTGCCTCTTCCCGTGATCGCTTCGGGTGGCGTGACGACCCTGGACAACGTCCGCGATTTGATGGCGAAGAACCTGTTCGGCTGCATCATCGGCCGAGCGCTCTACGAAGGCCAACTGGAACTATCAGCAGTCCTGGAACTTGTAATTTCCGGGATGACGACTTCGAGGGAGTAACTCGTGAGCGACGTGACATCCGGTGAAGACAGTCCCCGGACGGCCCCCGTGCCGTCCGTACGGACCAGGGGCCCCAGTTGGTGAATGCCAAATGGTGAGCGAAGCAAGCCTGTGTAATTTCCGCGAAGCCGCCTTCCCTTTCACCGAAAGAAGGAGGTTTTCGCATGTTGAAGTACCACGAAAGCGACATCCGCACCATTGCGCTTGTCGGGCATCGGGCTAGCGGGAAGACCACGCTGGCGGACGCTCTGCTCCACACCGCCCATGCCGTGGATCGCATGGGCAATGTCGACGACGGGACCAGCGTGTCCGATTACGACGACGAAGAACACAAACACCACTTCTCCATCGACACCAGCATTTTGCATTTCGAACATGAGGGCAAGTTCGTTAACATGCTCGATGCTCCGGGCTATCCGGATTTCGTCGGGGCCGCGCTCGAAGCACTGAATGCCGTCGAGACGGCCGTGATCGTCGTCTCGGCCGTCAACGGCATCGAAGTCAACACACGCCGGATGTTCAACGAGGCCGGGAAACACGGCCAAACGCGGGTTCTGGTACTCAACAAGTGCGACGCGGACAACGTCCATTTCCCGGAGCTCATCCAGAACATTCAGGAAACCTTCGGCAAAAAATGCGTGTTGTTCAATGTGCCGGATGGGCTTGGTGCATCGTTCAAGGGCGTTGTTAGCGTGCTGGATTCCCCGGAGCCGGCTCCGTTCGGCTGCCCAATTAGCCCGAGGGACGTCCGCACGCAGCTGGTCGATGCCATCGTTGAATGCGACGAGGCCATGATGGAAAAGTATCTCACGGAAGGCACGTTGAGTGTGGAGGAGCTGGAAGAGTCGGTGGCCAAGGCCGTCGAGGCAGGCACGGTGATCCCGATCTTTTGCACGGCCGCCAAGAAGGAGGGGGGCATCGAAGAATTACTACACGCCCTGGCGAAGTACAGCTCAACCCCCTGGCACGCGAAGGTTCGGCTTGGAGATTATCTGCACGGGCACCACGGGCACGAACACGCGTTCGACCAGGCCGACGAGAAGGGTGAATTTCTCGGCCTGGTATTCAAGACGGTCAACGACAAGTTCGTCGGCAATCTCAGTTTCATTCGGGTTCTTTCGGGAAAACTCGATGCGGCACACCCGCTACTCAACGTCCGCTCGGGCAAGACGGCCCGGGTTTCGCAGCTATTGATGATCCAGGGCAAGACCAACCAGCCGGTGCCGGAAGCCTACCCGGGGGACATCATCGCCGTGGCCAAGGTCGAGGATTTGCACATCGGCGATACGGTTGCATTCAGCAAGGAAGCCCCCAAACTGCCAGAACCGGAGTTTCCGAAGCCAATGTACGGCCTGGCCGTCGAGCCCAAGAACCGCGGCGACGAACAGAAAATCTCCCAAAGCTTGCACAAGATTGCCGACGAGGACCCGACGTTCAAGATCACTCACGATCCGCAAACGCACGAGTTGGTCATCAATGGCGTCAGCCAGTTGCACCTGGATGTGATTCAGCATCGCTTGAAAAAAAGATTCGATCTCGAAGTCGTGACGCGTGAACCGAGGATTCCCTATCGCGAGACGATCATCGGCGAAGGCGAATCGGACTATCGACACAAGAAGCAGTCCGGCGGCCGCGGTCAGTTCGGAGAGGTCCACATGCGAATCTACCCGCTTTCCCGCGAGATCAAGACGCAAGCGGAATGCGAAGAGCAGTTCGCCAACCGCTCGAAGTTCGAAAAAATGCGTAGCGTCCACTATGATCCCGATCACAACTTCGCATTCATCGACCACATTGTCGGTGGAACAATCCCGAACCAGTTCATGCCGGCTGTCGAAAAAGGCTGCAAGGAGATTCTGGAACAGGGGGCCATCGCGGGCTATCGCATGCAAGACCTCGCGGTCGAAGTCCACTTCGGCAAATACCACGACGTGGATAGTTCGGAAGCAGCGTTCAAGACGGCTGGGCGAATGGCACTGCGCAAGGCCGTGCGAACGGCCAATCCGGTGTTGATGGAGCCCATCGTAAAATTAGAGGTGACGATCCCCTCTCGATTCACGGGCGCGATCCTCGGCGATCTGAACACGAAGCGCGGGCACGTCGAGAATCAGGACAGCTTGCCAGGCGATCTGGCAGTCATCATGGCACGCGCACCATTGGCAGAGGTCACGAAGTATGCTGCCCAACTCGGCAGCATCACGCAAGGTCAAGGATCCTTCACCATGGACTTCAGCCATTACGACGTGGTGCCCATGACGATTCAAAAGCAAATCGAGGCGAAGCACAAGACATCGGATGAGGAGGAATAATCGATCGGGTGAGCGGAGCGGCGTAAGCCGCCCGTTGAAGACATGATCCGGCGGCCTGCGCCGCTCCGCTCGAGTTCGCCTTTTCCTCTTGGCGTTTTCCATTCCTTCGCATAATTCTTACCAAACCGCTGAACTTTCCACGCCCGCCTGGAGTGTCCTTATGACTCGTTATGTGATGGCCTTTGCCGCCATTGTCTTCGCTTTGCCGGCAACGTTTGCCGCGGAACCCGCACTCACCGAAAATCACTGGCGACTCAGCCAGGTGATGCCGACCGGTTCGGAATCGCCGTTGATGCTATTCAAGATCGAAAAGAAGGACGGAAAATTGACGGCCAAAGTCGTCGACGATGCGATCAAGGCAGAGTCGGCCGGCGGCGATGTGACGGCCGATTCGAAAACCGTCAGCGTCAACGTGCAGATCGGCGGAGCCAAATACAAATTCGAAGGGATCGTCGATAGCAAGGATGCCAAGATCATTCGCGGCGCACTCACCGATAGCGGACGCACGTTCAAATGCCTCCTCGCTTCCCAGGAGGGAGAGAAAATCGCGGCAATCGTGAATCCCAAGGCCCCCGAGCCGATGCTCGCCGTCCAGAAATTGAACGCGGCCGTGACTACTCTTCGCGGCCAGATCTTTCGCTCCAAGGACGCAAACGATAAGGCCGAACTTCAGGATAAGCTGAAAGCTGCTCAAGCCGAAGCAGACGACAAAGCTCCCGCCTTGCTCCGCGAAGTGATCGCCAAGCACGCGGACTCGCTGTTTGCGGTTCAGGCCGCGAACCAACTCATCGCGGGTGCGGGCAAGAACAAGGCCAAGGCTGATGAAATTGCCGCGTGGGCCAAGGTCGTCGAAGATGACGCGACTCGCTATGGGCCGAAAATCGCGCTCGAAGCGTCCGTCGTTGTCGGCGAAACCTTGATCAACCAGAAAGACGTGGCCGCCTCCGCGATGCCGATTGCCAAGAAACTAGTGGCGAGCCTGCAAGAGAGCGATCCGCTGACCTCCCAGTCGAAGGCTTTGACGCTTCTGTCAAAAGCCACCAAAGCGGCGGGAACGATGGACGCGGCCATCGAAGCTCGCCTCGTGAAAATCGAGAAGGCCCTGGATGAAGAGTATGTCACGAAGGTGCCGCCGTTCAAGCCGGCGAAGTTTGCGGGCCGCAAGGACAAGGACGCCAAGCGAGTCGCTGTGCTGGAACTCTTCACCGGCGCGCAATGCCCGCCTTGTGTCGCGGCCGACGTGGCCTTCGATGCTCTTGAAAAGGCTTACAACGCGACCGACCTGGTCCTCATTCAGTACCACATGCACATTCCGGGTCCCGACCCGCTAACGAACCTGGACTCGATCGCGCGCTGGAACTACTATCGCGAAAAATACTCAATGGAAATCGGGGGAACTCCTTCCACGCTGTTCAATGGCAAGCCACAGGCCCCGGGCGGTGGCGGAATGGCCGGAGCACAAGGAAAGTTTAATCAATACAAGGGCATCATTGACGGATTGCTCGAAGAGAAGACCCCCATCACGATCGGAGGCTCCGCCAAACTCAACGGTGATAAAGTCGCCATCGATGTAAACGTCGATGGCGTCAAGGAGCCAGGCAAGAACATCAAGCTTCGCCTCGTTCTGGTCGAAGAGACGATTAAGTACATCGGTGGCAATAATCTTCGATTCCACCATCAAGTCGTTCGCTCGATCCCTGACGCGAAGGAAGGCACCGCCATCACAGAGAAGTCGCTCAAGAAGTCCGCAACTATTGACCTGGCCGACGTCAAGAAGGGCTTGACCAAGTACCTCGACGACTTCGGCAAGACTCGGCCATTCCCGAACACGGAGCGTCCGATGGATCTCAAGCACCTGAAGGTGATCGCGTTGGTTCAGGATGACGAATCGCTCGAGATTCTGAACGCGATGCAGTTCGACGTGAAGTAGCCTGGTTTTGCAAACGTAGGACAGGCGTCCCGGCCTGTCTGCCTGTAGGACAGGCCGGGACGCCTGTCCTACGTTTGCAATTCTTCAACTTTCCTCCTTGAACCTGTCCCGTCAAGTTAGCAGTCTATTCCCAATCCCCTGTCTCGATCTCACTGAGCCAATCGATGAAAGCACTGATCAAGTTTATGACGGAAGAATGGTACTTCTTCCTTCCCATGCTGTTGTTGTCGCTCGTTGCCGCGGCCCTGGTCGTTTGGCGCTGGTTGTTGAACATGAACGCCAAGACGAACCTGGAGAATTTTCTGCCGACGTTCCAGGACAAACTGCAAAAGGAAGGGGTCGATGGGGCCCGCAAATTCTGCCGCACCGAAAACGGCATCGTTCCTCGCAAGCTGTACGCCGCCGGGTTGGAAAACTCACGCCAAGGCGTCGCGGCCATGAAGCGGGCGATGGCCAACGCCATCGAACTCGAGATCGTCCCGGACTTGAACTTCCTGCTCGCTCCGATTCTTGCCATCGCCAAGGTGGCCACGATGGTCGGCCTGTTCCTGACCGTCGTCTCCATGATTAACACGTTTACGGCAATCTCGGATGCGTCAAAGGGTGGCAACGCCGGCAATGTCACCAGCCAGTCCGGAGCCATCGGCCTCGCTCTGTTCGGCACGGCCGGCGGGTTAATGATCGCCATTCCGCTGGTTTTCACGCACGTGATGTTCAAAGCCCGTGTTGCCAAGTTCGAGGTTGAACTGAAGAGTGCAGCCCAGCGGTTGGTATTGCTGTTCCAGACGCTAAAGCCGAAGCAGACGGGCGATATTAAGGCTGGCGCTAAACCCGCGTGACATGCTCTCCGTAGCGAGCCTCCGGCGTAAGCCGAGGGAGCATTCGCCCAAACTTTAATGCGCGGAGTGCTGGCAGCGACCTCCCCCGGCTTACGCCGGAGGCTCGCTT
>SIAJ01000124.1 GCA_009691845.1 Gemmataceae bacterium
AGGACCGTATTGGCGTACTCTTGGCGACTGAGCCGATAAAGCGTCACGGGGCCGCGAGCCGCCATTCTCGCCGTCTCGCCTTTCTTGATTTCGGTTGCGATCCATTCGACGACGGCGGCGGCCTCCGTTGCCGTCGGCCTGGGCTCCTTCTTGGGCGGCATCTCTCCGCTATTGATCCGCAATAACACTTCCGACCAACGCTCCGCCAATTGCGCATCGGCGAAATTCGCCTTCAGTGTGTCCAGCCGAAAGTCGCCGCTCTGCTTTTTGTCGTCGTGGCAACGAAGGCAGTGTGCTTTGAAGAATGACTCCACACCCTTCGCATCGGCGGCATGGACGCGCCCGTTCGCGAAGAAAGCAGCGAGCATCACGACAACGATTCGGCGTAAATTCATGGCCCCATTCCTCCATAGCTGTTGAGCTTACTTGGCGCTTGCGATGCCGGCAAGCCGATACTTCGACACCGTTTCCCACGCGATCCGTTGCAAAATCGCGTTTTGTTCGTCGGTGATCCCATCCATGAGGTGGGGCTTCCCGCCTTTGGTTGCGTAGGTGACGCCCTTGAACGATTGATTGAGTCCCACCGGCGAGATGCCGTACATCGTTGCGACGTTACAGTAAGCAGTCAGCGCCAACAGGTGCTTGTGGGAGTGCATGTTGAATTCGAGCCACAGGTCAGCCGGGTCGGTGATGCCGGGGAACTTTCCGTCCACGACCATGTCTAAAAGCTTGAGCGTGGCCTCGCGGACCGGCGAGATCAGCACGACCTTTCGGCCATGTTTTTCATTGATCGCATCGGCCAGCTTCTCCAACTCTTTCAGCGGTTCACCGGCTGCTCGCTTCTTCGTCGCGGCCACGTCAAGTGTCTTCGTTCCGTCTTTCCGCTCCTGGCCAACAGGCCAAATGTAGGTCTGCCAGCAGATGCGGAACTTCGGATTGTTCTTGACGCCGAGGGCGGCGAAGCCCGCCAGCGTCGAGTCTTCGAGCCCCAGATGATTCTTCCAGGTCTCCGCGTTGGGATAGCAAGCCAGCGTGGCGATCATCATCACGTCAATCTTGCCCTGTTCGACCGGATCGAGCCGGCCTTTCTGAATCTGATCCAGCCCTTTGACAAATGAATGCCAGGTGCCGACGTAGGGCGAGTCCACGCTCTTGTGGCCTTCGATGTTCGCGGACTTCACGACGGCGTCGGCCGCCGCGCCGTTCACGAGCAGCATGTAGGCCACCCGCGCTCCCTCGGGCCGCTTCGACTCCTGGGCGCTGGCATTTGTCGACCAGGCGAGGAACCCGCAAACGCTCACAAGACACGCGATCAAACGCATTCGAAACATGCTAAACCCTTCGCTTTCTTCGAAAATGGTTACTTTTCGACTCCGGCATGCGGATACTTGGAAACGACATCCCGGGCGAGCTTTTGAAAAATCTTGATCTTGTCATCGTCAAGACCGCCCAAACGGTTCATCTCTTTTCGTCTTGGGCAACCCCTCGGGCGACATACAATAGTTCGCCGCGAAATGGCACATCCCGCCGAGCGCCGAACCGAGCGCTGAGGCGTGCGGCATTGTGTCCTTCTCCGCGAACACGGCCGTTTGCTTGGTGATCCCCGGAACCTTGCCCGCGGCGCCTGTGCGCGGGTGTCGCGAAACGCGGGTTGCGACACCCGATTCTCGACACACTTTTCCCGCCATGCCATTCGCGCCACGGCTCACCGTTCACTTCTTCTCCAGTTTCCTCGGCTGATAGATGATCAGGACCATCCGATTGGCTTGCGTTTTGACGACCAGGCCCTGTTCCACGAGTTGCCGACCGGTCCAGTTCGCGGCGGCTTCCGTTCCTTGCGGAGACGCGAGGATGTCCTTGACGGGAACCTCCTTGAAGGCCAGGCCCACCCAGCGATGCACGACGACCGGCACCCCTTGAACGTCCTTGAGATCGTCGTACGAGGCGACGTGCGCCTGCAGATCGTAGGTCGTGTCGGGATCGAGACTGTGCAGCTTGAGGGTCGCCGTTGGGTTGGTTGCCCGCTCGTGGCGGTAAACCTCGACGACGCCATCGCCCGTCGGGGACCGGTGAAATTGGCCGGCGCTCCAAGCATCGATCCGGCCCGGACTGTCGCCCAACGGATGGTTCTCGCCCAGCGGATGATAGTCCACCCGCGGCGCATTGTTCTTCAGGATCGCCTGCCGGTATGCCGGTTCGAGCCCGGCGTAGCCCTGGCGGATTTCAATGAACCGCTGCGGCGGATTCGCGTTCAGGAACAAGTTGTCGGTCCAGGTGGACTCTTGTCGTCGGTGAAAACCGGTGGCGAAGGAACCGACGGGATTATTGATTCCCCAGACAACGTTGTTCGCGAAGTGATACTCCCGCTTGCCAGTCGGGGACGGACGGCCATCCACGATTAGGCCACCTGCGGGCAGTTCGCCGGCGAGCATGTGGGGGCTGCGCTCGACGTCATGCACCAGATTGCCGCGAACCAGGCATCCCCGGCCCGTCAAGTGCCGAAACGTCAGGTACATCGCCCCTCCGTCGATCGCAACTTGCATGGCGTGGTGCACATCGTTGTGTTCCACGGTATTGTCGCCGGAAAACGGCTGCTTCGGGTTTTGGTCCGCGGCGTAGCAGATCCCAAAGTAAGGGATGTCGTGGACGAGGTTGTGGGAAATCACCGTATTCCGCGAAATGTACATACAGATGCCGACCGCACCGAAGTAGTCCATGCCGCAATGGTGCACGTAATTGTTAGCTATGCGATAGCCATGGTATTCGTTCGGTTCCGGAGGCGGAGCGGCATCCAGATAGTCGAAGCAGACATTGCAGCAGCCTCCGCCGATGCCGCCGCCGCCAAGATGGGCGATCTCGTTGCCTTCGATGGTGATGTGCGCCGTTCCTTCGCGCAGAACCAGACCCATGGTGCCGACAAGACGGATGCCGCCGTCTCGGAAACTACATGAACGGGCGTGGCAGAACTCCACGGCCGCGTCGATGTAACGATGACCGGGCTTGGCATCCTTCCGGAGTAACTGCACGTTGTTGCAGAACAGGCCTCCGTAGCCGTGCGGCGGCAGCGGCCAGTCCACGTGCTCTACATAAAGCCCGCGGAAGTGCAAATTTCGTACGGAATGTTCACGCGTCCCCTTAACATCAAGAAACGTCGTTTGCACGACAGGCAGGATGACTTCGTTCGCGGATAGATCTTCGCCCTGACGGGGCCAGTAGGACAGGACGCCGGTCGTGCGATCCAGATACCATTCGCCGGGGCTGTCGAGAAACTCCAGTGCGTTTTCCAGGTAGCATTGGCCGTCGGGATAGCCGTTGAACCAGTCGTTGGAAAACACCCTGTGAGCCCATTGGTGTGGCGGGCGAAGCGTCACGGTCTGAGCGGTACTATTAACGGATTGCAACCGCTTGCGGCCTCCCTCGTTGTTACGGATCGAGACGATTTCGATATCCTCCGGATTTCGCCAGTTGGCAAGTCCGCCGGCAATCTTGATCTTGATAACGACCTCTTGATCCGTCGAATCCTGCTTGATGGGCTTTGTTGGGTTGCCCGTGCACCAACCTTGGTTCGGCGTTCGGGCGCGGATCGCTCGCCGGCCATTGATGAAGAGCTGGCGGGGATACCACTTTCCGTCCTTTGCCTCGGGAATCTCGGCTGTCCAGATCTCGTTCGTGCCCTTTTTCCAGCCCTCGATTTTCCGCCCGCCGTTGAGGACGACCTTCTCGCCCGGCGCGGCGGCGTAGGTGATTGAGAACTTCTCCGTGCCGGAATCCTCCGGGCCGAAGCTCAGCGTCTCGGTCACCGGATACGTCCCGCCGCGGATCTCCACGACGAGATTTTTGGTCAACCCTGCCTTGATCTTCGCGCGGACCGACTCGCGAGCCTTGGTCAGCGTGGCGAACGGTGCTTGTGCCGTGCCAGGGTTGCTGTCCTTGCCGCTGGCCGCGACAGAGAAGTCCACCAGCTTTTGTTCGGCGAGCGCCTTCTTGGCGGGTGCAGATTTGGGATTGTCCTCGTTACCGACAACGGACGAGGCGAGAACTCCACAAGCACCAAGAAGACACGCAATGACGTGCGATCGAATCATGACAACCTTTCGATTTTTCGGGAAATCGTTACTTCGTCACCCCGGCATACGGATACTTCGACACCGTCTCCCACGCGATTTTCTGCAAGATCGCGTGCTGGGCGTCGTTGACGGGAACCTTGCCCTTGTGGGCCTTGGGCCCCCAGTAGAAACCGTCCGGGGACGAAACCTTCAATCCCTCGGGCGATTTCCGGTAGATGGCCGCATGCGCACAGTACATGGCCAAAACCACGGTCTGATGCGCGGCATGATCGTCGCGGCTTTTCATTTCGTCGATGTCCCAAAAAAGTTGCGACTGCTTCGTCACGCCCGGCAACTTCCCAGCGGCAACCATCTGCCGCATCTTCATCACGGCATCGGCGAGTGGAATGATGAACACGACCTGCTTGCCATGCCGTTTGTTGATTTCGTCGACCTTGTCTTCCAGCTTCTTCCGTCGCTTATCCCATTCAACTTGGATCGCGGCGAGGTCGTCATCATCCCTCAGCGCCCAAATGCGGCCGCTCGTAGCCCACGCGTGTTGCAGGTAAATTCGGCAGTCAGGTTTGAACTTCAGCGCCAGGGTCGTCATTTGGTCCAGGGCCTCGATCGGCTGAGCGAGCTGAACGAAACCCAGGTAGACGACGTCGAACTCCCCCTTCACAAGGACATTTTTCTTGTCCGTCTCCAAGGACTCTTCGACCCAGTTTTTGCCTTCTCTTCCAAAGTTATGCGTGTGATGGACGAAGGGCCGATCGAGGCCAACTTTCTCGAATGGGAACGGGACCGACCAACTGTTGCCGACGTGCCACATCCGCAACGCGGCGGGAGGCGCCTTCGGTTCGTCAGCCGCGGCGCGATTGCCGATCACGGGTTCGGCAAATAGGCAGCACCCCAAGCTTACGATCATGAGTGTGATTCGAATTCGCATGAGTGAAGATCACCTTTCCGAGTAGTGTTTGGGTCTTGCCCGCGTCATTGTTTCACGGCGATTTCCTTCAAGACCGCTTGCACTTCCGCCGCCGTCAGCGCCGCGCGGTAGATCCGGAAGTCGCTCAGATGGCCGGCGAAGTAACGGTTCTGCGTCCAGGCTCCCAGCAGCAGCGGCATGTTCCTGTTGGGCACAAAGGCAGCCGTGGCGGCGGCTCTCGTCTTCTCCACTCCATTCACGTAGAAAATGATGCTCGAACCGTCGCATGTCACCGCAACATGCTGCCACTCGTCCGCGGCCAACTGCACCGGCGCTGTGGCGCTGACGTTCTGGCCGTTGACATAGGAAAAGGCGTAGGAGTTCATCTCCAACTGGTCCTGCTCCATGTGAAACCCGCCTGTATTCCCCTGGAAGCCTCGATTGCCGAAGATGTTGGCACACACTCGTTGCTTCGATGCGGGATTCACCCAGAACGCGATGGTAAAGGGGACTGTCAGATCCTCCAGGTTCGTTCCCGTCTCCACCGTAGCCCATTGCCCGTTGAAGCTCAGCGCCGTCCGCCCGCCGACATTCGACCACGTCGATTTGTACGAGAAACCATCCGGGGAACTTCCCGTGGCGTTGCGGATCTCGTCCCCCTTTGCCTCGTCCAGTTTCCACCAGGCATAAAGCGCGTCGTTGTGAAATTCTTTACGTGCCTCGGTCAAGACATTGGGTTTGCGTGCCCGGTCGCGGATGTTCCTTACGATAAGGCGGCAATCGCCTCGCTTGAGCGGGCCGGTCTTCAGGGTCACTGTCTTTCCGTCCTCGCCCATTGTTGCGGCGATCACCTGGCTTTGTGGCTCAAGGGTGTAGTTCGCGGCGATTTCAGCATCTGCTTGCAGAACCGGCTCCGTGAAGATGACGACCACCCGGTTTGCCTGTCGCGGGATGGAGATGGCCTCGATCGCCGGCGGAGTCGTGTCGAGCGGCGTGACCGTGATGATCCTCGGCACCTCCGCCGTCCACCCCTTCGCATCTTTCAACCTCAGCCAGACCTTGTAGGTGCCGGGCTTGGTGAAGGTGTGGGTATGGCTTACTTCGGCGCCCTCGGCCTTGGTTCCGTCGCCGAAGTCCCAGTTGTATGACGTGCGAGGACCATCGGGCACGATCACGGATCCGGCGTCAAAACGGACCGTCAGCGGTGCCTCGCCGGTCGGCGGATCGGACATGAACGCCAGCATATCGAGGAACGGGGGCGCGATCACAACATCCAGCCGCCGTCCGGGAGGCGTCACGACAAGCCGTTCAATCCGGTTATCGCGGATGGATCCCTCGACGGTCGTATCGAACGGAGCCCGTAGCCGGAAGTCGGTATCCCATCCTGGCGTCCAACCCTCGCACAGGATCAGCTTCCGACCTTTCGGCCGCAGTAACGTCAGTTCGTCTGTACGGAACGGCGAAGCTGGCAGGCCCTCCCGGTTGTAAAGATTGGCCCCCTTCGGATTCGAACTGAAGGCATAGCGCGCGGCCACTGGATTTGTCACCGCCGGGCTGGAGACGACGACACTCGCCCCGTCAATCACCGCATCGGCCCAGACCCAGCGGAAGTCGTCACCGGCCACGGCGAAGGTTCGCAGTTTGGCGCCGGGCTCCTCTTCTGTCGGCATGCGGCCCTTCTTCTTCCCCATCATCAGGCCGCTGCCAACGTGGTCGAAGGAGATCCGGATCTTGTTCCCCTCGATCTTCATATCTCGGTAGAGCGGTCCGCTCGGCACCAGATCCTTCTTGCCGTACTGGTCATGCAACGCCAAACGTGCCAACCGCTCGCCGCAATCGAATTTGTTCGTCGGATGGAGGCCGCCGCCAATATCGATCGTTATCGCCATGCCAGTGTTCGGAATCTGCAGGCTCTGAAACTGCATCCAGCGAGTGATCCCGATGCCGCCTCCGACCATATCGCGGGTCGGCGGTTCACCCGGGGCTGGTTCCGGTCGCGCGTACGGGTCAAACCAGTGTCCATCTGGAAGTTGCACGAAGTAGAAGGGGAAGTCCCCCTGCCTCCATAACTCGCGCCAACCCCCGATGAGCGCCCGCATTCGGCGATAGTACGTTGTGTCGCCACCGTTCCATTCGCCCTGGTACCAGAGCGATCCTTTGATCGCATAAGGCGCAATGAACTTGATCTTTGACGCGTACACCGAGCCCGCTGCAATGTGGTCCGGCCACTTCGTAATCTCCAGGTACGATGCAGCGAGCGTCGGCTCGAGAGCGAGGCCTTCCGGTCCGATGGCCACATCGATGACGGTGCCGCCAAACCCGGCCCAGATCAGCCCAATCGGTACGCCGGTTTCCTTGTAAACGCGCCGAGCAAAATAGAAGCCGGCGCCGGTAAAACGGGGCGCGTTATCGGGTGTGCAGACCTTCCATTCCCCGATTACGTCATTCGGCAGCTTCTTCAAAGTGGGAACGTTCGTCGTCATGAGGCAGCGGATCATCGGGAAATCCGCGGTGGCGATGTCGTCTTTGGCATCGCAGTCCTTCAGCGGCAATTCCATGTTCGACTGTCCGCCGCAGAGCCAGACGTCGCCGATGAGAACGTCCTTGACGGTGACGGTGTTCTTTCCAGTGACGATCATATCCTGGCCGAGGGCGTTTATCTTCATGGCCGGCAGTTTGAGGGACCACTTCCCCATTGCGTCGGCGGTGGCCGTTGCCTGCGCGTCGCCCAGCTTCACCGTCACTTTCTCGCCCGGTTCGGCCGTCCCCCAAATCGGCAAACGCAGGTCGCGCTGCAAGACGGCGTGAGCGGAGAAGACTTTCGGCAGCGTTACGTCGGCCTGCACCGGTATCGTGTGGAGCAGACATGCAGCGACCAGAAGGGCACGCAAGACCGCAGACGCGTTCTGCAAACGCAGTTTCATGAAGAACTCCTCGGAGATTGCGATTGAATCACAGCCAGACTTACTGACCGCCAAAAGAGTCCGCACTGCGACTCACTTGGACACGCCCGCATAGGGATACTTCGACACTGTCTCCCAGGCGAGCTTCTGCAAGATCGCATGTTGTTCGTCGGTCAGTTCTTTGAACCGCGAAATTTTCAAGCCGACGGGCGACGTGCGATAGATGGCGGCAAAGTGGCAATAACCGCTGAGGGCCATGACATGGACTCCCGCATGCGGCATCGCGTCGTTCCAGAGGTCGGATTGCTTCGTCACGCCAGGGTACTTCCCTTCCAATACCAACGCTCGTAGCTTCACGGTGGCATCACCAACGGGCACGAGAAACACCACTCGCTTTCCAAATTTTCCGTTCAGTTTGTCCACGATGGCCTCGACACTCTTGCGCGTCTTGTCGAGGGCCGCCTGCACATCCGCGAGTTTGGAGTCGTCGTAATCGGCCGTCGTTTTGATGTCCTTGCCACGACCATCGCCGACCAACCAGGCGGCGTGAAAGTACGCCCGGAAGTTCCGGTTCTCTTTCAGCCCCATTTCGACGATCTTCTCCGCGGTGACGCCATGCGACCACGGCGTTTCCATCCACCAATGAACGCCGTGGGAGTAGACATCGACCTCTCCCGCTTCGATGAGGCTGAAGTCGTTCGGCTTCGCGGCTTTCACTTCCTTGTGCCCCTGGATGCCAGCGGCCTTGACCAAATCGGCGACGCCCCACGGCACGAAACCGAACCAACTGTTGCCGTTGAACATCACACGCAGGCCGGCCGGATTCTTCTTGACGGACTTGGCAGTCTCGTGCACCAAGGCCACGCGAAAGCCAAGGTAACATCCGCGATAGGCTGATGGATCACGGCCAATCCGTGCAGCGGATCGCAAACGCTTCGAGTCGCTCGGCCAACCGCCGCCGCGTTGCACCTTGGCTTTTCCCGTCGCAGGCCCGGTCGGGTCGACTTGCTTCTCTTTCGAAAAGCTGTTCGGCTCGTACCAATCTTCGCACCATTCCCAGACGTTGCCATGCATGTCGTAAAGGCCGAATGCGTTCGCTTTGAATCGGCCCACAGGAGCCGTGAAAATGTGGCCATCCTTCCCTTTGATGCCGATCGACCAACCTGGGTACTTGGCTCGTGCCGTTGCGTCGGCGCCGTTGCCCATAGTCGCCAAGCCTTCGGGATCGTCGCCATGAGAATACGCGGTCTTCGTGCCGGCGCGACATGCATATTCCCATTCTGCCTCAGTCGGCAGGCGATACGTCTTCTTCTCTTTTTCGCTCAACCACTTGCAAAACGCCTTGGCATCATTCCAGGAGACATCGACCACAGGGTGATCGTCGGTCTGTTCGAACCCGGGGCTTTTCCAGGTGAACTTGGCGTGCATCTCTTCAATCTTGCCGGCCTCGTTGATGCCGTAGGCGCCTTTGCCGTCACGTTCCCCGTCCGTCTGAAACTTCTTATCCGCAACGAACTGCTTGAACTGTCCGACCGTAACCTCGTGCTCGCCCAGATAAAACCCCTGGGTCAGCTCCACCAGGTGCGGCGTTTCCTGAGCCTCCCGGCCCGATTCGCTTTCCGGTGAGCCCATCGTGAACCTGCCGGCCGGTATGTAGACGAGCTTCATGCCGAAGCTGTTTGTGATTTGCCCGGAAGTCGTGGCTTTGTGTTCGGCCCAGAGTCCGCGTTTGGCTTCACGAGCTTCGCGTTCCGCAGCCATCGCCGCGGTTACCTCGGGGCTGAACTTTTTCGGCTCGGTTGGTTTCGCCGATTTGTCTTCCAGTTCCGACACGACGACTCGGCCCAATCCCTCGGAGAGCATCTGCAAAGCGAGGGACTTGCCGTTCTCGGTCCGAAAATGGAGCGATCGCCCTTCCTTGTGCGCACGTAGAACGGGGCC
>SIAJ01000041.1 GCA_009691845.1 Gemmataceae bacterium
CTTCAATGATGTAAGCCGGAGCCTGAAGCGTCAGCGAGGGCGAGAGAGAGCAACCGAGATCTGGGCTGAGCCTCACGTCAGGCTCTTCGGCCCAAATGCCTCCGGTAACAAATCGCGAACGCTCGTCCTGAAAATTTCCGTGCCATCGCAGACGGAGATCATCTCGGCATCCGGATTGAATTCAAACAAAACCTGCCGACAAGCACCACAAGGAGCAATGGGCTTCTCGGTCGGCGTGTAAACCACGATGGCCTCGAAACTCGTTTCGCCCGCGGCGACCATCGAGAAAATCGCTGTTCGTTCCGCACAATTCGTCAGCCCATACGCAGCATTCTCGACATTGCAGCCGGAAAACATCGCACCGGATTGGGCAGCTAGCGCGGCACCCACGCGGAAATGGCTGTAGGGAGCGTAGGCTCGAACGCTCGCTTCTCGCGCGAGGTGTGTGAGTTGTTCGATCGTCTTCGTAGGAATAGACACGGGCACTCTCCCGAGGCATGATGCGTGGACGTTGAACCCGCCATTTCCGAATCGCACGGCAACGAGCCGAGGCCATTGTTCATTGTCCAGGAACTTCCGAACGGCGTTCGCTTCGTGGCCACGCCGACAAGCAAGGCAAACGGCGGGCCGATCCTAACACTGTTCGGCGCCTGGCTCGTGTCGATCGCCATACTGACCACGACCGGCGTTTGTTCCTGCCTGTTCATCGAGCGCACTTGGGGCTTGGTGTCGCTCGCGTGGTCCATGATCTCGCTGTTCTATCTACTTCAACTCGCCTGGGATGCCTACGCGTTTTCGAGGCCCTTCTTCCAGATCAACGTCTTGTCCCGTGGCAAGTTCGTCCTCGAACTGGCAGGCAATCGCTTGCAGGCCGGGCAGCGCTGGGGACCACCCCCACCGTGGTTTCTCGGCGTGGCCGTGCCGATGATCCTTCTTCCGGGCCTCCTCCTCGTGACCTGTGTGCTCTTGTCTCGCGATTACCTCGTAACAACAGGAAGAGTTTGAATCATGCCCCAGGTTGCAGTCTTTCACGGGCCAAATCAGGCATTCGAACTGGCATCGTATCCGCTTCCGGAACCGCAAGGACGCGAGGTGCTTGTGAAAGTCGCCTGTTGCACCTTGTGCCGAGGCGACCTGCATACCCACGCGGGCCGGCGAAAGGAACCCGCACCCAGTGTCTTGGGCCACGAAATTGTCGGGCGAATCGAGGCTTTCGGCTCGAATACAGCATACGTCGATTATCGCGGACTGCCCTTGCACGTCGGGGATCGCATCACCTGGTCCGTGACCGCGTCCTGTGGGAAGTGCTTGCTCTGCGAAGATCGGATCCCGCAAAAGTGTTCGGCCGTGTTCAAATACGGGCATCAACAACATGACCCCCAAATGCCCTTCTCCGGTGGGCTGGCCGAGTACGTCTTGCTGAAGCCTGGCACGAGCATCGTCCGCATTGCCGATTCGGTCCCCGATTCGCTTGCCGCGCTCGCCAACTGTGCGACGGCCACGGCCGCTTCGGTGTTGCGGGAAATCGGCATCATCTCGCATCGGAGTCTAATGATCTTCGGGGCCGGAGTGCTTGGCCTGACCGCGACAGCCATGGCACGCACGATGGGCGTGAAGCGCGTGATCGTCTGCGAACCCGATGCACAGCGTCGCGAGCAGGCGTTGGCGTTCGGAGCAACGGAGGTTTTCGCTCCGGATGACTACCCGAAGGGAACGGTCGATGTCGCCCTGGAACTCGCGGGCACAAAAGAATCGGTCGAAGCCGCGTTTGCCGCCCCGCGAGTCGGCGGAACCGTGATGCTCGCGGGAACCCTGCAACCGACACCGGGAGTTCTCTTCGATCCGGAAGGCGCCGTTCGGCGAATGCTGACCATGCACGGCGTCCACAACTACACACCGATCGACCTGGCCGAAGCCGTTGCGTTCCTGGAAATTCACGCGAAGCCTTTTCCATTCGCGGACCTCATCGGTCCAAGTTTCCGCCTCGAAGAAGTCGATGCTGCATTCGCCTACGGCCACGCTCATCCGGGGCAGCATGTGGCAATCGTGCCGCTTTCCGAGCCACGACCGTAAGGGAGTGGGCAGCCTCCCGCTCCCTTGCGGTCGCGGCTCCGATGTTCCTACGTGCATATATCAACTGAAGTCGCGTTTTCAGTTTGGACTCAGAACATGCGTCTCCCCCGTCTGCGTCGCTGGTTGCCGATCGCGATCACCCTGTTCGTGTTGCTGCTCCTGTATGCCCTGTGGCCGGCGACATCGAAATTCACCGTCAGCGCGGAGACGACTTACGTTACGGACACGCTCGACGAGAACGGGTTTGTCGATTATCCCAAGGCACTCAATGATCGATTGAGCCAGGGCATTACGCCCGAGAATAACGCCAAGGTCTTGATCATGCTAGCACTCGGCCCGAAGCCGGAAGGGGCGGAGATGCCGCCCGGTTATTTTCGCCGCCTGGGTATCGATCGGCCCACGGATGACGGGCCGTACCTCGTCGGTTCGGAAAAGTTCTTCAAGGCTCTTCCGAAGAAGGAGCTTCCCGACGACGATGCTGGACCTTTCGATCCCCCTGCTGATTTGAAGAAGCGTTGGGAAGACGAGCAGGATCGCGCGCGAAGCTGGCCCTGGAAGCCGGCAAACCATCCGGAGATTGCCGAGTGGCTGAAGACAAACGAGAAGCCCCTGGCGATCATCGCCGAGGCCTGCAAACGCTCGAAATACTACAACCCGCTTCTGTCCCGAAATCCCGAACCTCAGTCAATGCAAATCGTCGGCAGTTTACTTCCGAGCGTTCAGAAATGCCGTGCGGTCGCGAACATGCTCGCCACGCGTTCCATGCTGCACCTCGGCAACGGCGACTTCGAGGGTGCCTGGCAGGATTTGATGGTGTGCCAAAAGCTGGGTCGTCTCCTCGCCCAAGGAGGCACGATGATCGAAGACCTCGTCGGCATCGCCATTGTGACCATTGCGGCTCACAAGCAAGTTGTGTTCTTGAGCCACGCGAAAGTGCCGGCAAAGCAAATCCTCGTTTGGCGAGAGGAACTGAGAATGCTCCCCTCGATGCCGGGCGTTGCCGACAAACTCGATCTGACCGAACGCTTCATGATGCTCGATTGTTTGATGACAATCATCTATCGCGGCCCAAACGCAATGGGCCATCTTGAGGGAAGCTCCTCCAAACTTCCTCCGCGAGATACGACATTGAACCGAATGCTACGCCGGAGTGTCGACTACAATCCCACCTTCCGACTCGCGAATGCGATGTACGATCGGTGCGTGGCCGCCTGCCGATTGCCGAGCCGGGCCGAGCGCAAACGGGAGTTGGATACGATCGAACGCGAGGTCAAATCGACGAAACGCGAGGTCACAGCATTTTCGCTTCTCGAAAAGTTGGCCAGCAGCGAGATAAGCCGCGGCGAGTACATGGGAAAGGTTTATATTTCGATCTTGCTGCCAGCATTCATGAAAATTCAAGATGCAGCCGACCGTACCGAGCAAACCGAGCAGAACCTGCAAGTCGCTTTCGCCTTGGCCGCGTACCAGGCCGACAACGGCCGCTACCCCGCGACGCTGAACCAACTCGCTCCCAAGTATCTTGCCAAGATTCCAGGCGACCTGTTCTCGGGCCAGCCGCTGATTTACCGGCTCACCGACGATGGCTACTTGCTTTACAGTGTTGGAATAAACGAGAACGACGAGGAAGGACGATGGACCGACGATCAACCGCGAGGCGATGATCTTCGCGTGCGGATGCCGGCGAAGGAACCAGTGAAAAAAGTTGGCGACTAAGCTTAACCCACCTTCTTCCGGAAATGCTCAATCGTTTGCTTCAGACCTTCCTCACGGCTGACCTTCGGCTCCCAGCCGAGTAGTTTTCTCGCCAGCGAGATGTCAGGCCGGCGTTGTTTCGGGTCGTCAGATGGCAGTGGCTTGTAAACGATCTGGCTCTTGCTTCCGGTGTGCTTCAGGATCTCCTTCGCGAACTCCAGGATCGTGAGTTCCGAAGGATTGCCGATGTTTACCGGCATGTGATAGTCGCTGTGGAGCAGGCGGAAGATGCCATCAACCAAGTCCGAGACGTAGCAAAAACTGCGTGTTTGCTGGCCCTCGCCGTACACAGTCAACGATTCGCCTCGCAAAGCCTGGCCGACGAAATTGGGCAGCACTCGCCCATCGTCGAGGCGCATCCGTTCGCCATACGTGTTGAAGATGCGAACGATGTGCGTCCGCACGCCGTGCTCGCGGTGGTAGGCCATCGTCATCGCTTCGGCAAATCGTTTCGACTCGTCGTACATGCTCCGTTCGCCCACGGGATTCACGTGGCCCCAGTAGTCTTCCGTTTGCGGATGGATTTCCGGGTCGCCATACACTTCGCTGGTGCTCGCCGTGAGATAACGTGCTCCGTGCGCCTTGGCGATTCCAAGAGCAACGTGCGAGCCGAGCGAGCCGACCTTGAGCGTCTGGATCGGGCTCTTCTGATAATCGACCGGGCTCGCCGGGCTGGCAAAGTGCAGCACGTTGTCGATCAATCCATCCACAAACAGAGGCTTGGAGATGTCGTGAACGATCACGCGGAACTTGGGATTATCGACCAGGTGGCGAATGTTTTCCGGCCGACCGGTGATAAAGTTATCGACACAAACGACCGAGTGCCCCTCGGCCAGGAATCGTTCGGAAAGATGGGAGCCAATAAACCCGGCCCCCCCGGTGATGAGCGTACGCACTGATTCTCTCTTTGTGTGTGAATAGCAAACAATCCTGAGCCACGAGAAATTGCATCAAAAGATCAAAGCCAATTATTCACCACGGATTACGACTTGGCCGCGCTCACCCATCCGCGTTCGATCGCCTTTTACTGAGAACTGCCAAGCGACAAGCAAATGAGTTCTTTGTTATCTCGGATGAAAACCTTGCCGTCGGCAATCGCAGGATGGGCCCAGGTGGAGCCGCCCGCTTTGGACTTGGCAAGTTCCTGATACTCCTTGACGTTCGGAGCAAGCAGGGTCAGATTTCCGGTCGAATCGTCGTGCATGAGCAGGTTGCCATCCGCCAGTTTCAGAAGGGCCGCGTGATACTTGCCGACGCTCGGCTTCTTCCAAATTTCCTTGCCAGTAGCCGATTCGACGCAACGAAGTGTGACGGTTGGATTGAGTCCAATCATTCCGGTGACGACAAAATAGTGTTCCTTGCTCACAACGACAGGTGTCGAGAAATAGCACGTCAGGGCCGGGTTCTTCCACACTTGCGCGACTTCAGTCTTGGAGGTTTCCTTGACCACAACTGTACCAGCAGTCACGGAACCTGCCACAAAATACTCGTCGATCTTGATCGGCGTGGTCGAGCTTTCGTTCAGCTTATCCTTGAAGGGAAACTTCCAACGCACTTCGCCCGCTGGCGTGATGGACGTCAGGTTCGCACCCGTGAGCACGACGATGTTCTTGTCGAGCAAGACCGGTGCCGCGTAACTCGCAGGGTCATCGCCGGCCGTCCACGTCAGCTTGCCGGTTTTCAGATCGAAAGCCTTGATTCCCTTGCTGCCGGAACCGCCACCTTGCACCACCACGTTTTCGCCGACAACGAGTGGCGACGCCGAAAGCCCGAAGAAGAGGTTGTGCTTCTTGGCATCTTCGAGCACGTCCGCCTTCCAGAGTGGCTGGCCCGATTTCGCTTCCCAGCAAGCCAGGGTGCCGGTGATGCCGAAGGTATAGAGCTTGCCATCGTGAACGCACGGCGTGCCACGCGGGCCATTGCCGAACAGCGTGGTAAACGCGGGCTTCGAATACGTCTGCTCCCACTTCTTGTCGCCACTCTTGGCGTCGAAGGCCTGGATGAGTTCTTCTTCCTTGCCTTTCACCTTCGTGTGCAGGAACACGAGGCCACCGGCGGCGATTGGCGAACTGTGCCCCTCGCCGACTTCACCACGCCAGAGAATCTTGAGGTCCCCTTTCCAGGGAGCAACCCTTTCCGGCGACGTGCCATCGCGATTCGGGCCAAGCCACTGCGGCCAATCGCCAGCAACCGAGAGGGAAGC
This sequence comes from Gemmataceae bacterium, assembly GCA_009691845.1. Lineage (GTDB taxonomy): Bacteria > Planctomycetota > Planctomycetia > Gemmatales > Gemmataceae > SIAJ01. The sequence goes on from SIAJ01000041.1 coordinate 6,032, forward strand.
ACAGCACAGTAGAAGTGCCAGGCAGAAACGCATGATGAATTCTCCCTAGGTCAGATCAAGTGCGTACGGCCAGCGGAATGCGCGTCGTATTCTCTGCCGTCTTACTGGAGTGGACGGAACGCGGTTCCGCTTCATTCAGAAATTCGTGCAGAGGGGCATAACGCCACGGAAGCCCCGACGCGTCGGCCAGTTCTTTCAACCGGCGAAGGTACGTCTCCGTGATCTCGTTCCCTGTGTTTTGATACGACGGATCGCAGAAATAGACACGGCAACCTAGAGGACGCGGATCACGAGCAGTGCAAAGGTTCTCGACCTGAAACGGACAAAAGTCGCGTGACACAGGCTGTTCAAACGGCGGTGCCGAGGCGAGCAGGACTTCCGCTTCGAGATTCGAGATGAACAGCGTGTGGCCATATTCCTTGAACCGGCAACAACGCCCGGACGAATCGCACTTCGGCCCGGCTGCCGCGATGGACGCATCGACCTCGGTGTAAAGGGCGAGGACACGAGCATGGTCGGCGAGCGTCATACTCGAACCACCTTCACTCGCCGGGTGATTTCTTCAACCGAAATCAAATCACCCTGATTGCAGCCGGGACACTCTTCCGCTGTTCGTTTCCAATCTTCGGGCGTGGTCGTGTTGCTTTCCCAAAACGGCCAGGTTCGGCACTGCCTGGGTCGAACGGGGTAAATCGTGCAGCCCCCTTCGCGATCCCAGAAGATGCAATCGTTGTTCGCCTTTTCCTTCAGCGAGCGACGAGGGGCCTCGCGACGTGTGTACAGACCGACCACTTCCTCCAACGGCTCACCGCGAAACTCGGCGATGGCCGCGATCTCCGCATCGTTCACCCACACAAAGCCCGGCGAACCCGTACAGCATTTGCCGCACTGCGTGCAGGCGAATTCTAAACCATCGGCATACCAGGGATCGGACACGCGTGAACCTCCTCCTGCGATCTTAGCAGAAGGAGCGGTATTGTTCCTCCTCCCCAAAGCGGCCCGTTTCGGTGAGTGGCTTGAGTCGCAACGGCCGAAACTTCTCCCTCCGAAACGGAATGGGGGGAAACTCTCGCATCCCTCCGCTAAATCCGCGATAATTGTGCGGTGAAGTCCTTGTTCAGGGTGACACCGATGTGGATCGTTCGCAATCGCCGAGAATTCCTGCGGGCCGGCGGCCTCTGTGTTGGCGGGCTGACGTTGCCTGATTTGCTTCGCTGCCAGGCGACAGCCGCACAGCCCACACGAGCCAGGGACAAGGCCGTCATCATGGTCTACCTGAACGGTGGGCCTTCACATCTCGATATGTACGACCTGAAGCCGAATGCACCCGTTGAGTATCGCGGCGAATTTCAGCCGACGCGAACCAATGTTTCCGGCATGGACATTTGCGAGTTGATGCCGCTGCAAGCCAAGATCGCGGACAAGTTCGCCATCGTTCGCAACATGAAGTTTCAACAGGAAGGCCACACCGCCCCGGAACTTTACTCCGGTTTCCTGCGTGGTGATCGGCCGGCCATCGGCTCCGTGATCAGCAGGCTGCGAGTCGATAGCGGCGTTCGCAATCCGATGCCACCGTATGTGTATCTCGGCGACGCGAACCACGTCGGCCATCCGGGTTTTCTCGGCAAGGCTCACGAGGCCTATATTCCGGGTGCGAAGGCCGCCAACCTCGGATTGGCCCGCGAGATGACGTTGGAAAAGCTCGGCGATCGCCGCGATTTGCTGAAGTCCTTTGATCAGACTCATCGCGAGTTGGACATCCGCGGCAGCATGACCGGCCTGGACACGTTCAACGCACAGGCCTTGGAGATGATGTCAACAAATCGGGTGCGCGATGCGTTCGACGTCTCAAGGGAGCCCGAAAAGATTCGCGGGAAGTACGGCAAGGGGACCGAGTACCTGCTTGCTCGCCGACTCGTCGAGGCCGGCGTGCCGATGGTGGCCATCACGCCGCAAAATCACGGCGTGCCAAAAGATTGCAACGGCCAGTGGGACCACCACGATCATGTCTTCAAGTGTCTGCGAGCGGTGTTGCCGCAATACGATCAATCGGTCCACGCATTAATTAGCGACCTGCACGATCGCGGTCTCGACAAGGACGTGGCCGTCGTGATCTGGGGAGAAATGGGTCGCACGCCGAGAGTCGGCAGCCAACGCGGTACAGTCGCAGGCCGCGACCACTGGCCACAAGCCGGCTTCGCGGTTCTGGCAGGCGGAGGCTTTACGACCGGCCAGGTGATCGGAGCGACAAACGCCCGCGGCGAACGACCAGCCGGAGAACATTACACGCCGCAGAATGTGCTCGCCACGCTGTACACGCACCTCGGCATCGACCCACGCTCGGCGATTCCAGATCATTCCGGGCGGCCGGTGCATTTGCTGGATGACACGCGGGGGATTCGGGAATTGGCGTAACAGACTCGGTGGCTTAAGGTGCTCAGTCTTTCTTGTCCTTGGGCCGGAACAAACCACTCCGCCTTTTCCCTACCGCCCACCGAATAGTTGCGGTAGAATCTCTCTACTCACAACACCCGCGAGTCTCCTCGTGCGTTTGCTTATCCTGCTCCTGCTTCCCACGTCGCTCCTGGCCGCACCTGTTGATTATGCGCGCGAGGTGAAGCCATTGCTTCAAGAGCGTTGCTACGCCTGCCACGGTGCTTTGAAGCAGAACGCAAAATTGCGGCTCGATAGTGGCGAGTTGATTCGCAAGGGCGGCAAGTCCGGGCCGGCCGCGATTGTTGGGAAGTCGGCGAGTAGCCCGCTCATCGCACGCGTGAGCGACATGGACGAGCATTCGCGCATGCCGCCGGAAGGTTTGCCGTTGAAGCCCGAGCAGATCAAGACGCTGAAAGCCTGGATCGACGAAGGGGCCATTGTTCCCGCCGACGATAAGCCTGAACTTGACCCTCGCGATCACTGGGCGTTTCGAGTGCCCGTGAAGGCTCCGGTGCCGAAGGTTGAACCGGCATGGGGCAAAAACACGATCGATGCGTTTATCGCGGCCGAGTGGAAATCGCGTGGCCTCTCGCCGCAGAAGCCGGCCGACAAGCGTTTGCTGCTTCGTCGGCTGTATCTCGATCTGACGGGATTGCCACCGACTGCCGAGCAGTACGATGCCTTCCTGAAAGACGCATCAACGAATGCTTATGAGAAGGTCGCGAACCAGTTGCTCGAAAGCCCGCAGTACGGCGAACGCTGGGGCCGGCATCTCATGGACATTTATCGCTATTCGGACTGGTGGGGCCTGGGGGCCGAGGTTCGCAATAGTCAGAAACACATTTGGCACTGGCGTGACTGGATCGTCGAGAGCCTGAACGCGGACAAGGGATACGATCAGATGGTGCGCGAGATGCTCGCGGCCGATGAACTCTATCCGACCGACACGAACAAACTGCGTGCGAGCGGCTATCTGGCTCGGCAGTACTTCATCTTCAATCGCACGACCTGGCTGGACGAAACGGTCGAGCACACGGCCAAGTCGTTTCTTGGTTTGACGATGAACTGCTGCAAGTGCCACGATCACAAGTACGACCCGCTTGCGCACACGGACTACTACAAATTCCGAGCTTTCTTCGAGCCGTACCAGGTTCGCACGGACATGGTGCCCGGCGAAAGCGACTTCGAGAAGAATGGTTTGCCGCGTGCCTTCGACTGCAACCTCGAGGCTCTGACGTACCGCCACGACCGGGGCGACGACCGCAAGCCGATCACGAGCCAGAAGATTCTGCCGGGCCTGCCGACCGTACTGGGAGCCGAGTTAAAGATCGAGCCAGTGTCGTTGCCGAGGGAAGCCCACTCTCCGCACTTGCAGTCGTTCGTCGAAGAGAACTACCTCGCAGCCGCCCGAATGCGAATTGCGTTAGCGAAAGAGGCGCTCGCCAAAGCCAAGGCCGTGAAACCCGATCCTGAAGCGCCAGCGCAGGCGGAACCCAAACCACCAGCGAAAGAGAAGACTGCACCATCGATCGCAAAAGACGACTTCGCCAAAGAAAAACCCGACCTCTGGGACCTCGGCCCCGGCAAATGGAAATACGAAAAAGGCCTGCTCGCGCAATCGATTCCCGGTGCGGAACGCAGCCAACTTCGCTTGAAGACAAAAGTACCCACGGACTTCGAGGCCAAGTTCAAGTTCACCTGGACCGGCGGCGAACCCTGGCGATCGATCGGCCTGTGCTTCGATGTCGCCGGCGAGAATGAGACGATGGTCTGCGCCAGCACCGTGTCCGGCGGTGAGAAAGTGCAAATCTCTTTCAAGCAAGGTGCAACCCAGGTTTATCCAGCGGAAGGTACGCAAAACCGGCCGTTCAAAGTCGGCGACACCTGCGAATTGACCCTGCGCGTGCGGGGCCCCGTGATGAACGTCGATGTGAATGGCGAGCCTAGCCTGAGCTATCGGCTGCCGATTCCGCGCAAGGCGGGAGCGATTGCGTTGATCACTTTTGCCGCGACGGCCGAGTTCCGAGCGTTTGAACTCAACGAATTGCCTGCAAGCTACAAGCTGGTCGAGCCAAAGACCCCGAAGGGTCCCATCGCGAAGCCGACTTCTCCCGAACAAGTTCGAGCGGCAATCGTAGTGGCGGAAAAGAGTCTCGCACTCGCCGAAGCCGAGATGACAGCGATCCGTTCACGTTTCGCCGCCGAGCGCGACAAGTCCCTGGCAACCCAGGCCGCGAAGGCCGAGAAACAACTCGCCTTCTTGAAGGCGGAGGAAGACCTCGCCAAAGCGGAGTTGGAACTCGCTCAAGCCGCCACGCCGCAGAAAGCAGCCGTCGAGAAAAAGCGGGATGCCGCCAAGACGGCCATCGTCGCGGCGACGAAAGCTCTGGAAAATCCGGGCACGACATACACCGTGCCTCGCGGTTCGATCAAGACGAAGGAGAATAATCTCGAAGGGGACGCTGCACGAATGAAGCCGTTTCCGACGACCAGCACCGGACGACGAACGGCACTGGCGAAGTGGATCACCGATCGCCAAAACCCGCTCGCCGCTCGCGTGATTGTGAATCACGTTTGGGCCAGGCATTTTGGCAAGCCGCTGGTCGCCACGGTTTTCAATGTCGGCCGCAATGGTGCAAAGCCCACGCACCCGGAGTTGCTCGACTGGCTGGCCGTCGAGTTCATGGAACACGGCTGGAGCTTGAAACATCTGCATCGGCTAATGGTCACGTCTCAGGTTTATCAACTTTCGTCTTCTGTTGCGGGATCCGATAAGGCCCATGCGACCGATGAAGCGAATCGGTTCTATTGGCGGATGAATCCGGTGCGGATGGAAGCCCAGGCCGTCCGTGATAGTTTGCTGATGTTGTCCGGCCAACTCGATTTCACAAGCGGCGGACCTTCGCTGGATGTGAACGCGATGGCCGACTCGAAACGGCGTAGCCTGTATTTCGTCCACTCGCACAACGACCACCACAAGTTCCTGATGCAGTTCGACGACGCCGCGGTGCTCGAATGCTATCGCCGCACGGAAAGCATCGTGCCGCAACAGGCCCTGACGATGGCGAATAGCAAATTCTCGCTCACCATGGCCGATGCCATCGCGGCCCGGATCAGCTCGAAGAGCGATCCCGAATTTGTGCAAACTGCGTTCGAGTTGATCCTGGGCAGCACTCCCAGTGCGGACGAAAAGCAAGCATGCCTGGAGGCGTTGGCGGAGTGGCAGAAGTTGCTGAAGGAGCAAAAGCACGCGGACCCGGCCAAGAAAGCCCGCGAGAATCTGGTCGGGGCGTTGTTGAATCACAATGATTTCGTGACGGTGCGGTGACATGCGAATCGAAGGCAAGCGAATGAAACGCACTAGATGGATTCACACGGATCGTTCCGTCGTTGCCGTGGAAGTTGAGATGGTCACACCCGAAGACGACCCAAGCGAAGCTTGCTACGAATCCGAAACTGTACATCTTCTGCGTGAAGTGCGGGAGCGGGCCGAAGCAGGAGATGTGTATTGGTTGAAGGAAAAAGGTAAGGCCTACGAAGCGATGCAGACTGCTGCTGTTGCCTAGGGTAATGGTCCATATCGAATCGACGGAGTTGGATATGTTCACACGCCGAAACTTTCTCAGCTCGAGTTTCTCCAGCCTGGCTCTCTCGGCCATGTTGCATCGCGATGGTTACTCATCGCCCGGCACCTGGTCGCCGCCCGATGGCAAGCCGCACTTTGCGCCGAAGGCCAAGTCGGTCATTTGGCTGTTCATGAACGGCGGCGTGTCGCATCTGGAGACGTTCGATCCGAAGCCGGAACTCGACAAGTATGCTGGCAAGTCGATTGCGGAAACGCCGCACAAGGACGTGCAGAATCCCGAGAAGCTCAAGCTGGCCCGCGTGGTGGTCATCAACGATGCGAATGGCCAGCAGCGCACCAAGCTCTACGGCACACAGGTCGGCTTCAAAAAATACGGCAAGAGCGGCATCCCCGTCAGCGATTGGCTTCCCCACACGGGCGAATGCATCGACGACATTGCCGTCGTTCGCTCGATGTACACAACCGACGACAATCACGGAGCCCAAACGCAATTCCATACGGGCCGGCACATGCTCGATGGCGAATACCCGACGCTCGGGGCCTGGGTGCATTACGGGCTGGGCACGCTGAATGACAATCTACCGCAGTTTGTGAGCATGGGTCGCCGCGAGTACTGGAACCTGAAAGACGGCCACTATCTCGGCCCGGCCCACGACGCAGTGCCCGTACGTGTTGATCCATCCAATCCGCTCGACTACGGCAAGCCCGAAGGAGCCATGACTTCAGCCGAGCAAAAGGTGAGCTTCGATCTGATCGGCCGGCTGAACAAGATAAAAGGGATTGCGTATCCCGGCGATTCCTCACTAGACGCGCGCATCAAATCGTACGAGCTGGCGTTTCGGATGCAGAAGTCGCTGCCCGAGGTGCTCGACTTCGCGAAAGAAACCGCCGAGACCAAGAAACTGTACGGCATGGACAACCCGGCCACGCAAACGTTTGGCTCGCAAATGCTTGCGGCCAGACGACTGGTCGAGCGGGGCGTGCGCTTCGTGCAAGTTCAACACGGAGCAGGCGGGGCAGGCGCCTGGGACGCGCATGGCGGCTTGAAGGCCAACCACTCCGCGAACTGCAAGGCCGTGGACCAGCCAATTGCCGGACTTCTAAAAGACCTGAAACGAACGGGCTTGTTGAAGGACACGATCGTCGTGTTTGCCAGCGAGTTCGGCCGCACGCCTGGCTCGCAGGGGAGCGATGGCCGCGATCATCACATCTTCGGCTTCACGGTCTGGATGGCGGGCGGCGGGCTAAAGGGAGGCATCGTCCACGGTAAGACCGACGAGATCGGTTTCCACGCCGTCGAGGATCGCCACTACGTGACCGACGTCCACGCAACGATCCTGAAACAACTCGGGCTCGATTCAAGGAAGCTAGAGATTCCGGGCCGGAAGCGGCTGGATGTGGATCACGGCATGCCGATTGAGCAGATCATCTCTTGAGTTTCGAGTTTCAAGCTAGTCACTTGAAACTCGAAATTTGAAACATTATTTTTTATTCAATTGAAGCTGGCACCATCCCAAATTGAGATAGGCGAGTTTGCCGTGGTCGGCACTGAAGTAGTCGGGAGCCAATGTGTAGACCACGAACCGCCCCTGTTTTTCGTGTTGAACCAGTCGACTGGCTTTCAGCACACCCAGGTGGTGCGACACATTCACGATCTCGATCTTGAGTAACTTCGCCAGTTCGGAAACATTCTTGGGCCCATCCCAAAGGCACTCGATAATGCGAATGCGATTTTTTTCACCAACAGCCTGAAGCAGGTCGGCGCATTTTTGGGCTTCGTTCGGATCAGTCATCGGAAACGATCACCTCCGTGAGGAAATTTCGAGCGTCGTGCCACGAGCAAGAAACTTTCGGCTCTTGCGAGCATTTGGTTCTTCGTTCTCGTGGCTTTAAGGAACAACATTTTTACGATCAAATCCTAAGACGGGCAAGTGAACGAGAGACATCGCCTCCGGGGAATCCTGGCTCGCCTGTCTGCCTGTGCCGAACCGTTTGCACTTCCATGATCGTTCGATCGCATCGACCAAGTCCTGGAAATCTCCTTCTCGCAACCTCATGCAATCAATGAATGTATAGTAATGTCTATTATAAACGCGATTATACCCACTAAAGACGACCAAATCGGACATACAATACGCATTACAACAAAATAGTTCAACAAAACTGTTGACAATAAACATGTACTAATGTACATTATAAAACACCGGTGACATGTGGAGTTTTTGCTTCACGATCACCCACTTTCGGAGGTTCAAGTCATGGACACCTGGCGAAAAGTATGGCGAAATGGTTTTGCACCGGCACTTTCCATCAACGGGCTGAGAGCGTTACGGCGGGCCCTCGCCAGCAACGACTCACGGCTGGCTCAGGGTGCAACGACCTTTCCGCCGCCGCTGGCTTCCGCTCGCGACTGGCCGGTGGAGGCCGCGTGTGCACTCGGCTTTTGTGCCTGGCAAGGCGAGCAGCTCGAAACCGTCGGCGAGGTGGGAGAGTTCTTTTCCCGCTGCTGCTTCGAAGCGGATCAGCGGATTGGCAAGCCTGCCGCTTCTCGCTGGTTCCTGAAATGGTTCGACGATACGCCCCGCGAAGAGATGCGCCGCGAATTGCTAACCGAGGTCAATCGCGCGATCCACGAACGCTACAGTCCGATCGCCCCCGCGAAGCCGCAGCAACGGGATCTCTACGAGAGCATCCCCCAGGTAGCTTGAGTTCCAACCACCCAACAACAAACGCAAACCGAGGAAACTCCCATGGCCTGCCGCAACTGTCAGAAATCGAAGGTGAATCGTCCGCGTGGCTTGTGCTGGTCGTGCTATTACAAGCCCGGCATTCGCCAGCAATTTCCTTCAACCAGCAAGTTCGCGCGTCGCGGGCTCGGCAATTTTTGCGGCCAGGCCGTAGCCCCAACCTGTTGCACCCGTGCCGTGCCAGGCTCCACGGAAAAGATCGCGATCCTCGCGGAGCGTGCCAGGAATCAGCAGGCACTTTGGCATCCGGCGGACGCATCGTTCAGTGAGGCCGGGATAGAAAATTGTGCGCACAGCCAGGCGTGCTGAACGCAGAATGTGTGCAATGCCCGCACACGAAGAGATTGTCGCCTTTCGCTCCGCGAAAGAGCGACACCGGCCAGCGAGGTACGGGGAATGCCACTCGGACAGGCAAGCCGCTCTTTCGCGGAGCGAGAGGCAACAAAGCTATCTAAGGCATCAAACGTGGCAGCAAATAAACCGCTGCGAGCGACGCGAGCAGGGCAACGACCAGGACGCCGCCCCATAACAGCCAATCGATGGGTTTTGTTGACTCTCCCTTGCGCGATTTCGACTGGCCGATCGGAATGAGTGGCCGGGCAATTGATTCGCCGGCTGGCCGATACTCCTGCGTGGAGTCGTACGGGCCAGACGAACTCGAACCCGCTGGCGTGCAATCGACGACCTCGGTATTGGGTCGGTGGAACGAGGGCGTGAGCGGCGTTTTCGTTCGCGGGTCGCTTTGCGTTTGCCGCATCATCTGCCCGCCCGGTCCCGGATCTTGAGCAGGGACCGGGGCCGGTTCAATCACCAGATCGCGGAACTCGGGATGGCCGGGAAGACCGAGAAACGGCCCGGTCTTGGTTCGACTCGCTCGAATGTTCGAGGCATCACCGAGCAAACCTTCGCGGAGGGCTTGGCGAATGCCGTCCGTCGTTCCTTTGACGGTGTGCTGTTCTCCATCCTCGTCCTTGTAGACCAGATACCAGATGTCGCCGACTGGCTCGACGGACTCCGGAACGGGCGGCTTCAACGAAGTGCCGGTGAGGTCCTCAACGAACTCTTTGCAGGAATTGGGTCGCCTGGCTGGATCGCCGCTCATGGCCCGACGGATCGCCCAGTCGAGCCGCTCGCTGATGGCCGGGTTCACATCGCGGGGGGCGGTCAGTTCGTTGCGCTGTTTCCGTAGCCAGCACTCGAAGGGGCCAACCTTCCCGAACGGAACTACACCCGTGACGAGCGTGTACAAGGTTGCGCCGAGCGAGTAGACATCGCAGCGAACGTCCGCATTCTTCGCGTCGCGGAATTGTTCGGGTGCCATGTAATTCGGCGTGCCCAGTCCACGGCCCGTCTTGGTCAGGTTCATCTCGTTGTCGGCATCCTTCACCAGGCCAAGGTCCGTCAACTTGGCCGTACCGTCAGCTGTCAACAAAATATTGTCCGGCTTCACGTCGCGGTGGATGAGTTTCTGTTTGTGAGCTTTGTGCAAGCCTTGGCACACCTGGGCAATGATGTGAATCGCCTGCTCTTCCGGGATTGGCCCGTCTCGTTCGACCCGGGCACCGAGCGATTCACCGTCCACGTATTCCATCACAAGAAAGGGGGCTGGCCCGGTGCCGCAGAACTCGATGGCCCGCACGACATGCGGATCCTCCATCGCAGCGGCGGCCCTGTATTCCTGCTCGAATCGTTTGAGAAAAATTGGGTTTTTTGCGGTGGCCGGCGGCAAAATCTTGATGGCCACGATCTCCCCGTTGATGCGGCTGCGGGCCTTGAAAACGGCCCCCATTCCGCCCTCGGCGATCTTGGATAGGATGTCGTAATCCCCAACCTGTTGGGGGATTGTGGCACGAGTATCGACCGGCATCCGTCACTCTCCTGCCTCAACTGAATGCGGCGGGGTGGCGTGGGGACTGTAGTTTGTCGGTGGTGTCGAGACGGGAGGGCGAAGGTCCTGCCGAGCCTGCGCTCGCGGGTCGGCAGGAGCCTCGCCCTCCCAAAACAGGACACTACCAGTTCGTCCGGCCAACATTCACAAGGCTGGCCAACGCTTATCAATCAATTTTTGGGAGTAGGACACCTGGTTCAAGGCCGGACGAAGGGCGTAGGTGTAGAATACTTGCTCTAACCATTACTTAGCACATAATCCGTACGTTCGGTTGGATCGGCGACATTGTCAGCATCGCGCCGCTAAAGTCAGGTTCGTGGAATCCTCTCAAATATTTGCTTGTCAGAACCGTGCAAACCGGTCAAAATCAGAAGATAGTGAAAGCTTAACGATTGCGGTAGCAGTCAGTCGTCCTCAGTCCCTAGTTTTCAGTCCCCAGTCAAATGTGGACTACTCGACTTGAACTGAGGCCGAAAGACTGGTGACGGAAGACTGAGGACGAAAGACCGAGGACTGGATCATGAGCATCCTGGGCAAGCTGCTGATTGTCTTCAACCTCCTAGCTGCGGGGGCGTTCGCCTATTTTACGCTGGAGAACTGGAAACTCCGCCAGGGACTTACCTGGGAAGCGTTCGATCGCCAGGTCAGATTGGAAGGCGTCACACTCGAAGCGGGTGCCGCCCAACCGGACTTGAGTCCTCGCCGCGTTGCCTTCCATATCAAGATGCCCAACGGCGGCCCGGTCTATACTTCCATCCCCAAGGATCGCTTTGAATCGCTGATTCCGCAGGGTGGCACTCGTTTTGGCGGCGAACCGGTTGCCGACCAGACCACCGAAATCAATCGCGTTCAACAAAAGGTCCTCGCCTCGCTCCCGCTCGTGGAAGGGCAAGTTCCACCGGCTCGACTCATCGCTCTCAGAATGTACCTCCTGAACCTGGCTCGATCCGGTGCCGAGCGCGACGGGGTCAACGCACTGTTCGACATGCTCGACCCCACGCGAAGCACTGGGGCCAAACTGGATCTGCCGTACCTGGGCAGCACGAACTCGCAAGTGAACGCATTGCAAGCGCTGGTCGAAATCGCTGCTCTAGGCGGCCCCCAGGTTCTCACCGATGATGTGCGGGCGACTCGCGTTGCTTCTGCCCGCGAGGCCGTCAAGCGGTTCCTGAAAGGCGAGAAGTCCCACGGCTTGCCCGCTGGTACGAAGGAAAATGATGACGCGGATCGCACTGCGACCAACGCATTGCTGAGCGCTCTTGCGGACAGGGCCGGCGACGACGAGAAGACTCGCCTAGTCGCAGCGATGACCGCCGACCCCAAGGGGTGGAAGGAACTTGCCAACCTCGCGGTCGAGCCGCTAGCCGACAAGGCCAGTATCGATCGCTCGGTGGATGCGCTGACGAAGTTCGTTGTAGGAAAGGCCCTCACACCAACGGAGGCCGCCTATCTCGAAGCCGTCAAGACGCTGATTCGTCCGCCCGCACTCGGCTTCGTTCTGTCCCAATCGGTGAACGACGTGGCGACTAACCTCCTGAACTCGAAATTCGATGAAGCTGCTCTGCCCGCACCGGACGCGACCAGGGCCAACTCGGCCGGTGGAAAGGCCCGCAAGATCGCGCACATTCTTTTCCACCTGGATGCCGATCGTCATGCGAACCGGGTTGCCGATGTCGCAGCCGATCGAAAAGCCTGGCACGAGCGAGTCGCGACCATTGTCGGCCTGCCGGAATACATCCGGGCAGCCGAGGCCCAAGCGAACGAGTATGCCGAAGCCAGCCAGCGCCTGATTTCGGTCATCACCGAGGAGCAAAGTGCCTTCGAGGCGTCCTACCAGGCCCTCCAGCAAAAGGTGCTCTCCCTGTATTCGCAGTGGCTCACGCTCGACACGCAACTGAAAGCTCAAGAAGCGATCACCAAGGAAAACGTTCGCCTGAAAGACGAACGGCTCACCGAGCGCGACAATCTCCTGAAGGACCTTGATGACGCCACCATCGCGGCGAAGAATGAGTTGGCGAAATTGCAGGCGACGCAAAAGCGACTGTTCACGATCCAGAAAGACCTTCGCAACGCTCAAGCCGCCATCCTCGCGCTTGAGAAGGAACTGCGTCTCCTGGAGTTGGGGCCGGAACCGAAGCGAGGCGCGACGGGGAACTGAGTTTTCTCTCCTCTCCCCGCTTCGGGGAGAGGGAGAGTAGAGTGCAGCGTGGGGAGACACGACGATGGGGTTCATCGGCAAATTCATGGTTCTCTTGCACGGTGCGCTCGCCATCGCCGTTCTCACGTGGGCGGCGGGCGTCTACACCCAGCGCATTCACTGGAATGCGCCTCCTCCCAAAGAGGGCAAGGAGGCGGCTCTGGGCATTTTCGACAAGCAGAAGGCGGCTGCCGACCAGTTTAACACGATGACGGACAAGGCCTACACGCGGTGGTCCGGGAATCTCAACCAGGTCGCGCTGCTTGAGGCCGAACGCTACCCTCGCCGCGCGTACTATCAGGGGCAACTCGAGTTGGTCGAGTCCGGTTCCTTGACCGCCGGCGGAATGGCCGTTGCTGAGCCGGTGCAGGAGTTGGAGAACGCACCGAACGGATACCTCGACATTCGCAGACCGACGGGCCGCAAGGCCTTCGAGGTCCGCCCCGGCGTGGCAGCCGACAGCATCAATGGGTATGTGGCCAAGAGGGTGAAGCTGGTTGAAGACATCAAGGCTTCCCAGGATCGAAACGAACTTGCCATCAAGGATCGTGAGAAATTGAACCGCGAGATCGTCGGCGTGACCCTGCCTGCCGTTGTGAAGGGCTTGCGGACGCTATTGCTCGAACAGAAGACCATTTACGACCGAGCCAACGGCGAAGACATGTACGTGGTGAACTTCGTGACCAACCAGGAATCGGAGTTCGGCCTGCTGAGAAAACGCCGCGATGCGATGAACGGCCGAAGCACGGAGCTAATCGATTTCTACAGGAAGAACCCCGCGGTGATCCCCCCAGGAGTGGTTCTGCCGAAGACGAAACAGTAGTGGGTACCTTCCGTGTGCCGAGCAAATAGTAGGTTTTGCAGAGGGCAATGTAGATAATATTCAGATTGCGGTTGACACCTTCGGGGCCCACGTTATATCTACGGCCTTCGGGGGAAATTAGGACGCTTTGATGACCGGGGCGACCGGGCCGGCCATGCCGACCCGATCGCAGGAGGATCATTCCCATGACTGTCTTCGGCAAACTGTTGGTATTCATGAACTTGCTGTTCAGCGTCATCACGGGTGCGCTGATCGTATTCGTGTTCACGACTCGTGCCAACTGGGAAGCGCAGTACAAGGATGTGGAGGCCAAGGCGGTAGCCGCCGAAGCCGCCTACAAGCGTGAAAAAGCCTCTCACGACAACGACCTCAAGCAGAAGGATGCGGGCGCGGTCAGCACCCAGGGGGAAGTGACTCGACTTCAGGGTGAAGTCACGAAGTTTCAGGACGAGGCCGCCCGCGAAAAGCTGGCCACGGCCGCACAAACGGCACTCCTGGAAAAGGCTCTGGTCACCCAGAAGGCAATGGAAGAAGAACTGAAGCAGATCAAGGATGAGCGGACCATCATCGTGAAGGAAAAGGACGATTTGCGGACGAAGATTGTGGACATGCAGAAGGAAGTGGATTCGTGGCGAACCATCGCCGTCAATGCGGACCTTCAGGCCAAGAACCTGCAACAGCGAAACGGCAATCTGCTTCGCCAGGTGGAAGACCAGACGGTTCGCATTCGGGAGTTGGAAACCACGGGCGCATTGGTCACCGCGGGCGGCAGTGGGAAGGAACCCTCGTCCATTGTCGATCCGCCGCCGACCGCAGCCCCTCCGGGCGTACGCGGCAAAGTGACCGGCGTGGGAACCTCGGGTACCAGTTTGGCACAGGTCAACATCGGAAGCGACTCCGGGCTATCCCCGGGCAACGTGCTGACCGTGTTCAAGGGGACCGAGTACAAGGGCGATTTGCGGCTGACAGCGGTCAATCCGAAGATGGCCGTCGGCAAGTTCACGCCGGCCAAGCGGACCTCGACGATTCAGATCGATGATAACGTGATCACGAGCTTCTCCGGGACACCGCAGTAAGTCGGACCGGTAATGGGGGAAATCAAATATGGCCAAAACCGTAAACGCCGGCCTGAAGCCGCGCAACGATGCCTACACTGGCCTGTTGGCCATCTCGTTCCTGGCGCTCGTGGCTGGAGCGGTGCTCATGGCCCTCGATGCCAAGGAACTCGGCGAATTACCGAAGGGCAAATTGGCCATTGATGTTCCAGGTGTCAACCCAGGCAAGGCGGGCGATGGGCTGCGCCGCCCAGACGCCGGAGCCAAGATCGACACGACCGATCCAGTTCCAGCTCCCCCGATGCCGAAACCTGCCGAGCCCGTTCCCGCTCCAGGTATGTCGAAGCGCGAAGTGGAGCCAGGCAAGTTGCCTGTATTCCGAGTTGTGGCTCCGAGCGTCGTCGTACCAGTCAAGAACGAAGAACCGGTCGAAGGCCCACCATTGACGGTGAAGCCGTTCGTCCCACCAACGTGATGTGATTCTGTTCCAAAGAATTCAGCCACGATGGCTCGCGCTCGATAGCGCGAGCCATTGGCATTTTCTTGCTCCACTTCTCCCGTTTTGGGGATCCCAGGCAAAAAGCGCACCTTAAAAAATGTTCGGGAGGGCGAGATGGAAGAGTGTCTGGCCTATTTTCGGAAAGCCGTTCACGACCCGGCAAGCGTGCCGCCATGGTCCGAGTGGTGGGCAGCCAATGCTGAATTGGTCGAGCGTATCTTCCCGTTGTTCGACTTCGTTCGGCTCAAACATCGCCGACTGTTCGGGGCGCGGCAGCTTCTCCAGAACTCCGGCGAACTGCCGAAAGATTTCACTCCGAGCAGCCCCTCGATTACTGGGTCTTGCGGCCAGTGCGGGGAACGAATGCCCAACTACTCGGAAGGTCCGGGCGGCTCCACAACTTGCTCGACTTGCGACCTGATTGCAGAGCAAAAACGAAGGGCAAACATCTAGTTTCCTTGGCCCGTCCCCCAAAAGCTAGCTCTAGCTGCGCCCCCTTGGTTCTGCTCATTCCGTCGCGAACTGAAACGTGTACAGCTTTCCTCGATTCAGTGTGACACGAATGCGCACGGTCTTGCCCGCCAATGACGACACGTCTGGTTTGCCCTTCCAATACACGCACTGGTCGATGAAGTTGCCGCCGATCTCCTCGCAGTCGGCGGACGAAAACCCCGGGTACGGTTTCCCCGACTCGTCTTGCAGTTCAACGAATGCCGTGCCGGCCGAGCCGGTGTCGATGTTCAGTCGCAATCGATTGCCCGTGAACTGGAGCGGCGGGGTCCGTAGCCAGCCACCTTTGTGGTCCGCATCGGCCGAGACGAATCCGTCCAGCCGCTGTTTCACCACACCTATTCCGCCTTCTTGTTTCGCAACTTTGTCGTACTCCGGCCGGAGGATTGCCGAGTCGTGCAGGCGGCCCGACGAGTAGTAGTACTGGTAGATGTAGTTTCCCCGTCGGATCAGACCGGGGGCCGCAACCGTGTACCATCGGTCCCATTCATCGGCCAACCCGTTCGGAATGTAAGCGTTCCGTTCGGGCCGCGACCACTTCACGCCATCGCGGCTGACGGCCAACTGCACTTCGAGCATCCCATAGTCTTCCCACTCCCCCTTGACCCGCGGTCGGATGAACGGATTCCGTTGCGGCGAAAAGTGCCGGAAGTGCGTGGGGAACATGAGATAGACGTCCTGCGCCCACGGGTACATTCCGGCCGCGTTGTAATACACATCCGAGTGCGCGTCATCCTCTTTGTCGGCCGAGTACACGACTGGGATGTTATCGATGGATGGGAACAGGCGGTGCTTGGGCGTCCTCGAAAACGGCCACGGCTTGAGTGGATCGTCCGTTTCGATCCGGCCGATCCTCCGCTGGTTCTCCGAATCGTAGTCGAAGGCACGGGTATAGATGACGTATTTCTTGATCCGGCCATCCCAATGAACAATCGTGGGATTGTCCGTAAAGAACGGCAGCACCCGCCCAACCTTCGTGAACGTGACCCCGTCGGCCGAGGAGCTGGCGAACACGCCGTGCTTGGCCGGATCGAACGGCGGACTGAATTCCAGGTGGAAGAGCTTGTACTTCTTCGCCGGGTCGGTCTCGTGCGCGTCGAGGAAGATGGTCGGGAATTGGCCCCCTGGGAGTTTCGCCCCGGTGCGTCGAAATTTTAGCCCGTCCTCGCTTTCGAGAACCTGCACCTTCTCGTGCCCGAGATACAGGCGGGCCTTCCCGCCGTCGTCGATGACGCGAGCGATGTGCCCCTGGAATGGTTTGTCGTTCTCGTCTCGGAGGAGCCCCAACTTCTGCGGCGGGTTCACGTGCAACTCGATCCGCTCGCGCTCGGCAATGAACCGTTCGTCCATGAAGAGTTGCTTGCGGTCACCGACCTCGATCGGGGCGGGCGGGGCAGCAAGCACAAAGAGCATGAAAATGGAGGATGGCATTTCGCTGAACCCGGAAGCGGTATGAAAAGTTGGCAAGCACGATCCGGCAGTATTGTCGGTCCAACTCTCATGAGGGGAAGGTCGGCTGCTACTTGCTCTTTTCCTTCGTCAGCACCTGGAATTTCTCGATGCAAAGCCCTTCCACAGTATCGAACCAGTCGATCTCCACGCGATCGCCGACCTTGGCTGCATTGATGGTGGCGATCATGGCCGGCTTCTGAGCACCCACGGTGTAGCGCCGCGGTTTTTCTTCTCCGGGGGCCAGAACCTCGATGATGATGTCCCTTTTGTTTTTTGCAGGGTTAACCGACTTGAGCACACCAATGGTAGTTCCGGTCCGCAGTTTCTTGAGTTCGGCATGGCCGATCCCGCACGTGACCACGAGGGCAAGCACGACACTGAGGCAAACAACTTTCTGAGTCATGACCATTTTTCCCTTGTTGAGATTCTCTCCGGCGGCATGGGCCCAAAGGCCGAATTGCCACACAACTCGAATCCCAGAACGGTTGGCCAAGAGCCGAATTGCATCGGTCAATCGGTCAAGATCTGGCATGGTGAATGTACGGGAAGAACCGCCCCGCAGTCGGGGAAAACAACGCTGGCATTCATTTCAAGAACTCACCCGCATCCCAAATCGTCGCCGCAATATACCGGTCCCCCTTTGGCTGATCGTGGAAGTAATAAACCGTCACGACTTTGCCATCGGGTCGTTGAATGGTTCGCGGGTATCCGACATCGCGTCCGCCGCCGTCTTCTCGCAAGCTGATTTCCTTGTCCCAGTTTCGGCCACCGTCTCCGCTCACCCGGGCACGAATGCCGAACGGGGCGGCCCGGTAGCCGTAGGTCAGGCACACGCGACCGTCCTTCAGGCGGATCATGCTGGAAGGATTCCCGGCCCCGGTATCGGGCACGACGATCCCGTCGCTCTTCCAGGTTTCACCGTCGTTCAGTGAGCGGTAATTTTCGATCCAGCTTTTCGCGCCTTCTTTGCAGCGGATCGAGGTGAGCAGTTCCGCCTTGCCGATGCGGACCGTCGAGGGCATGATCGCGTATCCCTTCGGCTCCGGACCGATCCACGAGACGAACTTCCACGTCTTTCCGCCGTCAACGGTGCGGACGCAAAGCGGCCGGCCCTCCTTGCCGTCGTCCTTCGCGGCCGTCAGGAAAAGGAAACAGTCGTGCTTGCCATTCACGAGGTAATCGGTGCGGGCGGCGATTCCCTTGCGGTCGAAGAGCGACAGGCGAAACGGCCCCTGCCAGGTCTTGCCTCGATCGTTCGAGTAGGAGAAGCGCGACTGTCCGGCATTGACATCGGTCGTGCGGACCGTCAGGGCGAAGTCAGGATGGGTGAAGTCGATGCCGCCAGGACAATCCTGCCACGGTTTCTCTTTTAGCCCGGGCGGAGTGATGCCGTGCAAGACGCGGCCGACCGGAATCAGCGAACCCTTCTCGGCCGGGTTTTCGATGGTCCAGGTCTTACCGCCATCCTTGCTGCGGGCCAGCAAATGCTCCTCCGGCTTTGCATGATCAATGGCATGTCGCTCCAGGCCGTTGTCCTTGAAGTAGCCGGCACTGAAGCCGACCAGGATCTCGTTGCCCCAGGACCAGATGCCGTGATTTGCGGGCCAGCCGCCAAAGCGGCCAGGTTCCGCGTAGACCTTTCCATGGACCGGTGGGGCGGCCGAGGCGGGAAGCGCAAACAGAAACAATAGGATCGTAAAACGTGCCACGATTTGCCTACTCTTCCCGCCACGTCCCAGTCCACTCGCTATCGGGAAAACGAAGAGGGCCAGGGGGTCGCGACGCCGTTGCCGAAACCTATTCCCAAACCAATCTCAGAACGGCTGCGACAACCCGAACCAATACTGTACTGAAGACGGCGCGTTGATGGCCTTGGCGACATCCAGTCGAATCGTCGCGCGTTCGAGGAAACTGAAGAACGCCACATCTGCCCGGATGCCCAATCCGGCAGCGTGAGCGATGCCACCTACCGATTTGTTGTTCAAGTAAATATCGCCCACGTCGTAGAACGGTGCCAAGTAGAAGTTCTTGATGCGAACGATGCGGTCGGCGAAGTCCCAGTCGAGATCGGCGTGAGTTGGAATCCGCACTTCCACACTGCCGACCCACATGCAATTCCCTTGACGCTCGGCTTGATCGAAGCCGCGAAATAGCGTTCCGGTTCCGAGCGTATAGAGTCGGCCATTCTTGGGGAAACCGACACCGCCAAATGCGCGAACCGCGAACTTGATATCCGAGAACCAGCCGAGCCCTTCCAGCGGTGATATCACCCGCGAGGCCTGGCCCCAGGCCATTCCCGAGAGTTTATCTTCGCCTAACAGCGGCAAGCCCAGGGACGCGTTCATGTCGAGGCGATATCCCGTTTCCGGGTCCCAGTACGGCACCATCGTCTCGCGATAGTAACGCACGCCCACCGTCGCGAGTGGATCGATGCGTTCGCCCTTCAGCTCCTGTTCTGGATCCGGAAGCCGGTTGTGCTGATAGGACAGATAACCGTCGATGAATTCACGCGGCAACCAATAGAGACTCGACGTCGGTTGCAGGTTGTGTCGCAAATAGCCCACGGCACGGTCGGGACGGTACTCGCCATCGGCAAACATGCGGGCGACGCTCTTTTCGATATTGAAACCAATCTCCGATTTCGGCCAGGGGACATGTGAAAACAAGGCATCGGCACCGACGGCAACGTCGCCGAAGTAAGGCCGGTAGCCAGCGTAAAGTCCGCCCCGAAATTCCTCGACCCGGTAGGCGCCGCCGCGAACGCCAAGCACAGTTGACCGCTCGTACCAGCCATCCGCGTAGGCGGCACCATACGCCCAGGGCCCATAAATCACGTTCCACTTGTCGTAGTCGTTCGTGAATGCCGTCTCGTCCAGGAACGTGTACAGCGGACGTGGCCGATAATTGATCGGCTTGTGCCAGTGGTTGTTGGCCGAGTCCGAATCGGGCAGCACCTGATCCGGGTCCACGCTCACCTGATCGGGTGGCGCGTCGAGTAGCACTTCGATTTGCATTCGCTTGTCGTCGAGTCGTTCGCAGCGAACGCCGGGTTTCGGTTCACCCGGCTCGGGCATCCGCACGGGCACACGCAGGCCGTAGGTTTTTCCGCCATCGAAGCTGAATCCGAGAGTCGTCGGCTCGTTGAGCTGAGCACGCTGACTCAGGATGACCTTGGCCGTGTATTTGTTGGCAGTGGCAGCCTGGCCGGGCTGAACCGGCGGACTCGGTGCGGTCACGATGTCCACGCCATCCACGGCCCAGTCGCTCATCTTGGACGTGAGAATCCACTCCTTGAAGAACTCATCCCATTTGCGGCCCGTGTACTCCTCCAGTTCGCCCTGGAAGTCCTCCAAGCGCAACGTGCGAAAATAATACTTCGAGTAGACCCGTTTCATGAACTCCAGGAACGCGACCGGCCCGAGACGATCTTGAATCATGCCGATGATCTTGGTGCCGCGATCGTACACGGCGGCAAACAGGCCGACGACGCCGCCGTATTTATCCATGTCTTGAACGGCCGGGCCCAGATCGCCGTTCTTCAAGATGTAATAGAACTGGGAGTAGCGATAGTTTTCACGCTGAATTCCCGGCAAGAACGACAGAGCCGGCGGAAAATTCAGGAGCTCGTTGTTCTTGCCTTCCAGTTGATCGATCAGCCGGTGCGTGAGGTGCGTGACGATTGCTTCGTCCATGAACGTCTGTCGATAGCCATCCGTGCCGACCACGTTGTAGAACCACTGATGGCAAGTCTCATGCGAGATGAGATACTGCACGTAATGTTCCGCGAGGTGCGGCATGGCGAAGACGCGCTCGTCGATCATCACCAGGCCCGAACACTCGTTCCCATTCCAGCCGAAGTACGACTCGGCCACCGTGAATTCCGGGTACGGATAAGGCCCAAGCCACTTCGAGAAGTTCTCAATTGCTTTGGCCGCGTGCTTGATCAGCACGCGCGCATAGTGTTCGTGCTCGGGGAACGCCAGGCACTTCACTTTCACTTTCTTCCCGGCATTATCCGCTTCAACCGAGTATTCCTGATAACGCGCGGAGGTCATGAGTGCGAAGTCGCGGGCGATCACGGGACCGATCAGGACCTCCTTCATGTCCGTGCCTTCCTTCACTTTCGCGATCGAACCGGTCGAGGCGATTTGCTCCGCCTTCGGCAAGCGTATCCGTACGGTGAAGACCCCCGCATCGTTGAACCACGGCTGGTGCCACGGAACGAACGGCGTCGGCATCCAGCCTTTGTCCTTGTCGTGAAAGGCAAGTACTGGATGCCAGTTACTCAGGAACGTGACGCCCTTCCACTGGCCCCAACGGCCTTGCTTCTGCGGAAGCTGAATCGTGTACGAAAGCGATACGATCGTCGATCCACCCGCAGGGACTCGTTCGGGCAACGGCACGATCAACGCCGTCGAAAGGTCCTTGTTCCACTGATATTTCAATTCCTCGTGTTTCCAGTCGTTGCCTACTCTCCGCACTCGTTCCACCTTGTGCAAGTTGAAAGCGTTCCCCACGTAGACCGCGTCGCGAAACGGCAGGCGGAAGAGTTCGAGCAGCCTGGCAAACTGCATAATATTTTCTCGCGTCTCGGGAGGCGTGAATCGCGAGTGGACATTGAAGACGAGTTCGCTCACGGGCTTGGCGGAGTGATTCGTCCAAACGACTTGCTGAGTTACGCGGGCCTGGTGACCTGCAGTGTCGAGATGAATCGCCAATTCGTATTGAGGCAAACCCTCGGGTGGCTGCGGGTCGGCCGCGACCGTAGCCTGAGCCACAATCAACAATCCAATGGTAGCAAGCACGATGCGCATGCAGGGCCCTGCGGAAATAGAGTCGTCCTGATTATTCGGTCGCACGGGGTGTACCGTATGATGACGAGCCCCACTATCCGTCAGAATCCTCATCGCCGTGATAACTAGAACCGGTTGCGAAGCCTGGCGAACGAGGCAAGCATCATAAATGCCTGCTCCGCTTCTCACAATTGGCTGAATCGTAAAACTCCGAAACGACGATACAGTTAGGCGGGACTAATTCCCGGTGTCTTCCCATTTGTGAGCGGACTGATGAGACCTCGCTGTTCGATCGTCGTTGTCGCACTCGCAATTGCTCTGGTGGCAGGATGCACGACCACGCCCGAACCGCCGCTCGTGATTCGTGGCCAAATGCCGATGCCGAACGGCGTCTTGGCCGCCAACGCGGACGAGAAGAAGGCCGAAGCGAAGGGCGACGACAAGAAGGACGAAGGCCAGCCGAAGACGATTTTTGAGTGGGCGATTGGCGTGGAGCCCCCCAAGAAGGAAGCGGAAGCGGGCGAAGAAGATGTCATCGTGACCGATCGTCCCGACTTCACTGAGGCAAGCTCTACGGTTGGGCGCGGCCGCATGCAACTCGAGGCCGGCTACACCTACTACCGGGACAATTTCAACGGTACGAAACGCGTCGATCAAACCTACCCTGAGATTCTGCTTCGCCTCGGCCTATTTGCCGACTGGTTCGAACTACGGCTCGGGCAGACCTACAGTCGGTCGAAGTCGAAGCTGTTTGGGGAAGAAGCCGAATCAATCGGTGGGTTCGACGATTTTTACCTGGGCACCAAGCTGGGGCTAACGGAGCAGAAAACGTTCTTGCCCGAAGTGGCACTGATCCTGCAAGCCAAGATTCCAACCGGTGCCAAGGCGCTCACGGCCGACCGCGTGCTTCCCGGGTTCAATCTGCTCTACGGCTGGGATGTGATTCCGGACTGCCTCTCTTTCGGCGGCAGCACGCAATTGAACCGAGCCGTGGACGACGAGCAACATTCGTACGGCGAGTGGGCTCAATCGTTCACGATCGGCTACAGCCTCACGGAAAAGCTCGGAGCCTACACGGAATGGTTCGCCTTCTTTCCGAGTGGGGCCATCGCTCCAGATGTGACGGCTCAGCACTACTTCGATGGCGGCTTCACCTATAAGGTGACCCCGCTCTTCCAACTCGACATCCGGGTTGGTTTCGGTTTGAACAAACACTCGGACGACTTCTTCGCCGGCACCGGTTTCGCCGTGAAATATTGATCGCGATTCAATTTTTCCATCATCTGCATAAGAGTAGTAGGCACACTCCGTGTGCCGTTGCTTTCTTGCTTGGAAGACACGCAACTTTGGCATGTCCAAACGGAACACGGAGTGTGCCTACTACGTACAGACATCACTATTTTTGCCAGGACCACCAAATCCAGGGACCTCATGAGCCGTTACTTTCCTTCGCCCGACGAGTGCGGGCAGCACACCATTTTCGGCACGGTACCGATCCGCACCTATGCCGGAGACCACATTCAACTGTCACTCGTCGACATCCCGGCCGGGGGCGTCGTCGATTGGCATTTGCACGCCAACGAGCAAATGGGCATGATGGTGTCCGGCCACGCGACTTTCCATGTCGGCGATGAAGTGAAGGAACTCGGCCCACGCGATCTTTATTGCATCCCTGGCGGTGTGCGGCATAAAGTGGTGGCCGGGAACGGTCCGGCCGTGGCCCTCGACGTGTTTTACCCGATTCGGGACGAGTACAAGTAGCGGCGCTTAATCGGGCTTTTGCAGTTGCTTGACCGCCGACTCATCCCCAGTCAGATCAAACACCCAAATCGACCCGTCCGTTCGCGAGATCGGCTGACGGTCCAGCAACCAGCGATACCGTGTGGGCTCCTTCAGATACGTGCCTTGCAGATTGCTCACGCTGATCGCGACCAATACTCGGCCACCGTGATCAACGCGATTCGCGGGTGCCGGTCGAAACTCGCCCCAGCCTGGCAGGCGTTGATAGCGAATGCCATGGGCTTCGGGCCGAGCGGTGCCCGCGTAAGACAGATAGATAACCGGCTCCCCGTGTTCGCGAAGAACTGCGCCCAGAATTGGCAGGCCTTGGCCCCAGTCGATGTTTGAATCGCCGAGGTAACGATGACCATCCGCTCGGTCCGCAATGATGCCGTTGAAGTACGAGAGATCGCGGCCATTCAAGTCCGCATCGATAATCGGCGGCACGAGTATGCCCAAGGCAACCGCTATGCCAGCGATCCGGCGATTGGCAGGTGTCGATCCGAAGGCGGCGACACGGGCCGCGAGGAGCCACAGCAACGGATAAGCCGGAAGTATCACGCGGATGCCGATATTCAATCGAGCCGCGAGCATCGCCATGAAGTAGATGGCCGGTGGAACGAGAAGGAATGCCACACTTCGGCGAGGCAGTTGCCGTACGAAAAATAGCGAGAACATCGCCAAGAGGAGTGTGCCGGCGGGTGTCTTCAACGCAAGCACTTCCGGAAAGTACCACCACCAGCCCTGCGAAGAGACCTCTCCGTTCAGGTAATAGTGCGGCTCCGCGAACTCGTTGCGGCCAAGTTGCTGTCGCAATCCTCGCGGCCAATCGAGACTCTGCACCACGAAATACGCAGGAAGAATACAAATCACCGCGATCAGTCCAAGCCGCACAAACGCGGGCACGATCTGTTTCAATCGAGTTCGTCGATCGCCAGTCACCTGAACTCCAGGCAACGCGAACGAATCGCCGGCCAGCACGAATACGATCGCTCCCGATCCCAAACCGGCAACCGCAATCACCGCCGAAAACTTCGTTGCCAGCGCCAGGCCGAGAGAGATGCCGGCCAGGATGAACCAGCATCGTCGCGGGTTCCCGGCGTATTCCCACAAGCAGTATGCGGCCGCCGTGCAAAACAACGTGAGCCCAACATCGGTACTCAGGACAGCACTCTGTGCGATCAAGTTCGGATCGAGTGCCGCCAATGCCCACGCGGCCATGCCGGAAGCAGGCCCCCACAGCCGCCTGGCCCACCAACCAACCAGCACAACGAGCAAGGCACCAATGGCCACGTTCACCCGCCGGGCCGGATCGAGCAGGTCCCACGATTTCGCTGGCGCTTCGTACAGAAACGCATCGCCCATTCGCCATATGTCGTTGCGTGCCCATTGATCCGCATCGGGCTCAAACGGCAGGCGATCCGTTGCCAGCAACGGCAGAGCCCACAGCAACTTCATCAACGGCGGCGTCTCTCTGTTGATGCGGAAGTCGCCGGTCCGCCAATACGAATACCCCGCAGTCAGATGAACGGCCTCGTCAAATGTGGGTGCAGTGAGGGAGATTGCCCTCTCGCAGCGAATGATGAAGATTGCGAGACAGACAAGCAATGTGGCGACGGGGAGAATTCGTTGAGCGTAATTCAAAGGGGAATGCCTTTGTTTAGCGTTCGAACCGCTGGCTCGAACGCTAAACGTTGAAGCGCAAAATTAATACGCCTCCCGATACACCTGCTCAATTTCCGCCTGCGTTGGGTAACGCGGATTCACCCGCATCAATCGCTTGAACGAAAACGCCTTCTCCGCGAACGTGGGCAGCATTTCTTCTTTCACGCCGAGGTCACGCAATCGCGTTGGAATACCAATGTCCCTCCGCAAATCCTCAACCGCCTTGATTGCCGCCTCGGCCGCACCTGCCTCGAATTCGCCGGTAGTATCGGTGCCAAGCAATTCCGCAATGTGCCCGAACGCTTCTTCGCGAATCGGCATGTTGTAACGCATCACATACGGCAACAGCAAGCCATTCCCGGCACCATGCGACACATGCACCGCCGCACCGACCGGGTATTCCATCGCATGAACCAAGGCGACACCCGCATTGGAAAAGGCCATGCCCCCGAGCGTGGCCGCGAGTGCCATGCCGTCGCGGGCTTCCAGATCGTTGCCGTCCTTCACCGCTCGACGTAGGAATCGCCCGACCAGCGTGATCGCCCTCTCCGCACACATGTCTGCGAACGGGTTCTTGCCCTGATACACGGAGGTCTCGCCGGCCGGCAACGGATACGTCGCGTTATCCACGGCCGTGAAACCCTCGATGGCGTGCGTGAGTGCATCGATGCCGCTGTCGGCCGTGACCTTCGGTGGCGATGTAACAGTCAGCAGCGGATCGACAATCGCACAGGCCGGCCGCAGATAGTAACTCAGCACGCTGACCTTGAGCTGAATATCGGTGTTCGTGAACACGGCCGCCGCCGAGACTTCGCTGCCGGTGCCTGCCGTTGTCGGAATGCAGATCAGCGGCATGATCGGGCCGGGGACTTTGTTCTCGCCGACGTAGTCGGTCACGTCCCCGCCATGTCCTAGCACCACGGCCGCAAGTTTGGCCGCATCCATATTGCTGCCGCCGCCAAGGCCGATGATCGTATCCGGTCGAAACGCCTTCGCGGCCGCGATGCCAGTACGAATCATGCTCAACGACGGTTCCGGCTCGCCGCCATCGAAAATCTCAACCTCGCGCCCGGCCGCTTCCCTCACAAGATTGACGATGCCAACCCTCGCCAAAATCTTGTCGGTGACAACAAACACGCGCTTCGAGCCGGCCCGATCCAACTCGTTCCGCAGTTCGCGAACGGAATGACGGCCGAAGATCAAGTTGCCGGAAGCACGGAAGGAGAAGGTAGTACGCATCAGGGGATTGGAGTCAGGGGACAGGAATCAGGGGCCAGAAGTCAGAATACAAGCTATTCAAGCCTTCGCCTCTTTGCTGTATCCTGACTCCTGGCCCCTGTCCCCTGGCTCCTGGCTCCTATGATCCGAATTGGCCTACTCACCGTCTCCGATCGTGCCAGCCAGGGCGTGTACGAGGACAAGGGCGGACCGGCGATTCGCGAATGTCTCACCGACATGCTCTCGTGCGAATGGGAAGCAATCGCTCGAATCATCCCCGATGAACAGCCCGTGATCGAGGCAACACTGAAGGAACTGGCCGACGTGGAAGGCTGCTGCCTGATCGTGACCACCGGCGGCACCGGCCCCGCGAAGCGCGACGTGACCCCGGAAGCAACCCAGGCCGTGTGCGAGAAAATGCTCGATGGCTTCGGCGAGCAGATGCGAGCAGTGTCGCTGAAAATCGTGCCCACGGCGATCCTCTCTCGACAGGTTGCCGGCATCCGTGGCAAGTCACTCATTGTCAATCTCCCCGGAAAACCCAGTGCCATACGCGATTGTCTGCTGGCAGTCTTTCCCGCGATCCCCTATTGCATCGACCTGATCGAGGGGCCGTATCTCACGACGAACGAGAACGTCGTGACAGCGTTTCGGCCGAGGAAATAAGCATGCAACATCCCCTCACCACCATCCACGCCGTCTGCCCGCACGATTGCCCCGATACGTGCGGCATGATCGTCACCGTTCAGGATGGCAAGGCGATCAAGCTGCGGGGCGACCCCGAGCATCCGTTCACCAAGGGCTTCCTCTGTCAGAAGGTCTCGCACTACCTCGACCGCGTTTATCATCGCGATCGCTTGCTCTATCCCATGAAGCGCGTCGGCCCGAAAGGTTCGGGACAGTTCGAACGTATCTCCTGGGACGAAGCGATTCGCACGATTGCCGAGCGGTTTCGGGCAATCGCGGCCTCGCCTGATGGCCCGCAGGCGATCCTGCCCTACAGCTATGCCGGCACCATGGGCAAGCTGATGTACGCCAGCCTGGATCGCCGGTTCTTCCATCGTCTCGGCGCTTCGCTTCTCGACCGCACCATCTGCGCCACGGCCGGTGCAGCCGGTTGCGATATCACGCTCGGCACACGAGCCGTGATCGATCCCGAAGCCGTCGTTCATTCGCGCTACATTATCAACTGGGGGTCGAACACCGCCGTCACGAACATTCATCTCTGGGCCGTCATGTTCCAGGCTCGCAAGCGCGGAGCCAAGATCGTTACCATCGATCCGCATCGCAGCAACACCGCCAGCCGCAGCGACTGGTGGATACCGATTCGCCCCGGCACCGATGCCGCCCTCGCGCTCGGCCTCATGCACATCCTCTTTCGTGATGGCCGCGAGGACCGCGATTATCTCGCACGCTATTGCCTCGGCACCGATCAACTCAAACAACGGGCCGGCGAGTACGACCCCGCTCGCGTCTCGAAAATCACCGGCATTCCCGTTGCCGACATCGAGAAGCTGGCCAATGAATACGCGAGCACGTCGCCCTCGCTCATTCGCTTGAACTACGGCATGCAACGTCACGGCGGCGGCGGCATGGCCGTGCGAACCGTGTGCTGCTTGCCGGCCATCACCGGTGCCTGGCGACACGTTGGCGGCGGGGCATTGCTTTCCACCAGCCGACTGATGCCGTGGGATAGTCTCGCTCTCGAACGGCCCGACCTGATTCCGCCCGGCACGCGAACCACCAACATGGTGAATCTCCCCGAGGCGTTGAACGGCGAACTGCCCGGCCCGCCTGTGAAAGCGTTGTTCGTCTACAACTCGAATCCCGCGGCCGTGAATCCGAATCAGGGCCGTGTGATCGAGGGGCTGAAGCGCGAAGACCTGTTCACGGTTGTGCATGAACTCTTCCCCACCGATACGGTCGATTACGCGGACATTGTGCTGCCCGCGACTTCGCAACTCGAACAGTTCGACCTGCATAGCGCCTATGGCCATCTCTACGTGCAGGCCAATCACCCCGCGATCGCACCGCTGGGCGAATGCAAACCGAACACTGAAGTCTTTCGTCTGCTCGCGGCCGCCATGGGCTTCGAACGCGAGTTGTTCCCGAGCGACGAGGAACTCGCCAGGCAATCGCTGCGACCGAGCGGCTCGCCCACAGGCTACCCGGCAGCAT
The DNA here is from genome assembly GCA_009691845.1 of Gemmataceae bacterium. Classification (GTDB taxonomy): domain Bacteria; phylum Planctomycetota; class Planctomycetia; order Gemmatales; family Gemmataceae; genus SIAJ01. The sequence goes on from SIAJ01000041.1 coordinate 34,858, forward strand.
CGGCGTTCGATGGCATCACCCTCGAACGGCTGCAAGCAAACGGAGCAATCCGTTTGAACTTGCCTGTCGACTATGCCCCGTTCGCACACGGCAACTTCGGCACCCCCAGCGGCAAGTGCGAGTTCTTTAGCGAACGCGAGGCGAAGGCCGGCCGCGATCCGCTGCCCACGTACACGCCGCCACACGAAGACCCGCAAACGAAGCCCGAGTTGGCGAAACTCTATCCGCTGCAAATGGTCTGCCCGCCCGAGGCCAGCTTCCTGAATTCGAGCTTCGTGAACATCGATGTACTGCAACGCGCCGCCGGCGAACCCACGTTGCAAATCCACCCGCACGACGCGGCCGCCAGACAGATCACGAGCGGCCAAACGGTCAGCATCTTCAACGCCCGCGGCCGTTTCCAGGCCAAAGCCGTCGTCGGCGAAACTGTCCAACCCGGTACGGTGGTGAGCTTCGGTGTCTGGTGGAGCAAAGTCACCGGCGGCCCAAACGTGAACGCCACAACGGGCACGGCACTCACGGACCTCGGCGGCGGGGCGACGTTCTTCGATAACTTGGTGGAAGTGGCGTAGTGTGGCCGTTCGCTCCGCGAACGGCAGGGCAGGCCAAACGAGACAAAAGAAGCGTTCTCGGAAAGTCTGTCTGCCGTTCGCGGAGCGAACGGCCACACTCCTGCCTGCAACTTTCAAATCGCCGAATCGCACGATGCCTCCTCTTCTCGTCTTTCTGCATTTCTCTCAATCACCACCGCGATCGGTGCCGGCAATCTCAACTTGAAACTCGACTTGTCCTTCCGCACGCGTATCAGCGAACGCAGCGTGGTCTGATAGAACCGTTGCATCCGCTCCACCATTCGCGAGGCTTCGAACGTCGCCTGGGCCATGCTCAACGTTTGCTTGTGGTCCAAGTCGACCATTTTCGTCATCGACGAGAGCATGTAGCGATCGCGCGACAGTCGCGTCAGCACGGCGACCCAGTGCCGTCGCAGGATCTCGTACTGAGCCAGTTCGTCGATCAGCAGCATCTCGCCCGGATTACGTGGCGGCCAAGCGGCCATGAGACGCGAACGAATCGCCAGGAAGCACGCCCGCTCCCACGCACTGCGGCCAAGTGGCTCGATAGTTCGCCCGGCCATCCAGCCCGTATCCAAATCCGATTCGGCAATCTCCTTGGTCTCTTCCCAAAGTTCGTAGGCCACCTGCGGATCCTTGCGTGCCAGCCATTCGAGTTGCTCGAAGTTCCGCTGCTCAGGCGGCGTCTCGAGTATCGCCTTTTCCTCTTCCAAGTCTGGCTCGTGTCCGTTCGGCGGAATATCAGGGTTGGTGCGCATGGCCGACTTGTAGTTGCTCAAGTAGGCGTCAAACGTCTTGGCAGTTTCCCGTGCAAGTTGCTGAGCATCCATTCCGCGCTCACTTGCCTCTTGCTCGACCCGTTCGCCCAGCACATTCCTTGCACGATGGATTCGGTGATTGGAATTCATGACATCCCCCTCTCGGCCAGTTCGCGTTCGACTTCGGTGAGGCGTTCGTTGGTTTCGACGGCATCGCGCATCTTCAGGCCTAGGCCGATGATCGCCCGGGAGGCCCGAATGCGAATGCTGGAATTCTCGTCGTTGAGGAGAGTGAAGAGGGCGTCCACCGCATGGTCCATGCCATTGGCCATGCGGCTAGTTGCACCCGCCAACATGTAGCCACGTAGTTGATTGAGACGCTCTCGAAACTCCGGCTTATTCAGTTGCCGATACGCCGTTTTAAGAGAAACACCAGCTGCCTCCGCCGCCTGAGCCACGGACTTGCCCGAGACGAGCCCATGAAGCAACAACGATCTTTTTCCAGCATGGTCATTTTGGGACATTTTTGGACACCTCGCGTTGGAGTTCAAAGGATGTTTTTGTCGCAAGTGCTTTAACACCAATGGATTTGGTATTTGTACACTTGTACAGTATATAGTGTACAGCGAGATGGGAGGGCGTTGCAATGTTGGTAGGGGAGAATTCTTACGAATCGGGGGGGTACGCTTAGTGGCGAGGATAGGCGGTAGGCTCACGTCCCTAAAGAGCCGTAGCGACTGGTAGGTGATGCCACCCAATGCTTGCAAGTTGTCGTGGGTCACTTGGCTTTGATAATCGCGATTGAAGTCTGGTCTCAGACAAGCCGGACTGTTTGGCTCAGATTCCACGTATCATTTGACAAACTGACGGAATCTCGAAAGGCAGAAAGCTCTCTCATGCTTCGGTATCAACTTTTCCCTCGTTCAGTCGGGCTCACTGCCCCTCTCCTTCAGCTTGTCCAGTGCTTTGAGGTCGCTTACGAAGAGATTAGCTCCCCTGAGCATAATCTGAACAGCGACGGTGTTCTCTCGCACCTCAGACCGCTTCTTGAACAAATCGGATATCGTGTAGAAGCCGGTAAGTCCAAGGGACTCAAGATCCCAGTACCCGTTCTTTTCGGACTCAATAATCACATTGACAAGTCGTTCGACGCGGACGGCTTGAGCATGGATGGCACGATTGTCTTGGAGGTCGAGGCCGGAAGAGCGGTTGTCAACTACTAATTCTTGAAGGATATTTTTCAAGCCTGCCTGATGCACAACGTTCACTACCCTGCCCTAGGCGTTCGGAATGATTATCGCGGTCACGACGATTTTCGGGCAGTAAACACGTTTCTTGAAACCTTGTACATCAGCAACCGGCTAATCCTCCCTTTGAAAGGGATCATGCTGATCGGCTACTAATGCCCTTGAATTATGAAACTCGGGGTGAAGCCCATTGGACCTTCTCTCAAAAGTCGGAGGATGTAGATGTCAAGCGGATACACAAAGATCATTTTGAAAGCTACCCGCTGCTCGCTTCAAGAAGCCGACCTCGTTGAGGAGATCATGCGCGATGTGATCTTCCATTCGACATTGGATTGGCAGACCAAGGAAGAACTAGAATCGGCGGCCACTACCGCGTTTGCAGTGTTGCAGGAAATGCGTGCCAACGAAGCGCTGTCGCAATAACTTGTGGCTCACGAATCTTTGCCACTCGCCCTAAATCCGACTGGCTTGACCGTCCTGATCGGTTACGAGCCGAACTTGCAAATGTTCGCCGGCTTTGACCTTGAGCGGCACCGTACGTTCACCCAAGGCTCACCCTCCGTGCAGATCGACATACGCGTTGTGCATCAAGCACAACAGGATGGCCTTGCCTTCGATCGCAAGGACAACCTCGAGTTGGCAATTGGCGTTCGACCAGACCAACTCCTGAACTACATCGGTCACGCAAATGATCTCCATCGACATGGTGCTGACACTCGGACGTTCCAGCCGTTAGAAGCAGTAGTCGCTGCGCCTCGCTTGTCAATTGAGGAGGAAGCTCACTTGAACGCCGAACTCGATCGGCTCACCCAACCACGTCGCAAGCTAGTGCAGGAAGTCCAACGGCTCTCTCGGTTGGCAGGCTTCCGTCGTCAGGTATTGTTCGCCTATGGGTCACGATGTGCAGTTACCCGCGCTCAACTTCGCTTGGTGGATGCCGCACATATCTTGCCCGTGGGCGCCCCCGGGAGCGTAGACCACGTTTGCAATGGGATAGCCTTGGCACCGACATACCACCGTGCATATGACAACGCGCTAATCTTCCTTGACGAGAACTACGTCATGAGGCTCAATGAGCAAAAAGTTCAGTCGCTCGAAGGCGAAGGACTTGGGGAAGGCCTAGTAAAATTCAAGGAACCTCTTGGAAAGATCTTCCTGCCACCCGATCCAAAACAATGGCCGACGCTTCGGCTCCTAAAGAAAGCAAATGCAGTGCGTCAAATCATGGTCTGAAATTAGAATGGGCTCGGGAAAGGCCAATTGAGTAGGTAAATCAAACTACGAGGAACCAGGTAATCGTCTTTTTGGCACGGCCGCCAATCTAGCCACGAGCAATCCCAACTCCTTTGACCTGCACACCAATTGCGGGTACGATTACCTCACTGGAATCGCCTGGAGGCTTTCGCGTTGCTCTCTCTCCTCGCTCCTCGTGGCCGGCTTTGCGATTCGCCGTCGCGGCGTGATCTGCTGACGGCGGGTTCGTTGCCGCTTTTGGGATTGGCGTTGCCGACGTTGTTGCGGGCGGAGGCGGGGCGTTCTTCGAAGTCGGTGAATGGCTTTGGCAAGGCGAAGTCGGTTCTGTTGCTTTACCTTCAGGGATCGCCCAGCCATATCGATACGTGGGACCCGAAGCCCGATGCGCCCGATGGCATTCGTGGCGAGTTCAAACCGATCGAGACCTCGGCTCCGGGAATTCGTTTGACGGAAGTCCTCCCTCGTCTCGCGAAGCAGGCCCATCGATTTTCGCTGATCCGTTCGCTCGGCGTAAAGCCGCAAGGCCTCGCGAATCACGGTGCGTCCATCTACATGTTGATGACGGGTGCCGGGCCGCTGAATTTTTCGCCGACGGGCTTGTCAGTTCCGCCGTCGCGGCAAGATCTGCCCTCCGTCGGTGCCGTGGCCGCGAGGTATCGACCGCCGGAACCGGGCCGTTTCGGATTCGTCAGCGTTTGTGCGCCGATTCAAGAAGGCTCCGTTACGGGCGTGGGTCAGTCGGCCGGGATTCTCGGGCCTTCCTACGACCCGTTCCAGATGTACCAGGATCCGCAGAATACGTTGAATGTCGAGAGCCTATCGCTGCCGGCTGACATGACGCTTGGCCGCCTGAAGGCCCGGTTCGACTTGCGGAATGTGCATACGGGTGCCGCGAGTGCAAGGGGCTTTGATGGACATTACGATACCTCGCTGGCGTTGCTCGGAAGCGAGAGCACGGCCCGCTCGTTCCGGCTCGAGGATGAGGAACCGCGAGTTCGCGATCGCTATGGCCGCACGCGTTGGGGCCAGAGTTGCCTGCTGGCCCGTCGATTGATCGAGGCCGGCACGCGGTTCGTTCAGGTGAACTGGCCCGCTGGATCGGATACGGAACCGGTCGCAGGCCCCGATGGTTCGTGGGACACGCATCGCAACAATTTTCCGATGCTCAAGAACTGGCGCTGTCCGGTGTTCGACCTGACGGCGTCGGCCCTCATCGAAGATTTGGCCGAACGCGGCTTGCTCGAAACCACGCTGGTCGTGATGGTCGGCGAGTTCGGGCGTTCGCCGAGGATCGGTTCACCCACGACGGCCAACGTCGGCCCCGGTGGACGCGATCACTGGCCATCGTGCTACACGTGCTTGATTGCCGGCGGAGGCGTGCGACCCGGACAGGCCTACGGCGAATCGGATCGGCAGGGTGCGTATCCGCAGAAGAACGCGGTGCATCCGTATGAGTTGATTGCCACGCTCTATCACGCGCTCGGTATCGACCCGAACACGCAGTATCGGGATAGTTTGGATCGCCCGAGGGGTTTAGTCGAACATGGCGGGCCAATTTTGGGCCTGTTCTAGTGTGGCCGAATCAATCGGGATAAACGAACTCATTCAAATTCAAAATCACTCGGGCAAGTTGCTCGCGGGCCTGTCGTCCATTCCCGGCCTTTGAGAGGAATGCGCTCAACGTTGCGCTTTCGTTTGCCGTCGCGGGCCTGCAGAGGGTCAGGCGATAAGCCAAATCGATCTGCTTGACATGATCGGTTCCCGCTTCTCGTTCGAGCCGATCGACCAGATGCCTCGCCTGGTGGTTGATGAACTCGCCGTTGAATAAGGTCAGCGCTTGCGGCGAAACCGTCGTCGTCATGCGTTTCGCGGAACTGCGGGCGGTGTCGCACAGGTCGAGCGTTTCTAGCAACGGGTTCGTCAAGGCCCGCTTCACCACGGCATAGATCGTTCGCCTGGAGGCCGTGCGTTCGTCGGACGGTTTCCACACTGTGGCCGGGTCGCTGTTCCCTTCGAGGGCCTCTTTCGGAATCGGCAGGAACACGCCGGGCCCACCCATCTCGCGATTCAAGCGGCCACTGACTGCCAGCACGCTATCGCGAATGGCTTCAACCTCGAGCCGGCGATAGGAGAACTTCCAGAGCAGCCGATTTTCCGGATCGACCGCGGGCTGCGTTTTGAGTTCCGCTGGCTGATTGGACTGGCGATAGGTGTGGCTGCCCAGAATCAGCCGGTTCAGTTTCTTGATCGAATAGCCTTCTCGAATGAACCAGTCGGCCAACCAATCGAGCAGGTCGGGGTGCGAGGGTTTTTCGCCGTGGGTACCGAAATCGCTTTCACTACGAACCAGGCCGTCGCCGAAATGCCATTGCCAAACGCGATTGACGATAACGCGGGCCGTCAGCGGGTTGGCCGGCTCGGCAATCCAGTTGGCGAGCGAGAGTCGCCGTCGCGTGGTGAGAGAATCGGGCTTCAAGAACTCGGGTTGTTTCTCGGCCAACACGGTGGGCACGCCAGGCCCGACTTTCGCACCGGGTCGAGCGACGGATCCACGCAGCAGGATCGTGGTCGTCGGTGCAGTGGGAGAGGGTTCGGTCATGAAGTAGCCGAGCACCGGATCGGGAATCTCCCGCTTCAACGCATCCATCTGTGTCGATGCGAGATTGTAACCGCCGCCTGCCAACATGCGAACGGAGTTGTTCATCCGCTGAAGGTCCGCGATGGCGCGATCGCGCTTCGCCATGATTGCGCGTTGCTCACGCGTGACGGCGGGTGCGTCCTGATCGGTGCGGCCCGATTGGGGTCGTTTCAACGGGTCGAACACGGCCACCAGCTTGTAGTAGTCGTGCATCGTCAGCGGTTCAAATTTGTGGTCGTGACAACGGGCGCACCCGACCGTGAGGCCGAGAAAAACCTGGCTCGTGGTCGAAACGATGTCGTCGAGTTGATCGAAGCGGTCGGTTGCCGCATCGGCCGGTTCGTCGTCCCACGGGCCCAGGCGATGGAAGCCCGTGGCAATGATTGTTTCAATGGAAGAGTCGGTGAGTTCGTCGCCGGCGATCTGTTCTTTGAGGAAGCGGTCGTACGGTTTGTCGGTGTTGAACGAACGAATCACGTAGTCGCGATAACGCCAAACGCTCGGCTTCATGGCATCACGCTCGTAGGCGTTCGTGTCCGCATACCGAGCGAGGTCGAGCCAACGACGGGCGTAGCGTTCGCCATACGTGGGACGTGAAAGCAGATCGTCGATCGCGCGATCGAGAGCGATTGGCGAAGGATCGCGAAGAAACGTGTCCTGTTCCTCCAGCGTCGGCGGAAGACCCGAGAGGTTCAAATACACTCGGCGAAGAATGGCTCGCGGCTCGGCAGCGGGTGCGGGTTGCCAGCCTTTCGCTTCCAGCTTGGCGAGGATGAACGCATCAACCGGATTGCGGATTGTAGACTGGGGATCGCGGACTTTCGGCACCGCAGGCCGAGCGACGGAACGGAACGCCCAGTGTTCGCGATCCTTCGCCTTGATCTTGGAGTCGTACTGATTGGGCGTGGGGAATTGCCCAGCGGCGAAAGTCGGCGCGAGAATGACGAAAAGAAGAGGGACACGCATGAGAGAGATTATCTCATACGTGTCCCCGGTAGGCAATCGTCTGGTTATTTCTTCTTCGGGTCCGGGGTCTTCTTCGGGTCCGGGGTTTTCTTCGGCTCCGGCACGATCCACAAGTGCAGCGTGTATTCTTCGCCTTCGCTCGTGATCGTAATGGTCTTGTCTGGCTTCCAGTCGCCGAGCGTGAAGCGATGGGAAACGACGCGGGCACCTGGCTTGAGCGCCTTCTGTAGAACCGGGCTGAGCTTCGCACCCAGGTCATCGCCGATGTACAGAAGAACGACCGTCGCTTCGCCGCAATCCTTCTCAGTCATCTTCAAGATGTCGCCTTGAACGACCGTGACTTTGTCTTCCAATTTGGCTGCCTTGATCTTCACCTGGGCCTCGGCCACCATTTTCGGGTCGATGTCATTGCCAAAACCCTTCTTCGCGCCGAATTTTTGGATCGGCCGAATCAGCATGACCGCGTCGCCGCAACCGTAGTCGTGAACGACGTCGTCCTTGGTCATCTTGGCCAATTCGCACATCTTGTCGACGACATCGTCCGGCGTCGGCACCCAGCGGACTTCGATGCGATCGGGAGTCTTCTTGTCTTCCGTGCGCACATCAATCGAGATGGTTTCGCCGGCCTTGAACGTGACTTCACGGGTGCGGATGATCTTCGTGTAGTTGTTCGGAATGATGGTCGCTTCAATCTTGTACGCGTAGGTCTTGCCCGGCTCCAGGTCCGGCGTGGTGAACACGCGGACGTTGTCCTTCAACGAAGCCGGTTCCTCTTGCTTCTTGCCTTCAATGGTCACTTCGGTTCTGGTCGGCTTGTCCGGCACGACGAGCTTGATGATAGCCGGAGCTTTCTTGTCTTGAGCCAACACGGGAAGTGCCATGAGCACCGCCGTCAGGCCAATCATGAGTGATCGCATGGTGTCTTGCTCCTGTTGAGTGAGGAGTAAAGAGGAAGGAGTGAGGAGTCGGCGGAGAAATTCTCCTCACTCATTACTCGTTACTTTTTCTTTTTGTAGTCGCCCGTCTTCTCCTTGCCCGTGATTGTCCACACGTGCAACTCGAAATCCTCGACGCCGTATTCCCCCTCACGAGTGACCGTGACGGTCTTGTCGGGTGCCCAATCGCCCATGATAAAGCGATGCGAAACCACGCGCGAGCCAGCCGGCATATGTTCCCACAGCGAAGGACGCAGGCGGATGTTCAACTCGTCGCCCATGTACAGCATCATCACGGTCACGTCCTTCAGATCGTCGGCCGTGAGCTTGAGGGCATTTCCTTCCTTCACCGTGATCTTGTCCGCAAGACCGGCTTTCTTGACATTGTCCACGGACTCGGCGACCTTCTTCGGGTCGAGGTCGGTCCCCTTACCCTTCTTCGCGGCGAAGTCCTGGACAGCCGTGATGACCATGATGGCGTCGCCGCAACCTGGATCCATGACGACATCGTTCTTGGTGACCTTGGCCAGTTCGCACATGTCTTTCACGACGATGCGGGGCGTCGGCACCCAGCGGATCACGACGTTGTCCGCGATCTTGTCGTCTTTTTTCCGCAGGTCGAGCGTAATTTCCTCGCCGGCCTTGAAGGTCACTTCGCGGGTGCGGACGATCGTGGTGTAATTATTTGGCGTGATGCTCGCTTCGATCTTGTAGGCGTAGGTCTTGCCTGCTTCGAGGTCGGGCGTCACCAGAATTCGAACGCCATCCTTGGTGGCCTTGTCGTTGGCTTCCAGGTCCTTGCCTTCGACCTTGAGCGTGACCTTCGAGGGCGATTCCGGAAGGAGCAATTTGATGGTGGCCGGGGCCTTCTTATCCTGGGCCAAGCCGACTAGGCCAAACGTCAGAGCGATCACAGCCGCGAACAATCGCGGTCGGGCCATCAACATGGTGAATCTCCAAAAGGTGCAAGAAGAGGGTGAGGATTGTGTTACAGGCGAGCGAGCGAGATGGCTACGGAAATGGCCGGGAATGTAGCCGCGTTGGTTACAACGCGGGTTGCGTCGCGAAATCCCGCACTCTCACGAGTGCGGCTACGAAACGCGTCTATCACCTACCGCTTTCGTGGCGGCACCACCGTGGTGAGATCCAGCCCATCCGCCCCGAGATAGGCGTCGAGCAATTCCACACGGCCACGGCTACGAAAACCCTGCCAAACACGGCTCATTTCGTCCCACCAGATAGCCGTCAGCACGTCGGAATTATTCAGTTTGAGCTTGCGATATTGCTCGAGCCGCTTCGTGAATGAGTCGGCTTCCGCCTGAGCGAGTGCCTTTTTGGTGGCCGCGTAGCCGAGAGCTTGCTGGGTGTACTGGAATGCCGTGGCCTCCGAATCGTGCTTCATTCGGGCTGATTCCTGATGGGCCCGCTGCTCCTGAGCCCGTGCAGCGGACTGGGCGGTGTTCACTTCCTCGAATGCGGAACGCACTTCATCGGGCGGGGCCAAATAAACAATGCTGGCCTGCTGAATCTTCACCCCGAGCCGTTGCGGCTCGACGCGAGCCTGCACGCGACGAACCAACCAGCTGGGCAGGGCTGCATTGCCGGTCAGCAGAACCTCGTCCACGAGCCGGCCGGACACCCACTCGCCCAGCGCTGCCTCGGTTTCGCGCGCAATCACGCCGTCGATGCGGTCTTTCTGGGCCACATAATCTTCGAGATCGTTCGTGGTCTCACCGACCGCGTAGTCGATGGCGACTTGCACGTTGACGAGATTTTGATCGCCCGTGAGGAATTGCCCAGCCGGGTTGTCTTCGGAGGCTTCCGGCCGATAGCCGACAGGCACCCGTCGAACCGTGGCCGTGGGCACGCGGTCGAGCCGATCGATGCCATAAGGCAGGCCGATCCAGAGCCCGGGCCCGGGATGAGCGACAACCTTGCCGAGTCGCCGCACGACGGCACGCTCCTCGGGACGAATCTGAGCAACGCCCGTGAGGAGATACAGAGCCAGTGCAAC
>SIAJ01000125.1 GCA_009691845.1 Gemmataceae bacterium
ATTCCGTGAGCAGCAAAGTTCGGAGCATCAAGGATCTGGATCGATTTGCGGCGTGAAGGCCCTTTGGGGCTGTGCCAGAAAACGAAATCCACCTTTCTTGGCCATGTGCTCACAACCCTGTCCTCGACTGTCTGCGCCGCCAGTTCGCAGTCCACCTGTTGGGCAGTCAGTTTGTGCCACGGCTCACGCTTGCGCTTGTGGGGGTAATTGCTCATTCCTCCTCCTCACCGGCGTTGCGGCCGAGCCGGTATTTGATGTCGTAGTTCAGGATGAAATCCAACTCCTCCGCCGTGAACCCGTAGTGCCCCGCCAGCACCGTGTCGTTCTCGGCCTCGACCGCCTTCATCGCCTCGTTGATGGCCTTGCCGATGTTCTCGCCTTCGGGCAGGGCCAGCAACTTCGAGAAACGGGCTGGCGGCGGTAAGTACATCACGCCTTTGGCCTGATAGTCTTCCTTGCCGATGGCCCGCCGCCCGGAGCCTTTGCCCGCCAGTTCCTTCTCGGCGATGGCGAACTTGAAGTCGGCATAGCGCAGGAAGATCAGCCCCAGCACCGGCACGGAGTATTCCTACGACTTCAGCTTCGAGTTGGCACGAAGCTCGTCGGCAGACGCCCAAAGGCGTTTTTCAATTTCTGCGATTTGGCTCATGAGTGGGCACTATGCTCGCGTATGCACTGGTGTGTCTATCACGACGGTGATGTCCACGCTTGAGGCAGGATTACCAGGACGGATCACTTCTCTATCCCGTTCGATTTCCGGCTGTCTGCGAGATCGCTCAGCCGCATGGTCAGTTTACCGGGGAATTCGACGTTGATGCTCCCCGCCTTTCCGAATACTGCCGAAAGTCGGGTCTCGGCGGCGTGAATGCCTCTCCAATCCAAACCGTATGCCCGCAAAAATGCGGCACAATTGCGGGCTATGTCCAGCACAACCCCACCAAAGCCGAGTTCGCAAGTCGCCAGTGGTTCGCGCGTTCGGCGTGGCCAGAAGAAGACCGGATCGGCTGCCAATCGTGGCGGGCGTCCTACCGTGCTTACTGAGGATGTGAAGACCGTCCTACTCGCTGCGATCGCTTGGGGGCTGGCATACGATCGCGCGGCGGATATCGCCGGCATCAATGACCGGACGTTTGGAAAATGGCGGCGGCGTGGTCGAGCAGAAGAGAAGGCGGGACTAGAAACCGCGTTTACATGCTTGATCCGGGACATTAAAAGGGCAAGGGCCGTTTTTATTGCGGATGCACTCGACCAGATCACTCGCGCATGTGCCGCACAATGGCAAGCGGCCTTCACGCCTGGACGGAACAGGCGTTTTCAACGGACGGCACGCGATACACGAAATCGGACGGTCGGACGGGCACAGTAACTTGGATGCCCGCTCGGATGGCCGATGGCTCGACGCTGACGACATTCCCGTCGAGCCTTCCAGGTTTGCCTATGCGTTGGATGCAAACCGTTCGAGCACGCGGGCCACTTGAACCGGGTTCCACGCTTTTCCGCGCCGGGTCGTGTGGCCTTGCGCGTTCAACTCGTCAGCGATTGCGGCCAGTGTCAGCCCTTTCGCGCGAAGTTCGACCATTGCCGGCTGAAGGTCTGCGTAGGCTTGTTCGGCTCGTTCGGTGCGAGCCGCAGCCGCCACGACGCGGGCCTTGACCAGTCCGGCAAGTCGGGCCTCTTCCCGTCCAGTCCAATGTCCAGGGCGAGCCGATCCCAGCTTCACCCCGCGACGCTTGGCTGCTTGCAATGCGGCTTTGGTCCGGTCGGATATTGCTCGTGCTTCATTCTCTGCAACTGCGCTCAAAATGTGCAACGTCAGCCGATTCGCTGTCGGATTATCGCAGGCAACGAAGTCGGCCTCCGAGTTCATCACCTTAGCAAGAAACTCCACGTCGCGGGCCAACCTGTCCAGCTTCGCCACGCATAGCGTTCCCTTGCTCCGCTTGGCGTGGCTGAGGGCCTTCGCCAGTTCCGGGCGGGCGGAGTTCCGGCCGCTCTCAATTTCGGTGTAGCGGGCCACGATGGGCTTGCCCGTTGCTTTGGCGAAGGCTTCAACGGCCGCCGCTTGTCCTTCCAAGCCTAGGCCAGATGCCCCTTGTTGTTTCGTTGACACTCGGAAGTAAGCGATGATGCCGGCCATGATCTTCCCTCTTGATTGCGTCAGTCTCAATAAGAGAGATAATAACATCTCTGTCGATGTTCGTCAACAGAAATGTTATGTGCTATTTCCGCTTTCTCAAGATTTCTTCGACTAGCTTTTCCAGGGTATCGGCGACACGTCGGGCATAGTCGCGAGTCCCTTGCCGTAGCGTGGGATCGTCAGCTATTCGGCGATGGACGGCCAAGGCTTCCTTACGTTCGCGGGCGGGCACGTTGGCGAGTCGTTCGGCCTCTTGGACGAACAGGTCGTGTTGCCGAAGGTTACTTCTGGCTTTATTCACGGTCATTTCCTTCAGTGTGGCCCATCGCGTCAGCCATGAGCAAGCGGACTTCGCCGGCCATCGTCTTGGCGGTTTCGCGTCTCTCGCTGTTCGTCTGCCCCATTCGGTTCTTTATGCGTTTAGTGCGGCCTGTCGGCGGGCTTTCCAGTTCCTCATTTCGCCTGTATCCGGTCGGCTCCGCTTCTCGGCTCGATGGTAATATTCCAGGTCAAACAGCTCGCCCGGATTGCCGCCCGTCAATTCCGGCCATGAGCCACCACGAAATCGATATTGCTTGATGCGGGACGGATCGTAGGGCGGGACGATTTCAGGAACCATCGACTTCGAACGAATAACGGCGGCCTCGATCTCTTGGCGAACGCCATCGGGCCACGACGGGCAAAACGGAACACTGTCTTCCCCCCACCATTTCCAATTCAGGGGAAAATCCTTGTGCCACGGCGGATGCGGCGAGACTTTCGCCAGAAGCTCCCAAATCGGCTCGGCATCGGGAACGCCGTACAACTCGACGACGGGCATCAAGTGCGATTCGCGGCCATCCCCGTGCCAGCAAATCGATTTGTAGCAGTGCAACACGATGGGGCTTATCGGCCAGTTCCACAAATCAATCGCCTCGATACGCGGCTCGCTCGACTGTGCGGCCTCATACATTGCACCCTGCCACTCCTGGATTCCCATGAACACATCTATCGTTCGCTCGGCATCGTCCCGGTGGTAGCTTTCTCGTCCCCATTTGTTTTCGGCGGCCTGCTCGGAAAGCAGTTCCAAGAACGCAAAGAGCGGCCACACTTCACGGCGCTCGTCGTTGGTCTGCAATGTGGGTTCTCGCTCGTCGTCCGTGGTGAACGGGAAAACCAGGCTCGACATGAATTCAACAATGTGTAGCAAGTAGGACGCACTCGGCAACCAAAGACGATCCTCGATTTCTCCTTCAAACTTCGAGAGCCGCTCGGCCAGCTTGCTTAGTTTTGCCTTGCTCATCGTCGCCGCTCCTTCCGTTCCTCGACAGCCACCAAGCGTTCCATCAAGTCGGCGATTGCCCCTTCCAGTTCCTCTTGGGCGCGGCTCTTCAATGCGGCAGAGATGATTTCCTTGGCGGCCTGCAAACGTGTTTTTTCGTCCACACCATCAACAACCAGCGTCGCTAGTGTGGTCGCGGCCGTATTCATGGATTGGCAGAGCGTGCCGATTGCTCGCGATACGCTTTGCCGTTTCAGCCGATCTACCTTCGTCCTGAACTCCGGATCGTCCAGGCGACGCTGAACCGTGCGGACGCTTATATCGCAAGTCTCGGCTGCATCGACGTGGGAACGTCCGGCCGCAATCAAAACGGCCAAACTATCGTCTACGTCTTCTCGCGTGTTGACCGGCATCGACTCCTATCCGCAATGGCATGAAAAGGCACGAAAAGTCCGGTTTTCAAGGCTGTTCGCGTTCCCATCCCATGCGATTGCTCCCGACGGCCACGTGGGTGTATGTTACACTTTTCGCGATGCCCCGCTTAGCCACGTCTGCACTCGTCAATGCGTCGGTCCCTCCGGTTGCTTGCCCGTGAGCCGCTCGGCTTTGATGCCAAACGTCCTCAGTCCGATCTTCAGCCAGTGCCTCATCCGGATCGCTCTGGGCGTATCTCCCGGCTGAAACCGCACCTGAAGCCAAACGGTATCGGGCCAGTCGTCGGCGGGTTTCGGGTTTCGTTCTTCGATGGCCATGTTGGTTCCTCGGATCGTCGAATCTTTATGCAACCATATCAGCACTCGTTGATCTGTATGGCGTGCTACATGATGCCGCCAAGGTCCGCACGGGAGTAGGTCCAGCCGCTCGGATTGGGGTCAGGTGCCTCTTCTTGGGGGTCATGGGGGGCATGGGGGTCATGTTTTGAAGCAAGAGCAGCTTCAGTTTTGTGTGTTGTTTTTTTTTCTTCATCGAATTCAAAGGTGGCCGTGGCTGAATCATGCCCCACATCCCCCCCATGACCCGCATCGCTCTTGCGTTGGACTACCCAAACTTTCTCATGGCCGTGCTCTTCCTTCGCGAGTGCGAGCATCCTCTTTCCCGGTCCTGGTCGCCCTTTGTGTTTGCGGATGAGGTAGCCAACCTTGGACGAATCAAAGCCATCAAGTCCCACCGCGACGAGCAAGTCCGCAACAGCCGGGTATCGGTCTGGGTTGGCGATGTATGCTCGCTTAGCCTTCGCGACAGATACGCCAGCAGTGCCGCCGATTTCTTCCCAAGCGGTGAGAAGTGAGTGCAACTCGCTGGCCTCATTGTCCAAGTCTTCCCGACCTGTAATGTTGGTGTCCCACGGATCTGCCAGCCCCAGCCAAACAAGCGGAGCACGAACGACGTTCGACCATTCCACAAATCCCCCGGCTGGCTTCAATGCGACTGAGGGGGTTCCGGCCTTCAGGTAAGCGGCCACGATGGACAGGGCATTGATTACGAGTTGCGGCCGATTGCGCCGAATGTGGGCAAGCAGATCCGGGTACTTGAATCCGTCCCGATCTTCAGGATGCTCATGGTCCGATTCGAGGCGGGTCCGAATAACTCGTCTTGCGGTATCGGCACGGAGGACAGGATTATTCCCGGTCGCCGTCCACACCGTTCGGTGAGGGGCAATCAATTTCTTGTTCGTGCTAAGAATTCGATCTTCCCAGATCCGACAGGTTAGAGCCATGTCGAGTGCTGAGTTGCCAAACGCACCCCCGGAAGGGAGATTGTCGAGATTCTGTAGTTGGTTTCCTGCCATCACGACTGAGGTGATGATCTTCCGCATTTCGGCGGTTTCCGAACTGTAGGCTTGTGCTGGTGCAGTCGTACCAGTCGAGATGATTGAACCGCTGTCAATGTACATCGACTTGCCGCTGCCTCGCACGTTCGCGTCGGCCAGGTGGAGGGGCACGGATCCGTCGATCAGGTGGCGACAGATGACGGAGAGGATCATCGACAGATACACCGATCTGCCGGCCTCATCCGCAACGGGGAAATCTCGGATTAAGTCGAGTATGGTTCCCGCTGCTTTTTGTGCAGAGTCGCGGGTTAGTTTTTCGAGCGGAGGAAACTCAACACCGTTCGATACTAGGTACAACCCGGTTGCCGCGTCGTACCCGTGCGTTGAGTAAATGCTGCCATCGGTTCTGAGGATCGGTGAAGATGTCACGCCAACAAGCGGGCGGATACCGGACCATTCGCCACGGTCAAGGATGGCCAACACCATTGACTGAGGCGGATTCGAGCAAAAATACTCCGTCCCAAAGTCGCCGGCCCTAGCCGTGTAGAAATCGGCAACGCGAGTCAATCGTTCGCGAAGTGTCGCTGCCGACGTCGGGATGATCCGAGAGCCTTCCTCAAGTGTTTTCCCGGATGGCAATTCGTCGCCCGGAAGTATGACGCGGGCAAGTTGGCCAGTTCGGGCATAGGTGTCCTTGTCCTTCGTGAGTGCCACGATTGCTTCATCATTGACGCGGAATTCGTCCGTCCCCAAGATGATGACCTCGCGGCCGTTTTTCGGTTTGGGCTTGCCGGCGTTCGGATCGCGTGGCTCCGTTGCCGTGCCGAGAATATCAGCGCGGAAATCGTCAGCAGTGGCACCCGCGACGAAGTAATCATCGAGGCCGACCTTGGCACCATCCGGACCCGATGGCAATCCAGCAACGCGCACCACTGCGCCCAGATCCTTCAATGCGGCCGCAAGGTGATTTTCGGCAACGCGGATTTTCTCGTTAGTGGCACGATCCGAGTCGAAGCAAATGTAGATCGTGATGCCCTTGCGAATGATGGCCGCGAGTTCCGGAAGGATCGGAGTATCTTTCGACTTCCAACTCCACACACCACTCAGGCCAATAACCGGGAGACCTTGGAGGCACCCGGCAAGTGCTTTCTTCTCGCCTTCCGTGAGGATAAAGAACGCGGCTGTCGAGTGAGTCTCACGCACAATGGGCGGGAAGTAAATGTGAGGCGGCTTGCCTCTTGGGGCTTCATATTTGACCGTCTTACCTTCCTTGTTTCTACGTGGCGTTCGTGGCTTGACCCGCACGTAATCAAGCGGCTTGCCGTCGATGTCGAAGTAAGGGAAGCAAAGGCACGGCCCCAGCTTCTTCGCTGAATACGGCCACGCAAGCAGGTCACTTACTCGCTTCGGGTCTTCTTCGGTGTAGAGTCCGGCCGCTTCCCACGCATCACGCGTTATTCCCGATGCGATTAGGTCGGCTTCGTGAGCGAGGACGGTAACGTGCTTCGCTTGAGTTTGCTCTGAGTTTGCCATACGATAACCCTGTCCTGTTCGTGTTGGTCGATGATGATTTTGGCACCCGGCCGACGTTGCAACCGTCGGCCTTTTTCACGTCTCAAAAAAACTTGATTACATCCGCCTGTAGCTTCGCCCGTCGCCGTCGATCCGGCTTCACCGCTGGCGTGGCACGTCGGCCGGCAAGGAACGCATCGAGGTCGGTCGATGCGATGCGCCAGCGTGGCCGCTCCGTTCCACGCCCGACATTGACCGCGACAAGTTGCCCGGTACGAATCCAGTCGAGGATTGCTTGCTGCTTGACCGTGAGTTGATCGGCCACGGTCTGGACGGTGAGGTAGGTCATCGCGTGGCCCCCTCTCGCTCGGCGTCTGACCCGGCGTGCATCCTCTCGCGGATGATCCTTGCGACGGCACGGGCCGTCTCGGAGTCAGGGCCGACGGTTCGCTCGGCGTCATCCAGTAGGACGATTAGCCGCCATAGCGGTAGGTCGGAGAGTCGGGGGGTGCGCGTCGCGGTTGTCATGGCGACTAGGGCTATTTTTTTGCGCAAAATTGACTGTTGACGGACGCGCGTCCATCGTGAAAGCGAGAAAACTGGCGGAAAAAGATGGAAAAGAAAAAAGTGGACGGACAGTCGGCGGACGGGCGTCCGTCTACTAAATGAGTTCAGGTAGGACGGTCTTCACGCGGTATGTCCATTTTGCTTCCCCCTTGCGAGGGGACTCCACTTCACGCCGACAATCGCAGTTCTTTGCCAGGCGTTCTAGCTTCTTGCGAGTGGCCGCTTGCGGGAGCTTGAGGCGGTTCGCCAAGTCGTTCGCGGTCAGGTATTCAGGCCACGGTGCGGCGTCCGTGCTGTCGTGAATCGGCGTCTCTTCCGCTCCGCTGGCTGCGCTCCGATCACATAGCGCCAACCATTCGCGGAATCGTGCGAAGGCGATTCTCCATTCCGGTATCACTGCCTTGAATCGGGCGTATGCCTCTCGCGCTTCCGAATCGATTCCCCATGAGATTTTTCCCAAGCTGCCATCGTCGTTTACATTCCAGCCGTACATTGTCGGAGTCGGCACAATCGGGATGAGTGCGCATTTGAGCGTTTCCATAAATCGGTGAAGGTCCTCGTTTGCTTTCAGAAAAACGGCCCCACCCAAACAACGCAGAAAAAGCTCTCGCACCCAGTCGGCTATGCCCGGAAGCTGTTCCAAGACTTTGGGCCGACAATCCGCGAGACGCGCAAGGTACAAATCTGTGCTATCACTTAACTTGTCGAAGCCTTCTTGATGAATCTGAATCAGGCTTTCGAGTTCCTCTTGTAAGGCGAGTTCAAAAGGTTGAGGATCGGCGTCGATGGCATTTGAATTTGAATCGGTCGGCATGAGGTGTACTCCCGGTTGTGCGGCATGAGTCCGCCCGTGCGATCCACCGGGAGGAAGGTCGGCACGAACGAACCCACCGGAGTAGCTACTCCCCGGCCCGCAAGATCATTCTAGCGTCCTTCAACTCGCCTTGAACCGCAACACGTCCGGAGCGTCGGCACTCACCGGTTTGTTCTTTAGCAACCATTCCCGAACGTGGTTCGACACACGCTCCAGGCGTTCGTCGGCTACTTTCTCCCGATAGGTCGCACCCATGCTATCGTCAGCGTGGCCCATGATGCAATCGACGGCTACTCGGTCATTCACCGCGTCGGCCACGGTCCTGAATGTGTGACGCAAGATGTACATGCCGCCGGTCAACTTCACTTCGCATCGACGGGCCAACTTCGTGAATTCCTGTCCAGCCGAGTCGTTCCGTGTGCCGGCCATATCGAGGCCACGATCCCGGAACTTCACCCACCGATAGCCCTTGTAGGTGACGAACACGCAACCCGCGTCGGCTTCATCTTTCGGTTCAGGACGATCCGCGTTGACCGCATCGATGGCCGCGATGGTTTCGGGCCACAATGGACAACGGCGTCCTACTCCCGTCTTCTGTCGAGGGGCATTCAGCCAGCCAGGTTTGACCGTGAGTGCGTCCCGTTGAAGATTCGAGCAGTCCGACTGGCCGTAGCCGCAATTCAAGCCGAGCAGGATCATGGCCCGCAATTGTGGGAGGGCCGCGTCGATCAATTTCCAGGCGTCGGCCGGTTCGATCAGCTTCTCCCCGCGCTTGGATCGTTCAAGCCTCATCACCCGGCGTGGCGGCTTGTCGAATTGATCCCCGTATCGGATCGGCACTTGGATCAGTTCCGACTTGAACGCATAGATGAACACAGTCTTCACCACCTGGATCGACTTCGCCACGGCGAACGGGCCCAGCCGTTTGGTGAACCTGTTTCGGAGCTTCCCGAAGTCTGACGGTCGGAGGTCCATTACCGACCTGTCCCGGCCGAATAGATCGACGATCCCTTCACACGCCTTGTGATAGACCGACCACATTTCGGAAGAGAGTTCCCCGGCGTCTACCCGTTGCCGCTTCGAGGTCAAGAACGAATTGCAAAGGTCGGCCACGGTCAGCCCGGCGTCGGCTTTAGGTCGTGCCGCACGGCCCGCTTCGAGGTCTTCACGAACGCGAACATACTCTTCCAGGGCCGCGTCCTTGTCCTTGCCGAAATATCGAGTCCGGCCCCGGATTTTCTTTGCCCACTGGCCCGAGCCGTGAAGGAAGAGGGGAAACTTGACGTTCTTCCGTTTTTTCGCCATGATGAATGCTCCGGGTGTAGA
Source organism: Gemmataceae bacterium (assembly GCA_009691845.1). Classification (GTDB taxonomy): domain Bacteria; phylum Planctomycetota; class Planctomycetia; order Gemmatales; family Gemmataceae; genus SIAJ01. The sequence continues at coordinate 9,389 of SIAJ01000125.1, forward strand.
AACGGGTGTAGCGGCAGGTCGGCCAAATGGTCAAGCTGGTGTCATTTGGTGCAAACTACACCCGTCGAAAGTCTGGAAAACGTCGAAAGGTGTAGTATCGGGTGTAGTCAAGCAAAGGTAAGAATAGGGAATGGTGAAAAAAGACGGTGTTTTTAGTATCGGAGAGGTGGCTGAGTGGTCGAAAGCACGGCTTTGCTAAAGCCGCGTAGGAGTAAAATCTTACCGGGGGTTCGAATCCCCCCCTCTCCGCTAAACGTTTGTGCAGCAATAAGTTGCGACTCG